>NZ_JBJDQK010000002.1:0-134161 GCF_044903445.1 Streptomyces sp. NPDC019890 | reverse complement strand
AAAAAACCCCCCCCCGGGGGGGGGCCCCAACACCCCCCCCCCGGGGTGGCCCACCCCGGGGGTTTTTAACGGGGGGGGGGGCGGCCGCCCGGCCCCCCCCGGGCCCCCCCGCCACGGTTGAGTTGGTCGCGAATGCCGTCCACCAGCGTGCATCAGACCCTCGGCCGGGGGCACCCGGAGGCTCAGGACGCGCACCGCGCGCCCACACTGAGGGAGGGATCGTGACGTCGTCTCACGCACACGGTCGGGGCTGGTCCTCGAGATTCACGCCCCGTCGCTCCGCGGAGAAGCAGACGTTGACCGCCGCAGGGCGGGCGGGCTTCGTCGCCCGGGGCGTCGTGTATGTCCTCATCGGCGCGCTGGCCGTAAAGATCGCGCTGGGGAGTGGTGGCGAGGAGGCCGATCGCCAGGGCGCGCTGCGCCAGGTCGCGGAGCAGCCCTTCGGGAGGGTGATGCTGTGGGCGCTTGTCGTCGGCTTCGGCGGCATGGCGCTCTGGCGGGGCGCCCGCGCGGTGCTGGCCAGGGGGCGGCGGCGGAAGACCGCCTCCCGGTTGTTGGACGGTGGCCGGGCGCTCTTCTACGCCGCGGTCTGCTGGGCGACTGCCGCGTTTGCCGCCGGGAGCGGCCAGGGCTCCAGCGGCGATGCGAAGTCGCAGGACTGGACGGCATCGGCGCTTGAACTGCCCTACGGACGTGTGCTGGTGGGTGCCGCGGGCTGTGTCGTGATCGGCGTCGGCGCGGTACTCGCCGTACGGGCGGCGCTGCGGCGCTTCCTGCGGCAGCTGGACACCGGGGCCATGAGCCGCCGCACACGGCAGGTCGTGACCGGGCTGGGTGTGGGCGGCGGCGTGGCGCGCGGCGCCGTGTTCGCCGCGGCCGGGATCTTCATCGTGGTGGCGGCCGTCCGCTTCGACCCGCACGAGGCCAAGGGCGTGGACGCGACGCTCCGCAGTTTCTCGCACACCCCGATGGGGCCGTGGCTCCTGGTCGCCGTCGCGGTCGGACTGATTCTCTTCGGCGTCTTCTCCTTCGCCTCGGCGCGCTGGCGCCGTCTGTGACCGTTCACCGGCGGCGGTCGAAGTGGGACCGGGCGACCGTGGTCAGGCGCTCAGGCCGGCGAGGGGTTCGGTGCCGTCGATGAAAGCGCGGGCGAGGTCGGAAAGGCGGCGGTTGTGTGCGCGGGCGTAACTCCGCAGTGCGGTGAAGGCCTGTTCCATGTCGATGCCCTGACGTTCGGCGAGTTTGCCTTTGGCCTGTTCGATCAGTACGCGGCTGTTCAGCGCGGTCTGCAGCTGTTCGTTGAGAACCGTGCTGCGGTGGGTGGAACGTTGTTGCAGCAGGCTGATGGTGGCGACGTCGGCCAGGGCCTGGGCGATGGGTGTGCCGACCGGGTCGAAGGGGCCGGGATGGGCGCGGAAGAGGTTGAGGGCGCCGACGACCTCGTCCCGCAGGCGCATCGGCAGGGCTTGGACTGCGGCGAACCCGCTGTGCTGGGCCTGCGCGACGAAGCGCGGCCAGCGGTCGGCCTGCGTGCGCAGGTCGGGGACTGTTACGGGTGCGCCGGTGTGGAAGCATTCCAGGCAGGGGCCTTCGTCGTTCTGGAGCTGAAAGAGCTCGAGCAGGCGCACCTGTTCGTCGGAGGCGGCCATCACCCGCAGTTCGCCGTCCCGGTCTGCGAGCAGAACGCCGGCCGCGCTGGCGCCGAGCATGCCGACGCACCGGTCGGTCAGCAGGCGCAGGAAGTCGATCAGGTCGAAGTCGGCGACCAGGTTGTCGGCGAGTTCGACGAAGGTTTTGGCGAGGAGCTGCTGATTCATTGTGGACACCCTCTGTTGAGACTGGTCTAGGCATCGTCGTCAGCTGGATCTGCATCTGGATCTGGATCCGTGTTCGGGGAGAAGCGGATGCGGCGGGCGACCACGTCGGCGGACACCTCGGCGAGTCGGCGCCCTTGGGCATAGGCGTAGGCGCGGAGCCGGACGAAGGCTTCTTCGATCCCGACGCCGAGTTGGACCGTGAGCATGCCGGCGGCCTGGTCGATCTCGGCCCGGTACGCGCTCAGGTCCTCCAGGCGCATGTCCAGCATTGCGCCGGTCGGCGCGCCCGTCACGTCGATCTGCGCATCGAGCAGGATCAGAGTCGCGATATCCGCGAATGCCAACGCATCGGCCAGCTCTTCCGCATTCAACCGGACCGGAACTCGGGAGTACAGGTCCAGAACTCCGGGACTGATCGCCCCCATGTGCAGGGGGAGCGCGAAGACGGCGAGCGCTCCTGCTTGCAAGGCCGCATCGGCGAACACGGGCCAGCGGCCCTGAAGTTCACCGGTCCGCAGGTCCGGCGTCAAGACGGCCGAGCCCTGCGTGAATGCATCCACGCAGGGCCCCACGCCCAGTGTGAGCTGCAGTTCTTCCAGTTGCTCGCTGATGTCGTCGGTGCTGCACAACGGATGGCTGGCTGCGGTCCGGGACATGGCGGACACCCCGGCCCCGCTGACCGGCAGCGCGGCCACCGCCGCCGTACACACATCCACCACGCCGACCCCGGCGCCGCGCAGGGCCGCCTGCTCGGCCACCAGCACCCGGATCCGGGCCGACCGGCTTCGAGGTATCACCCCGGCCACTGAGCCCGGGCATGACCATCGCGGTTCCGCGGCCGCCTCTGCCGGGACCATGCGGCCATCACAGCACACCGCCCGAGAGGGCAGGCGTGACCGGAGCCGGCTGACGCGGCAGGGCCGGAGCGGCCGGGGCGAGGAACAGGAAACCGGTGCCGGTGAGATCGACGAGCCGAGCCACCAGCGGCGGCGGGTAGTGCAGTTGGAGGGCCCCACCGGCTTCCATGGTCTGTTGTGACGCGTAGAGGAAGGCATTGAGGCCGCTGCAGTCGCAGAAGGTGACAGCGGTGAGGTCGATGTCGATGGTGCGGATGCCGTCGCGCAGGCACTTGTCCAGCGATTCGCGCACCAAAGGCGCTGTATCCAGGTCGATTTCACCGGCCAGGGTGATCAGCGCCCGTTTCCTTCTGTCGTGCCGGTAGACGTTCAGTTGCGGAAGGGGCATGACGCCTCGGTTCGGAAGACCATCCGGGCAGCGGGTGCGGTGGTGACCCACCCAGCTCTCTCCAGGGGATGCGGCGGGTGACCGGACTGAGGATCCGCTCGCCGCAGCCATCTGTGTTGAGCAACCACAGGCCGCCGGGGTCCGGGACGTCCACACGTCAGCATAGTCCTCGGCCCGGTCCGACAGGTCGGCCGGAAGCCGCCCGTTCTCAGGGCTCGACGGCGCCGATCAGTCGTCGAGGGGCGGTATCTCAAGCAAGGGGTCCAACTTTCGGGCGCGAAGGCGCGATGGCGCGGCCGCAGACGGCCCATGGCCGCCTTCGGAATCCCAGACCGTCTCCCGGGTCGAGTCCCAGTCGGCCTCGGCCGCGATCCGGAAGAACTCCGCCTCCTGGATCAAGGCGCTCGCTGTGAGGCTGTGCAACGGATCAGTGGCTGTGGTCATCAACCGGGCAGCTGTGGCGGGGCTGGTCTCGGGTGGGATGACCAGCAGGTCCCAGCGGCCGGCGGTGTAGGAGAGCAGCAGCAGTTTGTGCGGGTCCTGCTCGGCCCTGAACCAGCCCACATGGACGAGATGCCCGTGGACGGGCACCTTGCGGGGGATGACCGGCCAGAACGTGGGGTTCACCGTGACACGGGTGATCCGCCCCCACAGCGGGTCCAGTACGGCTGTCAGCGCGGGAAGTTCCACCGTCAGGTCGCGGGAGCGCGGCCACCACGCACCGTCGAGCAGAGTCGGCGAGGTGCCGGCCGGCGCCAGCGTGAGTCGCAGCGGCAACGAAGAAGAGGTCCGGTCTTCGACCGCGGGCGTATACAAAATGGTCGCGGTCATGGCGCGGACCCTGCTCCGGGCCGGTCATGGGCCGGCCCGGTGTCGTGATTCGCCGGGAACGACACGAGCTTGGTGGCTGGTGTACGAAGTGTTCCCGGTAACTCAAGGATACTCCCGGACGGGGCCCACCGGGTCCGCCGTCGGGCATGGGTTGGGCGTCGATGCGAATGGGCGCGCCCCCAACGGGGCGCGCCCACGATCGTGTCCGGCGAATCAGAAGGAGGAGACCTTGAGGAGGCGCTCCTGGGTGGCGTCGCCGTCCTGGGAGGGCCAGGTCCAGTCGAGGCTGCCGGCAGCCTGCAGCGCCGCCTTGACTTCCTGGGGTGACGCGTTCGGGTGGGTGGCTCGGTACAGTGCCGCGCCGCCCGCGACGTGAGGTGCTGCCATCGAGGTGCCGGACAGCGTGGCGTAGCCGCCGTTTTTGGAGGTGGAGAGGATGCACACGCCCGGGGCGATCAGGTCGACGTCGGCGCCGTAGTTCGAGAAGTCGGCGAAGGTGTCGTCCTGGTCGCTGCGACATGTGGGCCGGCCGAGGCCCCCGGGCTTGCCGTCGAAGTCGGCCAGGGCGCTGACGGTGATCACTTCGTCGTACGCGGCGGGGGTGATGTTCTTCGCGTCGGCGTGGTCGTTGGCGGCCGCAACGGTGTAGGTGACGCCCTTGGCGACCGAATCGCAGATCGCCCGGTGCTCGGCATCACCGTTGGTCTTGCCGCAGTTGCCGTCGTCGGTGCCCTCGCCGCCCAGACTCATGTTGGCGACTTCGATCTGGTCGGCGTGCTGGGTGACGTAGTCGATGCCGCAGATGACGTCCGACGTGCTGCCGATGCCGAGGGCATTGAGCACCTGCACCGGCCAGATCCGGACGCCCGGTGCCACCCCGACCACTCCGGTGCCGTTGTCCAGGGCGCCAATGGTTCCGGCGACATGGCTGCCATGGCCGTGGTAGTCCTCGGGGGGCAGCAAGGGGATCGGCATCGTGCAGTTCTTGCCGCCGGCCTTGTACACGTTCAGGTCCGGGTGGTTCAGATTGACTCCGGTGTCGATGACCGCGACGTCGGCATTGACCCGGGTGTCATTGCCGTCGATGGCGGCGGTGTGGCTCTTTTCCGCCTCCGCCCGGTCCACACCGGTCGGGACCGTCTGGGCGGTGGCGTGTACCCACCGGTCGGGCTGCACGGAATACTGCGGGTCGGCGGCGAGCGCGGCAGCGGCGTTCGGGGTCATGGATGCCGCATAGCCGTGGAGGGCGTAGCGGTAGACGTGGTGCACCACCGCACCCATGGTGGAGGCCTGCTCGACAGCCTCGTCCACAGCCGCATCCATATCGACGTCCCCGCGGGTGGCTGTGTCCGAGAGGGTCACGATGTACCGGCCCGGGATCTGGCCGGACTGGGCAGACTCCTTGGCCGCTGTAGAGGTCGGTGAAGCGGTCAACAGGGCAAGAGCGAGGAGGGCGGCGCCGAAAAATTTGGGCATCCCGGACCTTTCGTTAGGGCATTGGGGGCGATCCAACCCGGCACTTCCGGGGTATTTGCCCCGGAATGTTCGGTTCGCTATCGCGCCCACAGCTAGCAGGTTTGCGGCGGCGCGACAGCCCGACATACGGTGACCAGGGGATTCTCTGACCCTCTGTCAACCATGTAGCCGTGTTCGGCCCTCGCCTCCGCGCGTCGCCTCTCGCACCTGAGCAGCTGACACGCACCTACGTTCGACGACCCCTTGCCGTGCTCGACCAGACCACCCGCGCCCCCGTGCGCCACACCCTGCGCAGCATCTCGGCAGCTTCGGCGGCGTCTGTCCGATCTCACCCACGACCCGCTGGAAGCCGTCTCGCTCGCCGACCGGGTACTCGTACTGGACGAGAGCAGGCGACCGGCAGCCGGCTGCGCACCCTGGTCGCCTCGAGCCGGGCGCCGGATCTCGTGGCCGAGATCACTCCGCAGGCGGTCGTCGAACCGGGCCTTGCCGACGGGACTTCCGTATGGGCCAGTGTCAAGGTGACGGAAACGGTCATTGTGACGCTCTGAACCGACAGCGCCGGGCCGTTCCAAAGAAAACTCACCAGTAACTGACTCGACGTCAAATTACCTACGGGTCCGTAATGTTCGGCATTCCGGTACGGCCGAGGCGCGCGGTCCTGTGCCGATGGTCGACATGAGGACACAGCGACGTGAGCTGCACACTCCCGCCCCACCGAGCAAACCGGCCAACTCCGAACAAGAGTCGAGCTGCTTTTTCCTTTTTCTTGCAAGGCCCTGAATGGTCGCCGTTCCGGAACTCTTGTTCCACGGCTGTGAGTTGTGTAAGGGTGAGCTTCCTCCCGTCCGAACAAGGTGATTTTTGTTCACTCGTTCGAAAAGGCTGCGGTACAGACCAAGCGACCACGCACGCACCCTTTCAAGCGACAGAAATCCTCGGTCCCGCTAACCCGGGCCGGGGACCGGAACCCCCGCTCAACCCCCCACCGCAATGCCCTGGATGGATAGACGTCTATGCAGAATCCCCGTACTCCGGGACCCGTCCCTCCTCGTGCCGGTCTCAGCTCCCAGGACTCCGACGAAGGTCTCGCTGCGACACTGCGGACCAGCGAGGGGAAGGATGACGCCCGTCCCGTAGCAGTGCTGCTGGCGAGGCACTGGCAACCGGCGTTCGACTACGCTTCGATCTGCACTCCTTCGGCCAAGGCTGCCTCCATGCTCGCCACGGCCGCCTGCGGCAAGCTGCTGGAAAATCTGCGGCAGGCCCGCACGACGGCTGCTCTTCGGCCGCTGCTTCTGGTGACTGCCCGTCAAATCGGCAAGGTGTGGGCGGCGGACGAGCGCATCACCGCGCTATCCGAACTCCAGAATCCGGACACCGGACGTTCAGTTCCGGTCGACATGTTCACCATCCCGGAGAATCGTGCACTCGTCGCTCGGGCTTTCCAGGCATTGCCGGGGCCAGCCCAATGTCTGCTCTGGCACGCCGAGGTCGAGGCCGAGGGCATATCCGTACCGGCGGGTTTGCTGGCCATCGATCCCCGTAGCGCGGCGTCCCAGCTCGAACAGGCGCGTGACATCTTCCGCGCGGGCTGCCTGCGGGTCCATCTGGAAACCGCGCCGGACCAGGATTGCCGCCACTACAGCCGTCTCCTCGACGTATCCCTGCGCCGCGGCGGCACCCTGATACCCGACATCCAGACGCATCTGGCGAAGTGCAAGCACTGCCGCTTCGCCGCCGAACAGCTCAACCACGTCGACGGCCGGCTGGCCCTGCTGCTCGCCGAGGGCGTGCTCGGCCGGGCCGCCCAGCCCTACCTCGACTCGCGGCCCGCCCGCAACAACGCGCGCTTCCAGGCCCGGGCGGCCGGTGTGCGCAACGCGGTGCGCGGCGCCGGGCGGCACTCGCGGGGCGGCCGCCCGCGCGCGCTGCCCCGTATCAACTTCCCGGGCCGCCCCTTTCAGAGCCGCGGCCCCTCGCTGCCCCAGCGCGGGCGCGGGGCCGTCATCACCGGCCTCGGGATCATGACGGGTCTGCTCGTTGTCGCGACCGTCGTCATCGCGCTCTGGCCCGACGACGGCAGCCACGCCGGGCCGGTCGCCCCGAGCGGCTCCGTCACCGCGATGCCCGGGCCCGGATCCCGGCCGTCCAGCCCCGTTCCTGAGCCGTCGACCACGACCGCCGGGCTTCCGACGGGCCCGCTGAGCACCCGGCTGCGCAATGTCGACACCGGTCTGTGCCTCGATGTCAGGGACCGCAGGGCGCGACTCGGCGCGGAGGTTGCGATGGCGGACTGCTCGACCTCCGTCACGCAGGAGTGGGTGTACGAGAACGACGGGCTGCTGCGCAGCGCGGCCGCGGTCGACCTGTGCCTCAACTCCCATGCGCTGGACGGCGTGACGGTCCTCGGCCCGTGCACGGACTCGTCGGCGGTCAATGCGTCGGACGTGCGCTACGACCTGACCATCCAGGGCGATGTGATCCCGCGCTGGAACGACGATCTCGCCGTCGTCCCCGCCTCGGCGGACATCGGGTCGAGCGTGGTCGTCAAGGTCCGGGACGGGTCGATGGCGCAGCGATGGGCCACCGACAACGTTGCCTCGGTCTTCCCCAAGATCAGGCCGAGCGCGGACTCGGGCAGACCGGCGACCAAGGAGGTCAACGCCTTGCCGACGTCCGCGGTGGCCTCGCGGCCGCCCGGGGAGTCGGGTGGGACGCCACCATCACGCGACGACGGTCCGTACGGCCAGGATCCGTACGGCGATGATCGGGACGGGGACGATCCGTACGGCGATGATCCGTACGGGCAGGACCGGCGGCCCGACACGCGACGCGTCGGCGACGACCGGGCCGGGGCGGACGACGGGTCCGCCGAAAGCGACGGCCCGCCAGAGGAGCCCGCGCTCCGGCTGCGCCCCGCTGACGTGGCGGATCGGCTCCCGGCCGGGCGGGACCTGCCGAGCCCGGCGGTGCTCCGCCGCGCGGAGGAGACAGATCGTGCCGACGGATGACGAGAGCGGTGGCCCGGACCGGGCACGGTGGTGAGGCGGTACCGGGGGAATGCACGAGGTGAGGCCGCGCCACCCGTGGACGCGGCCTCGCCTCGTGCGTCCAGCGTGCTCTTCCGGACGCACTCGCCGGGCGAACCGTTCAGGTGAACTGGGGCATGTCGCCGACCGTCGTCTGCAGATCGATCACGGAGAACGCGGCACCCTGCTGGTCCGAGACCGCGGCGATGCGGCCGAAGGGGCTGTCCATCGGGCCGAAGTGCAGCTTCCCGCCGAGCCTGTTGACCGTGGCGACGGCGTTGTCGCAGTCCTGCACGGCGAAGTAGACATTGACGTACGGCGGCACCTCCGGCGGGAAGTCGGAGGTCATCTTGAGCCGGCCCGCGACCGGCTGGCCGCCGATGTTCCACACCGCGAAGTCGACCTGGTCGCCGCTCATCTTCTGGACCTCGAAAGGGAAGACGGCGGGGAAGAAGTCGTCCGCCTTGTCGGCGTCCCGCGTGGTGACTTCGGCCCAGGCGTACGAGCCGGGCTCGCCGGTCTTCTCGAAGCCCTCGTGGCTGCCGGGCTGCCAGGCGCTGAAGTAGGTGCCGCTGGGGTCCCGGGCGGTGAGCATGGTGCCGAACTCGCCGACCTGCATCGGCTCCATGGAGAGCGTTCCGCCGTTCTTCCGTATCTTCGCGGCGGTGGAGTCGGCGTCGGGGGTGGCGAAGTAGAGGTTCCAGGCGGGCGGGATGCTCTCCATACCGGGCATCTGCGGTGAGACGGCGGCCGCGGCCTTGCCGTCCGAGTACGCCTGTGTGTAATAGCCGAATTCTTCCGAGGCCTCGCCGAACGTCCAGCCGAGCAGCTCACCGTAGAAGCGCTTGGCGCTTTCCAGGTCGGGGAACATGGCGTCGGTCCAGCAGGGCGTGCCTTCGAGGTGAACGGCCATGGGGCGAACCTCCTGGTTGGGGGTGCTTCCCTTTCACGCTATTCGGGTGAATGCGGGGGCGCGCGGCGAGCCGGGTGCGGTGCGGGGGATGTAAGGGGCAGCCTCGGAAGGCGTTCATATACTGCGGCGCATGCCGACAGACACCGCCCGCCCCCGGATACTCGCCGATCTCACGCCTCTGCGTACCTCCGCCGACTACCGGCGGCTCTGGTTCGGCAGCACCATTTCCTGGGTCGGGCAGGGGATGACCGCCCT
The DNA here is from genome assembly GCF_044903445.1 of Streptomyces sp. NPDC019890. Taxonomy (NCBI): domain Bacteria; kingdom Bacillati; phylum Actinomycetota; class Actinomycetes; order Kitasatosporales; family Streptomycetaceae; genus Streptomyces; species Streptomyces sp. NPDC019890. The sequence continues at coordinate 124,592 of NZ_JBJDQK010000002.1, read as the reverse complement.
CGCCATTTCGCTCCAGGTGTACGACATCACCCGCTCCACCTTCGCCGTGGGGCTCGTCGGGCTCTGCTCGCTCGTCCCGCTCGTCGCCTTCGGGCTCTACGGCGGGGCCATCGCCGACACCGTCGACCGGCGCACGCTCGGGCTCGTCAGTTCGAGCGGGTCCGCCGTGCTGTCCGCCGCCCTCGCGGCAGGGGCGTTCATCGGATTCGGGCACGTCTGGTTCCTGTACGCCGTCGTCGCGCTGCAAGCCGTCTGCGCCGCCGTCAACTCCCCGGCGCGCAGCGCCATGATCCCGCGGCTGCTGCCGCCCGAGCAACTGCCCGCCGCCAATGCGCTCAGCTCCATGACCATGACCTCGGGGACGCTGCTCGGGCCGATGCTCGGCGGGCTGATCGTCGGGTTCGCGGGGTACCAGACCGCGTATTTCATCGACGCCGTGGCCTTCTCCGCGTCGCTGTACGCGATGTGGCGGCTGCCCTCCATGCGCCCCGAACGTGCGGCCGGGGCGAAGAAGGCGTCCGTACTGGACGGGCTTCGCTTCCTCGCCACCCGGCCCAATCTGCGGATGACCTTCTTCTCGGACTTCTGCGCCATGATCCTGGCCCATCCGCGCGCGCTCTTCCCGGCCGTCGCCGTCCTCTGGTACGGAGGCGACGCCCGCACCACCGGACTGCTGGTCGCCGCCCCGGCCCTGGGCGCGCTGCTCGGCGGGGTGTTCTCCGGCTGGCAGGGGCGGATCCGCAGGCACGGTCTTGCGGTACTGCTCGCCGTCGGCGCCTGGGGGACCGCGATCGCCGTCTTCGGGCTCACCCGCAACCTCTGGCTCGGGCTGTTCTTCCTCGCCCTCGCCGGCTGTGCGGACACCGTCTCGATGGTCTTCCGGAACACGATGATGCAGACCGCCGCCCCGGACGAGATGCGCGGCCGTCTCCAGGGCGTCTTCATCGTCGTTGTCGCGGGCGGCCCGCGCCTGGGCGACTTCCTGGCCGGCAGCGTCGCCGATCTGACCTCGCCGACGGTGACAGTGACGGGCGGCGGCCTCGCCTGTGTGCTCGCGATCTCCCTGCTGGCCCTGCGCTGGCGCGACTTCGCGCGCTACGACGCCCGCAAGCCAACGCCATAGCCGACGCCGCAACTTATGCCGAAACTGACGCTTCAGCTTCGGCGCTCGCGCCGGCCGCTGATCGGCAGTGCTTCAGGGAAGAGGGAGCGCGACCTTGACCGCGTACACCGCCACCAGGCCGTAGCCGAGCCGGAAGGTCCAGGCGCGGGCGGCGTCCGAGATGCGTGCGCCCGCGAAACCACTGGCCGCGACGAGCAGTTGCTGCCACACGAGTGAGGCCAGGAAGACCCCGCCGACGAATACGGCCCCGGCCTCGCCGCTCACCAGCGCCGCGCCCTGAGCGGTGGTCAGGGCGGCGAAGTACAGCGCGGTAGTGGGGTTGATGAGCGTGAGCGCGGCGAACCGGGTGAACGTGCGCACCGGTCCGGCGCCGTCGCCCCCGCCCGCGGCGACGGGCCCCGGATGCCGCGAGGCCACCAGCCCGCGCACCGCGATCACCGCCAGCACGGTGGCCGACACCAGCCGGACCCAGGCCTCGACGCCGGAGAGCGCGGAGGCGACGAGGGGGCCGAGCGCGGTCGCCACGGCGGCGTACGCGCAGTCGACGACGGCGACCGCGGCCGCGGCGGCCACCGCACCGCGGCGGTCGCGCATGCCCTCCTGGACGAGCAGCACACCCACTGCTCCCACGGGCATCGCCACCCCCAGGCCCGCTGCCGCACCCGCCATCGCCGTCGTCCACATCTCACTCATGGCGCACACTGTCGGGCCGCGGCCGCTGCTCGCGCGGTCGACTTCCGGCTCGTACTGCGACAATCGCGGTATGGACAACCTCGACAGTGAAATCCTCGGTGTGCTGCGCCAGGATGCGCGGATCTCGTACCGCGATCTCGGCGTCCGGGTCGGCCTCAGCGCCAACGCCGCCGCCGACCGGGTGCGCCGGATGCTCCGCGAGGGAGTCATCCACGGCTTCACCACCCTTGTCGATCCCACGGCCGACACCCGCGCGGGTCTCGTCGTCTTCATCGACATCACGCTTCGGCTCGACACGACGAACGAGGAGTTCGAGCGGGTCGTGCTCAAGCTGCCCGGCATCACCGAGGTCGTCCATGTGACGGGCGCGCACGACTATCTCGTACGGGCCAGAGCCGCCGACCCCGCCGAACTGGACGCTCTGCTGCGCACCCTCAAACGCGAGGCCGGCGTCGCCCAGTCATCGACCCGGATCGCCCTGCGGGCCGCTACCGGGGCGCCCGCGATCTGAGCGTGCCGCAGTGTGCCGGGGTCCTGTCAGCAGCTGCTTTCGACGAGCGGATCGAGGACCGTCGACTGGATCTTGCCCTCCAGCATCGAGCCGAGGCCGAGCACGGCGCAGATGTCGGGCCGTTCGGCGATGTTCACCGGCATTCCGGTCGCATCCCGCAGCATCTGGTCCAGGCCCGGCAGCAGCGCGCTCCCGCCGACCATCATGATCCCGCGGTCGGCGAGATCGGCGACCAGGTCCGGCGGGCAGTCCCGCAGCACCTTGCCGATGCCGTCGAGCACGGAGGTGAGCGGGGTGTGGATCGCGTTCCGTACGGCGGCGGTGTCGACACGCACCGAGCGGGCGAGGCCGGTGGCCACGTCCCGGCCGTGGATCTCGGTGGAGGCCGGTCCGTGGGTGGTGAGGCCGTTGCCGTGCAGCGCCAGCTGGAGGGGGCGTACGGACTGGCTGGGCAGCATCAGTTCGTGCTGGTGGCGCAGGTGCTGGATCACCGCATGGTCGATGGCGTTGCCGCCCACCGGGATCCGCTCGGCGGTGACGATCGCGCCGAGCGAGAGCACGGCGACCTGCGTGGTCGCCGCGCCGCACACCATGATCATGGTCGCGGTGGGCTGCTCGACGGGCAGTCCGCAGCCGACGGCCGCGGCGATCAGGGTGTCGACCAGTTCGACCCGGCGGGCGCCGAGGCCGACGAGGGTCTCGACGGCGGCGCGCTCGGCGAGCGGGTCGCTGTCGTGCGGGGTGCAGGCGGCGGCGCGCAGCCGCGGCTTGCGGCGCAGCTGGCGGCGGAGCTTTTCGCCGAGGAGGTGACGGAGCATCCGCTGGGCCATGTCGATGTCGACGATGGTGCCGCCGGAGATGGGGCGGGCCACGCGGATGTAGTCGGGCGTACGGCCCGTCATCTTCTCGGCGAGCTCTCCGACCGCGATCAGCGCGCCGGTGCGGGTGTTGACGGCGGCGACGCTCGGCTCGTCGACGACAAGCCCGGCCCCCTTCACGAAGACCCTGGTCCTCGCTGCTCCCAGGTCGACGGCGACATGGCAACGGCGCAACTGCTCAAGGCTGACGGTCACGGCAGATCCTCCCGAGTGCGGTACTTGTTCGCATCGTGCGATCGCCTCGGGAGGTGCGCGCGCTGGGTGAGCCGGTCGGGGGTACGGAGCTGACGCACCGCCAGATCTGTTCAGCCGTTCGGGGGGATCCCCGCCGGCTCAGTCCAGCCGCCTCTGCAGAAGGCCCCAGCAGAACTCCGCCACGCACCGCTCACCGCCCGGCAGCGTGATCTCCAGCTGCCATCGCGTCGGCGCCGAGCCCTCCATCGGCCTCGCCGGCGGGAACGCCCTCGCCACCTCGTCCACGGTGCAGGACCACGGCACCAGATCATCGGCCGTACGCAGCTCCGGCCCCGCCGCCCCCGGGGCGCGGACCAGCCACTCGTTCCACACCGCCCCTCCGTCCGCGGCCAGCACCTCGAAGCGCAGATCCGGCCAGAGCGGCACTGGCCACAGCAGTGCGTCGCACGCCAGATCGCCGATCGTCCGCCGTACGACCCGTTCCGGCTCGCCGAGCACCGAACGGTAACGGGCGAGCGCACCTCGGCTCCTGGGTGCCCGGACCATCGCCTGCCAGCGGCGGTTGGCCTCGCGCATGTGCGCCACCGAGACCCCGAGTTCCCCGCGGGCGTCCTCGACGAGATCCGGTTGATGGTCGGCCATCCGGCGCAGCAGCACCAGCTGGAAATCGAGGGGCCCGAACGGCGCGGCTGCGGTCATGCGCGACATTCTGCCCGGCGGTGTGGTTCGAACGCGCCGTCAACCGTACGAAGCTGACTCGCCGCGACAGTGAAGGTTCCGCACAACATTCTCACAATCTCATCCACCTCTCGTACTCCCCGCCGCATAGCCTGCGGACGCCATGGATTACTGCCACCAGTGTCGACGGCACCTCAACGGCGCGCTGGCCTGTGCAGGCTGCGGCACCCCCGTCGAGGAGCTGCGGCATCTCAGCCCCAGTGCGCCCGCGGCGGACCACGTCTACGAACTCGACGAGGTGTCCGAGCCCGTGGGCCATCGGCGTTCCCGCCGTCAGCCCCCGTCGCGCCGCAAGCCGCCGGCCGGACGCCGGGGCCGTAAGCGGCGTGGCCGCAAGGTGCTGTTCGGCACGGTCGGCCTGGTGCTCGCGGCGGGCGCGCTGAGCCTGGCCGAGCTGGCCCTGGAGAATCCGGGCGACGAGGGCGCGGCCACCGCCGTGAAAGAGGACCCGAGCGTCGAGACGGAGCCCGCTCCGGAGCCGACGGACGACGATGTGACTCCTCCGGGTCCCGACGAGGTGACCGAACCGGCCGTCACGTCGTCCAGCCCTGCGCGCGCCACAAGCACCGGGTCCGGCAAGGGCCCGGGCGGCAGCGGTTCCGGGAAGCCGAGGGCCGGCGGACCGGCCGGTGGCGGTCCGTCCGCCAGCCCCTCCGTGGGCGGGCCCTCGGGCAGCGCGGAACCGTCGGGCACCGGGCGGCCGAGCGCGACGGGCACGGCGGACCCTTCGCAGCAACCCCCGCAGTCGGGGCCGACCCCCACCCCCACCCCCACAGAGACCTGCAATCAGTTCCTCTTCTGGTGTATCTGAACCGGTGGTGCATCCAGCAGGTGGTGCATCCGACGGGCAGAAAGGGCGAGGCTACGACGTCCGCTCGCCCAGCATCCGTCTGAGCAGATCCCGCAGCACCGTCCGCTCCTCCTCGGAGAGTTCCGCCAGCGGCTCGCGCGCGAAGTCCAGCGATTCCCGCAGTTTGCGTGCGGTCTCGGCTCCCTCCTCCGTCGGCGCGGCGAGCTTCACCCTGCGGTCGTTCGGATCGGGCCGCCGCTCCACCAGGCCGTGCGCCTCCAGCCGGTCCACGATGCCGGTGATGTTCGACGGCTCGCACTTCAGCTGCTGCGCGACCCGGCGCATGGGCATCGGCTCCAGAGTCAGCAGTCCGAGCACCCGGGCCTGCGCCCCGGTCAGTGAGTGCTTGGCCGCCGCCTGCTCGTACTCCGTGTGGTAGCGGGCCACGACGGTGCCGATCAGTTCGACGACTTCGGCGGTCAGTGGATCTGTTCGTGGTGTGGCCATGGGCACCAGGATACCCGGATACTTGACAACATGAAATATCCAGGAGCATGGTTGTTTCAGTTGGTGAAGCTTTTCTAGGAGGAACGAGCATGTCCGCACTTCCCGCATCCGGCCGTGAATGGCACCTCGTCGCCCGTCCGCACGGCTGGCCCACGGCGGAGGACTTCGCTCTGCGTGAGGCGCCGGTGTCCGAGCCGGCCGAGGGCCGCATCCTCGTACGCAATCTGTACTTCTCGGTCGACCCCTACATGCGCGGCCGGATGAACGACGTGAAGTCGTACGTCCCGCCGTTCCAGCTCGACCGGCCCATGGACGGCGGCGCGGTCGGCGAGATCATCGCGTCCAACGCCGAGGGCTTCGCCGTCGGCGACCACGTCCTGCACGGCCTCGGCTGGCGCGAGTACGCCGATGTGCCCGCCAAGCACGCCACCAAGGTCGACGCCTCCCTCGCCCCGCTCTCCGCCTACCTCGGTGTGCTGGGCATGACCGGCCTCACCGCCTACGCCGGCCTCTTCGACGTCGCCTCCTTCAAGGAGGGCGACGCGGTCTTCGTCTCCGGCGCGGCCGGCGCGGTGGGCAGCCAGGTCGGCCAGATGGCGAAGCTCAAGGGTGCGTCCCGCGTCATCGGCTCGGCGGGCTCGGACGAGAAGGTCAAGCTCCTCGTCGAGGAGTACGGCTTCGACGCGGCCTTCAACTACAAGAACGGCCCGGTCGGGGAGCAGCTGAAGGAAGCCGCCCCGGACGGCATCGACGTCTACTTCGACAACGTCGGCGGGGACCACCTCGAGGCCGCGATCTCCTCGCTCAACGTGCACGGCCGCGCCACCATCTGCGGCATGATCGCCCAGTACAACAACACCGAGCCCACCCCGGGACCGCGCAACCTCGCCATGGTCATCGGCAAGCGGCTGCGCCTGCAGGGCGTGCTCGTGGGCGACCACGCCGCCCTCCAGCCGCAGTTCGTCCAGGATGTCGCGGGCTGGATCGCCTCCGGTGAGCTCAAGTACAACGAGACCGTCGTCGAGGGCATCGAGAACGGCTACGAGGCCTTCGCCGGTCTGCTGCGCGGCGAGAACACCGGGAAGATGATCGTTTCGCTCACCCAGTAGTCTCGTCCCCAGCCACCGCGGTCGTGGGCGCGAGCCGCGGTGAACCACAGAAGGAAATCTCTTCATGTCCATCCAGCAGTCCGACGTCCTGTACACCGCCGTGGCCACCGCGCAGAACGGCCGGGACGGCCGCGTCGCCACCCATGACGGTCAGCTCGATGTCGTCGTCAATCCGCCGAAGGAGTTGGGCGGTTCCGGTGCGGGCACCAACCCGGAGCAGCTCTTCGCCGCCGGTTTCAGCGCCTGCTTCCAGGGTGCGCTGGGTGTCGTCGCCCGCCAGGAGAAGGCCGACATATCCGGCTCGACGGTCACTGCCGAGGTCGGCATCGGCAAGAACGACGACGGCTTCGGGATCATCGTCAAGATCTCCGCGGACATCCCGAACGTGGACGCCGCCACCGCCAAGGACCTGATCGAGAAGGCCCACCAGGTCTGCCCGTACTCCAAGGCGACCCGCGGCAACATCACGGTCGACCTCGCGGTCTGACCGGCACGGCCCAGGAGTCCGACCGGCACTGCGTACGAGAGGGCCGCACCCCGTCCGGGGTGCGGCCCTCAGTGCGTGATCAGCGCGGACTCAGTGCGCCGGCAGAGCGACCTCAGTGCGCCAGCAGCGCCCGGCCGACCTGTGCGAACACGCCCTTCGGATGGTCGCGGAACAGCGGCTCGGTGCCGAACAGCACCACCGGCGCGCCCTTCGCCGTCCTGCCGCTGACGATCGACGCACGGCCCGCCGCGTCCTTCGGGCCGCCCGTTCCGTCGTCCAGCGCCCGCCAGTGGCCCGCGACCAGCGGGTTGCCGGTGCCGTACGACTGGTCGGCGCGCACACCCGGGCCGAGGTCGGTGAACCACAGCGGCGAGTACACAAAGGTGTGCGCCGGGGCGCCGCCGGTGATCGCACCGCCGGCGTTGGCCACGCGCACCACACCGTTGGCGTCGCCGTTGCCGACGACCGCCTTGACCGCGAGCAGCCCGGCAGCCGTGTTGAACGAGGCGCCGTCCGAGCCGAGCCCGACCACGCCGACACCGCTGCCGAGGAAGGCCTTGCGGGCGGCGGCCGTCAGCTTTCCGTACTCAAGACCGGCCGACACATACAGCACATCCGCCGTCGACCAGTCGAAGCCCGCGTTGAGGGCCTCCGTCGACACCGGCAGCACCTCGAAGCCCATCTCACGCAGCGCGAACTGCTCGCCCGCCGTCACCGCCGCGGCGACCCGGGTCCGCTTCAGCGGCGCGACGCCGCGCTCCTTCGTGGCCGTGAACCGGACCCCGAAACGGTCCGCGAGCACGGCGGCCCGCTCCCGCGCCGACGCCGGCACGATCGCGGACCCGTCCGCCGCCCGGCGCACCGAAACCCCCTGCGCGAGCAGGGAGTTGACGGCGGCGAGCTCCTTCGGGTCGTCGAGCCGCAGCCGCAGATCTCCGAACGGGGCGACCTGGCCGGTGGGCGACGCGGCATGCACCGGACGGCTCACCACATGGAGCTCGCCCGTGGCGGCCTTCTCCACCGTCGCGCCCCACAGCAGGCCCAGGCTCCAGCCCGAGATGTCGTACATCGTGGCGACGTCCGCGCTGATGTCCCGGCCGTCGGCCAGGATCACATTGGCGATGCCGCGCTTGGACTGGTGCATGTCGACGACGTACGACCCCGCCGGATAGCTTCGGCCCGAGAGCCTGAAGGGCAGCACGGCCTGTTCGACCCGCACATCGTTGACGACCAGATGGTCCACCAGACGGGCCGCCGCGGTCGCCGACCTCTGCCCGCGCCCGGCCGGGATGACATACGCGCGCGGGAAGGTCGTGGTGTACACGTCCTCGGGACCGATGCCCGGCACCCCCGGCACGGTCTTCTCGGACACCGGCCGCTGCGCCTCGCCCGCCGCGCCCCGCCGGAAGGTCTCGATCTGGTCGGCGATCACCGACGTGCGGTGCGTGCGCGTGTAGTCGAGCGTCGCGCGCATCGCCGCGCCCGCGACGGCCGTGTTGATCGCGGCCCGGCGGCGCAGCTCGGCGACCGGCAGGGAGTCGTACTCCTCGTTGTTGACCGCCATCGGGAACTCGATGGTGTGCGCGGCCACCGCGCCCTGGAACGGCATGTACTGCGGGGTGAAGACGGGCGGCCAGTCGTCCCAGCCCTCCTTCTGGTCCCGGAAGGGGATGACGGCGGGCTCGACGCCGTCCTTCGCCGGGGTGTACCCCAGCCCGTTGACGGCCTTCTCCATGCCCAGGGCATTGGCGTAGGCGTTCTTCAGGAAGAGGTCGTACTCGTAGTTCTCGCCGTGCGGCGGAGTCGTCGGCTCGATCAGCGTGCCGTTGACGTAGCCGTGCAGATCGAGCATGACGGCGGGCTGCTTGTCGATGGCGATCTGCCGGATGGCACGCGCCTCGGGCTGGGAGCCGGTGATGAAGTCACGGTTCAGGTCGAAGCCGTTGGCATTGACGCGCGTTCCGGCGATACGGCCGTCCGGGTTCGCTGTCACATTGAGATGGATGCGGTTCTTCGACAGCAGCTCGGCCGTCGTGCGGTCCTTCGCCTTCGCCAGCTGCTCGATGAGCCCCAGGGCGGCGTCCGTGCCCTCCCACTCATTGCCGTGGATGTTGTTGTTGATGAACACCGGCGTCTTGTACGAGGACGTGATGCGCCGGTCCTTGGCGGCGGCGGCCGGAACGTTCTCGATCCGCTCCCGCATCCGCTCCTGCTCACGCGCCTGGCGCGCGCTCTCGGGCGCGGTGACGGTGACGAGATACAGCTCGTGCCCGCCGGCGGAGTGCCCGGCGACCTCGACGCTGACCCGGTCGCCGAGCTTCTGCAGGGCGTTCAGCCGAGGGGCGAGCGAGTGGTACGGCGCGAGGCCCAGCTTGATCGACTTGTCGGCCGGGTTCACGGGCGGCGCATCGAGGACGGTGCGGCGCGGATAGCCGCCGCTCTTGGTGAGCTGGGGCGTCGCGCCGCGCAGAGCATCGGCCGTGGCCGAGAGCGGAGCCCGGGCAGCCGTGGTGTCGCGCCCGCCGCCTTCGCGTACGGGATGCGGCCCGTCGCGACCGGGCGCGCCGGGGACGGCGGTCGCCGGTCCCGGCGCGAGCAGCAGCGCACCGGCGAGCGCGGCGGTGACGGCCAGGACGGGTCTGGGGATACCCATGCGTACGTGCCTCCGGAGTGTCGTAGTCGATCAGCACAACGATCAGTACGCAGGGGTCTACCGGTTCAACTCCCGAACAACAAGGGGGGCTTGAGCGTGCCACCCGGTTCGGCGAGCCGCCGCCACCGGCCTCCTGGCTGCGGATCGGGCCGCCCCCGATAGGGTGGTCCGTATGCGTGATCTCGGGGTGGGCTTCGGCTATTTGGTGAAGGGCCAGCGGTGGGTGGCCCGGCACGGCCGGTGGTTCGGCTTCGGGCTGCTGCCGGGGCTGGTGACCCTGGTGCTGTACGTCGCCGCGCTCCTCTCCCTCGCCTACGGTGCCGATGACCTGACCGCCTGGGCCACACCGTTCGCCGACGACTGGTCCTCGCCCTGGCAGGGGCTGGTCCGCGGCACTCTGACCGCGCTGGTCTTCGCCTTCGGGCTGTTCCTCGCAGTGATCACCTTCACGGCGGTGACCCTGCTGGTGGGCCAGCCCTTCTACGAGTCACTGTCCGAGCAGGTCGACCGCAGCGAGGGCGGCGAGGTTCCCGAGTCGGGGCTGCCGCTCTGGCGGGAGCTGTGGATCTCCGCACGGGACTCCCTGCGGGTCGTGCTGCGCGTGGTGCTGTACGGAGTGCTGCTCTTCGCGCTCGGCTTCATCCCGGTCGTCGGCCAGACCGTCGTCCCGGCGCTCGGCTTCTGCGTCTCGGGCTTCTTCCTCGCCGAAGAGCTCACCGCGGTCGCCCTTCAGCGGCGCGGTGTCGAGCTCAGGGAGCGTCTGGGGCTGCTGCGGGGCCGCAGAATGCTCACGCTCGGCTTCGGCGTCCCGCTCACCTTCGCCTTCCTGGTGCCGTTCGTCGCGGTCTTCCTGATGCCGGGTGCGGTGGCGGGGGCGACGCTGATGGTACGGGACCTGGTGGCGCCGCCCGAGAGCGACGACGACCACCCGGCCCCGTACAGCTTGACCAAGGACTGACCAATACCCGCCACCGCCAGGCCTGGTCCCGAGGCGTCCCTCAGGGTGAGGCAGACCGTGGCCGGGCTCAGCTCACATTGAGCGCGGTGTCGTCGATGACGAACGACGTCTGGAGTTGCGAGCCCTCCGTGCCCGTGAACTTGAGCGTGATGGTCTGTCCGGCGTACGCGCCGAGACTGAAGCTGCGCTGGGTGTAGCCGCTCGCCGCATTGAGGTTGGAGTACGTGGCGAGCGTGGACAGGACCGTGCCGCCGCTGTTCAGGACCTGGACCTTGAGGGTGTCGTAGGCCGTGCTCGTAGTGGTCTCGGCCGTGTCGATGTGCAGATGGAAGCTGAGCGTGGCGGCGGCGCAGCCGGAGGGGATGGTCACCGACTGGGACAGGGTGTCGGTGTGGGCGGAGCCGTAGCCGCTGAGCCAGGCCTTGTAGGAGCCGGTACGGGCGGCCTCACCGGTGTCGTTGGTGATGACGCCGCTGCTGGCCGTCCATGAGGTGCTGCCGGATTCGAAGCCGGGGTTGGCGATCAGCTGGGCGGCGGTGCAGGTGCCGCCTCCGCCGCCTCCGCCCGTGCCGCCGGAGAGCCATTCGGTGGCGTTGAGGGCGAGGGCCGCGTTGGTGCCCGCGGTGTCGTTCCAGCCGTTGTAGAGGGTGTTGCCGGACTGGCCGGTGCCGTCGTCGATGGGTGAGCTGTCGCCCCAGACCGCGACCCGGCCGCTGCCGAAGGTGCTGGTGGCGAAGAAGGCGCCGGTGTTGCCGGAGTAGCCCGTGTGGTAGACCAGGCCCTTGACGGCGGGGTTGTCGGCCGGCTTGAGGGTGACGGTCGTACCGCTGCGGATGATGCTGCCGGTGACCTTGCCGAAGGAGCCGTTCAGGACCGGGTTGGTGGTGTCGTTGACGGCGCGCGGGTTGTCCGTGCCGACGCTGAGCGTGTCCACGGAGAAGCCGAACGGATCGGTGCTGTCGACGCTGTTGTTGCTCATCAGGTCGTTGATGACCTCGACCGCGTCGTAGCCGTCGTTGTTCCGGTCGGCGCCGGTGTGGTCGGAGACCAGGAAGAGCCCGCCGCCGTTCTGCACGAACTTCATGACGGCGGTCTTCTCGGCGGCGCTGAGCAGGACGTTCGGCTCGGGCAGCACGAAGGTGTCGAAGTTCTGCAGATCGAGCGCTGCGGTGGTGCCGTAGGTGATGGTGTTGCCCGAAGGCTGCGTCTTGAGCTGGTAGTTGCCGGTCTTCTGGAGTGCGACCCCCCAGGCGGACAGGGCACCGGTCCAGTCGGTCTCGGCGTTGGGTGTCGAGTCCTGCGCGAGCGGGTCGGGCTGACCGGTACCGATGATCCAGTCGGCGTTGCCGGCGGTCTCGGCCTTGGTGTTGTCGAAGAGAACGCGGTGGGGAGTGGCGGCGGTCGCGGCGGGCGCGTCGGCGGCGGGGGCCGCGGAGGCGGTGGTGCCGGTCTGGACGGCGGTCCCGGCGATCAGGGCGCCGAACACGGCGATGGCGGTGCTGAGCGCACGTCTGTGTCTTCTGGGCTCTCTGGATCCGAGCATCCGGCATACCTCCATGAAGGGTGGGGGAGAGGCGGTGCGGGCGCCGATTCTGCGCGCGTAGAACTTCGCCCGTCGTACGACCGGGCAACGCGCGTTTGAACGGTACATGGCAGGCTGGAGCCGGGCAATGGTCGGACGAGGCGGTGGCGCGCCGGGGGTCGTCGCACCTCAACGGAAGGTGGGACGACCCCCGTTCAGGGCCGTCAGGCCGTCGAATCCGCCGCCACCCGGATGATCTCCCGCACCTGCGCGATGATGTCAAGGCGGTTCTGGACGAACTCCGGGTCCGTGATCTCCGTCGTGTTCCCCGCGCCGAACTGCAGTACCGGCGTGTGCACATGGCCCCCGGGAATCGTCAGCCCCAGCCGGTCCCTCAGCAGCGTCGCCCGGTACGCGATCTCGTTCGAGAGGTAGTTGCCTCCGCCACCGGCGCGCGCCGTCGAACCTGCCGTCGGGCCGTCGGGACGGACCACCGGGTCCCTTCCGCCCGCCGGGATCTCGGTCACCGTCGTGTTGTCGTACACCGGGAAGCGCCCCGTGCTCGCTGCCACAATCGCCTGGTACGGAAGCGTCGTCGTCGTCCACTGCGGCTGCGACGCCGGGTCGCTGACCGGCACCGTCTCCGTACGCGAGACGTTCTCGTTGTCGCCGAACCCGCCCCGCCACGCACCATTCGTGCGCTCGATGTCGATCCGGCCCACCCGCCCCTGGCTCACCGTCGTGAACAGATCCGCCTTCGGCAGCGGCGAACGCAGGGTCTGCTCGACCGTGCCGTCCGCGAAGTCCTGCCAGCGCACGGGGAAGACCGCCGTCTCGATCCTCGCCGGTCCGTCCGCCGTACGGATCCATGTGCCGTCCAGTGCCAGTGCCGTCGCCCCGGACGGATTGCTGATACGGATGTCACGGTCCAGCGTGAAGGGGTCGAAGCCCGTCATCACAATGCGCTTGATGCCCTTCCCTGCCGGAAGGTTCATCGAGTCCTGGCCGCGCGAGGAACGCTCGAGCCGGTCGAGCAGCCGCGCACGCTCCGTTCCCGTCAGTCCGAACTCGGGCTGCCAGGCATGCAGTTCACGGGTCATGCCGAGCCGCGCCCAGTACAGCGGCCGGTCGTCGTCCCGGCTCAGATCGCCCCGCGCGGGCCCCCGGCCCTGGGCCCGGTCGACGGCCCGGTCCCACAGCCGCGAGCCATGGCGTACGACGGCCCGCTCGGCCTGCCGGTACGACGAAGCCCCCTGAAGCGCCTCCGCGAACCGTGGCGCCACGGTGTCGAATCCACTGCGCCGCAGGATCTCCTGGGGCACGGCCTGGTCGAGCCGCGCCTCCTCGACGGTGACCGCGGGAGCCGACGCCGACGCCGACCCCGACGGCGGCGCCGGATCCGCGGCGGCGAGTGGCGGTGCCGCGAAGGCAAGGGTGACGAGGGCGACGCCAACTACGTCCAGGCGGGCGCGTATCCGGGACACGGGAATCCTTCCGTCGGGTGGCGGAAGTATCACCTTCGGACAACGGCCGTGGCTACCGTGCCACTTGAGACACACCGGCCCCAGCAGCCGTGGAGGACCGTCAGGTGCTCGTACCGCTCACCCTGGGGGCGCGATCACCCTCCTGCTGGGTCATGCACGCGGGGCGGTCGCCGCCGTGATGTTGCGGTAGGCGATCTCCGCCAGCCGGCCCTGGCCGTTCTTGCTCGGGTGGAACCAGTCCCAGCGGCTCAACTGGTCGCCGCTGAACCGGAAGTCGAAGACCGCACCGCCGTCGTACCGGCAGCGCATGTCCTTCCCGCAGACGTCCTTCAGCACCTCGTTGTACGCCACCACCCGCTCATGCACCCGGGTCCGCCGCAGCTCGGCCTTCGGGCTCTCGTCGTCCGCGTTGCCCAGCATCGACGCGCAGATGCCCAGCTTCCAGATCTGCCTGCCCAGCGGATTGCCGCGCCCGGTCGACCAGAGCTGTTTGAGATCCGGCACGCTCGACACGTACACCTGGGCCTTCGGCGCCGTACGCCGTAACTCCTTCAGCGCGCCCTCGAAGGACCGGCGGAAGGAGTCGACCGGCGTCATCCGCTCCTCCGAGTCCGCGCAGGCGTCATTCGCGCCGACCATCACGGTCACCAATTCGGGCTTCTTCGCCGCGGCCTGCGTCATCTGCTCGGCCAGATCGGCGACATCCGCGCCGGAGCGCGCGTAGTTCCAGCTGCGCTCGGCCACCGCGGGCGCGCCGATCAGCCGCAGCGCCAGGCTGCGCACCGTCGTGTCCGTGCCGGTCGCCCAGGACACCTCCGGGCAGTCCGAGAGGACGACACACGCGTCGAACCCGCGGGTGATGGAGTCGCCGACCGCGGCGATCGAGTCCGGGCTGCGGTTCCAGAGGGGGGTGGGCTTGGGGGAGGGCCGCCGCGTGGCGGGGGCGCCGTTCCCTCTCGCGTCCGACGAGGAGTCACATCCCGCGAGCGTGCCGGTCAACAGGAGGAGTGCCGCCGTCAGGGCTGCCGCCGCACCGCGCGAGCGGCGCGTCCGACTTGTCTCCCGCATCCCCAGTTCCCCTCCGTATCACCGGTCCGTGACGTCCTGCCGAGTGAAAGCTTGGTGCGTACGGGCCCCGGGACCGACATTACGTCACCCGTCGGGCGCCTGCTCACGGTAGCTTTTCCCCGTCGACCCAGCGGCACCGTGCCCATCGGCTCCGGTAAATTACATCACGTCACATGCTGTCCCTTTTGTGGAGTTTCACTCCCGATGCTGTTTACTGAGGCCGCTGGGAAGACGATCCTCGTCCCACACTGGAGGTCCCGGTGACGACACGTGGCGTTCTGTACGTTCACTCCGCACCGCGCGCGCTGTGCCCGCACGTCGAATGGGCGGTCGCGGGCGTGCTCGGCGTGCGGGTCCAGCTGGACTGGATCCGCCAGCCGGCGTCGCCCGGCACGTGGAGAGCCGAATTCTCCTGGCG
The DNA here is from genome assembly GCF_044903445.1 of Streptomyces sp. NPDC019890. NCBI lineage: Bacteria > Bacillati > Actinomycetota > Actinomycetes > Kitasatosporales > Streptomycetaceae > Streptomyces > Streptomyces sp. NPDC019890. The sequence goes on along the minus strand of NZ_JBJDQK010000002.1, from coordinate 109,458 downwards.
GGGCGAGGTGGGCACGGCCTCCAAGCTCGCATCTGCCCTGCGGGGGTGGCAGATGCTGCGCTTCGAGGTGACCGCGGAGCCCTGCCCCACGGCGGAGGGCGAGCGGTACAGCGCCACGCCCGAGCTCGGCATCTTCCACGCGGTCACCGGGATCCACGGCGACATCCTGGTCCCCGAGGACCGGCTGCGGGCCGCGCTGGCGCGCTCGGCGCAGGGGGAGACGGAGCTGGAGGCGGAGATCGCGAAACTGCTGGGCAAGCCGTGGGACGACGAACTGGAGCCGTTCCGGTACGCGGGCGAAGGCGCGCCGGTCCGCTGGCTCCACCAGGTGGTCTGACATCGCCCCCCGGCCCGCCGCGGGCCGGCCGTGCTGGACGAAAAAAGGCCCGCCCCCTCGAAAGGGAGCGGGCCTCACGCGTAGGCGGACTCAGACCGTCCGGAACGCCAGCACTACATTGTGGCCGCCGAAGCCGAACGAGTTGTTGATCGCCGCGATCGTGCCCTGAGGCAGCTTGCGGGGCTCGCCGCGCACGATGTCCGCGTCGACCTCCTCGTCGAGGTCCTCGACGTTGATGGTCGGCGGCGCCGTGCGGTGGTACAGCGCGAGCACCGTCGCGACCGTCTCGATACCGCCCGCGCCACCCAGCAGATGGCCCGTCATCGACTTCGTGGCGGAGACCGCGACATGGTCGAGCTCGTCGCCCAGGACCTTGCGCAGGGCCTTGATCTCGGCGACGTCACCCTGCGGCGTGGACGTCGCATGCGCGTTCAGGTGTACGACCTCGGTCGCCTTGAGGTCCGTCGAGTCCAGCAGGTTCTGCAGCGCGGTCGCGATACCCCGACCCGTCGGCTCGGGCTGCGCGATGTGGTGGCTGTCCGCGGACAGGCCCTGGCCCAGCACCTCGCAGTAGACCTTCGCGCCGCGCCGCGCGGCATGTTCGGCCGACTCGAGGACGACGACGCCCGCGCCCTCGCCGAGGACAAAGCCGTCACGGCCCTTGTCGTACGGCCGAGAAGCCTTCTCGGGCTCGTCGTTGTTCTTGGACATCGCCATCATGTTGGCGAAGGCCGCGATCGGCAGCGGGTGGATGGCCGCCTCCGTGCCACCGGCGACGACCACATCGGCACGGCCGGTGCGGATCATCTCGACGGCGTAACCGATCGCCTCGGCGCCGGACGCACACGCGGAGACCGGAGTGTGCACGCCCGCCTGGGCGTTCACCTCCAGGCCGACGTTGGCGGAGGGGCCGTTCGGCATGAGCATGGGCACGGTGTGCGGGGAGACGCGGCGTACGCCCTTCTCCTTGAGCACGTCGTACTGGTCGAGCAGCGTCGTCACGCCGCCGATGCCGGAGGCGATGACCGTGCCGAGGCGGCCGGGCTGGATCTTGTCGTCCTCGCCGGCGGGCGCGGTGTAACCGGCGTCGGCCCACGCCTCGCGCGCCGCGATCAGCGCGAACTGCGCCGAGCGGTCGAGCTTGCGGGCCAGCGGGCGCGGCAGCACCTCGCCCGGGTCGACCGCCGCGGGCGCGGCGATCCGGACCGGGAGGTCGGCGAACCGCTCGCCCTCCAGGGGCCTGACCCCGGAGCGTCCGGCGAGCAGACCCTCCCAGGTCGATGCGCTGTCGCCACCCAACGGTGTGGTTGCGCCGATACCGGTGACGACCACGGTGCGATTGGTCGAGCTCACAGGAATTCTTTCTCCACGTGTAGAGGGTGCTGAATGTTCACGACGCCACCGTCAGGTGGCGACAAGCGCGTCTCAGGCTCAGGCCTGGTGCTTCGCGATGTAGTCCGCGGCGTCGCCGACGGTCTTCAGGTTCTTGACGTCGTCGTCCGGGATCTTGACGTCGAAGCGCTCTTCGGCGGCGACGACGACCTCGACCATGGACAGCGAGTCGACGTCCAGGTCGTCGGTGAAGGACTTGTCCAGCTGGACGTCCTCGACCGGGATGCCGGCGATCTCGTTGACGATCTCCGCGAGACCGGAAACGATCTCTTCCTGAGTGGCGGCCATGTGGCGCTCCTTCGGTGTTGTTTCAGAGGGTGTGGCGTCCGGAAGATCCGGTTGCCTAGGGGAGGGTAACTACCGTGGCTGCGTAGACGAGACCCGCCCCGAAGCCGATGACGAGCGCGGTGTCGCCGCTCTTGGCCTGACCGGTCGCCAGAAGCCGCTCCATCGCGAGCGGGATCGAGGCGGCCGACGTGTTGCCGGTGGTTTCCACGTCACGGGCGACCGTGACGTGCTCCGGCAGCTTCAGAGTCTTCACCATCGAGTCGATGATTCGCATATTGGCCTGGTGCGGAATGAAGACGTCCAGGTCGTCCGCGGTGATTCCGGCCGCGTCAAGCGCCTGCTGGGCGACCTTCGCCATCTCGAACACGGCCCAGCGGAAGACCGCCTGGCCCTCCTGAGTGATCGCCGGGAACTTCTCGACGGTGCCGTTGCGGTATTCGTCCCACGGCACGGTCTGCTTGATGGTGTCGGACTTGTCGCCCTCCGAACCCCACACGGTCGGGCCGATCTTCGGCTCCTTGGCGGGGCCGACGACGACCGCACCCGCGCCGTCGCCGAACAGGAAGGCCGTCGCACGGTCCTCCAGGTCGGTCAGGTCACTCAGCCGCTCGACGCCGATGACGAGCACGTACTCCGCCGAGCCCTCGACGACCATGCCCTTGGCGAGAGTCAGGCCGTAGCCGAAGCCCGCGCAGCCCGCGGAGATGTCGAACGCGGCCGGCTTGATCGCGCCGATCTTGTCCGCGATCTCGGTGGCGACGGCCGGGGTCTGCTTGAAGTGCGAGACGGTGGAGACGATCACCGCGCCGATCTGCTGCGGGGTGATCCCCGCGTCGGCGATCGCCTTGCCGGACGCCTCGACGGACATCGCGCACACGGTCTCCTCGGGGGAGGCCCAGTGGCGCGTGGCAATGCCCGAGCGGGAGCGGATCCACTCGTCGGAGGAGTCGATCGTCTCGAGGATCACCTCGTTGGGCACGACCCGGGTCGGGCGGTAGCCGCCGACACCCATGATCCGTGCGTACGGAGCACCCTGGCTGGGTTTGATCTTCGACATGCTCTACGGCTCCTTGTCAGGCAGAGTGCTCGGCGACGAGCGTGCGGGCCGCGTCGAGGTCGTCAGGGGTCTTCAGCGCGAGCGTCTGCACGCCGGGCAGTACGCGCTTGGCGAGGCCCGTCAGCGTGCCGCCGGGGCAGACCTCGATCAGGGCGGTGACGCCCTGCGCCTTGAAGGTCTCCATGCACAGGTCCCAGCGGACCGGGTTGGCGACCTGGCCGACCAGCCGGGCAATGACCTCGTCGCCGGTGGCGACGGTCTGCCCGTCCTTGTTCGAGACGTACGGGACGGCGGGGTCGGCGGGCGTGAGCTTCGCCGCGGCCTCCTGGAGCGTCGCGACCGCGGGCGCCATGTGGTGAGTGTGGAACGCTCCGGCCACCTTCAGCGCGATGACGCGGGCCTTCTCCGGCTTGTTCTCGGCGAGCGCGGCGAGCTGCTCGGCGGTGCCCGCGGCGACGATCTGGCCGGCGCCGTTGACGTTCGCCGGGGTCAGACCGAGGCCCTCGAGATGGGCGACGACGTTCTCGGGGTCGCCGCCGAGGACGGCCGACATGCCGGTCTCGGTGACCGCGGCGGCCTCGGCCATCGCCAGGCCCCGGGTGCGTACGAGACCGAGCGCGGCGGCGTCGTCGATGACACCGGCGAACGCGGCCGCGGTGATTTCGCCGACGCTGTGACCGGCGACGGCACCGGGCGTGATGTCACCCAGCTCGGCGGCCGACAGCAGGCCGGCGGCGACGAGGAGCGGCTGCGCCACGGCCGTGTCGCGGATCTCGTCCGCGTCGGCCTTCGTGCCGTAGTGGGCAAGGTCGAGCCCGATGGCGTCGGACCAGGCCGCAATGCGGTCGGCAGCGCCGGGCAGGTCGAGCCAGGGAGTCAAGAAGCCGGGCGTCTGAGCGCCTTGGCCGGGAGCGACGAGTACGAGCACCCTCACACTCTCTCTTGTGGACGGCTCCAACCGCCCGTGAGGACAGGGACGAAGAACCGTCAGGGGAATTGTTGGTGTTCGACAAAAGTCTAGGGCTGCGAATCTGCGTCGGCCAGACGCCCCAAGATGAGTGCAATCCGAAGTGTGAACGCGGATCGGACATCGGAGGGTGACCAGCCGGTGACGTCGGTCACACGTCGCAGCCGGTAGCGCACGGTGTTGGGATGGACGAAGAGCATCCGGGCCGCGCCTTCGAGACTGCTCGCTTGCTCCAGATAGACGCTCAGAGTTTCCAGCAGCGCCGACCCTGCTTCTTCCAGTGGTCTGTAGATCTCCTCCACCAACTGCTCGCGCGCGGCGGGGTCCGCGGCGATGGCGCGCTCGGGGAGCAGATCGTCGGCGAGCACCGGGCGCGGGGCGTCCTGCCAGGCCAAACACGCCTTGAGCCCGGCGGCGGCGGCCTGCGCGGACCTGGTCGCGGCGAGCAGATCGGGCACTACGGGCCCTGCGACCACCGGTCCGGCCGCATAAGGCCCGATCAGAGCCTTGGCGACATGCAGCGGATTGTCGCTGCCGCCCGCGATGACGACGAGCCGGTCGCCGAGGACTCCGGTGAGGACCTGGAGCTTGGCGTGCCGGGCGGCACGGCGGATCGCCTCGACGGTGAGTTCGCTGTCACCGTCGGGAGCGGTGCCGAGGATGACGCAGACGTGTTCGGGGGAGTTCCAGCCGAGCGCGGCGGCGCGGGAGACCGCACCCTCGTCGGCCTCGCCGGACAGCACGGCGTTGACCACGAGGGACTCCAGGCGGGCGTCCCAGGCGCCGCGGGCCTCGGCGGCCTGCGCGTACACCTGGGCGGTGGCGAACGCGATCTCACGGGCGTAGACGAGCAGGGCCTCGCGCAGCACCGACTCGTCGCCGGGGGCGGCGACCTCCTCGATCGCCGACTCCATGACCTCGATGGTCGTACGCACCATTTCGACGGTCTGGCGCAGGGTGATCGCCCGGGTCAGCTCGCGCGGAGCTGTGCCGAAGACATCGGTCGAGATCGCCTGCGGGGTCTCCGGATGCCGGAACCACTCGGTGAACGCGGCGATGCCGGCCTGGGCGACCAGGCCGATCCACGACCGGTTCTCCGGGGGCATCGCCCGGTACCACGGCAGCGTCGCGTCCATGCGTGCGATGGCGTTCGCGGCGAGCCGGCCGGAGGACTGTTCCAGGCGGCGCAGGGTCGCGGAATGCTGGTGGGCGTCGTTTGCTGCAGGTTCGGGCACGGGGACAAGAGTGCCTTATCGGGACGGGAGAACGGAGTGGCGGGGTTCTTTGTCCTGGTACGGGCGTCGCACCGCGCGGCGCCGGGGCGCCTCGCGGCCGTGCCGTGCGGCGGCTCGTGGCACGCCGAAGGCGCCGTGTCGCCCGGCGCCGGAAGCAGCCGCGCACCGGCTCGTGTTCATCGCGAGCGCCCGGGTCGCAGGGACCTCGCTTGCCGTGCGAGCCCGGTCCCCCGCGGTGACACCGTTCGCCGCGCGAGGTGCGTCCGGCGAACGGACGGTTGCCGCGGGGCTACCGTGGACCCGTGATTGACGTACGGCGCTCCGCCGACCGCTACCGCGGCGGCGACCCCGCCTCGGGCATCGAGTCCCTGCACGCGTTCTCCTTCGGGCGTCACTACGACCCCGACAACCTCCGCTTCGGCGCGATCCTCGCCTGCAACGAGGAGCGTCTTGAGCCCGGTGCGGGCTTCGACGAGCATCCGCACAGTCACACCGAGATCGTCACCTGGGTCGTCGAGGGCGAGCTGACCCACCGCGACTCGGCGGGCCACGCCACGGTGGTGCGCCCCGGTGACGTCCAGCGGCTCAGCTCGGCGGACGGCGTGCGGCACGTGGAGCGCAACGACGCGGACGTGCCGCTGACCTTCGTACAGATGTGGCTGGCGCCGCTGTCACCGGGCGGCGATCCCTCGTACGAGATCGTGCACGGCATCGCCGACTCGACGCCGTACGCACTCCCCGAGGCGGGCGCGATGCTGCACGTGCGTCGTCTGGCCCCGAGGGAGCGCACTGCGGTGCCGGACGCCCCCGCGGTGTACGTCCATGTCGTACGCGGTGAAGTGCGGTTGGCACAGGACGAGTTGGGGCCTGGCGACTCGGCGCGGATCAGCGAAGCCCAGGGAGTCGAGCTGGCCGCGGCCACCGGTCCTGCCGAGGTCCTGATCTGGGAGATGTGAGCCGGGACTCGTGCGCCGGCCCAGTTGGGGCGGGACCTTCCAGCACGGGATCCAGGCCGTCGACGCCACCGGCTCCGACTGGTCCCGTCTCAGCGCAGCTCGGCGAGCACCGCGTCCGTGAACGCCGGCCAGGCCTCGATCGCCCACGGCCCGAAGTGCCGGTCCGTGAGCGCCACGCAGGCCGCGCCCGCGGCCGGGTCGACCCACAGGAACGTACCGGACTGCCCGAAGTGGCCGAAGGTGCGCGGCGACGACGAACTGCCCGTCCAGTGGGGCGACTTGGCGTCCCGGATCTCGAAGCCGAGACCCCAGTCGTTCGGCTTCTGGTGCCCGTAGCCGGGGAGGATCCCGGACAGTCCCGGATACGTGACCGTCATCGCCTCCAGCACCGTGCGGGCGTCCAGCAGCCGCGGAGCCTGGACCTCGGCGGCGAAGCGGACGAGGTCGTCCACCGTCGAGACGCCGTCCTTCGCGGGCGAGCCGTCCAGCGTTGTCGCCGTCATGCCCAGCGGCTCGAGCACCGCCTGGTGCAGATACTCGGCGAACGGGATCTCGGTCGCCTTGGCTATATGGTCCCCGAGCACCTCGAAGCCCGCGTTGGAGTAGAGCCGGCGGGTGCCGGGCGGGGCAGTCACACGATGCTCGTCGAAGGCCAGGCCCGAGGTGTGGGCCAGCAGATGCCGGACCGTGGAGCCTTCGGGGCCTGCCGGTTCGTCGAGTTCGATCGCCCCCTCCTCGTACGCCACGAGCGCCGCGTACGCCGCGAGCGGCTTGGTGACGGAAGCGAGGGGAAAGCGGTGCGACGTCGGTCCGTGGGAACCGGCGACGGTGCCGTCCGCTCGTACGACGGCGGCCGCCGCGGTCGGTACCGGCCAGTTCTCGATCATCGCCACGCTCTGCATGCGTACGAGACTAGACCGTCCTAAAGGGTGAGCCGCATCGCGGGATCGGGGGTGCGGACGAAGCCGAGCGAGGCGTACAACGGCTCGCCGTCGGGAGAGGCGCGCAGGTCGATCCTGCGTATGCCGCGCTCGCGGAACCAGGCCAGCAGCGCCTCCATACAGGCGCGGGAGTGGCCCCGGCGGCGCAGGTCCGGATCGGTGGCGACGCTGAAGACATAGCCGCTGGTGCCGTGCGGATTGCCGGGGCCGCCGAGCCGGTACTCGATGGTGCCGACCGCGCAGGCCGCCAGGCCCCCGGGCCGCTCGACGACGAACGCGGTCAGGTCGGCATCCGGGTCGGCCAGCCTCTTGCGCAGCGTCGCGACGGCGGCGCTCTGCCAGCTGACGTCCGGATCGGGGCCGAGATACGAGTCCTGCATGACCTTGCGCAGGCGTACCAGTTCTTCGGCGTCCTCAGGGGTGGCGCGTCGTGCGGGGCTCATGGTTCCGCAGGCTATTCGGCGTCGTCCGGAAACTGCCACAGGTTTCCGCTTGCTTGGAGTGCACTCGAAGGTCCTAGCGTTGAGTCATGACGCTGATCGAGAGCACGGCGGTACCAACGGACCTCTGCAAGTCGGCTCCCCCCGCGTATCCGCGCCCCGAGGGGCAGGACAGCTACACGATCAGCGAAGTCGTCGCCTTCACCGGACTCACCGCGCACACCCTGCGCTGGTACGAGCGGATCGGGCTGATGCCGCATGTCGACCGCTCGCACACCGGGCAGCGGCGCTTCAGCAACCGCGACCTGGACTGGCTCGCCTTCGTCGGCAAGCTGCGGCTGACCGGGATGCCGGTCGCGGACATGGTCCGCTACGCGGAGCTGGTGCGGGAGGGCGAGCACACCTTCGAGGCACGGCAGGAGCTGCTGGAGCAGACGCGGCGCGACGTCGTTGCGCGGATCGCGGAACTCCAGGACACACTTGCCGTCCTCGACCACAAGATCGAGTTTTACGCGGGCGCCCACCGGGCGTCGGAGAGGGTCTGAACCCTGATGAGCAACAGCAAGATCGCACAGGTACGGCTCGGGACCAACGGACCGCTGGTCGGCGTGCAGGGCCTGGGGTGCATGGGAATGAGCGAGTTCTACGGGGACACCGACCCGGTGGCCGCCCGGGACACCCTGGAGGCGGCGCTGGAGGCGGGCGTCACGCTCTTCGACACCGCGGACGTGTACGGGCGAGGGGCCAACGAGGAGTTCCTCGCGCCGTTCTTCGGGGCGCACCGCGACGAGATAACGCTGGCAACCAAGTTCTCCATCGAGCGGACCGACGACCCGCACTACCGGGGCATCCGCAACGACCCCGCGTACATCCGGCAGGCCGTCGAGGCGAGCCTCACGCGGCTGAAGACCGACGTCATCGACGTGTACTACATGCACCGCCGCGACCCGGCCGTGCCGTTTTCCGAGTCCGTCGGCGCGATGGCCGAGCTGGTCGAGGAGGGCAAGGTCAAGCACCTGGGGCTGAGCGAGGTCACCGGCGCGGAGCTGCGCGAGGCGCACGCCGTGCACCCGATCGCCGCCCTGCAGTCGGAGTGGTCCCTCTTCAGCAGGGATGTGGAGCGCAGCGCGGTGGGCGCGGCGGCCGAGCTCGGCGTCGCCTTTGTGCCGTACTCGCCTCTCGGGCGCGGCTTCCTGACCGGGGCGTTCGCGGACGCGGGCAAGGAGCTGTCGGCGGACGACTTCCGTCAGTACCAGCCGCGCTTCACCGGTGACAACGCCAAGACGAACGCCGCGCTGCTCGAACCCGTGCACAAGATCGCGGCGGCGCACGGGGCGACGGTCGGGCAGGTGGCGCTGGCCTGGGTGCAGCAGCAGGCCGAGGTGCACTCACTCGCGGTGGTCCCGATCCCCGGCACCCGTAGGACGAGCCGGCTGCTGGAGAACGTCGGGGCGACCCGGCTGAAGCTGACCGCGGACGAGCTGGTGGTGCTGGAGCCGATCGCCGGGCTTGTGGCGGGGGACCGCTACCCGGACATGTCCTCGACGTCGGCGGCCCGCGAGGGCTGAGCCCGACCGGGGCGAAGACTGCGAAGCCGCCGCGAGCAGCCCGGTTGGCGCCGGCTCGCGGGCGGCCCCTTGCACCCCACGCGGTCAGCCGCCGCGAGGACGCCGCCTACAGCTCCGACAGCAGCTCCGCCTTCTTCGAACTGAACTCCTCGTCCGTCACCAGACCCGCCTGGTGCAGCTCCCCCAGGTGCCGTATCCGCTCCGCGATGTCCGCAGGGTCGCGTCGGCCCGGCCGCAGTGCCGGGACCGGCGCGGAGCCGGTGTTCCGTACGGACTCGAGCACCGCGGCCGCGAACGGCAGCGACTCGTGCACCGGGCCGTATCTGAGCCCGAAAAGCACCGCCGCCGGGTCCTGGTCCACCTGGGCCGGCCCGGCCCCGTCCTTCCCGGGCTCCTCGCCGCGCCGCAGCAGGCGCAGATAGCCGTCGAAGGCCTCCGGAGAGCGCCACTCCACCCCGCTCAGCTCAGCCACCGGGAAACTCTGGTCGCCCGCCTTCCACTTGGCGGACGACGCGCCCGTCCACGACCAGCGGAAGGAGACCTGCGAGCCGTCGAAGGAGGCCTTTCCGTCGTACGCCTTGAAGTGCATCGGGGCCTCGGGCGCGGCCACGGAGTACTGTTCGGCCGGCCGGTCCGCGTCCGCCGGCAGCAGCGCGCGCAACTCGTCCGCGTAGTACTCCGCCAGCGTCTCGCGCTCCGCGGGCAGCACCAGGCGGTACGGGTCGCAGCCCTCCCTCAACTGCCCGGCCGCCGCCTCCATCAGCGGATCCGCGCCGGGTCTCGGCACCGCGTGCAGCACCACCGTGCCGCGCTTGCCAGGGGAGAGCGTCACCGCCGCCAACGCCTCGTGGGGGATGCGCCGTTCGCGAAGCGTCTGGAACAGCTTCGGCGTGCGGAGCCCCCGTTCGAAGCGGATGAGCACGGAGTCGGTCTCGAACTCCCAGGTGGCTTGAATTCCGGCCAGCACATCACCCATACGCCTCACCGTATATGGCGTGCGTCTGTGCGTCGCCCCTCGGTGCCCAGCCCGGTCCATGATGCTCTACGCGCGTCAGGCCGCCTCGTCGCCGTAAATACCACTGCGGCACGTGTCGTCCTCGCTCGCGCAGCTCACGCCGTCGTACGAACCGACGCCTATCTCCGCGAAGTTGCTGAGGCTGTCCGTACCCGGCTCGAAATAGCCGGTGTGACCGACGGCGCCCGCGGCCGACATGACCCGCGCTCCGAACGCCGGCGTCACCGGGTCCTCGCCGTGTCCGAGCCCGCCGACCGCCAGATGCGGGACGTCCTGGATCCAGTCGTCGCCGTCCCGCATCGCCCACACGCGGGCGTGAGTTCCCAGTCCGGCCACGTTCGGGGCGCGCATGCCGGGGCTGCCGGCCACCGCGATGTCCCCGACGCGGGTGGGCAGCCGCCGGGCCGCGACGCCGCACACCACGGAGCCGTAACTGTGGCAGAACAGCGCGACCTTGGAGTCGCCGGGCAGCGCGCCGGTGAGCGCGGTCAGCCGTACCGCGCCGGCCTCGGCAAGCCGGCCGATGGCCGAGTCCATGCCGACGCCGACGGGCGCGGTGTAGTCGGCCCAGGCGATGACGGCGGTACGCGTACCGGGGGCCGCGGCCCGCTCGGCAGAGTACAGCGACTGCGCCATGCCGAGAGGTGCGGAGTACTTGCGGGTGGTCCGCTGGAAGGTGAGCAGATTGGTGTCGACGCCGGGGACGATCACCGATACGCGCTCGGCGCGGTCGAGGTCGCCGAGTACTTCGGCGACCTTGCCGGGCCCGGACGGGTCGAACGCGAGGATCTGCCGGTCGGCGCTCATGAGCGCCTGGAACCGGTGCATGCGGCGGACCGCCTCGTGATGGCCGTCCGCGGTGAGGTTGGGGTCACTGACGCGCTTGCGCTCCTGGTCGAGCGAGTGCGCAAGAGCCGTGCGGTTGGCGCGGTAGCGCAGGGTGACCGGGGCACCGTTGAGATTGCCGACGACGAGGGGGTACCGGTTGGCGAGACGGGCCCGCTGGGCGCTGCCGAGCGATCCGAAGAAGGCGGCGACCCGCTGCGGGGGCGCCGTCGTGGCGGGCAGCGCGCGCGCCCCGATCCGGGCCTTCGTCCAGCCGGCCAGCTCGGCCTCGAGAGCGTCGCGGGGACCGCTCTGATGTCGTACGGCGGTCCAGCCGGTGGTCGCCAGCATGATGAACACGACCGCGAGGGCGAGGAGGGCGCGCCAGGCGGTGAGGGTGGTGGGGGAGGAGTCGAAGGAAGTCACTGCGGGACACCCTAGGAGACGCGCGAGGGGGCTCGTGCAGACCGTGAGGTAGATCACGTGTCTGGGAGGGTGCGAGGGGGAAGACCGTCACATTCCGTGCGCGCGGGTCGCACGCTCCGGTGCGTATGGGCGCCCCGTGGAGGGGGCGCCGTCGATATCCGGGGCTGCGCCCCGGCACGCAGCGCCCAGTCGGACCAGGCTTCGGAAGCCGTTCGGGTGGGCGTGCCGCCGGTGGCGCCCGGGACGCCGCCCGCCATCGCCGCGAAGATCGTCGGCGTCGCGCACGACACCTTCGTCTCGGGCATGGGCCTTGCCTGCCTGGTCGCCGCGGGCGTGGCGGTCTTCGTCGCCCTGCTGCCAAGCGCGGCGCGAACGCCGACGCGGGAGCGGGCGCGGCCCGCATCTGACGTCAACCGCGTGCGTACGACAGCCCCGCCGGGCCGGCCCGGCGGGGCTGTCGCCTATCCGGGTGATCTGCCCCGAGCGCCCTTGCCCGCTGCGACGACCGCCGGTCAGGGTGCGGTCAAGTGATCAGTACGACACGGGGGTTGATCGACATGCGCGACATGCGAAAGAGCGTCATGGCCGGAGTCCTGCCCGGGGCTGTGGCCGGGGTCCTGGCCGCGGCTGTACTGGCGTCCCCGGCGGCAGCCGCCGCGCCGCCCCGCCTCGGGGAGTGCGCGGCCGGAGAGCTCTGCCTCTGGGAGAAGGGGGACTTCAAGGGCGAACGCCAGGTCCATGAGCTGTCCGGCACCGACATCGAGAGCTGTGTGCCGCTGCCGCCCGGCACCACGGCCGAGGCGCTCGCCAACCGGACCGGACGGCCCGTCACCACGTACCAGTCGGCGGAGTGCGAGGAGACGGGCGAGTTCGAGACCTACCCGGGCGGCGGCACCTGGGTGCCCCAATCCCCGTACCGGGTCAGAGCGTTCAAGGTCTGGGAGCGCTGAACCGGGGTACCCGCTTGTCCGAGCCCCGATTCGACAACCTCAGGGAGTGATGATGGCGGGCTTCGGACACACAACGCGCAAGCACCCTCGTTCACGTGGCCGCACGTGGTCACGGAGCGGGCCGGACCGCGCGGCACTCGGAATCATCGGGCTGATCTGTGCGATCGCGGGATTCTTCGTGCTGGGGATAATCCTCGGCCCGATTGCTGTCGCCTGCGGCTGGCTCGGCATGGGCCGCCGCTGGAACGGCGCACAGCCGGTCCCGGCGCTGGCCGCCGTCGTGCTCGGTGGTATTGACACCCTGCTGGCGATCATCTGGCTTGCGGGCGCCACGGTTCCCGCGAGCGGGATGTGGTGACGGCCGGCTCCGTACAGCGGAGGTCCGTCAGCCCCGCACCGCGGGTTCCTCGGGTGGACCGACCGGGGTGGGCACCGCGCCCGCCCCGGTCACCGAGAGCGCCGCCACCTGCTCCCGCAACGCCTTCACCTCGGCGGTCAGCGCCTCAAGGAGCGCCGTCTGCCGCCGCTCCTCCGCGTCGTCCCGCTCGAAGCGGGAGATGAACCACGCGGCGATATTGGCGGTCACGACACCGAGCAGCGCGATCCCGGCGAGCATCAGCCCGACCGCGAGCACCCGACCGAGGCCCGTCGTCGGTGCGTGATCGCCGTACCCGACCGTCGTCATCGTCGTGAACGACCACCACACCGCGTCGCCGAGGGTCTTGATGTTCCCGTGCGGCGCGTCCCGCTCCACATGGAGCACGGCGAGCGAGCCGAACATCATCAGCCCCACCACCGCGCCCCCGACGTACGTCGTCAGGGTGATCTGAGGCGCCATCCGGGCCCGACGGCCCACCAGCAGCAGTGTGGAGACGACCCGCAGCAGCCGCAGGGGCTGCACCAGCGGCAGCACCACCGCGAGCAGGTCCAGCGGATGGCTGCGTACGAACAGCCACTTGTCCGGGGCGAGCGCCAGCCGTACGAGGTAGTCGACGGCGAAGGTGCCCCAGACCGTCCACTCGGCCACCGTGCAGACGGTGAGCATCCAGCTGTCCGCGTCGGGCGCCACGATCGGCACGGCGTACGCGACGGCGAACACCACGGCGAGCGTCAGCAGGGGTGTCTGCATGCGCTGTTCCCACCGGACCTGCGCTGTTCGCTGTTTCATGCCAGGCATCGTAGGCAAGCCGAAGGGCGGCGAACCCCATGGGTTCCGCCGCCCCTCACCAAGCCATGTGCCTACGCGTCGCCGCCCGCAGCGCCCGGGGCCGCCGCCGCCACGTCCAGCAGCTGGTAGCGGTCCACCGCCTGCTTCAGCACCGAGCGGTCGACCTTGCCCTCACGCGCGAGCTCGGTGAGCACCCCGAGCACGATCGACTGCGCGTCGATGTGGAAGAAGCGCCGTGCCGCGCCGCGCGTGTCCGCGAAGCCGAAGCCGTCCGCGCCCAGCGACTGGTAGGTGCCGGGAACCCAGCGCGAGATCTGGTCCGGGACCGAGCGCATCCAGTCCGAGACGGCCACGAACGGGCCCTCGGCGGCGGACAGCTTCTGCGTCACATACGGGACGCGCTGCTCCTCCTCCGGGTGGAGCAGGTTGTGCTCCTCCGCCTCGACGGCCTCGCGGCGCAGCTCGTTCCACGATGTCGCCGACCAGACGTCGGCCTTGACGTTCCACTCCTCGGCGAGGATCTTCTGCGCCTCGAGCGCCCACGGCACGGCGACACCGGAGGCCATGATCTGCGCGGGGATCGCACCGGCCTCGCCCGCCTTGTAGCGGTGGATGCCCTTGAGGATGCCCTCGACGTCCACGTTCTCGGGCTCGGCCGGGTGCTGGATCGGCTCGTTGTAGACGGTGAGGTAGTAGAAGACGTCCTCGCCGTGCGGGTGCTCCTCGGACGAGCCGTACATCCGCCTCAGGCCGTCCTCGACGATGTGCGCGATCTCGAAGCCGAAGGCCGGGTCGTACGCGACACAGCCCGGGTTGGTCGAGGCGAGCAGCTGCGAGTGGCCGTCCGCGTGCTGCAGACCCTCACCGGTCAGAGTCGTACGTCCCGCGGTCGCACCCAGCACAAAGCCGCGCGCAAGCTGGTCGGCCATCTGCCAGAACTGGTCGCCAGTGCGCTGGAAACCGAACATCGAGTAGAAGACGTAGACCGGGATCAGCGGCTCGCCGTGCGTCGCGTACGCGGAACCCGCCGCGATGAGCGAGGCCGTACAGCCCGCCTCGGAGATGCCGTCGTGCAGCATCTGCCCGGTCGGCGACTCCTTGTACGCGAGCAGCAGATCGCGGTCCACCGACTCGTACTGCTGGCCCAGCGGGTTGTAGATCTTGGCGCTCGGGAAGAACGAGTCCATTCCGAAGGTGCGGTACTCGTCCGGCGCGATCAGCACAAAGCGCTTGCCGATCTCCTTGTCCCGCATCAGATCCTTGAGCAGCCGTACGAACGCCATGGTGGTGGCGATCGACTGTTGGCCCGAGCCCTTCTTGACCGGGGCGTACGTCTTCTCGTCCGGCAGGGCCAGCGGCTTGGACCGCACGATGCGGGTCGGGACATACCCGCCCAGCGACTTGCGGCGGTCGTGCATGTACTGGATCTCCTCGGAGTCGCGCCCCGGGTGGTAGTACGGCGGCGCGCCGCTCTCCAGCTGCTGGTCCGTGATCGGAATGTGCAGCCGGTCGCGGAAGCCCTTGAGGTCGTCGACCGTCAGTTTCTTCATCTGGTGGGTCGCGTTGCGGCCCTCGAAGTTCGGGCCGAGCGTCCAGCCCTTGACGGTCTGGGCGAGGACCACGGTCGGCTGGCCCTTGTGCGCCTTGGCCGCCGCGAAGGCCGCGTAGACCTTCTTGTGGTCGTGACCGCCGCGGCCCAGGTGCAGGATCTGCTCGTCGGTCATGTTCTCGACCATGGCGCGCAGCCGGTGGTCGTCGCCGAAGAAGTGCTGACGGATGTACGCGCCGGTCTCGGTCGCGTACGTCTGGAACTGGCCGTCCGGCGTGGTGTTCAGCTTGTTGACCAGGATGCCGTCGCGGTCCTGCGCGAGCAGCGGGTCCCAGGAGCGGTCCCAGACCACCTTGATGACATTCCAGCCGGCGCCGCGGAACTGCGACTCCAGCTCCTGGATGATCTTGCCGTTGCCGCGTACCGGGCCGTCGAGGCGCTGCAGATTGCAGTTGACGACGAAGGTCAGGTTGTCCAGGCCCTCGCGGGCGGCGATGGAGAGCTGGCCGAGCGACTCGGGCTCGTCCATCTCGCCGTCACCGAGGAACGCCCAGACGTGCGACGGGGAGGTGTCGGCGATGCCGCGCGCCGCCATGTAGCGGTTCATCCGCGCCTGGAAGATCGCGCCGAGGGGGCCGAGGCCCATGGAGACGGTCGGGAACTCCCAGAAGCCGGGCATCAGCCGCGGGTGCGGGTACGACGACAGACCGTTCGGGAACTTCGACTTCTCCTGACGGAAGGCGTCGAGCTGCGACTCGCTCAGCCGGTCGAGCAGGAAGGCGCGGGCGTAGATGCCGGGCGAGGCATGGCCCTGGAAGAAGATCTGGTCGCCGCCGTCGCCCTCGTCCTTGCCACGGAAGAAGTGGTTGAAGCCCACGTCGTACAGCGAGGCGGAGGAGGCGAACGTGGCGATGTGGCCGCCGACGCCGATGCCCGGGCGCTGCGCACGGGAGACCATCACCGCGGCGTTCCAGCGGGTCGCGTTGAGGATCTTGCGCTCGATCTCCTCGTTGCCGGGGAAGAACGGCTCGTCCTTGGTGGCGATGGTGTTGACGTAGTCCGAGCTGCGCATCTCGGGCACGGCAACGCGCCTCTCGCGCGCCCGCTCGATCAGGCGGAGCATCAGGTAGCGGGCCCGCTCCCGGCCCCGCTCGTCGACGGCGGCGTCGAGTGAGTCCAGCCACTCCTGGGTCTCTTCGGGATCGAAGTCCGGGACCTGGCTGGGAAGGCCGCCAATGATGATCGGGTTGCGATCGGATCCGGAAGCCACGCTATTCCTTCGCTGTTCGGTGGGTTCTGCACTGGGATGTCTGAGCGGTGTCGCACCGCCTCCATCGTGTACCGCGGGGAGGAAAACGTCACCTCTACTGAGGGGTAACCCCGGTTCTCGCGGACATCCCGCCCGAACCCCGGTTCCGGGTCCGGTCAAATCGCAACCTTACGCCCAAGGCGTCCATGCGTTTCGTTTTCGTGTTCGGTTCCGATTGGCGTACTGAAAGGGCAGAATGCCGCAAAGGTGGCCGAATGGTGTGCCATCCAGCATGGGAAGGGGTCGAGCGTGCCTGGAGTTGCGTCGAGACGGCCGCAAACGTCACCGTTTCGGCGGTCTGGACGGCCGGGTACTTGCGCGATCCGCCCCGCCCGTGTGGACTACGGCCAACGCCACGCGTACGCGCGCGGCTGCAGCATTTACCGAACATGATCAGGAGGCAAGCCGTGAGCGCGACCGCGGACCACGCGGAGGAGCGGACCAACCCGGCCGGAAGGCTGGGGTTCGAGCCCGGACAGGTGGTCCAGGAGATCGGCTACGACGACGACGTCGAGCACGAGCTCCGTGAGGGCATCGAGGCTGTCACAGGCCAGGAACTCGTCGATGAGGACTACGACGACGTCGCTGACGTCGTGGTGCTGTGGTTCCGGGACGACGACGGCGACCTTACGGACGCGCTGGTGGACTCCATCGGCCTGCTCGACGAGGGCGGCGACATCTGGCTTCTGACGCCGAAGACCGGCCGGGACGGTTACATCGAGCCCAGCGACATCAACGAAGCCGCGCAGACCGCCGGTCTCTCCCAGACCAAGAGCATCAGTGCGGGCAAGGACTGGTCGGGCACCCGACTGAGCGCCCCCAAGTCCAAGCGCTGAGCTCCGATCGCCCGAAGGGCCCCCACCGGCATCCGTCGGCGGGGGCCCGCTGCGTAGGCTGGAACACCACCCGTACGGACCAGTCCGGCTCAACAAGCGAAGGATGCACGTCATGGCGATCGAGGTCGGCACCAAGGCCCCGGACTTCGAGCTGAAGGACAACCACGGCCGCACCGTGAGCCTCGCCGAATTCCGCGGCGAGAAGAACGTGGTGCTCCTCTTCTATCCCTTCGCCTTCACCGGCGTGTGCACGGGCGAGCTCTGCGCGCTCCGGGACGAGCTGCCGAAGTTCGTCAACGACGACACCCAGCTGCTCGCCGTCTCCACCGACTCCATCCACACCCTGCGCGTCTTCGCCGAGCAGGAGGGCCTGGAGTACCCGCTGCTCTCGGACTTCTGGCCGCACGGCGAGACTTCGCGTGCGTACGAGATTTTTGACGAGGAGAAGGGCTGCGCCGTGCGCGGCACCTTCGTCATCGACAAGGAGGGCTTCGTGCGCTGGACCGTCGTCAACGGTCTGCCTCAAGCCCGTGACCTGAACGACTACATCAAGGCGCTGGATACCCTCTGATCCCGCGTCCCCGGCTCAACGGGCGACCTCCCGCACCAAAGTCTGTTTTGAGCGGGAACCGGTCACTAGGATCCATTCGTTGATCCGATACACCGACGCACGACGGGGGCACCGCCCCTGACAACCAATGGAGGGACTCGTGGGAGTCAGCCTCAGCAAGGGCGGCAACGTCTCGCTGACCAAGGCCGCGCCCAATCTGACCGCGGTCACCGTCGGTCTGGGCTGGGACGTCCGGACCACCACCGGCACCGACTTCGACCTCGACGCCAGCGCCCTGCTGACCAACGCCGAGGGCAAGGTCGCCAGCGACGGCAACTTCGTCTTCTTCAACAATCTGAAGAGCCCGGACGGGTCCGTCGAGCACACCGGTGACAACCTGACGGGCGAGGGCGAGGGCGACGACGAGCAGATCAAGGTCAACCTCGCCTCGGTTCCGGCCGACGTCGACAAGATCGTCTTCCCGGTCTCGATCTACGAGGCCGAGAGCCGCCAGCAGTCCTTCGGCCAGGTGCGCAACGCCTTCATCCGCGTGGTGAACCAGGCCGACAACAACGAGCTCGCACGCTACGACCTGAGCGAGGACGCCTCGACCGAGACGGCCATGGTCTTCGGCGAGCTCTACCGCAATGGCCCGGAGTGGAAGTTCCGCGCCATCGGCCAGGGTTACGCCTCGGGCCTGCGCGGCATCGCGCAGGACTTCGGCGTCAACGTCTGAGCAGGCCGCACACCGTCCGGCGCCGCACCCACCGTGCGGCGCCGGACGTGCCTGTGCAACCAGGCGCCGGACGTGCCTGTGCAATCAATCGTCAGCTGGGGAGGACCAGGATCATGGGCGTCACGCTCGCCAAGGGAGGCAATGTCTCCCTCTCCAAAGCCGCACCGAACCTCACTCAGGTGTTGGTCGGGCTCGGCTGGGACGCGCGCTCCACCACGGGAGCCGACTTCGACCTCGACGCCAGCGCCCTGCTGTGCAGCGGTGGCCGCGTCCTGGGCGACGAGTACTTCGTCTTCTACAACAACCTCAAGAGCCCGGAGGGGTCCGTCGAGCACACCGGTGACAACCTCACGGGCGAGGGTGAGGGCGACGACGAGTCGCTGCTGGTGGACCTCTCCAAGGTGCCGGCCAATGTCGACAAGGTCATATTCCCGGTCTCCATCCATGAGGCCGACAACCGCGGCCAGACCTTCGGCCAGGTCAGCAACGCCTTCATCCGCGTGGTCAACCAGTCGGACGGCCAGGAACTCGCCCGCTACGACCTCAGCGAGGACGCGTCCACCGAGACCGCGATGATCTTCGGCGAGCTCTACCGCTATGGCGGCGAGTGGAAGTTCAGGGCCGTGGGACAGGGGTACGCGTCGGGGCTGCGGGGCATCGCTCTAGACTTCGGGGTCAATGTTTCCTAAAGCGCGTGTCCGGGTTGATCAAAGACCCGGCCGGCCCCCGGGAGTGTCTGCTGGGGGTCCGGGGTCACTCCCGGGGCGATGCATGCGTAAAGCGGCGCGGGGGAGACCCGTACACAACGATTGGGTAGCCAGTGGTCCTGAAAACCTTCGGCTGGTCGTTCGCAGTAACTGCGCTCGGCCTGGTCGCGGCGGTGTTCTACGGCGGATGGGCGGCCTTGGGGCTCGTCGCCATCCTGTCGATTCTTGAGATCTCGCTGTCCTTCGACAACGCGGTGGTCAACGCCGGCGTGCTGAAGAAGATGAGCGAGTTCTGGCAGAAGATCTTCCTCACCATTGGTGTCCTGATCGCCGTCTTCGGTATGCGGCTGATCTTCCCCGTCGTCATCGTCGCGATCACTGCGAAGATCGGGCCCATCGAGGCCGTCGACCTCGCGCTGAACAACCATGACAAGTACGAGCAGCTGGTCACCGACGCCCACCCGGCGATCGCCGCCTTCGGTGGGATATTCCTGCTGATGATCTTCCTGGACTTCATCTTCGAGGACCGGGACATCAAGTGGCTGAGCTGGATCGAGCGCCCGCTGGCCAAGCTCGGCAAGGTCGACATGCTCTCGGCCTGCATCGCGCTGATCGTGCTGCTGATCACCGCGGCCACCTTCGCGGTCCACGCCCACCAGTACGGCGGCCACCACGCCGACAAGTCGGCGACGGTGCTCACCGCGGGCATCGCGGGACTCATCACGTACATGGTCGTCGGCGGCCTCTCCGGCTACTTCGAGAACAAGCTCGAGGAAGACGAGGAGCGCGAGCACGAGGCCGAGGAAGAGGCCAGGAAGGCCGGCAAGCAGGTCTCGGCCGTCAAGCTCGTCGGCCGGGCCGCGTTCTTCATGTTCCTCTACCTCGAGGTACTGGACGCGTCCTTCTCGTTCGACGGCGTCATCGGCGCCTTCGCGGTCAGCAACGACCCGGTGGTCATCGCGCTGGGCCTCGGCATCGGCGCCATGTACGTCCGGTCGCTCACCGTCTACCTGGTCCGCCAGGGCACCCTCGACGACTACGTCTACCTGGAGCACGGCGCGCACTACGCGATCGGCGCCCTGGCCGTGATCCTGCTCGTCACCATCCAGTACCAGATCAACGAGGTCATCACCGGTCTCGTCGGCGTGGTGCTGATCGCCTGGTCCTTCTGGTCCTCGGTGCGCCGCAACAGGGCGCTCGCGGCGGAGGACGGGGACAACTCCGACGAGAAGCAGGAAGTCAGTTCCGGGGTGTGACCCGGCTGCGATTGCGGAACGCTCTGAGCGGGGCGGCACCGAGGCACCGGCCTCGGCGCCGCCCCGCGGGGTTCACCGAGAGATGTGGGGGTGGGGCATGGCTTTCTGGGACAGCCTGTGGCAGGGCAGGTCAAGGCAGTTCGACTCGGGCAGTGCCGCGACGAACTCCATAGAACTGACCAGGCGGCACCCGACGGTCTCGCTCAGCAAGCAGGGCGCGGCCACCGGCAATCTGCGCGTCAACCTCTCCTGGCGGATGCGCACGTCCGACATCGAGGGCAGGTCCAAGCAGAGCGGCAGACTGCTGCGGCACCCCTTCAAGCTCTTCCAGCCCGATGTGGTCCAGGCACACACCCAGGGTGTGGTCAATGTGGACCTCGACCTCGGCTGTCTCTATGAGCTGACCGACGGCAGCAAGGGCGTGGTACAGCCGCTGGGCGCCTTCTTCGGGTCTCTGAACGGCCCGCCCTTTGTGAAGCTCAGCGGCGACGACCGGTTCGGCTCGCCGTCGGGCGAGACGATCTTCGTCAATCTCGATCACCAGGAGTCGATCAAGCGGCTGCTGTTCTTCGTCTACATCTACGACCAGACGCCCGCCTTCGACCGTACGCACGCTCATGTGACGCTCTACCCGAGCAACGGCCCGCGGGTGGAGATCGAGCTCGACGAACGGGCCCCGCAGGCCCGTTCCTGCGCGGTGTTCGCCCTGGAGAACGTCAAGGGCGAGCTGGTCGTGCGGCGCGAGGTGAAGTTCGTGTACGGCTTCCAGGCGGAGCTCGACCGGCTCTACGGGTGGGGGCTGCAGTGGGGCCGCGGCTACAAGAGCCGGGTGTAGCCGTCTTACGGCCGGACGAACTGGGGACCCATCGGCGGCAGCTTGAAGTTCGGGTCGGGCGCGTACGTGGCCGCGGCGGCCGGCTGCGGGTAGCCGTACCCCGACTGGGCCGGGGGCGCGGTCGGCTGCGGCGTGGCGGGCTGCGGGTATCCGTATGCGGGCTGAGTGACGCCTGGCTGCGGGTATCCGTATGCGGGCTGAGTGACGCCTGGCTGCGGATATCCGTATGCGGGCTGAGTGGTGGCCGGCTGCGGGTAGCCGTAGGCAGGCTGTGCGGGCTGTGCCTCGGGCTGCGCGGGCTGGGGCTGGGCATCGGGCTGGGCGGACGGCTCCGCGGCCGCCTCCGCCTCGTCCACCGAGATACCGAACGCCGTGGCCAGACCGACCAGACCGGTCGGGTAGCCCTGCGCCACCGCGCGGAACTTCCAGCCGTCGCCGCGCCGGTAGAGCTCGCCGCAGATGATCGCCGTCTCCTCGCCGGTCTCCGGCTTCACATCGAAGACGGCCAGCGGCTCGCTGTCGGCCAGGCCCGCGTCGTAGAGCGATATTCGCAGGTCGCGGACGTGCTGGAAGGTGTCCCCGTCCGAGGACGCGGCGAGCACGACCTGGTCGACCGAGGAGTCGAGGGAGGTCAGATCCGCCTCGATGGTGTCCGTCAGATGCTCGGCGACGCGTTTCTTGGGCAGCCGGCGCACCAGGCCCGAGGGGTGGCGCGGCTGGTTGTAGAAGACGAAGTCCTCGTCGTCGCGCACACGACCGTCCGGGCCGAGCAGCAGGGCAGAGGCGTCCACGTCGGGGACACCGGCGCCCGGGGTCCAGCGCAGCACGGCCCGTACGGCCGTGGCGTCGAGGGGGACGTTCGAGCCCTTCACCATCGCGTGCGTCATGCCCGTAATCCTGCCTTCCCCGTACCCGCGCGGACAACGCGGGGCCCCCTTGTTCTGTGGCCGGGACATGGGCATGGTGCAAGCGGGTTACCTGGAATTCATGGACTTGGGGAACTCTTGACACACATTCGTACGTACTATTACCGGCCACCTCATTTGGGCCACCAAGGCAGTACGGGGGAAATCAATGCGTCATTTCGGGCATCTTTCGCCTGCTGTCCGCGAGGGTCTGTTCCACCAGGAGCCGTGTGAGTTCACCGGCGCCTCGCCCGCCCGCGTGCTCGCCGCCGCGCTCGGCGCCACCCTCTACAGCCCTGCCACCCGGCCGAAGCTCGCCGACGACGTGCTCAAGCAGGTCGACCGCGGGGTCGTCAGCATGGTGCTCTGCCTGGAGGATTCCATCGATGACGCCGATGTGGCAGCGGCCGAGGAGAATCTGGTCCGGCAGTTCGCCGACCTCGACTCGCGTGGCGTGGAGCTGCCGCTGCTGTTCATCCGGGTCCGTGAACCGGGCCAGATTCCGGACCTGGTGCACCGGCTCGGCCCCTCGGTCCGGAGATTGTCCGGATTCGTACTTCCCAAGTTCACGGAGGAGCGTGGGGTCCCGTTCCTGGAGGCCCTTGCCGCCGCGGAGACCGCGAGCGGACAGCGGCTCTTCGCGATGCCCGTACTGGAATCTCCGGGACTGCTGCACCTCGAGACCCGCGCCGAGACGCTCGCCGGGATCGCCCGCATCGTCGACAAGTACCGCGAGCGGGTCCTGGCGCTGCGGCTCGGTGTCACGGACTTCTGCTCCGCGTACGGGCTGCGCCGGTCGCCCGACATGACCGCGTACGACGTCCAGATCGTCGCGGGCGTCATCGCCGACGTGGTGAATGTGCTGGGTCGGGCGGACGGCACCGGGTACACGGTGACCGGGCCGGTCTGGGAGTACTTCCGGCTCGGGGAGCGCATGTTCAAGCCCCAGCTGCGCCGGAGCCCCTTCATGGAGGGCCGCGCGGAGGAACTGCGCACCACGCTCATCGAGCACGACCTGGACGGTCTGCTGCGCGAGATCGAGCTGGACCGGGCCAACGGTCTGCAGGGCAAGACCTGCATCCACCCCTCGCATGTGCTGCCCGTGCACGCACTGTCCGTGGTCAGCCACGAGGAGTTCAGTGATGCGCAGGACATTCTGCGGCCGGAGCGGGGCGGCGGAGGCGTGATGCGTTCCTCGTACACGAACAAGATGAACGAAGTGAAGCCGCACCGGGCCTGGGCCGAACGCACGCTGCTGCGGGCGGAGGTCTTCGGCGTGGCCAGGGAAGAGGTCGGCTTCGTGGAGCTGCTCACGGCCGGGCTCTCCGGCTGAAATTCGATCTGACATTCGAGCCGGTAGTCGTGCTGACAATCGTGCTGGCAATCGTGCTGAGATTTCGGCTGAGATGACGAAGGAAGAGACTGTAAGCGTGGTGTGGTCGGGAACGTGGGTCGCTGAGCGGCTGGGCGTCGGGCTCGTCGGAGACGAGAAGCTGGACAGCCTGCTGGGGCTTGCCCTGCGCCGTAACCCCAAACGGGCGCATCTGCTCGTGTCGAACGTGCTGGGCAAGCATGTGCCGCAGTCGCCCGCGGTGGTGTACGGCGCGGGGTACGGCCTCGGCGAGCGGGTGCGGGAGCTGCTGGGCGAGGAGCAGGCCGCCCGCGCGGTGGTCCTCGGCTACGCGGAGACCGCCACCGGTCTTGGCCACTCGGTGGCGGACGGGGTGGGCTGTGCGCCGTATCTGCACTCCACGCGCCGCCCGGTGGAGGGAGTGGCCCAGGCGGGCGGCTTCGAGGAGTCGCACTCGCACGCGACCTCGCATCTGCTGCTGCCCGAGGATCCGGCGCTGCTGGCGGGAGACGGCCCGCTGATCCTCGTGGACGACGAGTTCTCCACGGGCAACACCGTGCTCAACACGATCCGAGAGCTGCACGGCCGGTATCCGCGCGACCGGTATGTGATCGTCGCGCTGGTCGACATGCGCTCGGAGCGTGACCGGGAGCGGCTGGCCGCCTTCGCAGCAGAGATCGGCGCGCGGGTCGACCTCGTGGCGCTGGCATCGGGGACGGTCCGGCTGCCGGAGGGAGTCCTGGAGAAGGGCCAGGCGCTGGTGGCCGAACACGAGGCGAAGACGGACACGTCCACAGCACGCGGCAGCGCCACCCACGGTGCCCTGCGTGTCGAGCTGGGCTGGCCCGGCGGGCTGCCCGACGGCGGGCGGCACGGCTTCACTCCCGCCCACCGCGTCGAGCTGGAGGCCGCCCTGCCCCGCATGGCCGGGCGAATAGCCGATGCGCTCGGCGCGGCGCGCCGTGTACTCGTCCTCGGCTTCGAGGAGTTGATGTACGCGCCCCTCCGGCTCGGTACAGCGCTGGAGCAGGTCGTCGACGCCGACGTCCGGTACTCCACCACCACCCGCTCGCCCGTCCTCGCCGTCGACGACCCCGGCTACGCCATCCGCAGCCGCCTCGTCTTCCCCGCCCACGACGACCCCGCCGACGGCCCCGGCAGGCGGTACGCCTACAACGTCGCCGGCGCCGGGTTCGACGCCGTCGTCGCCGTCGTCGACTCGGCCGCCGACACACCCCAACTGCACGCCCCCGACGGCCTGCTGGCCCAGCTAGCCGCGCACATCCCGCACGTAGTCCTGGCCGTTGTCCCCAGCTACGTACCCGAAGTACCTGAAAGGGCTTTCATGCTGCCCGAGCCCCTCCGCGGCCCCGCCTTCTCCTCCTACGCCCCCGAAGAGGTCGGCTGGCTGCTCCAGGACCTCTCGGACGTCGAGCTCGAGGCACCGACCGAGGAGCGCGAGGAGGCGATCCAGAGCGGCGGCGCCCACTACGCCGAGTCGCTGCCCGTCGAGTACCAGCCGAGCGCCCAGTACCAGGAGCTCTTCAAGGCCGCGCTGGCGACCTCCGCCGCCCGTATCGCCCGCGCCGTCGGCACGGTCACCGAGACCGTCATCGCCGAACGGTCCCCGCGCCCCGTACTCGTGTCGCTGGCCAGGGCCGGCACCCCCGTCGGCGTACTCATGCGCCGCTGGGCCCAGCACCGGCACGGTCTGGACCTGCCGCACTACGCCGTGTCCATCGTCCGCGGCCGCGGCATCGACACCAACGCCCTGCGCTGGCTCCAGGAGCACCACGACCCGGCCGACGTCGTGTTCGTCGACGGCTGGACCGGCAAGGGCGCGATCACCCGCGAACTGGCCGAGGCGCTCGAGGAGTTCGACGGCTTCGACCCCGAGATCGCGGTCCTCGCCGACCCCGGCGGCTGCGTACGCACCTACGGCACCCGGGAGGACTTCCTCATCCCCTCCGCCTGCCTCAACTCCACCGTCTCCGGCCTGATCTCGCGTACGGTCCTGCGCGCCGACCTCGTCGGGCCGCACGACTTCCACGGCGGGAAGTTCTACCGCGAGCTCGCCGACGCCGATGTCTCCAACTACTTCGTCGACACCGTCGCGGCCCGCTTCGACGAGGTCGCCACCGCCGTCGACGCCGAGGTCAAGGAGCTGCTGTCGGCGGACCGCGCGCCCACCTGGGAGGGCTGGGCCGCCGTCGAGCGGATCAGCGAGGAGTACGGCATCCACGACGTCAACCTCGTCAAGCCGGGCGTCGGCGAGACCACGCGGGTCCTGCTGCGCCGCGTCCCCTGGAAGATCCTCGCCAAGCGCGGCGCGGGTGCCGACCTCGACCATGTACGGCTGCTCGCCGAGCAGCGCGGCGTACCGGTCGAGGAGGTCGACGAACTCCCGTTCACCTGCATGGGGTTGATCCACCCCCGCTACACACGGGGCGCGACGGGGGCCGACGGCAAGGCGGTGGCCGCCAAGTGAGCGTCCTCATCGCCAGCGATCTCGACCGTACGCTGATCTATTCGTCGGCGGCCCTCGGGCTGACCATGCCCGATGCCGAGGCTCCGCGTCTGCTGTGCGTCGAGGTGCACGAGCACAAGCCACTGTCGTACATGACGGAGAGCGCGGCGGGGCTGCTGAATCAGCTCAGCGCCGACACGGTCTTCGTACCGACGACGACCCGCACCCGCAAGCAGTATCAGCGCATCCGGCTTCCCGGTGCCGCGCCGCAGTTCGCGATCTGCGCCAACGGCGGACATCTGCTCGTCGACGGCGTGTCCGACCGCGACTGGCGGGACCGCGTGGCCGCCACCCTCGCCGACAAGTGCGCCCCGTTGGCGGAGATCCGCGCCCATCTGAGCGCCACCGCCGACCCGGCCTGGTTGCGCAAGGAGCGCATCGCGGAGGACCTCTTCGCCTATCTGGTCGTCGAGCGCGCCCTGCTGCCGGAGGACTGGGTCGGGGAGCTCGCGGAGTGGGCCGGCCTCCGGGGCTGGACCGTCTCCCTCCAGGGCCGCAAAATCTACGCCGTGCCGAAGCCGCTCACCAAGAGCGCGGCCGTGCGCGAAGTCGCCCGCCGCACCGGCGCGGAGCTGATCCTGGCGGCCGGGGACTCCCTCCTCGACGCCGATCTGCTGCTCGCCGCGGACCACGGCTGGCGGCCGGGCCACGGCGAACTGGCCGACAGCGGCTGGAGCGCCCCGCACGTCGACGCACTGCCACAGTCGGGAGTCGCGGCGGGCGAGGAGATCCTGCGCCGGTTCCACAGCTTCAGCAACGGTGGTGGCTTCGACGACAGTTCCGGCAGCCGCTCCGGCGACAGCATCAGCGGCGCCGCGATCCCGCACCAGGCTGTGAACGCCCCCACGGCACCCTGACGGCCGCGCGGGACGGGCCGCAGCGGTTGCATGACCAATCGCAGCTGGGACCTGACGGCAGGGCTGCGGCTCGGCGCGGTGGCGTCAGCCGCAGCAGCCGCCTCCGCAGCAACCGCCGCCCCCGCCTCCGCCCGCGCCGCCGCTCGGCGCGGGCGCGGACTTCGTGCCGCCGACGGCGACGGCCGAGAGCAGCTTGACGGTGTCCTCATGCCCCGCAGGGCAGCTCGCCGGGTCGGAGGACTGGGCCATCGGCCGGTTTACTTCGAAGGTGTCGCCGCAGCTGCGGCAGCGGTATTCGTAACGAGGCATGCCGTAAGGCTAGCGCTGCTCCTGTTCCGCCTGTCCCGTCGGTTCAGCCTGCGCCGACTTCTCCGCCGGTTCGGCCCCGCCCGAGTGGCGGGCCCTGTAGTAGGGGTTGTCGTGGGGCAGCGTCGAACTGACCCTCCCGTACATTCCGAAGAACATCAGCATCACGCCGACCACAAAGCTGAACAGGACGTTCTGTATGTGGAAGGCGAGCGGGTTGAAGCTCTTGTCCAGCAGGCCGAGGTTGATGAAGCCGCTGGCTATGAAGAGTATGCCGAGGACCATGTTCAGGGTGGAGGCGAAGTTGCCGCCGATGACCATGCCGACGAAGAGCAGCACTCCGACGCAGATGGAGAGGACGCTCAGCGTGCCGTTGGTGTTGAGGCCCGCGATGGTGTCGCCGTCGGTGTCGAAGAAGCCGACCTTGTTGATCAGCCCGAGGATGCCGAAGGCGAGCAGCACCAGCCCGGTCAGCCCCGCGCCGACGCGGTAGACCTGGCTGAGCCGGTGATCGACGGGCAGATGCTCGTCGAGACGGGGACGGTTGCGGTGGCTGGGATTGCGCTTGGATTTGGACGGCAGTACGTGTGCGGCCATGTCCGGCCTCCTTGGTACGTACTCATGTACGGCTTCCAGGATCCGCCCGAGTGGGATGCGGTTCAAATCATTGGCGAAAACTGGACAAGGTCGGGGCGGGGCGGGCGGCGCTCCGGGGCGGGAGCGACGGGCCCGACCGGGCCGGGCCCAGCGTGCGAGTCAGTGCAGCCGGGGTCCGTCCAGCCGGGGAGAACTCAGCCCCGCCCGGCGCCCGCGCCGCGGTCCTCGCGGATCTGCTCCACGACGCGCGCGGCCGTACGCCGTACCGCTTCCGTCTCGGTCAGGAAGTGCCAGTAGTCGGGGTGCCGGCCCTCGAGCCCTGCGATGGCCCGCTCCAGCCGCCCCACCGCGTCGTCCAGCGGCTGTGCATGCCTCGGGTCCGGGGTGTTGCGCCCGGCCATGGCGAGGCGCTGCGCGTCCCGTACGGCGAACCGGGTGCGCTCGATCTCCTGCTGCGGATCCTTGGCCACGGCATTGAGCCGCTGCAGCCGGTCACCGGCCGCGGAGACCGCCTCGTCGGTGGTGTTCAGCAGCGCCCGTACCGTGCTGAGCAGGGCTGTCGCATCCGCCCACCGCTGCTCGTCCCGCGCCTTGGCCGCCTCCCTGAGCTTCTCCTCGGCCTGGCGGACGCTGATCGCAGCCTGCTCGGGCACCGGCTGGAGATCCTGCCAGCAGGCGGCGGAGAAACGCCGCCGCAGCTCGCTCAGAACGGGCTCGACGGACCCGGCACGGGTGGTGAGGGCCTGTGCGCGGGTACGGAGGGAGACCAGGCGTTTGTCGGTCTCGGCAGCACGCTCGGGCAGCCGCTCGGCCTCAGCGCGTACCGCTTCGGCGTCCCGCAGCACGCGGTCGGCCCGCTGGAGGGTCTCGGCGACGCCGTGCCGCCCTGCGCCCTGATTGAGCTTGGTCAGCTCGGGCCCGAGCGCCGCGAGCCGGGCCGCGAGATCATCCGCTCGCAGACCGGAGCCCCGTACCGAATCGAGAGCATTGCTCGCGGAAAGGAGCGCCTGTCTCGCCCGCTCCACGGCGGGGGCGAGCCGGGCGAGCTGCGTCTCCGCCTTGTCGAGCAGCGGCCCGAGCCCCTGGGCGAACCGGTCGAGCTCGCCCTTGACCCGTACGAGCTCGTCCTTGGCCCGGTTCAACTCCCCGCGCGCCTGCGAGGCGACGTGTGCTTCGAGGTCGTGCCGGTCGAGATCGTGCGCGTCGACGGCGGTGATGTACCGATGACTTGCCTCGTCGATCCGCTGCCCCAGCGCGGCGAAGTCGTCGACCGCCCGACGCGCCCCCGGCGAACTGTCCACCGCCGTGATCGTCTCGATCGAGATCCGCAGATCGCGCTGGGCGGTGTCCAGCTCGTAGAAGGCGGCGGCAGCAGCGTCCTTCGCGGCCTGCGCATCGGCCCGCTCACTCTCGTCCCGCCCGCCGAACCAGCGCCGACCACCCCCGCCCCCGCCGGCGAAGGCACCCGGCAGCGCCGCGACGACCAGTGGCAGAGGCAACAGCATCAGCGCGAGGACATCGCGGACGGCACTCGCACTCGCTCTCGCACCTCTTTTTGCGTGCGGCTGCGCGTGTGTCGCCGTCACATCCCTCTCCCGTGCTGTGTCGCCCTGCCCGGTTCATTGTCCCACCAGGTAGTGACGAACACACGGGCTGGTTAGTTCGCGCTTCGCACGGTGACGTTGCCGTTGTCGCTGCGGGCCTTCACGACATGTGAGCTGCCGTCGTCGGTGGGGACGTCGACGTCCACATCACCGTTGTCGCTCTTGGCCGTCACGGCGTACGGAGCGCCCGCGCGGGGCAGCTCGACGGTGATGGCGCCGTTGTCACTGACGGTCTCGACCCGATCGGGCACGGCACTGAGCCCGAGCCGCACGGACCCGTTCTCCGCCCCCACAGTCACGGCCTTGGAGCTGACCCGCTCGGCGACGACCTCCCCGTTGTCCGTGTCGAGCCGCAGCGGCCCGCTGGCGTCCCGTACGGTCACGGCGCCATTGTCGGACCGGATCTTGAGCGCGGTGTCGAACCCACTGGCGGTCACGCTCCCGTTGTCGTCCTCCACGGTCACGGCGACACCTCGCGGCACCTTCACCGTGTGCCGGGCCTCGCAGCTGCTCGCAACGGCATCGCACTTCACCCGGAGGGTGAGCTTCCCGTCCTTCATCCTCCAAGAGGCCCCGGGCCCGCTCCCCATGAACACCCACCCGTCGACCTGCCGGGTGACCTGCACGTCCTTCACATCGGCGGGCACGATCTCGATGGCCGAGTTGTCGGAATCGATGGTGAGCGCCTTCCCTTCCAGCGGAAACGACCGGTTCTCGACCGGCGCGTCCCCGGCGTCGGCACCACCGCACCCGGTGAGCGCGAGAGCACCGAGGACGGTGCCTCCGAGTGCGATGAACGCGCGGGTGCGATTGCGTCGGGTGGTCAGTGCGGCCATGGTGATCGTTCCCCCAGGTGGTTCTGCCGATGTGCCCCCACGGTATGAGCGCGGGGGAGTGGGGAGCGATCCGGGCGACCACCGTTAGTGGGGTGGGGCTATCCCCAGTACCGAGGGGCGTGGGGACCGACGGCCGGGAACGGGTTTGCAGGGCGGCCCCATCTGCCATGTACGCTGTTCCTTCATCCACGGGTGCGTAGCTCAGGGGTAGAGCGCTGCTCTTACAAAGCAGATGTCGGCGGTTCGAAACCGTCCGCGCCCACCAGTGCAAAGGCCCCCAGCCGATCATGGCTGGGGGCCTTTGACATCCACTTTTGACATCAACCGGGGCGGTCAATGACGACCGGCCGACGTTTTGAGCATCCGATCGAATCAGGGCCTGGCCAGAGGATCATTCCTGCGCCTGGCCCTGATTACTGTCCGGGGCTTCGTTCAGTCCCTCGTGCCCCATACGCGCCCGTTCCAAGCCACGCCCGGCGGGGTTAACTTGAGTGTTAACTCTTCCTCACCTGCGCGGATGCACGAGGCTTCGCCGCAGTCAGGCAGCCGCGAGCAATCCGGCCAATCGCCGCACCTGGCCCTCAAGGACATCGATGCGAGCCAGCAGATCCTCATGGACGGAACAGGCCGGCCGACTGTTGAACCCCAGCTGCTCCGGAGACGTGCGGAAGATCGCGCACAGCAGCGCCTGGTACCGCTGGTTCGGCTGTGCCTCCCCGTGTTCCCAGCGATGAAGCTGCACCTTCAGCGAAGCCTCGGAGGCAATCTGGCAGCCCCACTGGTCTGCGACGATGCTGATCGCACGCACCGCGGTGATACGAGACCATCCGCGCTCAAGACGCGCCCTGCCCAATGGCGTGTCCGGTGCCTTGTGACCCCGAGGTGGCTGCTCCGAACCTGGCAAAGCATGCAGAGCTGTAGCGGACGCGATTGGGGCCGTTCGTTCAATGAAGCCCAGTTGGTTTGGGTACGCGCGAAAGGTCGCACAGAGTAGCGCCTGGTAGCTCTGATTGGGGCGTCCGATCTGGTGCTCCCAGCGATGGAGCTGCACCTGCAAGGAGGTACCAGTCGCGATCTCCCATCCCCACTGCTCAGCAACGAGGATCAGCTCGCGGATCACCTTGGTGCGGGACCAGCCACGCTCCAAGCGCGCTCTGCCCAATGGCGTGTCCGGTGCCCGAAGGCCGGGTCGCGCGCCAACGACGGACGCACCTGCGGCGGGCATGATTGAGGCGGATCGATTCGACACGGCTTCGACTCCTTCGAATCGGTTGGGCCGCGTCCGCTGTCATCGGGCGCGGCCCGCTTTCCTGTTGGTTCAGTTGCCCGAAGGCGCGCCAGCTTTGACCCAACGGGCAACCGTGGCCCGCGGGATGCCTGTCAGCTCCTCGATGCGTCGGTAAGGCACGCCAGCACCGACCGCGTCAAACACGGCAGGACGCAGTTCGGCCTCAACCTCCGCTAGTTCCTCCGACAGCAAGCGGCGCCGCTCCCCGGGGCCAACTAGCCGCCGTACGGCGGTCGCTCGCCGCTCTTCAGGGGTGCCCTGCTCCGACGGACGGGGCGTACTCCGGGGGGCCTTGGCTCCTCGCCGGGGCTGCGGCCCAACAGGCTTACGTCGCTGCCTACTTCGCCGAGTGGACATGCTCCGATACTGCCCCGATGTCCCAAGTGGGACACCATTATCTGCCGGAGACGCATATGCCAATTCGAGACGGCTGTAAACGCGCTGGTAGGAGCAATGCCAGCCCGCGAGTAAGGCCATGCGGTCAGTGAGTGAGTAGAAATCTTCTCTACGGGTTCAAGGCGGCTCGCTCCGCTCGCCGCGCGCTCCCCGGCTCACCGCCGGGTCCCGACGCTCCTGTCTCCGCCCCGCTCCGGACCCGGCTACGCCGGTCGCGCGGCTAGAGCGAGGGGACTTGGCCGATGCGAAAACGGCCATCAGGGGGCTGGGGCGGTCGGCTCCACGGCTTTACGCAGCCACCATGGGGCGAGCCTCGAAGATCGGGGCCCACATCGGGCTATTGCGGGCAGGTCGACTGCCCGAGTCGCGGAAAGCTTACGGGCCCCGATCTCTCGCCCCATGGCAGCTCCAGCCCAAAGCCGCTCCGCCGACTGTTGCCGAGCCGCGCAGGTGCTCATTTTCGGACCAGACTCCACTCACCTTGGCTCTTCACCGAACGTGGCCTGACCGTGCAGGTAGCCCGAGCAGGGGATCTTGCGCCCCGGTTGGGCCAGGCAAGGGCATCTCTGCTGGCGGGACGGTGGGCGGGCCTGTGGGGTGGGCCTCGGACCGCTCGGTCCGAACATTCGGTTCATCGCACTGCCGTGGCCCCTGATGGGCTACGAGGGAAGGGCACCATGAATGGGAACAGTCAGCCCGCACGCCCCGCGCGTCGCAGGATGATGCTCGCGGCCGCCATGGCGGCCCGCGGCGCTGACCGGTCAGCTGCTCGTCACAGCGCCTGTGGCGCATGCCGGTGGCGAAGACCCCAAGAGGGAGAAGGAGAGCCACGGACTGCGGGAGTTCACCGAGGACGGGACGTTCAGGGTCCCCAAGGGCGTCAAAGCGGTGTACATCCAGGCATGGGGTGCCGGTGGCGGCGGTGGCGGTGGTGGTGGCGGCGCCGCACCGCTGAACAACAGCCGCGCCGCCCAGGCCACAGGTGGTGGCGGTGGTGGTGGCGGCGGGGCCGGTGGCTTCGTCTTCTGTGTGTTCGACCCGCTGAACCAGGGGGACGATCTCGCGGTGCATGTCGGCCACGGCGGTCACGCAGGCACCGGCGGCCAGCCGGGCCAGGACGGTACCGACGGAGGCGCCGGTACCGCCACGAGTGTGATCGACGAAGAGGAGGGGCAATTTCTCCAGGCAGATTCAGGTAATGGCGGCGACGGCGGCGACTCCGAGGACAACCAGGGCGATAGTGGCAACGGCGGCGACGGCGGCGACTCCGAGGACTGCTCCAACGATGACCACGTGAGCCGACCCGGCGAAACCGGCGACTCCGGCCACACCGGTGCAGAAGGCGGGAACGGCGGCAACGGCGGCAGCTCCGAGGACGGCATCGTCAGCCCGCCCGACGGTGCCGGGGAAGGCGGCAACGGCGGCCAGGGCGGCACGGGCGCCGGTGTCCCCGGCGAGCCCGGTACTCCTGGCGGCAACGGATACGTCGTCATCTGGTGGTAGCACCCGACCGTCCGGCAGTATCCGACCGCTCTCACGGCCCGGGGCCGTGAGAGCGGTCGCTGCAGGGGCGAGGCAGAGGCCCACCAGCTGTATTCGCTGACATCACCAGGTGACATCAACAGCAGCGGACCAGGGCGGTAGCCAGCAGACCGATGCGGCCTCACCCCTGCCAGGCGGAGGTGGCCCTGCTGAGCAAAACCGACGCCGGGATCGAACTTACAAAGCAGATGTCGGCGGTTCGAAACCGTCCGCGCCCACCAGCAGGAAGCACGACGAAGGCCCAGGTCACCGGCAGCAAACCGGAAGCCTGGGCCTTGTTCGTTCCTCCCCGATTCTGGCGGGGGAGTGGCGTCGTGCCATTTACGTGCCAGATGCCTCCTCCACCGTGGATCTGCCACGATTCCAGATCATCTGGCCGCTCGAGGCTCACGGCACGCGACGGCACCCGGTAGGAGCTTCGGGCGTACGACTCGATGGCCTTCCCGGCAACGAGCTTGGCCAGCACAGTGCGCAGCTGGGTACGGCCGATCTCTAGCTCTTTCGCCAAGGTGCGCTCAGAGGGCAGCTTCTCTCCGGGCTTCAACTTCCCCGACGCAACCCACTCGTGAATCGTGCGGTAGACCCGCTCCGACTTCGGTCCCACCCCTTTGAGCCCACTCCCTGAGTCATCAGCTGGCCCGCACCAGCGTAGCCGTCAGGACTGACCCCCGACAGGTGACGATCGGCAGCCCAACCAACTCCCGGCAGAGGTGGTGAGTAGAAATCTTCTCTACGGGTTCAAGGCGGCTCGCTCCGCTCGCCGCGCGCTCCCCGGCTCACCGCCGGGTCCCGACGCTCCTGTCTCCGCCCCGCTCCGGACCCGGCTACGCCGGTCGCGCGGCTAGAGCGAGACGACTTGGCCGTGGCGAAAGCGGCCAGCACGGGGCTGGGGCGGTCGGCTCCGCGGCTTTACGCAGCCACCATGGGGCGAGCCTCGAAGATCGGGGCCCACATCGGGCTATTGCGGGCAGGTCCAGAGACTAACGTCGCGTCGCTATTTGGCTGATGGTTGAGGTGTGACGCGCGGGGTCTTGTCTCGGCGGCAGATGGTGATCGTGTAGGTGACGTTGCCGGTTGGCACGGGTCCCGGTGCTCTCGTGCGGTGGTTGGGTGCCTGTCTGGCGCGTGGTCTGGTGCGGTGGGGTCTGCGGGGGATGAGCTGGGCCAGGGCCTCCGCCTGGACGATGGTGATCAGCAAGGGCTGTCCTGCGGCGGGTCGGTAGTGCAGGTGGCGGCGGACCGTGCGGAGGACCGCGGTGAAGGAGATGCGGTCGGGGTCCAGTTCCTGGCCGGTCTCGGGATCCCGGCTGGCCTGGGCGGCGCGGGCCCGTTGGGCCTGCAGGTACTGGTGGGTGATGAGCAGTCCGTAGATTTCCTGGGTGACGCCGTCGGGGTTCTTGGACCGCAGCAGTGGCCGGTGGTCGCGTTGGAGGATCTTGGCCTCGAACAGGCTGGTCTCGCTGTTCCAGCGTTCTGCATAGACCGCGGCAACCTGCTCGGCCGGGGCTTCGCCGGGGTCCAGCAGACTGGTGATCACGCGCAGGGGGCGGGTGCGGGGCGGTCCGTGTTCGGGGGTGGCCGTGATGTCGGCGTCCACGACCCGTACCGCGACGCCGTCCGGGTGGCTCGGGGGCATGCGCCGGTTGCAGAAGCGGGAGGCGGCCTGGCGTTGGCTGGAGGCCCGGTCCGGGACGCAGGACAGGAAGCTTCCGTCCGCGAGTTCACGCAGGTGGGGCAACCAGTGGTGGGCATGGGCCCGGACGATGAAGTCGCCGCCGCAGTCGGTGATCCGGGCGAGGATGTCGTGGCCGTGGAAGGCCCGGTCCATCAGCACGAGCTGTCCGCCGGACAGTGTCGGGGCGGTGGCCAGGTGTTTGGCCAGGGCGACTTCGTTGTCCCGGCGCGGGCCGAAGCGGCCGTCGAGGATGCCGCGGGTGCCGCAGGCGATCAGCAGGACGAGTTTGACCTGCGGGTGGCGTCCGGGTTTGCGGCTGCCGCCCGGGGGCGGGCCGAATGCCTTGGTATTGGCCTGCGTGGGCGCGACGTCGAGGACGGTGCCGTCCAGGGACAGCATCAGCAGGCGCCGGCCGAAGGCGAACGCGCCGGGCGACTGCGCGGTGGTCAGCGGGCCGCGCACCTGCTCGAACAGGACCTTCAGCGGCTCAGGGCCCAGCCGCGTGCGGGCCTTGGAGATGGCGGAGGTGCCTGCCACCCGCAGGGCGCCCGCGTGGACTGCTCCGCGCAGGCCGTCGGTGAGCTTGCGCAGGATCTCCGCATAGCTGTCGCTGAAGTGCAGGCACATCGCCAGCACGAAGTAGACCACCGCGCTGGCCGGCAGGCTCGCGCACCAACATCTGTCGAGGCGGCCACAAGAACGGACGGCTTCCTCCACCGCCTGCGGGGACACGAACTCATCCAGCGCCTCCAGCCGGATTCCGGCAGCTGCCCGTGCCGACGCGATCCGCTGCCCAACTCTGGAGTTCACTCCCGCTGCGGTGACACGATGACAAGACATCGAGGCTCCACAGGTCAGATACTTCACCGCTATCCGACCTGCCAGGGGCCTCGATGGCCGTCAACCCCCTCACCACCAAACGCGCATCAACCACACCTTGGGGACGCGACGTTAGGTCCACAGACTGCCCGAGTCGCGGCAAGCTTACGGGCCCCGATCTCTCGCCCCATGGCAGCTCCAGCCCAAAGCCGTTCCGCCGACTGTTGCCGAGCTGCGAGCAGGCCTCGCTTCGGAGATTTGGGCTGCGGAGGTGCTCATTTTCGGACCAGGCTCCACCGGCCTCGGCTCTTCACCGGACGCGGCCTGTTCGGGCAGGTAGCCCGAGCAGGGGATCTTGCGCCCCGGTTGGGCCAGGCAAGGGCATCTCTGCTGGCGGGACGGTGGGCGGGCCTGTGGGGTGGGCCTCGGGCCACTCGGTCCGAACATTCGGTTCATCGCACTGCCGTGGCCCCTGATGGGCTACGAGGGAAGGGCACCATGAATGGGAACAGTCAGCCCGCACGCCCCGCGCGTCGCAGGATGATGCTCGCGGCCGCCATGGCGGCGGCCGCGGCGCTGACCGGTCAGCTGCTCGTCACAGCGCCTGTGGCGCATGCCGGTGGCGAAGACCCCAAGAGGGAGAAGGAGAGCCACGGACTGCGGGAGTTCACCGAGGACGGGACGTTCAGGGTCCCCAAGGGCGTCAAAGCGGTGTACATCCAGGCATGGGGTGCCGGTGGCGGCGGTGGCGGCGGTGGCGGTGGCGCCGCACCGCTGAACAACAGCCGCGCCGCCCAGCCCTCAGGCGGTGGCGGTGGTGGTGGCGGCGGGGCCGGCGGCTTCGCCTTCTGTGTGATGGACCAGACCGTGCTGGACCCGGGGGACGATCTCGCGGTGCATGTCGGCCACGGCGGTCACGCAGGCACCGGCGGCCAGCCGGGCCAGGACGGTACCGACGGAGGCGCCGGCACCGCCACGAGTGTGGTCGACGACGGGGAGGCGGCTCTCACCGCATTTGGAGGTAATGGCGGCGACGGCGGTAACGCCGAGGCCGAAGGCGGTAACGGTGGCGACGGCGGCAGCGTTGAAGATAATGTCAACGTAGACTGCATCGACGCTGAGGGTGGTAATGGCGGTGACGTCGAGGACCACTTCGGCGGTCACGGCGGTGACGCCGCAGACGGCATCGTCAGCCCGCCCAACGGTGCCGCGGCAGGCGGCAACGGCGGCCAGGGCGGCACCGGGGCCGGTGTCCCCGGCGAGCCCGGTACTCCTGGCGGCAACGGATACGTCGTCATCTGGTGGTAGCACCCGACCGTCCGGCAGTATCCGACCGTACTCACGGCCCAGGGCCGTGAGAACGGCCGCTGCAGGGGCGAGGCAGAAGCCCACCAACTGTATTCGCTGACATCACCAGGTGACATCAACAGCTGCGGACCACAGCGGTAGCCAGCAGACCGATGCAGCCACGCCCCTGCCAGGCAAAGGTGGCTCTGCTGAGCAACACCGAGGCCGGGATCGAACCTACAAGGCAGGTGTCTGCGACGCCGCGCGTGCCAGATCCGTGCCAGATCGAGCGGTCAGCCACGGTCAATTGGGGTGTAAAGCGGTGCAGCCAGGACCGTCCTGTGATCGGCGCCAGGCTTACAAAGCAGATGTCGGCGGTTCGAAACCGTCCGCGCCCACCAGCCCGCACGCCCCCGCAGCAGCTCGCTGTGGGGGCGTTGACGGTGGTAATTGACGGCAATGGTCAGGTCTACCGCGGCGAGGTAGCAAAAGAGGCTTCTCACTGGCCGCGGAAGAGTTTCCGGTCGGTAAACCACGGTCAACAGCGGGTGCCAGTCAGAGCCCAGGCCACCGCTCTTGCATCAGGGTCCGCCCAGTCACCGCGCCGGATCTCGGTCTGCTTCTCGGCGAGCCAGTCATCAGCGTCGCGAGCCGTTTCGAAGGCGACGGGCGCCGGCCGCATCACTCTGCCTGGATAGCGGGCCTGGAAGCGCCCCGAGGGGAGTTTCCGCACGGCATCGAAGGTGCGGCGTCTGCGCTTGTTGTTGGCCATCAGTCAGCCCTCCCGTGCCGCGTTCTGCGGCGCTGCACAGGCTCGATCGTGTTGCCCTCGATGAAGTCAACGAGGGCACGTTCCGGGATGCGTACATGGCGACCGACCTGCACGAAGGTGATCCGCCGTTCGGCCACCAGGCGGCGCGGGAAGCGCTCCGTCGTCCCCAGCAGTTCCGCCACCTGCGCCGACCTCGGCTGGTCAAGGCTTGGGACGGGCATCCTTCGCGGGGGCCCGCCATTCTGCTTGACACCGTGGGACCCGCCTGCGTGAACAAGCGCCAGGCCCGACGGCGATGATCTTGTCCGCCTGCTCTCCGCGCTCTCTCCCGGGGACTCGCCCAGTCACACCGCATCACCTTCCGTAGCAGGTCAGGGACTTCCGTTCGCGACAGTTTCAGCATAGGCTGAAATTAGTTTCCACATGTGAGGAAATTAGGAGTCAGTCCTCATCCGCTGACCCCCGACCTCTTCCAACGGAGCAACCATCGTGGCCACCACATCGCCCTCGCCGAGACCGTCCGCCCGCCGCCTCACCGAAACCAGCGCCCGGGTACTGCGACCGGCCGCCATCGGCATCGCTCTCCTCGCGAACCTCACGTACGTGCTCGTCCTCACCGACGTCGCCGGGTACGACCTCAGGACTCCCGCTGTGTTCGGCCGACCGGCCCAGTCCATCCTGATCAGCGCGGTGATCGCCGCCTCCGTCGTCCCGGCGCTGCTCGGCTGGGGACTGCTGGAGCTGCTGGAACGATTCGCCCCACGGCGGGCCACCGTCATCTGGGAGGCGCTCACGGCTCTGGTGCTCGTCGGCGGTCTTCCCTACAACGGGGTCGGCGTCACAACGTCCGACCAGCTCCTGCTGGCCTTGATGCACCTGATCGTCGGCGCGGCGGTGATCCCCGCATTCGTGATCACGTCACTGCGCCGGTCCTGACGCCCGGCGATGGCTCACCACCCCACCGTCACCCGCTGCGGGAAGCGGACTTTCCCGCAGTACGGCGACCGGCACGAGGCGACTGGCCGCTTCGCCGACGAGCACCTCTGTGGCGCCTGCTACCGGACCCTCACGCCGGAGGACCAGGAGCGCGCCTTCGAGCACGAGCAGCCGGAGCTCACCGGCGAACAGCCCCGAAAGGCGGGGCCCCACCACATCGACAGGAGCCCCCGCCATGGGCATCGTTCTTGCGCTGCTCGTCCCGATCGGCATCGCCATCAGCGCCCTGTACGCGGCCGTCTCGTGGGCGTGGTCCCGCTACAAGGCCACCGCGATGGACGGCGTGTACCCGGGATCCCCGCAGCACCAGGCCGCGCTCACGTCGGTCGAAGACCGCACCGCATTCCTGTTCACGTACTGGGCGTACCTGCCGACTGCGATGCAGGCCGCCCACGACGAGCGGGCTCTGGACACCTCGGCGGCGAGGCCGCCCACCCCATGACCCCAACACCCCACAAGGGTGAGCACCATGACCACCCTCATCGCGGCCGCTGTGGTGCTCACCGCCACGGCGGCCGCCGCCAGATGTGCCCTCCGTGCCCGTACGGCACCGCCCAGGCGGGCGTCATCCGCGACCGTCCCCAATCGCGACTACCACTTGAAGAAGCTCCACCAAGCTCACGCCTGGCAACCGGTCGATCTCCGTGGCGGGTCGCGGATCCGCCCTCCGTGGCAGCTGGGACGATTCGCCCATGGCACCCAAGGCAGGCACCGCTGAGAGTTCGGCAACGGCGCGACTCGTTCTGCTGACGCTCGCGGCCGGTCAGTTTCTGATGGCGCTCGACAGCTCTGTCATGAACGTCTCGATCGCGACGGTGGCCGACGACGTGGGTACGACGGTGACGGGGATCCAAGGCGCGATCACTGCCTACACCCTCGTGATGGCGATGTTCATGATTCCCGGCGGCAAGGTCGGGGCGCTGATCGGCCGCAAGCGCGCGTTCATGATCGGCTGCGGCATCTACGGCTGCGGCTCCCTGACCACGGCACTCGCACCGAACTTGCCCGTGCTGCTGCTCGGCTGGGCATTCCTCGAGGGAGTCGGAGCGGCGCTCATCCTGCCCGCGATCGTGGCGCTCGTGGCCGGCAACTTCGCGACTGAACGCCGTCCCGCCGCCTACGGACTCGTCGCGGCCGCAGGGGCCGTGGCGATCGCGGTCGGGCCGCTCATCGGAGGTGTTGCGACGACGTACTTCTCCTGGCGCTGGGTGTTCGCCGGTGAGGTCCTGGTGGTGCTCGGCATCCTGGTGCTCGCCCGCCGTATCGCTGACGCTGCGAGTGACGAACGCCCACGCATCGACCTCGTCGGCGCCCTGCTCTCCGCCCTCGGGCTCGGGATCTTCGTCTACGGCGTACTCCGCTCGGACGAATGGGGCTGGTTCAAGCCGAAGCCCGACGCGCCCTCGTGGCTCGGGGTTTCCCTGGTCGTGTGGCTGATGCTGGCAGGTCTGCTTCTGATCTGGCTCTTCCTCCGCTGGGAGGCCCGCCTCGTGCAGCGGCACAGGGAGCCACTCGTCGACCCGGCCATGTTGCAGAACAAGCAGCTCACCGGCGGGCTGACGATGTTCTTCTTCCAGTACCTCGTTCAGATGGGCGTGTTCTTCGTCGTACCGCTCTATCTGTCCGTCGCCCTGGGCCTGTCCGCGCTCGCGACCGGTGCCCGCATCCTGCCGCTCTCGCTGACACTGCTGGCGGCCGCGGTCCTGATCCCACGCTTCTTCCCGGACGTCTCGCCGCGGCGGGTGGTGCGGCTCGGGATCCTCGCTTTGCTCGCGGGCGCGGTGGCCCTGATGGCCGCGCTCGACGCAGACGCCGGTGCGGAAATCGTCACCATCCCCCTCCTGTTGATCGGGCTCGGCATGGGCGCGCTGGCGTCCCAGCTCGGATCGGTGACCGTGTCCGCGGTGCCGGAAGCACAGAGCGCAGAAGTCGGCGGCGTCCAGAACGCCGTCACCAACCTCGGCGCCTCGATCGGTACGGCACTCGCCGGGTCGATCCTGATCGCCGCGCTCACGTCTTCGTTCCTGACCAGCGTCGAGCAGAATCCGGCGGTCCCGGCCGACGTCAAGAGCCAGGCGGCCGTCGAACTCCAAAGCGGCGCTCCCTTCCTGTCGGACGCCCAGCTCAAGACCGCCCTCGACGAAGCGGGCACGAGCACGGAGGTGACCCAGGCCGCGCTCGACGCGAACGCCGCCGCGAGGATCGACGGCCTGCGCGCCGCACTCGCCATCCTCGCTCTCACCGCTCTCCTCGCGATGTTCTTCACCTCGCGGATCCCGACGACCCAGCCCCGCTCGACGGAGTCATAGCCGCGACGGCCTTGTTGCCGGCCGCCACCGCGGATGCACACTGCTGCGGGCGGCGGGGGACTCCCGAGTCCTCTACAGGGATGTCGTGTCGGCGGGGCAACGCGCGAGGATCCCGTCCGAATGTCTTTGGGAGCCGCGGTTGTTCTGGCTCAGCGCTCTCCAGGATCGGCATCCGCCAGGTCCGCGACCACCGCAGCATGATCGGACGGCCATATGCCGTCGACCGGGCCGTCGCCCGCGCGGCGAATGGAGCGGACGCTGCCGAGGCCACCGGGGCCGGGTTGGCCGACGTGGATGTAGTCGATGCGGACGCTCGGGCCGCCGGCCGCTACGTAGGGGTTTGCCGCATTCCATGTGGCCGACGGTGCTGTCGGGTCGGCGTATTCCCAAGCGTCGAGGAGGACTTGGCCGGGGACCACGGGGGCCGTCTTGTAGCCACCGAGCAGCCGGATCGCGTCCGAATCGGGCCAGGTGTTGAAATCGCCGGTGAGCACGGGCGGAAAGAGGGTCCCGCTGCGGTGGGCCGCGATGAATTCGGAGAGCACCGCGACCTGTTCGCAGCGCACGGCCGAGGCGTGGATCTCCGAGGTCAAATGGGTGGTGAAGAAGGGCACCTGATGTGTGGGCGCGGCCAGTCCGCGCATGCAGAGCCAGACGTCCGTCGTCATTGCCCTCGGCGGCTGGCAGCCGTATCACGGCGCGGTCCACGATGGGCCACCGGCTCAGCACGGCGTTGCCGAAATCGACCGTCGAGTCCCCGAGCCGTTTCTGCCAGCGTTCGGGGGCGTCCGAGGCGGCCCAGGTCCACTGCATGCCGAGTTCTTCGGCGAGCCACTGCGCGAAGTTCTCCCCGCCACGGGCCCACACCTCCTGCAACCCGATGACATCGGGTTGCAGGTCGCGCAGCACGGTCAGGATCGCTTTCTGCCGCTGCTCCCACGGGCCGAACCGCCACCACACATTCCACGTCAGGACGCGCATCTGCCGCCTCACCCTTCCCCGAGTCCTTGGGTGCATCCTGCTGGCTCCGGGGCCCGCCCGGGGGTGATTCATTCTTTCCGCTGCACGGTGATCAAGGCGTGGGCGTGATCGTGCCAGTCGTCGCTTGCGTGGCGGCGGCGACTGTCTCATAGTCCGAGGTATGGACGCGCGTGAGGCGGCGCTCCGACAGGCATACGGCCATGCCGTCCGCTGGCTGGCGAGCCTCTCCGATCGCCGGGTCCCCGCCCGCGCTTCGGTCGACGAGATCGTGCGCGCGCTCGGTGTCGAACTTCCCGACGGTCCGAGCACCCCTGCCGACGTCGTCGACCTGCTGGTCACGGCCTGCGAGCCGGGGCTCACCGCGTTTCCCAGTGGCCGCTTCTACGGGTTCGTGGTCGGCGGCACCGAACCGGCCGCGCTGGCCGCAGACTGGCTGGTCAGTGCATGGGACCAGAACTGCGTGATGAGCGCCGTCTCACCCGCGTACACGGCGGCGGAAGACATCGCCGGCGCGTGGCTGCTCAATCTGCTCGGCCTGCCGAGCGACAGCGCCGTCGGCTTCACCACCGGTGCCACGATGGCGAACTTCACCTGCCTCGCCGCCGGGCGCGAAGCGGTGCTGCGGCGCACCGGCTGGAACGTCGCCCGTGACGGACTCGCGGGTGCGCCGGCCGTACGCGTCATCGTCGGCGAGGACCGCCACATGGCCATTGACCTGGCGCTGCGCTACCTGGGGCTCGGCAAACCCCAACTGGTGAAGGCGGACGACCAGGGACGCATCGAGCCCGAGGCCCTGCGGCACCACCTGGCGGCCGGCGGGCAGAGCCCCACGATCGTGATCCTCCAGGCCGGAGACATCCACTCCGGCGCCTTCGATCCCTTCGTCGAGACGATCCGTGCCGCTCGCGAGGCAGACGCATGGGTGCACATCGACGGCGCCTTCGGACTGTGGGCGGCCGCCTCGCCGATGTACGCACACCTGACGGCGGGCTGCGCATCCGCCGACTCCTGGGCGACGGATGCCCACAAGACCCTGAACGTCCCCTACGACTGTGGCCTCGCCATCGTGCGCGACCCGTTCGCGGTCCGGGCAGCGATGGGCCTGCAGGGCGACTACCTCATCCAGGACGAACACGGCGACCCCATCGACAAGGTCCCCGAGCTCTCCCGGCGCGGCAGAGCCTTCACCGTGTGGGCCGCACTCAGGTCCCTCGGCCGCTCAGGTGTGGCCGACCTCGTCGAGCGGCTGTGCCGACACGCCTCCGCGTTCGCCACCGGCATCGCCGGGATCGACGGCGCGACGGTCCTCAACGAAGTGGTATTCACCCAGGTCTGCGCCGAGTTCGGCAACGACGAACGCACGGAACGGGTGCTCACCCGGCTGCTCGACGACGGCACGGCGTGGATCAGCGGCTCCATCTGGCACGGCCGTCGCGTCATGCGGATCTCGGTGAGCAACTGGTCGACGACCGATGACGACGTGACGCGCGCGCTCGACGCGATCCGGCGCGCATCCATGAATGCCTGATACGGAAGCCGCCATCCCGAGTCGGCCGCCCGAGTCCCGTGTTTCCCAGTCTCTACGTCACGGCTTCTGCCAAGAGCGCGGCTGTTCGCTCAATGAGCCGGTTGTCCGGAGCGGCGTCCGCCTCGTACTTGGTCGTCAGCACCGCCAGCACGATCGGTGTCCCGTCCGGTGTCCAGGCGATGCCCACGTCGTTGCAGGTTCCGTACGAGCCGGCGCCGGTCTTGTCCGCGACGGTCCAGTCCTTGGGCAGCCCCGCACGGAATCGGTCCCCGCTCGTCGTGTTGTTCAGCAGCCATTCGGTCAGCCGTCTGCGGTCCCGGGGATCCAGCGCCTCCCCCAGGGTGAGTCGCGCATAGCTGCGTGCGATGGCCCTCGGGCTGGTCGTGTCCTCGACGCGCCATGGCTCGGCGGTGTTGAGCTTCGGCTCCCACCGGTCGAGCCGCGTCGTGGTGTCCTGGATGGAGCGGCAGAAGCGGGTGATCGCGGTTGGTCCGCCGAGTTCGCGGAGCAGCAGATTGCCTGCGGTGTTGTCGCTGTAGCAGATGGCGGCCCCGCACAGTTCGGCGATGGTCATGCCGTGGGCGACGCGGTCCGCCGTGCCTGTGATCGGTGAGTGATCGACCAGGTCCGCTTTGGTGTAGCGGATGCGTTTGGCAAGCGTCTCACCATGCCGGTCGAGGTCTCTCAGTACGGCTGCCGCGGCGAGCGGCTTGAAGACGGAGCAGATGGGGAAGCGCTCTTCTGCCCGATGGAGCACCGTTGCCTTCGTCGCCAGGTTGCGTGCGAACACCCCTACACGAGCCGCGTGCCGTTGCTCGAGTTCACGCAGCCGCGCGGTGGTGTCCCGGTGACGGGTGGCCGCGCGGGCAGGCCCGGTGGCGAGCATGAGCGCGGTGGCCGAACCGGTTGCGGCACCGGCCGCAAGAAGTGCGCGACGTGTCGGGTTGGACTCCGAGGAACCTAAAATCTTCTTCTCCTCCG
Source organism: Streptomyces sp. NPDC019890 (assembly GCF_044903445.1). Taxonomy (NCBI): domain Bacteria; kingdom Bacillati; phylum Actinomycetota; class Actinomycetes; order Kitasatosporales; family Streptomycetaceae; genus Streptomyces; species Streptomyces sp. NPDC019890. Next base: position 64,558 of record NZ_JBJDQK010000002.1, on the reverse strand, counting down.
CTCAGCGGCGCCCTTGTTCCCATTCATTGACGGCGCCGCATTACCGGTTCGTTCAACGTACCGACAGCTCCTCAAGTGCCCGCCTCTCGATGCGGTGTTGGTGGACCGCAGCCCGCTGCCCGCAGCCCGAAGCGCGCTTGGAGATGGCCGAGGAATCCGGCGGCGAGAAGGGGGTTGACGCGGTCATGTAAAGGGATCACATTTGTCGGCGGACAAGTAAGGAAACTTTCCTAACAGAGAGGCCGCCCCCACATGCGTACTCGTACTCTCGCGCTCGCCGCCGCCTCGGGCGCCGCCCTGCTCACCGTCGCCGCACTGCCTGCCACCGCCAACACCGCCCATCGCGCGGCCGGTTCCGGCACGCGCGGGACGCAGGAAGGATCGGTCAGTGCGGCCGATCTGCTGGCCAAGGTCAAGAGCTGTTCGCAGATATCGAACGGCAAGTACAAGACGGACAGCGAGACTTCGGCGACCATCCCGGTCTGCGGGAAGAACGGCGCGGTGTTCTGGAAGGCCGACATGGACGTCGACTGCGACGGCCAGGTCACCAGCAAGTGCAACGCCGACACCGACCCCTGGTTCCAGGACGACACCGCGTTCCACCAGTCCAACGGCAAGCCGCTGAACGCCGAGAAGCTGCCGTACGTCGTCGTGCCGAGCACCAGCAGCATCTGGAACTACTCGAGCGCCGGGATCAAGGGCGGCGGCGTCGTCGCCGTCATCTACAACAACAAGGTCGAGTACGCCGTCGTCGGGGACACCGGGCCCAACAAGATCATCGGCGAGGCGTCGTACGCCACCGCCCAGGCGCTGGGTATCGACCCTGACCCGGAGACCGGCGGTGCCGAGTCCGGTGTCACGTACATCCTGTTCAAGAACTCCAAGGTCTCGCCGATCGAGAGCCACAGTGCCGCGGTGAGCCTCGGCGACTCCCTCGCGAAGAAGTTCCTGCAGGACAACTGAGCACGGGGCAAGCGTGAGGGCCCGGGCCCGGCGACTCTGTGTCGCCGGGGCCGGGCCCCGTCCCGTAGTTCCTGGGGCATCGAGTCCCCAGGTTCCTAGCAGGGGACTACGTGCCAGACCGGAGTCCAGTTGTAGTACGCGCTGTTCGCATACGCGCCGGGCGTCGTGTAGATCGTGTTGTAGCCGCGGTCCAGGAACCTCGCCCTGGTGCCCGGGGTCTGGTTGTTGCTCCAGGAGCCGGGACCGTTCCAGTTCGACAGGTCGTACGTTCCGCACTTCCACAGGTTGAACTGCGTGCCGGTGAAGCCGGTGCCGGTCCACATGCAGAAGTTCTCGTACGGACACGCCGCCCGGGTGCCCGCCGGGCTCGAGAGGTCGCGGGCGTAGCGCTCGCCGGGCATCGCGACCACGATCTCGCCCTGGCCTGCCAGTTCGATCCTGTTGGGCGCGACCTGCTTGCCGCCCACCGTGGTGAGGTAGCCGTCGACCGTCCGCTGGAGCTGCCGTGCCTCGGCGGTGGTCAGTCCCGCCTGCTTCGCCTGGGCCGTGAAGCCCTGGCCGGAACCGCTGCCCGTGCTGCTTCCGGCGCCGGTGCCGGAAGCAGCGGTGGCCGGGCCGGTGAATCCGGTGACCGCCGCGGCGACGAGCGCCAGGGTCGTGAGTAACGAAGCGATCAGCTTGCGTAGTGCCATGCGGGTTTCCCCCTGCTGATTCCTGCGTTGATACCCGGCCGCTGTTGCGGCGGGTATGCCACCGAGTCTCCAGGCGGGCCGGAGAGCCGGACAAGCGCTTCCTCCGTAGCTGTCCAGAAGTCGCCATAGTTGCCCGGACATATCTCAACTGACCTGAATGCGCCTGGTGTTGGCACCCTTGCGCACCGCCCCCTCACGCCTGCGTCATCAGCTCCCGCGCACACGCCCGCAGCCACGCATGCGCCGGGTCCGCGTCATTGCGCGGATGCCAGGCCAGCCCGAACGGCAGTGCCGGCAGAGGCGCGGGACCTCAAAGGTCTTCAGCCCCAGAGTGTCCGTCAGCGGCCGCGCCCGCGTCGTCACCAGGCCCACCAGGTCGCTGCCGAGCAGGATGAACAGCGAGGACGGATACGTGCCCACGCTCCCCACCACCCGCCGCGTCAGACCCAGTTCCGCGAGCGCGGTGTCGACCGGGCCCCGCATGCGGCCCCGCCGGGAGACGATCAGATGGTCCGCCGCGGCGAACCGCTCGGGTGTGAGCCTCCCGCGCAGCAGCGGATGTCCGGGGCGTACGACACCCAGCATCCCGTCGTCGAAGAGATGCTCCACGTGGACCTCGGGCGAGCGGGTGTCGATCACGCCCGCCTCCAGATCGGCGACGCCCTCGCGCAGCGCCGGGGCATCCACATGACTCTCCGTCAGGAAGCGCAGCCGTACGCCCGGGGCCTCTTCGCCGATCCTGGCGAACAGCGCCGCGCCGAGCGTCGCCGCGAGCGCGTCGTGCGCAAGCACCGTGAACGTGCGCGACAGAGCACGGAGATCCACCTGACCGCCGGCCGTGAAGATCCCGCGCGCCTGCTCCACGACCGCCCGGACCTCGCCGCGGATGGCGAGCGCGTGCGGGGTCGGCACCATGGTCCGGCCCGCGCGCACCAGTACCGGATCGCCCAGCGCCTTACGGATCCGGCCCAGGGTGCGGCTCATCGCAGGCTCCGACAGATGCAGCCGGGCGGCCGCGCCCGAGACGCTGGATTCCTCGAGCAGTACGTCCAGGGCGGCCAGAAGGTTGAGGTCCAGGCCGGATTGCGTCACGCGCATTCATCCCTTGCATTAGTTGCACTGGAAAGCAAGTGGCGCCAACTCTACGGTGGACGGCAGACCCCAAAACCCCAGCTCCTGGAGGAGCCTTGTTTCCACGTGCCCAGAAACCGGCACTGCTCGCGCTCTGCGCCTGCGTCCTCGTCGCACAGAGCATGGTCGCGGCGATCAACCTCCTCATCCCCCAACTCGCCGCGTCCAGCCTCCGTCCGACGGGCACGCAGCTGCTGTGGGCCGTCGACGCCTATGTCATCGTCTTCGCCGGGCTCCTGATCCCCGCAGGCGCGCTCGGCGACCGCCTCGGCCGCAAGGGCGCGCTTCTCGCCGGGCTCGGCCTCTTCGCGGCGGGCGCCGCCACCAGCGCACTTGCCGCCGTTCCAGCCGTTCTCATCGCCGGGCGCGGGCTGTGCGGTGCGGGAGCCGCGCTGATCATGCCCGCGACCATGTCGATCCTGGTCCGCCTCGCCGGGCCGCGGCACACCGCCCAGGCGCTCGCCACCTGGACCCTCGCCGTCGGACTTGGCGGCCTGGCGGGCAATGTGGGCGGCGGTCTGGTCGGTCAGTATCTGTCCTGGCGAGCCCTGTTCTGGATCATGGTGCCGCTCGCCGCGCTGCTCGCCGTCGCCGTCGCCCGCACCACCCCCCGTACGCCCGCGAACCCCGCCGCCGCGCTCGACCCCGTGGGCTCACTCCTGCTGACCGTTGCGCTGGTCGCGGTGGTCTACGGAATCATCGAGGGCCCTTCGTACGGCTGGAGTTCGGCGCATGTCCTGACCGCCTTCGCGACCGGCACGGCGCTGCTTGTGCTCTTCATCGGCCATGCCTGGCTCGCCGAGCGGCCGCTGTTCGACCCGAGGGTCTTCGCGTCGCGCCGACTGCGGGCCGGGACGCTGGGCACGGCGGCCTGCTTCTTCGGGCTGTTCTCGCTCTTCTACGTCAACGCGCAGTATCTGCAGTACGCCAAGGGCTACTCGGTGGCGCTCACGGGGCTGGCGATCGTGCCGCTGACCGTCGGGATGGCGCTGGTACCCAAGCTCGGGGCCCGCTGGCAGGAGCGTTTCGGCCCGCTGCCGCTCGTCGGCGGCGGTCTGGGGCTGATCGGGCTCGGACTGCTGCTCGTCTCGACCGCAAACGCGAGCACTCCGTATGCCCTGTACGCGCTCTATCTGCTCGTCCTCTCCGCCGGAATGGGGCTGTGCGCTCCCTCGTTGACCGTGACCGTCGTCGCGGAGCTGCCCGCCCATCAGGCCGGGCTGGGGTCCGGGCTGAACACGGCGGCGCGGGAGATCGGTGCCGCGCTGGGCGTCGCCGTGGTCGGCACGGTGCTGGCCGCACGGTTCAGTGGCACGCCCCAAAGTGCCGCCCGGACAGGGGAGTTCACCTCCGCGATGGGCGTCGGACTGCGTACGGTCGCCGTCCTGCTCATGGTGGCGGCCGTCGCCGTCGTGATCGGCTACCGGGGCTCGGGCCCGGGCCACACCGTGGCGGCCGACGAGTCGCGCGAGCCCGCGAAGGAGACGGCATGAGCGGTACGACGTCCCGGGGAATTATCCTGCCCTCTCTGCTGGTTGGCGTCCGGTGACCGCTTGACGATCACTGGGGAGGACGCATGACAGCCGAAGTCGGTGTGCAGGGCACTGTCGCTGAGGGCTTCGAGAGCGTGCGGGAGGAGTTCGCCGCACTGCTCGCCGAGGGGGTCACCGAGTCCGGTGCACAGCTGGCGGCGTACGTGAACGGTCGGCAGGTCGTCGACCTGTGGGCCGGGGACGGAATGGCGGGCGACTCGCTGACCGGTGTCTACTCCGTCACCAAGGGTGCGGCGCATCTCGTTGTCGCCCTGCTCGTGCAGGACGGTGTGCTCGATCTGAACCGCGAAGTCGCCCATTACTGGTCCGAGTTCGCCGCCGAGGGGAAGGGCGCGCTCACGCTGCGGGAGTTGCTCGGCCACCGCGCCGGAGTGGTCGGGGTCGACGGCGGGTTCAGCATGGAGGAGATGGCCGACGACCGCCTGCTCGCCGGACGGCTGGCGGGACAGCGGCCGTTCTGGGAGCCGGGCACGGCGTACGGCTACCACGCCTTTGTGATCGGCGCTCTCACGGGCGAGGTGGTGCGCCGGGCCACCGGGCGGTCCATACAGGAGCTGTTCGAGGAGCGGATCAGGGCTCCGTACGGTCTTGACTTCCATCTCGGGCTGCCCGAAGCACTCGAGGCGCGCTACCTCGACGTACTGCCGATGCGGCCCACGCCGGAGCAGTTCGCGGAGCTGCAGGCCGATCCGATCGACCCGAAGAGTCTGATGGGGATCGCTTTCAACGCGAACGCCGCGCCGCCCATGGACCTGGTGGACTTCGCCAACACGCGTGCCGTTCGGGCGCAGGGTCAGGCCTCGGCGGGCGGCGTCGGAAACGCGCGCGGGGTGGCGGGGATGTACGCGGCGGCGATCAGCGAGGTCGACGGCAGGGCCCCGCTGCTCAAGCCGGAGACGATCGCGGAGTTCGCCCCGCTCTACACCGTGGGCACGGACGTGGTCACCGGGGACGTGGACAACTTCGGCCTCGGCTTCCAGGCAAAGGGCGTCGGGTACCCGTTCCTGGGTGCGGACGCCTTCGGCCACAGCGGCGCTGCCGGCGCCGACAGCTTTGCCGATCCGCGCAGCGGTGTCGCGTACGGCTATGTGCGCCGCCGGTTCGCGTTCCCGGGCGGCGCCGCGCCGGAGAACGACCGGCTGGCGGCGTCGGTGGTGCGCGCGGCGGCCGCGGCCTGATCAAGCCTCGGGGCCTGACCGGGCCTCATCGACGGACCTCATCGGGCCTTGATCCGGGCTGGTGACGAGGGCCGCACCCGCGGTGACGGGTGCGGCCCCCTGCTCCGTACAGGCCGCCCGCTCCGGCGGACACTTGTCAGACCTGCGAGGCACACTGAATACATGTGCCGCAGTATCAAGACTCTCCGCCCGCCCGTCCTCCCCGAAGAGGCCACCGAGGACGACATCCGTGCCGCCGCCCTGCAGTACGTGCGCAAGGTGTCCGGCTTCCGTGCCCCCGCCGCGCACAATCGTGAGGTCTTCGACCAGGCCGTCGACGAGATGGCCGAGGCGACCCGCAAGCTGCTCGAAGGGCTTGAGGTGCGCGGGTCCGGTGGGGGCGCTAAGCAGCCGGTTCGGGAGCCGGTGACTGTGTCGGGCGCCGCATGACGTACGCCGCCAGCGCGCCCGCCGCGAACAGCGCAAGCACCGAGACCGCCGCGCCGATCCAGGTCGCGCCCAGCCACTGGCCGCCGAAGTAGCCGAGGCCCACGCTGTAGCCCGCCCAGGCCACACCCGCCAGGGCGGACCAGGGCAGGAAATCCCTCACCTTGTGGTGGGCCGCACCCGCGCCCAGCGAGACGACCGAGCGGCCGGCCGGGGCGAAGCGTGCGATCACGACCAGTGCGCCGCCGCCGCGGCTGAGGGCCGTGCCGAGACGTTCCTGCGCGCGGGTCAGTCTGCGCGAGCGGGCGATCGCCCGGTCCAGACGGTCGCCGCCGCGCCAGGCAAGCCGGTACGCCACGAGGTCGCCGAGTACGGAGGCGGTCGCCGCGCACAGCACCAGGACGAGGAGCGAGGGCACTTGGTGCGGGACGCCACCGGCCGCGGTCTCGACGGGCGCGGCGGTGGCGGTGGTCGAGCCGGCCGCGGCCGCGGTCGCCGCCGTGATCACCAGCACGCCGCTCGGCAGTACGGGCAAAAAGACATCGAGAAGTACGGAAAGCGCCACGACGGCGTAGATCCATGGGCTGCCGGTCAGCGCCCCCACACTCTCTAGCACCCTTTAACTCCCCGGTTTCGTGAATAACGCCGCGACGTCGCAGGGGAGCGGCAGGGGCGGCACTACAGCTGTACAGCGTACGCCTGGCGTTTCCCTCGAGATCGTCAGGGGGCGTTGATGTAGTAAGCCTCACGTCTGGCGGGATTTGGGAATACGGGCGGGAATAGGGACGGATTTGGGAGTGGGCGAAGTGAGAAACGGAGTGCGGGCGGCGAAGTGGGCAGCGAACCAAAAAACGGAGCACCCAGGTCCTCTTTTGTGAACGAGGGCCCGGGCGCTCCGAAAGCTCCGGCGGCAGCTGAATGAGTCAGGTCCCGGACAGGGCTTACGCGGCGGCCGCCGCGGTCTGCTCCTTGCGCTCGTCCTGCGCGGTCCCGTTCTCGCCGCGCGCGCCGAACACCCGGTCCAGCGCCAGCGCGCCCGGGCCGGTGAAGACCAGCAGCAGGAAGGCCCAGCAGTACAGCGCGGAACCCTCGCCGCTGTTCTGCAGCGGGAAGAGGCCCTCCGGCTGGTGAACGGTGAAGTACGCGTACGCCATCGAGCCCGAGGCGATGAAGGCGGCGCCGCGCGTGCCGAGGCCGATCAGTACGAGTGCGCCGGCGACCAGTTCGATCGCCGCCGCGTACCAGTCGGGCCAGGTGCCGGCCGGGACGGTGCCGCCGTTGCCTCCCGCGCCGCCGAGCACGCCGAAGAGCGAGGCGGCGCCGTGGCAGGTGAAGAGCAGGCCGACGACGATGCGGAACAGGCCGAGCGCATAGGGCTGGGCCTTGTTCAGACGGGTGGACAGCGAGGGATTGGCCATGGGGGACTCCTTCGGTCTGGGGACGTGAACCGACGAGGGAGGCCCCAGGTTAGGCAGACCTAATCGATGCTTGCAAGTTCAACATTTGACCAACGGTCGGCCTTTGCCCCGGTTTTCGCCGTGGATTCCGGTCCGAGCGTGCCCACTGCGCGCAGCGCGGCGCGCGCCACCGCGTCCGCGTCCGCGAGCGTCACCGAGTCGACACCGGGCCTGGCCCCGGCCGCGGTCACCCAGTGGACGCCCTCGGTGGGCACGCCGATCGCGAAGCGCCGTGGGTGTGCCCGCCCTTGACGGTTGATCAGACGGTAGGGGCGCTGTGTTACGTCCATTCCTCCGGTCTCGTAACCGTCGATCGTGTGCGGCCGGCACTGGCCCGTCTTCAGCAGCCGACCGAGCAGTTCGTCACAGGTCCGCCTCAGGTCCGGCTCCGGCAGCCGCGCCTCGATCAGCGTCGTCGCCGTGACGAGGGAGCCGGGCACGTCGGGCGACTCGGCGGTGAACACCCCGTCCGCCATCCCGACGCTCGTGCGCGGGCCGACCACCTCCAGGACGCCCGCCTCGATCAGCGCCGTCATCTCCTCTATCCGGCGGCGCGGCGGGCCGATGGAGAGGAAGGCGTTCAGCGGGGTGTACCAGCGGTCCAGGTGGTCGCGCCGGGAGGTGCCGGAGAGCCCGGCATGGTCCACGATCAGACGCAGCTCGTTGCGCAGATCGCGCAGCACGTCGAGCGCGGCCTTCAGTGGACCCGCGACATTGCCGAGCGCGGCCTGTGCGGCGTCCTGGCGCAGATGGGCGAGGAGCCAGGCGCGGTGCTCGGCGGGCGAGCCGAAGCTCTCGCCGCCGTACGGGCGCGAAATCCGGTCCCAGGACCAGCGGTCCGCCTGCGCGACGCCGAACTCGTCCAGTACGGCAGCCTCTTGGGGGCTGCCGTGGGGCGCTGCGAGATAGCGGTCCTGGAAGCCGGCCGGGTGTGACAGCAGTGCCGCGTAGTGAACCGTCTCCACTTCCTTCGCCACCAGGGGCCAGATCTCCGTCAGGAAGTCCGGCGGATCGCCCTCGTCCGCGCGTTTACGGAAGACGGCGATCACGTCAGTGGTGAGTGCGAGGGGCTCGTGCCGGCCCGAGGCGCCCTTCGCGTTGTCGCCGCGCGCCTGGTACGGGATGCCGCGCCGCGAGCCCGCGTAGAGCAGCGGTTCGCGGCCGGAGGGGCGGTAGACGAGGGCGCCGGTGTCGTCGGGTACGAACGTTCCGCCGCGGCCGGTCGTCAACAGCGCCATATGGTCGAAGAAGTTGAGGCCGAGGCCGCGGAGCAGGACCGATTCGCCGGGGGCCACGGCCGAGAGGTCGAGGTCCGCGGGGTTCGCGGGCTGGAAGTAACGCAGCGGGGGGTGACGGGCCGCGTACTCGGCGAGATGCGCCTGCGTCTGGCGCGAGACCGCCGGCAGATGGCCCTGCGCGAGGATTACCGCGCAGAGTCCGGTGATCGTGGTGCCGTCGTCCAGGGTGAGGTACTGAGTCGGGGAGACGGGCGCCCTGTCGAGGGAGTCGTCGAGCGCCGCGCGGGCCCGCGGCACCGTGCCGATCAGGGCCCCGGTCCCTGCCGCCGCGCCGCTGGGGGCGCCCGTCCGTGCCGCCGTGTCGCTGAGGGCTCCGGTTCGTGCCGCCGCGCCGGCGCGGGCCCCGGCCCCCGGTCCGGCCTGCCGGGGCGCCTCCAGTTCGTCCTCCAGCCGTATCGCCCGCGCCTGGTGGACCCGCACCGTCACCGTGTCCGGCGCGGCATCCACCGTCTGCCCGAAAGCCCACTCCAGATAGCGCCCGTAGCAGGCCCGCGTCGGATAGTCGTCGGGGCCGAGCCGCTCGTCGGTGTGCGCTGTCGCCCACTCGTACAGACTCGGCCCCGGACGTATCGGACCTTCGCAGACAACGCTGTCGTCCGTGAACAAAGTGACCTGCGAGGCCACCGTGTTCATCAGCAGCTCGGTCGGCTGGTCGGTCCGCCAGACCCGGCCCGGACCCGGCGGCGCCGGGTCGACGAGGTGGACCGTCAGCGACGTCCCGGGGATCAGCTCGGGGACCGAGGCGCAGAGTCTTTCGAGGACGGAGGTGCCGCGGGGGCCTGCCCCGACGACCGCGACGGCGCGGGTGTGGGGGGCTACTGCAGATCGCACATCGCGTACGTCGGACAAAACAGGAACTCCCGGGGCATGTGGGGTGCTTGGCAGCGGAATGTTCGGCTCATCATGCCGGGGGAGGCGCCGGAGTCGAACCCCAGGGGGCGAGGATCACCCTCCGCTGTGGGATGGATCACCGTTCGCAGTCAGCTCCCGCTCATCCGCCGTCACCAGCCGCGTACCCGCGCCGTTCGCGGACCCGGCCGCGCCCGCCACCGTCTGCGCCTGGTCCAGCCGCAGCACCGCCGAACGGCCTCGCAGCGTCAGCGTCATCAGCTGATTGCCGAACCACGGGCCGCCCGTCCGCTCCCAGTGGACGGGCGGTCTGCCCGTCCTGCCGTGGCGAGCCAGGGCGTGCCCGAGCCGCCGTCCGGCGCGGCTCCAGCCGAAGCGGAAGCCGAGCTGTATGGGGCGGGGGATGGAGTTGTGCACGGGCGAGCAGGTCAGCTGGAGCACCCTGGCCTCCGGCGCCTGGCCGGGCCACTCGGGCTCGGCGACGTACGCATGGTGCACATCGCCCGACAGCACGCACACGGTTGCCGGAGCGTCGTCCCCGCTGCCCGCCTCCGCGATCAGCGCGGCCAGCTTCGCGAAGGAATCGGGGAAGGCCGCCCAGTGCTCCAGGTCGGCCCGTCTGCGCAGATCCTCGCCGAAGCGCGCCCAGCGGTCGCCGCGCTCGCCGCGGCAGAGCGCGGCGTTCCAGCTCTCCGCGTCATGGATGAGCGGCGGCAGCAGCCAGGGCAGCGAGGTCCCGATCAGGAGATGGTCGTACGCCCCCGACGCGGCGGACCCGTGCCGGGCGTCTGCCGCGGTCCCTGCCTCCGGCCCCGGCAACTGCCCGGACCCCACCGCAGACCCGTGCCCTGACCCAGTCGCCGGCCCCCGCCCGTCCCGCACCTGTTCGCGCAGCCAGTGCGCTTCGTCCGTGTCCAGCATCGCCCGCCGCTGCTCGTCCAGGACCCGGCCGGCGCGTGTGTCCACCATCAGCAGCCGGGTCCGCCCGAAGTCGCGGCGGTAACTCCAGCGCACGCACGCCGGGTCGGAGTCCGCCTCGGCGGCGAACCGCCGCAGCGCATCCGTCCCGTCGGGCGACGCCTGCACCGCCGCGTACAGCTTGTCCACCTCCAGCTCCGCCGGGGAGAGGTTGCCCAGGTGCTGATAGACCCAGTACGACATCAGACCGCTGAGGATCCGCTCCTGCCACCACGCCGTCTCGCGCATCTCCGCCAGCCAGGAGGCGCTGGTGTTCCAGTCGTCGATCACATCGTGGTCGTCGAAGATCATGCAGCTGGGCACGGTGGAGAGCAGCCAGCGGACCTCGGGGTCCAGCCAGGACTCGTCGTAGAGCCGGGTGTACTCCTCGTAGTCCGCGACCTCCGCGCCGGGGGGCTCGCGCAGATCGCGGCGGGCGGCGAGCCAGGCCCTGGTCGCTGTGGACGTCTCGTCCGCATACACCTGGTCGCCCAGCAGAAGCAGCACATCGGGGCGTACGGCCGTGGGGTCGGCGGCGAGCTCCGTGGCGAGGGTGTCGAGCGCGTCCGGTCCCACCGGGTCGTGCCCACCGCGCGGCGCGGCCGACCAGCGGCACGAGCCGAAGGAGACGGTGACGCCGTCGGAGGGGACGTCGGGCGTACGGATCGTGCTCGCCGGGAACCCGCTTCCTTCCAGGGGCCAGACCCGCCGGCCGTCGAGCAGCACCTCGTACGCGGTCGTCGTCCCGGGAGTCAGGCCGGTGACCTGGACCAGCGCATAGTGGTGACCGGCGATCTGGAACGTGCGCGCCGTGCCCTGCGCGCCGTCCTCGCAGCGCACCTCGGCCCTGCACGGCCGGTCGGCCTCGACCCAGACGGTCGCGCTCCCGCCGGACTCCCAGTCGACGTACCGCAGCAGTGGTCCCACGCGCAGCCCGGCCATGTGTTGCCCTCCTCTGTCGCCCCGTACGGTACGGAACGACAGGGGAGGGCCACCAGGTTCCTGCAGGATCCGTCAGCTGCTGGTCAGCAGCCGTTCAGGATGCCCTGGAGGGCGCTCTTCTCGGCCGAGTCCACGGTCAGGGCGTAGTAGTGCTTCACGTCCACCCACATGCGCGCGTACATGCAGCGGTACGAGGTGCGCGAGGGCAGCCACTCCGCCGGGTCCTTGTCGCCCTTGGCCTGGTTGACGTTGTCGGTGACGGCGATCAGCTGCGGACGGGTGAGGTCGTTGGCGAAGGACTGCCGCTTGGCCGTGGTCCAGCTGCTCGCGCCGGACTTCCAGGCCTCGGAGAGCGGCACCATGTGGTCGATGTCCAGGTCGGCCGCGGCGGTCCAGGTGGCGCCGTCGTACTCGGAGAACCAACTGCCGCTGACGGCGGCGCAGCTGGAGTCCTGGACGACGTTCGTGCCGTCGCGCTTGAGGACGACCTCGCGCGTGTTGCACGCGCCCGACTGGGTGATCCAGTGCGGGAACTTGTCGCGGCTGTAGCCGGTGGACGAGCCCTCGGGGGACACCGTGAGCCCGGCGAGGTAGGTACGGGCGGTGGCGGCGCTGACGGGGGTGGGCGGGGAGGCCTGCGCGGTGGGGGCGGTGGCGAGCAGACCGGTGACGGCGAGAGCGGAGGTTGCGGCGAGTACGGCTATACGGCGACATTGACGCGCGTAGACACCTGACATGCGAACTCCTTGGATGTGGGGGGTATTTGGCCGTTCGGGCGTGGCCATGTTGTCGGCGCCAGGTTTCGCTGGAGTGGGCGCCAGGTAACAGAGTGGCGACATGTGCACGTCAGATCAAGTCTTTTCTGACACCCCGGCACATGCCGTGTCACGTCGTAGGGTTGCCGGGTGCTGCTCACGGTCAATGTCACCTTCGGCGCCGTGCTGGCCGTCCTGCTGGCCGTCGCGGCGACCGTGGCCGCCGTCGCCCAGCTGGGCCGGGCGCGCGAGATCGCCGTGGCGGGCGTGCGGGCGGCCGTCCAACTCGCGGCCGTCTCTCTGGTGATCGGCTGGGTGGTCCGTTCGCTGCCGCTGCTGTTCGCGTTTCTGCTGCTGATGTACGCGGTCGCGGTACGGACGGCGGGCCGGCGGATCACCGTGAACCGGACCTGGCGGTGGGCGTGGCTGCCGATCGCTGCGGGTGTTGTGCCCGTCGTGGCCGCGCTGCTGCTCACCGGTCTCGTCCCGCTGAAGGGCATCGCGCTGATCCCGGTGACCGGCATCCTCATCGGCGGCGCGCTCACCGCGACGGTGCTCGGCGGGCGACGGGCGCTGGACGAGCTGGGGCTGCGGCACGGAGAGGTCGAGGCGGGGATGGCGCTCGGGCTGCTCGATCGCGACGCCCGCATGGAGGTTGCGCGCCCGGCCGCCTCCGACGCGCTGCTGCCGGGGCTCGATCAGACCAGGACGGTGGGGCTCGTCACGCTCCCGGGCGCGTTCGTCGGCATGCTGCTGGGCGGTGCTTCACCGCTGCTCGCGGGAGCGGTGCAGCTGTTTGTGCTGGTCGCGCTGATGGCCGTGCAGGCGGTGGCGGTGTCGGTGGTGCTGGAGCTGGTGGCGCGGGGGCGGCTGTACCGGGATCCGCCGTGAGTGGCGCCTGACGTACCCTGAACGGAGCAGAAGGGGAGTAGCTCTTCGCCGGAACGTCGACATACTGCCGGGCCTCGTGCCCGGCCGGCGCCCGGAGGCGGCCCTCGTCGACCAGTTCGACTCGGCCCGCCAGCGAGACCTTCGGCCGCAGTGTCCTGTGTTTTCACGTGACGCTGCCGTGCCGAAGCGACCCCTTTTCCGATCAGGTCTCTCGGTCCGGCAGCCCGACCGACTGAGGAATCCGTTCCGTGCTCAGCTTCACCATCTTGGCGATCACCTTCGGTGTCGTCTTTCTCGCCGAACTCCCCGACAAGACCGCGCTCGCCGGTCTGATGCTCGGTACCCGATACCGCGCCTCGTACGTCTTCGTGGGCGTCGCGGCCGCGTTCGCCGTTCATGTGACGCTCGCCATCGCGGCGGGCAGCGTGCTGACACTGCTGCCGCACCGGCTGGTGCAGGCGGTGGTGGGCGTCCTCTTCCTGGCGGGGGCGCTGGTGCTGCTGCTGAAGAAGGACGACGGCGACGAGGAACACATCAAGGCCCCGGCGGACCAGTCCTTCTGGAAGGTCTCCGGGGCGGGCTTCATGCTGATTCTGGTGGCCGAGTTCGGTGATCTGACCCAGATCATGACCGCGAATCTGGCCGCGCGTTACGACAGTCCGCTGTCGGTGGGCATCGGGGCGGTGCTGGCGCTGTGGACGGTGGCGGGGCTGGGGATTCTGGGCGGGCGGACGCTGATGAAGTACGTGCCGCTGAGGTTGATCACGAAGGTGGCGGCGGGGTTGATGCTGGTGCTGGCGGGGTTCAGCTTGTTCGAGGCGGTGGCGGGGTAGGGCACGGGGCGGGTACGCGACGACCCGGAGCGGCGGGGCCGAAATTCAGGCCGTCCGGGAAAACCGTCACCCCGTGACGTACAGGCGGATCGTGCCGTCGGGCCCCGGCTCCACGCGCAGTGAGGTCAGGTCCTGGACGTGCGCGTCCGGGGACAGGGCCGCCGCGCGCTGACCGACGCCCAGCACGCGCATGCCCGCCGCCCTCGCCGCCTCGATGCCCGCCTCGGAGTCCTCGAAGGCCACGCAGTCCACCGGGGCGAAGCCGAGTTCGGCCGCGCCCTTGAGGAAGCCCTCCGGGTCCGGCTTGCTCGCGCCGACGCACTCGGCGGTGACCCGGATCTCCGGTATCGGCAGCCCGGCCGCGGACAGCCGGGCCTGGGCAAGAGCCTCGTCCGCCGAGGTCACCAGGGCGTGCGGGAGCCCCGCGATGGCGGCCATGAAGGCGGGGGCGCCCGCGACCGGGACGACGCCGTCGGTGTCCGCGGTCTCCTGTGCGAGCATCACGCGGTTCTCGGCGTAGTTCTGCTCCATCGGCCGGTCGGGCAGGAGCGCCGCCATCGTGGCGTACCCCTGCCTCCCGTGTACGACCTTCAGCGCCTCGTCCGGGTCCAGGCCGTGCTCGGTCGCCCACTGGCGCCAGCAGCGTTCCACGACCGCGTCCGAGTTGACGATGGTGCCGTCCATGTCGAGCAGGAGGGCGCGGGCGGTCAGAACGAGCGGGGCGGTTGCCGGCATCGGCGTACTCCAGGACGCGGGAGAAGAGAACAAGTGGCTCCGCCCGCCGGTCAGGGAATACGGACGGAACCACTTTGTTCCATCACGATACAAAAACCTGGCGGTCTGCGCCACCCGGTCGGCGCAGAGCGAACATCACGGGTCCTGCGTTTCGGCCTCCAGCTCGCGGCGCGTCTTCGGGCCGTAGACCCCCTTGGGGTCGCCCTTGACGTGCCGGTCGTACTGGTAGGAGCGCACCGCGTCCTCGACGGACTGGCTGTACTGCCCGTCCATCGGGCCCGAGTACAGCCACACCTCGGCCAGCCGCTGCTGGAGTTCCACGACCTCCGGTCCGCTGTCCCCGGGTCGCAGCGTGCCCGACCGGGCACCAAGTGGCGCCGCGGAGACCGATCCCGACGCACTCGCCGTCGGGGTCGGCGGCGTCGACGGATCCGCGGGCGCCGACGAGCCGGGGGTCATGCGCAACGACGCATCCGCCGACGGCGTACCGGATGGCGAGGCCGACGCAGTCTCCGAAGCCGACGCAGTCTCCGAGGCGCGCCCGGTCGGCGACGACGAGGGCGCGTCCGGCAGGACACTCACGCTCGGCGCGCTCGTCTCCCGGTCCGGCAGGGCCTTGTCGCGCTCGTCGTCCCCGGAGAACAGCCCTGACGCGACCGCCGCGGTCCCCGCCACCGCCACCGCCGCCGCGACCACCAAGAGACCCCGGTGCGGGCGCCGCCGACCGCGGTGGCGCCCCGGAGTGCTGCCCACCGGCGTGAGATCCACCGGGGCGAGGTCCACCGCCGTGAGGTCCACCGCATCGAGCGCGTCCGGCTCGTCACCCCGACCCGGAATCACCGCCCCCGGCAGCAGCAGCGGCACCGTCTGCGCCTCCGGCCCGGACCCGCTCTCGCCCACGTTGCGCAAGCTCACATACGGCCGCACCCGCAACGGATCGAAAACCTGCGTCGCCGCGATCTCCGCCTCTCGCCCGGCTCCGACCGCCTCCCTCGCCCGCGCGGCACAGTGGCAGCCGGGCACGGCTCTGCCCTCGGTACCGCGCGGCGTACCGCATTCAGGACACACGTGTCCGGTCATTGCCGGTTCCCTCCCCTTACCCTGCGAGCGATTATGCAGCCGCCGCACGCGAGGCCCAACGGCGCCCGGCCACCTCGGCAGGCCATAACCGGTCACACCCACCACGATGGGGAGGACAGTGGTGCGGAGAGCGGCGAGGAGAGAGAGCGGCATGGCTCAGGAAGTGAGCACCGAGGCCGTCAGTCCGGCCCCGGGCCAGGGCCAGAACCGGCGGGCCGTCATGGTCGCCATCGGCGCACTGCTGCTCGGCCTGCTGCTCGCCGCCCTCGACCAGACGATCGTGTCCACCGCGCTGCCGACCATCGTCAGCGAGCTCGGCGGCATGAACCATCTGTCCTGGGTGGTCACCGCGTACATTCTGGCCTCGACCGCGGCGACGCCCCTGTGGGGCAAGCTCGGTGACCAGTACGGCCGCAAGAAGCTCTTCCAGGCCGCCATCGTCATTTTCCTCATCGGCTCCGCGCTGTGCGGCATCGCGCAGAACATGCCGCAGCTCATCGGCTTCCGCGCGCTCCAGGGTCTGGGCGGCGGCGGCCTCATCGTCCTGTCGATGGCGATCGTCGGCGATATCGTCTCGCCGCGCGAACGCGGAAAATACCAGGGCCTGTTCGGCGGGGTCTTCGGCGCGATGAGCGTCCTCGGGCCGCTCCTCGGCGGCTTCTTCACCGAACACCTCAGCTGGCGCTGGGTGTTCTACATCAATCTGCCCATCGGCGTCGTGGCACTGCTCGTCATCGCCGCCGTACTGCACATCCCGGCCCGCCCCACCCGGCACACCATCGACTACCTCGGCACCCTCCTCATTGCATCCGTCGCCACCTGTCTGGTCCTGGTCGCCTCCCTCGGCGGCACCACCTGGGCCTGGGGCTCGAGTCGGATCATCGGCCTCGCCGTACTCGGCGCCGTACTTCTCGTCGCTTTTCTGTACGTGGAGCAGCGCGCGGCCGAACCAGTGCTGCCGCTGGGGCTGTTCCGGATCCGCACCTTCTCGCTCGTCGCCGTCATCAGCTTCATCGTCGGCTTCGCGATGTTCGGCGCGATGACCTACCTGCCGACCTTCCTCCAGGTCGTGCAGGGGGTCACACCGACCCTGTCCGGTGTGCACATGCTGCCGATGGTGCTCGGCATGCTGCTCACCTCGACCGCGTCCGGACAGATCGTCAGCCGCACAGGACGCTGGAAGGTCTTCCCGATCGCGGGCACCGGCGTCACCGCCGTCGGCCTGGTCCTGCTCCACCAGCTCACTGAGACGAGCTCCACCTGGGAGATGAGTGCGTACTTCTTCGTCTTCGGAGCCGGTCTCGGCCTGGTGATGCAGGTGCTGGTGCTGGTCGTCCAGAACGCGGTCAGCTATGCGGACCTGGGCGTCGCCACGTCCGGGGCGACCTTCTTCCGCTCCATCGGCGCCTCGTTCGGCGTCGCCATCTTCGGCACGCTCTTCACCAACGGGCTGGAGAACAAACTGACCGACGCGCTCGCCGGACAGCAGGTGCCGCCCGGGGCCGGGGCGAGCGAGCTGGCGGCCGACCCGCGCGCGATCGCCGAACTGCCGTCCGCGCTGCGCCCCTCGGTGCTGCACGCGTACTCGTCGTCCATCACCGACGTCTTCCTGTACGCCGTTCCCGTGGTGGCCGTCGCCTTCGTCGTCGCCTGTTTCCTCAAGGAGGACAAGCTGCGTGGCTCGGTCACCGCGCCCGACCCCAGCGAGACCGTGGCGTCCAACCCGGTCACGCGCTCCTCCCACGAGGAGGTGGCACGGGCGCTTTCGGTGCTCGGCTCGCGCGACGGCCGGCGCAGGATCTACGAGAAGATCACCGAGAAGGCGGGGTACGACCTGCTGCCCGCGGCCAGTTGGCTGCTGCTGCGCATCCGCCGCCACGGCATGGTGGAGCCCCAACGGCTCGCCGACACCACACCGGTGCCGCTGCGTGCGATCACCGAGGCCTCCCGTCAGGTGGAGGAGCGGGGCCTGGCCCGCCGCGAGGGGCTGCAACTGATGCTCACCGACGCGGGGATGGAGGCGGCCGTACGTCTTTCGAACGCCCGCGAGGAGTCGCTGGCGGAGCTGCTCGGCGACTGGTGGGGCCCGGATCGCCCGACGGATCTGGTGCAGCTGGTCCGGGACCTGACCGCGGAACTGTGCGGCTCGGACGGGGAACGCCCGTACAGCCCGGACCCGAAGCGGGACCACGCGCGCTGACGCCCCGGGGCTCCGGGCCACCCGCACCCGGGCTTCGGCTGCGGGTCAACCGGCCTTCCCGGGGCCCGGGCCGCCCGGCCGCGCACCTCGGAGCCCCCGGGTCACAGCGCCTTGCCGTACCAGACCTCCATGTACGGCCCCGAGCAGTACGCCGGGATCTCCGCGTAGCCGTGCCGGAGGTACAGCTTGCGCGCCTCGATCAGATCGAGCCGCGTATTGAGCACCATCCGCCGCGCCCCGAGCCCGCGCGCCGCGTCCTCCAGGGCCCCCAGCAGCAGCCGCGCGCCCTGCCTGCCCCGGAAGGCGGGCCGCAGAAAGACCCGGGTCAGCTCCGCCCGCTCGGCGTCCAGCATGAGCACCCCGCCGCACGCCGCGGCCTTGCCGCCGTACCGCCCGACGACGAACTGCCCGGTGGGCGGCGCGAGTTGCTCGACGCCGTCCCCGGTCAGCCCCTTGTCGATCTCCTCGGCGGTCGCGGGCCGCTTCCAGTAGCGGCTCGCGACCTCGTCGTAGTACTCGCGCCGCAGCACGTCGGCGTCGGCGGAATCGAAGGCTTCGGGGCCCATGGTCCACGTCGTCATGACGCTCTCTCTACCCGAGCCACCGAACCCTTGGCCAACGATTTCCTGGCGGCCTGAAGAGCCGGCCTGAAGAGCCGGCCCGAAGAGGGGCCTACGCCTTGGGGGCGGCCTGCTGCACCACCTCGAACGACCAGAGCGTGGACCCGGTGGCGGCGGGCTTCGGCCGCTCCCCGCCACCCTGCTCCCCGCCACCTTGGTGCGCCGTCTTCATCGAGCCCTCCATCCATGCCTGGAACGCGGCTTCGTCGCGCCAGCGGGTGTAGACGAGGTACTGGTCGGTCCCTTCGAGCGGACGAAGGAGTTCGAACCACTCGAAGCCGTCGGAGTTCTCCACCGACCCGGCACGGGACGCGAAGCGCTTCTCCAGCACTTCACGCTGCTCCTCGGGCACGGTCAGGGCGTTGATCTTCACAATGCTCATGCGCCCCATCCTGCCGCACCGCGCACGCCCCTGACCGGACGTGTCAGTCCACCACCCTCGCCAGCAGGAAGCCGTCGTACCCCTTCGTCCCCACCGTCTGCACCGCCGTCGCGTCCAGCCGCGGCTCACGTGCCACCAGTTCGTACATCTCCCGCGTGCCCACGATCGCCGGGTCCGTGCTGTCCGCGTCCACGACCGCACCGCCGCGGATCGCGTTGTCGACGATGATCAGGCTGCCGGGGCGGGTCAGCTTCAGGGACCACTCGACGTAGCGCGGGTTGTTCTGCTTGTCCGCGTCGATGAAGACCAGGTCGAAGGGGCCCGCGCCCGGCTCGGTGACCAGTTTCGGCAGGGTCTCCAGGGCCGGGCCCACGCGGACCTCGGCGATCTTGTCGAGGCCCGCGTGGGCCAGGTTCGCGCGGGCGACCTCCGCGTGGGCCGGGTTGAATTCGAGGGAGATCAGCCTGCCGCCCTCCGGCAGTGCCCTGGCCAGCCAGATCGTGCTGTAGCCGCCCAGTGTGCCGATCTCGAGCACACTGCGGGCGCCGTGGATCTGGGCCAGCAGGTTCAGCAGCTTGCCCTGGTTCGCGGCGACGGCGATGGCGGGGAGGCCGGCCTCGTCACTCGCCGCGAGGGCCGCTTTGAGGGCTTCGTCGTCGTGGACGAGGTGGTCGGTGATGAAGCGGTCAACTGCGTTCCACTGCTCCTGGGTCATAGGCCCAACCTATTTCAGCGGGGCCCACTTTTCAGGCGACCGGCGGCGGCACATGAACCGGGGGCGGCGGCAGGACCGGCCTGCGCCGCCTGGCCCGTACGCGCCACAGCGCCGCCACCACGAGCGCCGCGAGACCTGTGCCGACCGTCAGCAGCCACACCGGCACACCGCCCGCCGTCAGCAGCTCGTCCTCGTACACCACCCGCCGGAAGGGAGTGTCCGCCTCGGCCGCCCGCAGCTCGTGGTCGCCACTGATCCGCCCCGGCTCCGGGAACCTCTGGTCCAGCGCCGTCAGGAAGGTCTGCCCGCCGCCCGTGAACCCGGCGAGCACCCCGTCCGCCGGGACCTTGCCCGCGTACGTCACCTCCGGCGCATCCCCGCCGATCGAGGACTTCGGCTCCATCCGGTGCCGCGCCAGCACGAAAAGGCCCAGCGACTGAGCGTTCTTGGCCAGCCGGGACAGCCGCATCGGGTAGATCAGCTTCTCGCTGGCGAACCGCAGCCGCAGCGGGTCGAGCGTGCCGCGCAGCATCGCACCCTCCGCCTCGGGCGCCAGCCGCACCGCCACGTACTCCCACTTCTGAGCGACGTACGGCTTCAGTTCCGTCGCAAGACCGGTCGGCAACCGGAAGCCGTTGGTTTCCAGCCAGCGTCGCAGAGCCCCCGGATCCGTCGCCGTCAGCCGTGCGACATCGAAGTCGCCGAGGCGCTCCCGTCCCACCACGCCCACCGAAGCCCTGGCTCCCGGCGCCGGCGCGCCCGCGGAATCCGTGGAGCCGGACGAGAAGGGCCAGTCGTGGGCGCGCGGCCAGAAGTAGTGCCGCGTCCTGTGCTCCGGCGCGCTCGCCGTCTCCAGCTCGTCGAAGAGCGCCCGGTCACCGAGTTCCACCGTCGCCCGGCTGGGCACCGGCATGATCCACGCGGCCTTCCGCGCGTTTCCGTCGACCGTGAAGCGCAGGACGATCTGTTCCGTACGCCCGTCCCACCCCACCACCGAGGTCTCGCGGTCGACCGCCATATGAGACCCGCGGTCCGGGACCATCGCCCCGCAGCCGCACGCGTACGCCGGGCTGATCAGCGATCCGAGCTGCAGCGCCAGCAGCGCTGCCACGACCAGCAGAATCCTGGCCCGAATTTCTTGTATGTTCCCCCGCATGCCTCCTGTGACGACGGCCCCGAACTTCCGGTTCCGGTGCCGGTCGGCGAGATATTCGGTCAAAACGGGGTGACACTCAGGCTAAGAGGGGGTTGCCTGGGTCTCCTTCAGGGGGCAGTGCGAGGCTCTATGAACCAGAAACGCAGAACGTAGGGGAGGCCGGCGCGACGTGGCGAACGCGGAGCACAGCGTGCGCGGGAGCGGGACGACGGACTCGAGGATGGGCGCCGCCAGGGCCGCCCTGTGGCTGGTGGCCGCCGTCCTCGCGATACGGCAGGCCGCAGCGGTGCTCCGGCAGCCGCCCGGCGAGCGGCTGACCGACCTGGAGACCTGGATCGGCGAGAACGGCGTCCTGCATGTGAAGGGCTCGCTCTACGACGCCGACAAGTTCACCGGTACACCCTTCGCGGGACTCGTACTCAAACCGCTCGCGCGCTCCGCCGAGCAGAGCCTCGGCGTCGCCTGGACCTTCGGCACGCTCCTGCTCGTCGTCGGCCTCGGCCTGGTCGTCGCCCGCGCCCTCCCGGGCCCTGTATCGCGCCGCAGCGGCCTGCTCGCCGCCCCCATCGCCATCAGCCTGCTGATGCTCTCGCTGCCGGTGCGCAACAGCTTCTACCTCGGCCAGACCAGCATCATCCCGGTTCTGCTCGTCCTCCTCGGCTGCTTCGCCGCCCGAGGGGAAAGATCGTCCGGCGTGCTGATCGGTGTCGGAGCAGCCCTTCAGCCCACGGTTCTGCTCTTCGCGCCGCTGCTCTGGTTCACCGGCCGCAGACGCGCCGCCGTCACCTCGGCCGGCACGTTCGCCGCCTGCTCGGCACTCGCCTGGGCCGCGCTTCCGAGCGACTCCTGGACGTACTGGGTCCACCATGTCGCCGGTGCCGGACTCGGCGCCCGCCCCGACAGCCTCGCCAACCAGTCCCTGCACGGCGCGCTTCTGCGCTTCGGCCTCCAGGGCCCGCTCGAGATCGCGCTCTACGTCGCGCTCGCCGCCGCAGTCTGCTTCTTCGGCCTGCGCCGCGCCGTCCGCTACGCCGAGGACGGCCAGCTCCTCCTCGCCGTCGCCCTCACCGGCTGCGTCGCCGTCGCCGTCTCGCCCACGGCCTGGCAGCACCAGCTCCTGTGGGTGCTGCTCGCCGTCGTCGGCCGCGTCGGCAAGCGCGCGGCCGACCGGATGCTCTGGCCCGTGCTGATCGTCCTGGCGATGACGCTGCCCCAGGCGATGCTGCTGCCCAACATCGCGGTGCTCTTCCCCGTACGCGACAACGTCGTCCTGGTCGCGGCGCTCGCGGCCGCCTGCGCGGTGCCGTTCCTGCCCCGCACCTCGCCGCACTTCCGCGCGCCCATCCCCACCGAGTACGCCCTGCCCGCCCCGGCCCGCTGGCGCCGGGTGCCGCTGCTGCCCTTCTGGCGCCGGGTGCTCAGCCGCCCCAACCTGCTCCTCGAACTTCTGGTGATCCGGGTCGGCTACTCCGCCTACTCGCACATCCGCGCCGCGGCGACCGGCGGCGTCACCGCCGCCGAGGAGCACGGCCGCCAGATCGTCTCCGCCGAGCAGGCGCTCGGCATCGACATCGAGCACTGGGTCAACCACGCGGTGGTGAAGGTGAAGTGGGCCGAAGCCTTCTTCAACTTCTACTACACGTCCTTCCACTTCATCGTGCCGCTGACCATCCTCGGTGTCCTCTACGTCCGCCGCCCCTCCGACTACCGCTGGGCACGCGCGTCCCTCGCCTTCGCCACACTGCTCGCGCTGCTCGGCTTCTGGCTCTACCCGCTGGCACCGCCGCGCCTGATGCCCGGCATGGAGTTCATCGACACCGTGCACGGCCCGCAGGACCTCGCCAACCCGGACTACGGCGCGATGACCGCGGTCACCAACCAGTACGCGGCGATGCCCTCGCTGCACTTCGGCTGGTCCCTCTGGTGCGGCCTGATCGTCCTCGTCCTCGCACCCAAGCTGTGGATGAAGCTCCTCGCCCTGCTCCACCCGCTCTTCACGGTCTGCGCGATCGTCGCCACCGCGAACCACTGGGTCCTGGACGCGGCGGGCGGTGCGGCGGTCGTCGGCGCGGGCTTCGGCCTCACGTACGTCCTGGCGGGCCGACGGCAGCTCCGGGTGCCCCCGGGCGCGGTCCCACTCGCGCGTGCGCAGGTGGAGACGCCGGTTCCGGCCGCACCGAAGTAGCAGGCACGGCCCCAGGGGGTACGGGTGTCCCCGTACCCCCTGGGGTGGATCGTCGCGTTCCTGCCAGGATCCGCCCGCGGCCCCGTTCCCGCCACTCGGGCAGATGAGCAGCCTCTGCGACGGGCCCGGCGCGCCAGAGGGAGGCAGGGGCGGGGCGTGGGGTGAGTTGGCCCCTGCCTCCCACGGCAACGCAGGTCAGACGTGGCTGACCTGCAGCTCCTTGATGCCGTTCAGCCACGCCGAGCGCAGCCGCCGCGGGTCGCCGACCAGGCGCAGTCCGGGCAGAACGTCCGCCACCGCGTTGAAGATCAGGTTGATCTCCATCACGGCCAGCGATTTGCCGAGGCAGAAGTGCGGGCCTCCGCCGCCGAAGCCGAGATGGGGGTTCGGGTCGCGGGTGATGTCGAACTGCTCGGGCGCGGCGAAGACTTCGGGGTCGTTGTTGGCGGAGGAGTAGAAGAGCCCGACCCGGTCGCCCTTCTTGATCTGCTGACCGCCCAGCTCCACGTCCTGGGTTGCCGTGCGCTGGAAGGAGACGACGGGCGTCGCCCAGCGCACGATCTCCTCCGCGGCCGTCGCCGGGCGGTCGCGCTTGAAGAGTTCCCACTGCTCGGGGTGGGTGAGGAAGGCGTGCATGCCGTGGCTGATGGCGTTGCGCGTGGTCTCGTTGCCCGCCACCGCCAGCAGGATCACAAAGAAGCCGAACTCGTCGTTGGACAGGTTGCCTTCGTCCTCCGCGGCGACCAGTTGGCTGACGATGTCCTTGGCCGGACACTCCTTGCGGGCGGCGGCGAGGTTCATCGAGTACGAGACGATCTCCATCGCCGCCTCGGCGCCGATCTCCTCGGTGATGGCGTACTCGGGGTCGTCGTACGCCGCCATCTTGTTGGACCAGTCGAAGATCTTGGCACGGTCCTCCTGGGGTACGCCGATGAGTTCGGCGATGGCCTGGAGCGGCAGCTCGACGGCGATATTGGTGACGAAGTCGAAGCTGCCGTCGTCCGTCGCGCCCGCGAGCGCCGTCTCGACGATGGCGCGGGCGCGGTTGCGCAGGGCCTGTTCCAGGGAGCGGATCGCCCGGGGAGTGAAGCCGCGCTGGACGATCTGGCGTACGCGCGTGTGCTCGGGCGGGTCCATGTTCAGCATGATCAGCTTCTGGACCTCGATCTGGTCACGGCTGATGGACTCGTTGAACCGGATGACGGCGGTGTTGGTGTTGGAGGAGAACAGTTCGGGGTGTGTGGAGACATGCTTGACGTCGGCGTGCCGGGTAACGGCCCAGTAGCCCTCGTCCTGGAAGCCGGAGATCCCGGTCGGCTGTGTGCACCACCAGACCGGGGCGGTCTTCCGCATCTCGGCGAACTCGGGGTGCGGAACGCGGGCTTGGAGCAGATCGG
This sequence comes from Streptomyces sp. NPDC019890, assembly GCF_044903445.1. Lineage (NCBI taxonomy): Bacteria > Bacillati > Actinomycetota > Actinomycetes > Kitasatosporales > Streptomycetaceae > Streptomyces > Streptomyces sp. NPDC019890. The sequence goes on along the minus strand of NZ_JBJDQK010000002.1, from coordinate 40,163 downwards.
GATCGGTGAAGTCGAAGCCTTCGGGCAGATGGGGGCAGGGCATCGGCAACTCCAGGTCTGGCGGTGGTGTCGGTGACACGCTTCGTCCGAACGTGCCTGACGACCCATCAGAATTGGCCGAAAGGTAGTAACGAGTTCTACAAGTGGCAAGGGTCACGGCCGGATTTGTTGCGGGGCATGGGTGCAGCAGGGGCGTGCAAGACCCTTGCGTACCGGGGGTAGCACTCATAAGACTGCTTGGAGAACTAGAACGCGTACTAGTTCTCGCGTGGCGGCGCCGGGACGCCTCCGCGCATGTCAGGAGAGGACGAGCTCATGGCCGCGGAACCCGTCATCGTCGAAGCCGTACGCACCCCCATCGGCAAGCGCTCGGGCGCGCTCGCCAATCTGCACCCCGCCTATCTGCTGGGCGAGACCTACCGAGAACTTCTGGGCCGCACCGGCATTCACGCCGACTGTGTCGAGCAGGTGGTGGGGGGCACGGTCACCCACGCCGGCGAACAGTCCATGAACCCCGCGCGCAACGCCTGGCTGGCGATGGGGCTGCCGTACGAGACCGCGGCGACGACGGTGGACTGTCAGTGCGGCTCCTCACAGCAGGCCAGCCATATGGTCGCGAACATGATCTCGGCCGGTGTCATCGACATCGGCATCAGCTGCGGGGTCGAGGCGATGTCGCGGGTGCCGCTGGGAAGCGGGTCCAAGCACGGGCCCGGCAAACCCTTCCCCGACGAGTGGAACGTCGACCTGCCCAACCAGTTCGAGGCGGCCGAGCGCATCGCGCGCAACCGCGGTCTCACCCGGGAACGGGTCGACTCGCTGGGGCTGTTGTCGCAGGAGCGGGCAGCGGTCGCATGGTCCGAGGAGCGCTTCAAACGCGAGACGTTCGCCGTGCAGGTGCCCACCACGGAGGAGGAGCAGGCCGCCGGGCAGGGCATGTGGCGGCTCGTCGACCGGGACGAGGGGCTGCGGGACACCAGCATGGAGGCGCTGGCCAAACTGAAGCCGGTCATGCCGACGGCGGTGCACACCGCGGGCAACTCCTCGCAGATCTCCGACGGCGCGGCGGCGATCATGTGGGCCTCGAAGCGGATGGCGCGTGCGCTGAAGCTGAAGCCGCGGGCCCGGATCGTCGCGCAGGCACTGGTCGGGGCGGACCCGCACTACCACCTGGACGGCCCGATCGACGCGACGCGGGCGGTGCTGGGCAAGGCGGGGATGTCGCTGCGGGACATCGACCTGGTGGAGGTCAACGAGGCGTTCGCGTCGGTGGTGTTGAGCTGGGCGCAGGTCTTCGAGCAGGACCTGGACAAGGTCAACGTCAACGGGGGTGGGATCGCGATCGGGCACCCGGTGGGGGCGACGGGAGCGCGGCTGATCACGACGGCGCTGCATGAACTGGAGCGCAGGGACAAGGAGTTCGCGCTGGTGACGATGTGCGCGGGTGGCGCGCTGGCGACGGCGACGATCATTCAAAGGCTGTAGGGGGCTGCCGTCCCCGACGACCCCTGCGTCTCAATCTCCCCCCGGCCCTCGTCCGGGGGACCCCCGGACGGGCTGTGAACCAGCCGTGCGGCGATTGAGGACAGGGTCCGGGGCGACGCACCGGGAGGGGGGCTGGGGCGAAGTCCCAGGGGTGGTGACGGGTGTACCACGGTCCGGGTGTTGCCCGGATGTCCGGCGGAGCCGCTCCTTCCTACCTTCGAGGTATGACCTCAAAGCTGAGCAACCTCGCAGGCGCGACCGCCATCGTCCTCACCGCGCTCGCCGCGAGCCCCGCGGCCCCCACGGCCGTGGCGGAGCCGGTGCACCCCTCAGCCGTCAAGCACACAAACGCGCGGGGCACGTTACTGAGGGTCGAGCGCATCGCGTCGCTCGACCGCGCACAGGTCGTCCGCTTCATCGCCGGGCCCGGGCTCGACACCCGTACCGTCCGCCACGGCGTACGCGCTTACCGGCTCACCTACCGCACCGTCACCGCCCATGGGCGGCCCACCTTCGCCACCGGTCTCTTCGTCCTGCCCGACGGCGGGGCACGACGGCTCGACGTCGTCTCCGACACGCACGGCACCATGGCCCACCGCGACGACGCGCCCTCCGTCGGCAGCGGCCTCGGGAGGCTCGCTCCCTATCTGCACGCCTCCGCCGGACGGGCCGTCTCCGCGCCCGACTACCTCGGGCTCGGCAAGGGACCGGGGCGGCATCCGTACATGGACACCGCGTCCGCCGTGACCGCGAGCGTCGACATGCTGCGGGCCGCCCGCACCGCGAGCCGGCTGCTGGCGCGGCCGCTCACCGGTGATGTGTACGCCACCGGGTTCTCGCAGGGCGGGCAGGTGGCCATGGCTCTCGGGCGGGCCCTGCAGAACGGCGCCGACCGGCACTTCCGTCTACGGGCGCTCGCGCCGGTCTCGGGGCCGTACGACCTCAGGCACGCGGAGGTGCCCGGGCTGTTCGACGGCAGCGTCAACAGGACCAGTGGCGTCTTCTACATGGCGTACTTCCTCACCGCGCAGAACCGGCTGCATCCGGTCTACCGGACGCCCGCCGACGCGTTCCGCGCGCCGTACGCAGCCCGGATCGAGGGGCTTTTCGACGGCCGCCACGAGGAGGAGGACATCGTCAAGGCGCTGCCGGGGACGCTGAAGCAGCTGCTCACGCCCGAGTTCCTGCAACGGGTACGCCATCCGCGGGGCGGGCTGCTTGCGGCCCTGCGCGCGCAGGACGGCAACTGCGCCTGGCGGTCGAAGGCGCCGGTGCGGCTCTACACCGCGGCCGGCGACACCGATGTGCCCATCGCCAACACGCGCAGCTGCGCCCGCGATCTGGCCGCCCACGGCACGAAAGCCCCGGTGTTCGACCAGGGAAAGGTCGACCACTTCGGGGCCTTCAAGAGCGCAGCGCCCAAGACTGTGGGCTGGTTCAACTCGCTGGGCTGAGCCGGGCCGGGCTGAGCCGGGCCGCGTTGAGCCGGGTTGAGCCGGGCTGGGCTCAGTACCAGCCCTGGGACTGCCAGGTGGACCAGGCGCCGCACGGGCTGCCGTAGCGGGAGTTCATGTAGTCCAGGCCCCACTTGATCTGGGTGGCGGGGTTGGTCTTCCAGTCGGAGCCGGCCGAGGCCATCTTGCCGCCCGGCAGCGCCTGAACCAGGCCGTAGGCGCCGGAGGACGGGTTGGACGCGGACACGTTCCAGCCGCTCTCGTGGGACACGATGTTGCTGAAGCACTGGAACTGCGCGTCGTCCTTGATCATCTGCTTGGCGATCGCCTGCGCGGAGCCGGACGGCGCGGCGGTCGTGGCGGCCGTCGCCGGGTTGGCGCCGAGGACCATGGCGGCGGAGCTCACCACGAGGGCGGAGCCGACCACAGCGGTCTTCGGGAGGTTGGCGATGCGGCTGATGAGGGAGCGAGACACAGGCAGTCCTTACGTCGGGAACAGGGCGGTCGCGGAGCATGCCGGATTCCCGTACGTACGACGGGAATTCCGGCCGCCCGAACGGCGCGTTGCGGCTCGGGACGAGCACGCCGCGCCTTGCGACCGGACCATGTTTAGCGAGCCGCTCAGACCCTCGCAAGGACGCTTATTACTAGCCGAGCTCGCATATCGGTCAATTCGGCCAGGAGGCTTGACGGATCGCGTCCGCGCAGGTCACGGCGGGGATCGGAGGGCGCCTGAGCGGGTTCAGCGGCCCGCTGAGGTCTCCTACTCCGCTTCGTACCGGACTTCGGCGTGTGGGGCGGCTCACCTCTGAGGGACCCCCTCGGGGGCCTCGAATGTGACCTGCGCCTCGAAGTTGGCGCGACGTGTGGCACGGCGCAGCGCCTTGAGGACGGTGGAGCCGATGGTGAGGGTCAGTACGACGGTCAGGGCGGCGCGGCCCAGGTCCCAGCCGAAGGACGTCGTCGCGCAGTAGGCGAGGAAGCGGACCAGGTTCTCGGGGAGCCGGTCGCCGGGGTGGAAGGAGATCCCGGAGGAGAGCCCGCCGATGTAGGTCCAGCCCTGCAGATTCATGACCGTGCCGTACGCGAAGGCCGCGACGGCTCCGTATACGGCGAGCATCAGCACCTCGGCGCGGCCGCGCAGGCGGTCGGGGCCGGGCAGGAGCCCCGCGCCCATCGTGAACCAGCCCATCGACAGCATCTGGAACGGCATCCAGGGGCCCACACCGCCCGTGAGCAGCGCGGACGCGAACATCGTGACCGAGCCGAGTACGAAGCCGAAGCCCGGGCCGAGGACCCGGCCGCTCAGCACCATCAGGAAGAACATCGGCTCCAGGCCGGCCGTGCCCGCGCCCAGCGGCCGCAGCGCGGCGCCGACCGCGGCGAGCACTCCCAGCATCGCCACCGCTTTGGCGTCCATCCCCGTGTCGGCGATCGTCGCCACGACCACGGCCACCAGGAGGGGCAGCAGCGCGGCGAAGAGCCAGGGGGCGTCGGCGGAGTGGGCGAGCCCGGAGGCGGCGTCGGCGAGCAGCGGCCAGCCGAAGGCGATGACCCCGATCGCGCTGATCAGGGCGAGGGCGGCGATGGAACGGGGACCGAGGCGGATGGGGCGTGCTTTCGCGGGTGCGCGGGTGGCCTGCGTCACAGCGGGGCGTGTGGCCCTCCTCGCAGGGTTCACAGGGCTCACAGCGCCTCCCTGACCTGGGAGACGGTCAGCCACTCCTGAGGGGCCAGGATCTTGGTGACCTGCGGCGCGAAGGCGGGGGATGAGACCACGACCTCGGCGGTCGGGCCGTCCGCGACGACCTCGCCACCGGCCAGGATCACCACGCGGTGCGCGAGCTCGGCGGCCAGCTCCACATCGTGGGTGGCCAGGACGATGGCGTGGCCCTCGGCGGCCAGATCCTTCAGTACGGCGACGAGCCGGGCCTTGGCCGCGTAGTCCAGGCCGCGGGTCGGCTCGTCGAGCAGGAGCAGCGCGGGTCGGCCGGTCAGCACGATGGCCAGCGCGAGCGCGAGTCGCTGTCCCTCGGAGAGGTCGCGGGGGTGCGTTGCGTCCGCGACGCCGGGGAGCAGCTCGCTGACCAGGGCGCGGCAGGTGCCGGGGGTTGCTCCGGCGTCGGCGTCGGCGGCCGTGCACTCGGCCGCCACCGTGTCCGCGTACAGCAGGTCACGCGGCTCCTGCGGGACGAGGCCGACCTGGCGGACGAGCTCGCGGGGGTGGGTGCGGTGGGGGGTGCGGCCGCCGACCTCGACGGTGCCGGAGGTGGGCTCGACGGTGCCCACGAGGGTGGCGAGGAGGGTCGACTTTCCGGCGCCGTTGCGGCCCATGAGGGCGATGATCTCGCCCGGGGGGACGGTGAGGTCGACGCGGCGGAGGGCTTCGATGCGGGCGCGGCGGACGGTGAGGGCGCGGAGGCGGGCGGTCGGGCTGGGGGCGTTTTCCGCCCCGCCCCGCCCTCCCCCAGAGCTTCGCCCGGGGGGCGGGGTGGGGGAACAACCCTCCAGGCGGTCCCGCAGCGCACCCGCCCTGCGCCGCGCGTCCCGGACCGACAACGGCAGCGGGTCCCACCCCGCCAGGCGGCCCAGCGCCACCACCGGCGGGTGCACCGGCGAGGCCGCCATGATCTCGGCCGGCGCGCCCATCCGCGGCGCCGCAACCGGGGACGGCAGCAGGATGACCTGGTCCGCGTACTGCACGACCCGCTCCAGGCGGTGCTCGGCCAGCAGGACCGTCGTTCCCAGGTCGTGGACCAGGCGTTGCAGCACCGCCAGGACCTCCTCGGCCGCCGCCGGGTCCAGCGCCGACGTCGGCTCGTCCAGGACCAGGACCTTCGGGTGCGGAGTGAGCACCGAGCCGATCGCGACGCGCTGCTGCTGACCGCCGGAGAGCGTGGCGATGGGCCGGTCGCGCAGCTCCGCCAGGCCCAGCAGGTCCAGCGTCTCCTCGACCCGGCGGCGCATCACCTCGGGGGCGAGGCCGAGCGACTCCATGCCGTACGCCAGCTCGTCCTCGACCGTGTCGGTGACGAAGTGGGCGAGCGGGTCCTGGCCCACCGTGCCGACGAGATCGGCGAGTTCGCGGGGCTTGTGGGTGCGGGTGTCGCGGCCGTCGACGGTGACCCGGCCCCGGAGGGTGCCACCAGTGAAGTGCGGTACGAGGCCGGAGACCGCGCCGAGCAGGGTCGACTTGCCGACGCCGGAGGGGCCGATCAGGAGCACCAACTCACCCTCGGGGACGGTGAGATCCACACGCTCCAGGGTCGGCGCGGCGCCGTCGCCGTACGTCACCGAGACATTCTCGAAGCGGATCACAAGGACTCCTTCGGGAGGGGTGCGACGAAGGCGGGGAGCAGGCCGATCAGGATGCTCGCGGCGGGCCACAGCGGCAGCGTCGGCGCGGTCAGCGGTACGACGCCGGGGTGCAGCGCGTCCGGATCGTACGAACCCGCCAGGATCAGCAGCGCTGCGACGGCCGCTCCGGAGCCCGCGACCAGCCAGGCCCTGGGGCCCCAGTGGTCGGGGCGGTAGCGGGTGCGGACAGAGCGTCGCCCACCGAGCCGGAGACCCGCGAGCGCGGCGAGCAGCCCGGTGACGAGGAGGGGCAGTCCGTACGATGCGCCCGCGGCGGCCAGCAGTCCGTACGACCCTGCACAGACGCCGAGGAGCCCGCCGAGGGTGAGGACGGTCGTGGTGTGCCGGACGGCGGGTGGCACCTGTGCGGTACGCCCGTATCCGCGGGCGTCCATCGACGCGGCGACGGCGACCGACCGCTCCAGCGCGCCTTCCAGGACGGGCAGTCCGATCTGAACAATGGCCCTGATGCCGCCGGTGGGGCGGCCGCGCAGGCGGCGGGCGGCGCGCAGGCGCACGACGTCGGCGACCATGTTCGGCGCGAAGGTCATGGCGACGACGACGGCGACGCCGACCTCGTACAGGGCGCCGGGGAGCGACTTGAGGAGGCGGGCGGGGTTGGCGAGGGCGTTGGCGGCGCCGACACAGATGAGGAGCGTGGCGAGCTTGGCGCCGTCGTACAGCGCGAAGACGAGCTGTTCGGCAAAGACACGGCCGCCGATGCGGATGCCCTTTGCCCAGTGGGGGAGGGGGACTTCGGGGAGGGTGAGGAGGGTGTGCGTACCGGGGATGGGCGACCCGAGGACGACGGAGAAGAGCACGCGGATCCCGATGACGACGAGGCCGAGCTTGACGAAGGCTCCGTAGGACCGGGCCCAGGGGGCATCGGTGCGGCGGGCGGCGACGACGTATCCGGCGACGCCGACGACGAGGCCGAGGAGGAGGGGGTTGGTGGTCCGGGACGCGGCTACGGCGAGACCGAGGGCCCAGATCCACCAGGCGCCGGCGTGAAGGGCGTTGCTCCGGCCGGCTTCGGGCGTCCGCAGCCGCGCCCAGCGGGAGTGGCGGGGCGGTTCCGTGTTGCCCGGTGCCGACGCGGCAGGACGCCGTGGTGCGGGCTCGGGGTCCCTTGCGCGGGCGGCTGCGAGGCACGGCCGCAGGCCGGGGGTCGGCGTCATCGCTTCCGGCGGCGGGACTGCCACACCGCCGCGCCCCCGAGCGCAAGGATCGCCGCGATGCCCGCCACGATGCCCAGCGACGGGCCGCCCTCCTCGGCGTCCGAGGAGGCCGGGGCCGACCGCTTCTGCTCGGTCGCCGAGACCTGGTCACCGCAGCCCGACTTCGGGTAGCCCGCGATCGCGCACAGCAGCGCCTGGCTGTTGTACCGCAGCGGCTTCGCCACTGACGCCAGCGCCTCCGCGCTCGTCGCGTCCCTCCGGACCTGCGCGCACGCCACCCGCAGGGCCGGTGGCGTGTCGCCCGACGGCGCGTCCGCCCGGGTGCCGGAGTCGATGACCAGCGCGATGCGCTTCGCGTCCGCCTTCGGGGGCGTCCCGCCGCAGATCGCCTTGAAGTCCGGGGCCCTGCGCGGCTGCGCCGAGTCCCCGCTGTCCTCGCTCACCGAGAAGCGGAAGCCGTTCACCGAGCCGTCCGCGGGCCTCGCGGTCGCCGGGCCCTCGGTGGCGTAGGTCCACGTGCCGCCGCTGCTCAGCCAGAACGACCAGTAGCGGTAACCCGCGGCCTGCGCCGGTCCCGCGCCCAGCAGCGTCAGCGCGGCGCCGAGCGTGAGAACCAGGGCGAGGATTCGCGTACGCATCACGGCTGCTGCTGGTTCTTCCGGCGGCCGCTGAACAGGAAGCCCGCACCCACACTCGCGACGAAGAACGCGCCGACGATCCACCACACCCCGACACCGGAGCCCGAGTCCGAGGAGTCCTTCTTCTCGGTCTGCGACGTGTCGGCCGCCGCGGGCTTCTCCGGCGCCGGACCCGTCGCGTTCAGGCCCGCCACCAGGTCCGTACCCCCGAAGCTCTTCGGGTCCGCGCCGGCCGCGTGCGCCGCGAGGATCAGCTGCGCGTACGCCGCCGGGCCCGACTCCTTCGCCCATGCCGCGGAGTTCCTCTCCAGCCACTCCAGTGGCTTCTTCGCCTGGTCGCCCAGGCCCTGCGCGCTCAGCGCGACGACCGCGTCCGCCGTGTTCCCGAAGTCCGGCTTCGGCGTCGGGTCGGCCGCGCCCGCCATCGGCGGGGTGTCGAGGTGGCCCGTCCTGGCGAGGGCGGTCGCGAGGTACACGGCGCCGTTGTGCGCCGCGCCCTCGACCGTCGTCGACTTCTCGCAGACCGTCCCCTTCGCGTCCTGCGCACCGGCGGTCACGACCAGCCCCTTGCCGTGCGCGCCGAGCACCGCCGCCGCCGTGGAGTCGGCCACGATCCCCGGCTGCTTCGGCTGATAGACGAACGCCCCGCCGTCCTTCCCACCGCACGGCTTCGCGAACGTCAGCAGCGCGTCGTACGGCGTCCTGCCCCCCTTCGACTTCACCTCGTCCGGCTTCTCGCCCGCCGCCGCGAGGGCGCCGATCACGATCGAGGTGGAGTTCGCGTCGCTCGCGCCGCCCGGGTTGTAGCCCCAGCCGCCGTCCGCGTTCTGCACGGACTTCAGCCAGCCGACCGACTTCTTCACGGCGGCGTCCTGCCCGCCGAGTGCGGCCAGCGCCTGCACCGCGGCCGCGGTGGCGTTCGAGTCGAGCGGCAGCTTGGCGTCGCACGGCGTGGCCGCCACCGCCCGGTACGAGGGGAACGCCCCGCTGTCGCACTGCTGCCCGGTCAGCCAGTCCACCGCCTTCGCCGCGGGCTTCAGGCCGACCGTGTCCTGCGCGAGCAGCGCCAGCGACTGCCGCCAGACGCCGTCGTAGGTCGGGTCGCCCGTGCCGTACAGGCCCGAGGGCGCTGCGGCAGAGGGCGTGGGCGACGGTGCGGCGGCCGCGGGCGAGGTGATGCCCAGGCCGAGTACGGCTGATGCGGCGAGCGCTGCGGCGCTGCGGCGGACGATGCTCATGGCGGGCTTGGCCTCTCCTGCGGGAGCCGGGCACAGGCACGCAAAGGCACCATGGCTCCGGCCCGTATACCTCGACGGTGCCGGCCACCGGCGGTTCCGGTGGCAGGAGCCGTTCACGACCGCGTACGAGGCATTCCGACTCACCGCCTGCGACGGCGGCTCACGGTTGCGGGTCAGTGCCGGATTTGCACCGGCTTCCCCCCGTACGGGCATGATGACGACGCGCTCACTCTACCGGCGGGTTACTTATGCCGTCAGGGCGCCTGCCTGAGCTGACGGCGGGAGCGGGTCAGAGGGCCACGTACGTGGTGGGGGTGCCCGTCAGCACCTCCGCCCGCCCCAGCTTCACCAGCCTGCGCAGATGTGCCTCCGCCTCCGAGACCGCGATATTCCGTGATCCGTACGGAATCTGCTGCCAGGGCCGGTTCCACTCCATCCGCTCGGCGACCTGCCAGGTGGTGAGCGGCTCCGCCAGCAGGGCGAGCAGTCCTGACAGCCGCTCCTCGTGGTGGGCGAGCAACTCCCGTACCCGGGAGGCCGCGTCGGGGAAGGCGTACTGGTGGGCGGGCAGCACCTCGGCCGGGGCGAGGCGGCCGACGCGCTCCAGTGAGTCGAGGTAGTCGCCGAGGGGGTCGGTGACGGTCGCGTCGTCGGGGTCCTCGTACAGGCCGATGTGCGGGGTGATCTCGGGCAGCAGATGGTCGCCGGAGAAGAGCCGGCCGTTGCCCGGCCGCTTCGCCGGGTGGGCCTCCTCCAGATGAAGGCACACATGACCGGGGGTGTGTCCGGGCGTCCAGATCGCGCGCAGCCGCCGCCCGGCCAGGTCGAGCAGCTCACCCGGCACGATCTCCCGATCGGGCAGGGCGGCGCGCAGCCCCGGCAGCGTACGCATCCGTCCCGAGGCGCGGGCCTCGCGCAACGGCGCGGTGTGCTCGTCGGGCGCGCCCGCGCGTGTCAGCTTGTCCGTCAAGTAGTCGAGCCAGCGGCCGGGTTCGGCTTCGCGGGTACGGCGTACCACCGCGCTGTCGGCGGCGTGCATCGCGATCCACGCACCGGAGGCGTCCCGGACCTGCCCGGACAGGCCGTGGTGGTCGGGGTGGTGGTGGGTGATGACCACGCCGTGGATGTCGGCGACGCGGACGCCGAGGGAGTCCAGACCGGCGGTGAGGGTGTCCCAGGAGGCGGGGTCGTCCCAGCCGGTGTCGATGAGAACGGGGCCGCGGTCGGTGTCGAGCAGGTGGACGAGGGTGTGACCGAGGGGATTGTCCGGGATGGGCACCTCGATGGACCAGACGCCCCCGCGGTGGTCGGTCACCTGCGTCATGAGGCCCTCGTCATCTCTTCGGCGGCACGGCCAGTGCTCACTATAACTAGAACTGGTTCCAATGGTCGCCCAAGTCGACTGTCTTCCGTGGGGAGTTGGGTGAGCTGCGGTGAACCCGCCGCCCGCACCTGATCGACGCATGCCTCATGCAGACCGGCCTGAGCATGGGCAGCTGACCCCCGCTCGCCCCGACGTCAGGTATTCGTGTTCAGTAGCAGCCACCCGGCAATTGCGAGGGAAACCTGCCGGGAGAGGCAGGGCTTGATTCTCGTGTGGCCGGGCAGTCACCCCCTCGGGTGACTGCCCGGCCGCCCCGTGCCCAAGCCGGCTGCGCGGCTTATGCGGTCTGGCTCTCAGTGATGGGTCACGGGAGTCCTATGGCTTCGTCGGAGTTGACCTCGAAGTACTCGTCCAAAGAAACGGCCGAAAACCTCCCGGCCGGCCTGACGGTCCACCAGGTACTGCCCGCGGCAGACGGGTCGCGGGCCCACTGCCTGTGGGAGGCACCGTCAGTCGACGATGTGCGCAATCTCATCGGACGGGGCTTCCCAGTGCTGCCGGTCGGCGTTGCTCTGGGGCGGGTGAGTCCCAACCCTCTGGGCACGGCAGAGCTCTGACGCTGTCTCAGACCGACGCAGGCTCCGATTTCGCCACGATGAGTTGTTGCCCGATGTTGATCCGGTCCGGGTTGGCGATCTTGTTCCACTTGACCAGCTGCTCGACCGTCGTCCCGAACTTCGCGGCGATGGCCGTCAGCGTGTCGCCCTTCCTGACCGTGTAGCGGAGCGCTTGAGGTGAGTCCGACTGCGAGACGGTGAGCCGTTGCCCGGTCTTGATCACGTCGGGGTTGGGGATCCCGTTCCACTTGACCAGCTGCTCGACGGTTGTGCCGAACTTGGCGGCGATGCCGGTGAGGGTGTCACCGGACCTCACGGTGTAGAACATCACGTTTGTCACATGAGTTGTCATATGTCCCACGGTAGCCGGGGCCAGCCCAAATCGCTCGTGGAGAGCCAGTTCAACGGGAAACCACTGGTCACAGGCTCTTTCGTTCCTGCCGTGGACTACTCGAACTAGAACTGATATCAGTTCTGAAACAGTGTCAGATAATGCCGGGGCCCGCGGGAGGCAGCAGCCATGACGGAGCTTGTGGAACACGGAAAGCTGTTCATCGGCGGGGAGTTGACCGACCCCCTCGGCGACCAGACGATCGAGGTCGTATCGCCCCATACCGAGCACGTCATCGGCCGGGTCCCGCACGCCTCCCGCGCCGACGTCGACCGGGCGGTGGCCGTCGCTCGCAAGGCATTCGACGAGGGGCCCTGGCCGCGTGCGACGCTCGATGAGCGGATTGCCGTGGTGAGCCGGATCAAGGACGCCATCGCCGTACGGCACGAGGAGATCGCCCGCTCCGTCAGCTCGCAGAACGGCTCTCCCTACTCCTGGAGCGTCCTCGCGCAGGCGCTCGGCGCGATGATGGTGTGGGACGCGGCCATCACCGTCGCGCGGGACTTCGCGCACGAGGAGCGGCGGGCCGGAGTGCTCGGGCCGATTCTCGTGCGACGGGAGCCGGTCGGGGTTGTCGCGGCCGTGGTGCCGTGGAACGTCCCGCAGTTCACGGCCGCGGCCAAGCTCGGGCCTGCCCTGCTCGCGGGCTGCACCGTGGTGCTCAAGCCCTCGCCCGAGTCGCCCCTCGACTCGTACATCCTCGGCGAGATGGCGAAGGAGGCCGGCCTGCCCGAGGGCGTCCTGTCCATCCTGCCCGCGGACCGTGAGGTCAGCGAGCATCTGGTCGGGCACCCCGGGATCGACAAGGTGTCCTTCACCGGGTCCGTCGGCGCGGGCAAGCGGGTCATGGAGGTCGCCTCGCGCAATCTCACCCGCGTCACCCTGGAGCTCGGCGGCAAGTCGGCGGCGGTGATCCTGCCGGACGCGGATCTTCAGTCGGCGGTCGCCGGGATCGTGCCCGCGGCCTGGATGAACAACGGACAGGCGTGCGTGGCCCAGACCCGTATCCTCGCGCCGCGCAGCCGCTACGACGAGATCGCCGAGGCGTTCGCTGCCGCGGCCTCCGCGCTGGTGGTGGGCGATCCGCTGGATGCGGCGACGCAGGTCGGCCCGCTGGTCGCCCGGCGTCAGCAGCAGCGCTCCCTCGACTACATCAGGATCGGCCAGGAGGAGGGCGCCAAGATCCTTACGGGCGGCGGGCGTCCGGCCGGGCTCGACCGGGGCTGGTACGTCGAGCCGACGCTCTTCGGCGGGGTCGACAACTCCATGCGCATCGCCCGCGAGGAGATCTTCGGGCCGGTGATCTGCCTGCTGCCGTACGGGGACGAGAACGAGGCGGCGAGGATCGCGAACGACTCCGACTACGGGCTCAGCGGCAGCGTCTGGACGGCGGACGTCGAGCGCGGCATCGACTTCGCGCGGCGGATCAGGACGGGGACGTACAACGTCAACACCTTCAGTCTGGACATGCTCGGACCGTTCGGCGGCTACAAGAGCTCCGGTCTGGGGCGCGAGTTCGGGCCCGAGGGATACGGCGAGTACCTGGAGCACAAGATGATCCATCTCCCTTCCACCTATGCGTCAGCCGCTGACGCGGCGCGCGCGGAGCAGTGATGGGGGACCGCTGGCACGTCGAGGTCGACCGGAGTGTCTGCATCGGCTCCGGCCTGTGCGTGGGCAACGCACCCGAAGGCTTCACGCTGGACTCGGCGCGGCAGTCGCACCCGCGCGCCGCCGACATCGACGCGAACGAGCAGATTCTGGCGGCCGCCGAGAGCTGTCCGGTGGAGGCGATCGCGATCACGCTGCTGGAGAGCGGCGAACCGGTCTTCCCGCCGGAGGAGTAAGAGCCGTCCTTCGAACGGCTGGGAACAGAGGTTGACTCGTGCGTATCGCACGGTGACCTCGTGACAGGCGCGACTGTCCGGCCCCCTTGGCGAGTGGAAATCTTGAAGCCACGTCGCCCGAGGGGGAAGTGAAATGGACAAGCGGTACGAGGTCTTCTGTCTGTCCGACAGAATCTTCTACGAGACCCCGGACCGCTTGTCCTCCGCGCCCAGGAGTTCGCGCTCCGGCGGCGTTCCGCTCTTCGAGGCGGCCCTGCGCCCGGTCCCCGAAGGGTGGCGGAGATTCCTCTCCGGGGACTGGCTTCACCTCAGCCCCGACAACGCGCCGGCGCGGCCCCTCCAGGGATGGAAGATCCATGTCTCTGCCTGTCTGGACAACGCGGAGAAGGCGGCGGCCAGGGTGTGGGACTACTGCGTCCCGCGGTCCGTGCCGTTCAAGTTCGTGCCCGGGCGGCAGCCGTTGCATCTGCGCAACTCCAAGTACGCCGGCCGCGGCTCCAGCGGGAAGTTCGCCACCATCTATCCGGCCGACGAGGCGGAACTCCGGCTGATTCTGGATGAGTTGGGCGGAGAACTCGCGGGTGAGCCGGGGCCGTACATTCTCACCGACCTCCGCTGGAAGGACGGGCCGCTGTATGTCCGGTACGGCGGCTTCGCCAAGCGGCACTGCGTGGACGCCGACGGCTCGGGCGCGCTGGTGCCCGCGATCGAGAACGCGGACGGGGTGCTGGTGCCCGACCGGAGAGACCCCGTCTTCCAGCTCCCCGACTGGGTGACGCTGCCGTCGTTCCTCGAGCCGCAGCTGGCGGCCCGCAACGCGACGACGACCGGTGATCTGCCGTACCTCATCGAGCGTGCGCTGCATTTCTCCAACGGCGGCGGTGTGTACGCCGGAACCGACCGGCGGACCGGCGAGCAGGTGGTCCTCAAGGAGGCCCGGCCCTACGCGGGTCTTGCGGCGGACGGTGCGGACGCGGTGCGGCGCCTGGAGCGCGAGAAGACGGCGCTCGAGCTGCTCACCGGTCTCGGGGTTGCGCCCGGCGTGCGCGACTGGTTCACCCTCGGCGACCACCGCTTCCTCGTCATGGACTTCCTGCCGGGCCGCACCCTCAACTCCTTCTTCGCGCAGCGCCATCCGCTGCTGGCGGTGCAGCCGGATGCGGGGGCGGTCGCGGAGTACACACGCTGGGCGTTACGGATCCTGCGCTCGGTGGAGGAGGCGGTGGCGGCGGTCCACGGGCGCGGGCTCGTCTTCAACGACCTGCACATGTTCAACATCATGGTCGACCCGGACGAGAGGTCCGTACGCCTGCTGGACTTCGAGGCGGCGATCCCGGTGTCCGAACACCGGGGCCAGGCGATGGCCCACCCGGGCTTCGTGGCTCCCGCCGACCGCGAGGGCTTCGAGGTGGACCACTATGCGCTGGCGTGCCTGCGGCTGGCGCTGTTCGTACCGATGACGACGCTGCTGGTGGTGGACAGGGCGAAGGCGTCACACCTGGCGGAGGTGGCGGCGGAGCAGTTCCCGGACCTGCGGAGGGATTTCCTCGAGGAGGCGGTACGGGTGATCCAGGGCAGGGCGGTCCCGTCGCCGGACGCGCAGGCTGGGTTGCGGGCCGCGGACGCGCCGGTTGCCCTGCGGGCCGCGGACGCGCCGGCCGGCGCCGCCGCGGCCGGGTATCTGCCCGTGTCCCCGCACGACTGGCCCGCCAGTCGGGACTCCATGGTGCGCGCCATCCTCGCCTCCGCGACGCCCGAGCGTGCCGATCGGCTCTTCCCAGGCGACATCGCACAGTTCGCGGATGGCGGCGGGCTCGGGCTGGCCCACGGGGCGGCCGGGGTGCTCTACGCGCTCGCCGAGACCGGAGCCGCGCGGTACGAGGCGGGTGAGCAGTGGCTGCTCGACCACGTCCAGCCGCCGCCCGACGGCACGCCCTTGGGGCTCTACGACGGGCTCGCGGGCGTCGCCCATGTACTGGACCGGCTCGGTCATCGCGAGCGCGCCCATGAACTCATCGGGCGAGTGCTCGACGAGAAATGGCAGCGGCTCGGGGCCGACCTGCACGGCGGGCTGGCCGGGCTGGGCCTCGTACTCCATCAACTCGGACTGCACGACGAGGCGTTGGAGGCCGCGCGGATCCTCGCCGAGCGGCCGGACACCGGGCGCGGCAAACCCGCCGGGCTGCTGCGCGGCGCGAGCGGACCCGCGCTGTTCTTCCTGCGGCTGTACGAGTCCACCCGCGACCCCGCCCTCCTCGACCACGCCTCCCAGGCGCTGCGCCGGGACCTCGCCCGCTGTGTACGGGACCGCACGGGCACCCTGCTTGTGGACGAGGGCGCCCGTAGCATGCCCTACCTCGGCACGGGCAGCGTCGGCATCGGCGTGGTCATCGAGGACTACCTGGTCCACCGCCACGAAGACGAGCTCGCCGAGGCCGGGCAGGAGATCCTGCCGGCCGCGCGGCTGCGGTACTACGCACAGCCCGGTCTCTTCAACGGCCGCGCCGGCATGGTCCTGCACCTCGCCCGCAGCCGCGCCCCACGCTCCCAGCTGGACGCCCAGATCGGCGCGCTCGCCTGGTACGCCGTGCCGTACAAGGGCCAACTCGCCTTCCCCGGCGACCAGATGATGCGGCTCTCCATGGATCTGGCCACCGGAACCGCGGGCGTCCTGCTCGCGCTGGGCTCCGCGCCGGGCGAGGGCGAACGCCCCGCACGGCTGCCCTTCCTGCCGCCTCCACCGGCGGCTCCCCATACGGCCCCCAAGGGGTCGAGCAGTAAAGAGCAGTAAAGAGCAGTAAATACAGTCCCCATGAAGAAGGAGATCACGATGACACTTCTCGACCTGCAGAAGCTGGACGTTCCCGAGACGGACGGCGGCGGGCACGGCGACGAGAGCAGCGTCAGCCTGCTCCTGTGCGACAAGCACAGCTCGCACAGCAACATCCTCTGTCTCTGACAGTTCAGCGTTTGCGGCCCCGGGTGGCACCGCTCGCCACCCGGGGCCGCACCGACGAGAAAGGGCGTCCGTGCTCCTGCGTGAAACCGTCCGGCACCGCGCCCCCAGCGCCGCCCTCGTCCTCCTGCTGACCTGCGCCACCGCCGCCGCCGGGCTCGCCATGCCCGCCGTGCTCGGTCGCGCCCTCGACCTGCTGCTCGCCGGACGTCGCGCCGACGCAGGCCCATGGCTCGCCCTGTGCGGGGGCCTCACCGCCGTCTCCGTACTCCTCGGCGCGCTCGACGGGCTGGTCACCGGCACCGCCAACGCCCGTACCACCGCGTGGATACGGGAGCGGGTCCTGCACCATGTCCTCGCGGCCGGGCCCGTGTCCGGGCCCGCGTCCGGACCCGTGTCCGCGGGCGCGGCCGGCCCCGCCGCCGAGCCCCGGGAGACCATCGCGCCCGGCGATCTCGTGGCCCGCCTCACCGGCAACGCCGCCCAGGCCGGGACCGTGCCCACCGCGCTCGCGTCCGTGCTCGCCGCCGTTCTCACTCCCGTGGGCGGACTGGTCGCGCTCGTCCTCACCGACTGGTGGACGGCGCTGGCGGTGATCGCCGGAATGCCGCTGCTCGCGCTGCTGCTCAGGGTGTTCGTCCGAGCCACCGGCGAGAGCGGCGCCCGCTATCTGCGGGCCCAGGGCGAGATCGCCGGACTCCTGTCGGAAGCGGTCCGCGGAATCCGCACGATCACCGCGGCCGGCACCCAGGAGCGGGACGCGGCACGCATACTCGCGCCGCTGCCCGAACTGAATCGCGAGGGCCGGCTGATGTGGCGGATCCTGGGCGGCTCGACCGCCCGCGCGGCCGCCCTGCTGCCCCTGCTGCAGCTCATCGTGCTGGCCGTGGCGGGTCTGCGGCTCGCGGACGGCGCGCTGAGTGTCGGCGGGATGCTGGCCGCCTGGCGGTACGGGGTGCTCGCCACCGGCACCGGCGTACTGGTGGGACAGCTCAGCGGTCTGGTGCGCGGGCGCACGGCCGCGAGCCGTCTCGCGGAGATCCTCGAGACGCCCGTCATGGCGTACGGAGAACGCGAACTTCCGGACGGCAAGGGAAAGTTGGAGCTGAAGGGCGTCAGTCTGCGCGGACTGCACGGCATCGACCTGACCGTGCCGGGCGGCACGGTCACCGCCGTCGTCGGCCGTTCGGGCAGCGGCAAGTCGGCGCTGGCGGCCGTCGCCGGACGGCTGGCGGACCCCGACGAGGGGACCGTGCTGATTGACGGCGTCCCGCTGCCCTCGCTCTCCCGCTCGGCGCTGCGCCGCGAGGTCGGCCATGCCTTCGCCCGTCCGGCCCTGCTCGGCCCGACCGTCGGGGACACGATCGCCTTCGGTGCGTACGACCCCGGCGCCAAGAGGGTGAGACAGGCCGCGCGAGCCGCGTGCGCCGACGACTTCGTACTCCGGCTGCCGCACGGATATGACACGCCCTGCAAGGGGGTGCCCCTGTCCGGTGGCGAGGTCCAACGACTGGGACTGGCCCGGGTGTTCGCGCACCCGGGGCGGCTGCTCGTGCTGGACGACGCCACGTCCAGCCTGGACTCGGCCACCGAACTCAAGGTGTCCCACGCACTGTGGCACGGCTCCGTCGCCCGCACCCGCCTGATCATCGCCCACCGCGCATCGACGGCGGCGCGCGCGGACCTGGTGGTCTGGCTGGAGGAGGGCCGCGTCCGTGGGACGGGCCCGCACGCGAAGCTCTGGGAACTGCCTGAGTACCGGGCGGTGTTCGATGCGTGAGCTCCGGCTCCTGGGGAGCTGTCTCCTGAGGGGCCGTCCTTCCGTACTCGTACGGCTCGTCGCCTGGTCCGTGCTGGAGGCCGGGCAGACCTTCGTCCTCGGCCACGCCGTCGCCCGCGCCGTCGACGGCGGCTTCCTCGCCCACGACCCCGCCCACGGTCTGCGCTGGCTTGCCGCCGCGGCAGCCGCCGTCCTGCTCGGGGCCTTCGGCACCGGCAGGGTGCACCGTGTGGTCGCCGACCTCGTGGAGCCCCTGCGGGACGAGCTGGTACGCAAGGTCGTCGACCGGGCTCTGCGCGACGGTGACGACGCGGCGGTCTCCCGGCTGACCCACCAGGTGGAAATCGCCCGCGACACCTTCGCCGGCCTCGTACTGGTCTCGCGCACCTTCGTCTTCACCGCCGCCGGGGCCCTGGCCGGGCTCTTCTCGCTCGCGCCCGTGCTGCTGCTGGTGGTCGCGCCACCCCTGTTCGCCGGTCTTGCGCTGTTCGTGCTGTCCCTGCGTCCGATGGCACGACGGCAGGAGGCCTTCCTCGTCGCCGACGAAGCCGTCGCGGCCGAACTGGGCGCGCTGATACCGGGGCTGAGGGACATCACCGCCGCCGGGGCACAGGAGCGGGTGGCCGCCGAGGCCCGCGCCCGGTTCGCCGACGAGTACCGGGCGGCGCGCGCACTGGCTTGTTGGGGCATCCTGCGCGTCCTGGCCCTGGGCGTCGGCGGCCGCCTCCCGGTGGTCCTGCTCCTGCTCAGCGCCCCCTGGCTGCTCGCGCGCGGGGTGAGCGCGGGCGCGCTGGTCGGCGCCCTCGCCTATCTCACCCAGTCCCTGCTCCCCGCCCTGCAGTCGCTGATGCAGGGACTCGGCGCCTCGGGCGCGCGGTTCGTGGTCGTGCTGCGCCGACTGACCATGCCGGGGCCTCCTCGACAACCGCGCCCGGCGTCGTACGTCGGCGGCGACGGCCCTGCCGTACTGCTGCGTGGCGTGACGTTCGCCTACGGCCCGGGCGCAGCGCCCGTCGTCGAGGGACTCGACCTGACTGTTCCGCACGGCGGCCACCTCGCCGTCGCCGGGCCGAGCGGCATCGGCAAGTCCACACTCGCCGCGCTGACGGCCGGGGTGCTGCGGCCCGACCGGGGCGAGGTCGTGCTGGGCGCCGAGCGGGTCCTCGTACCGCAGGAGGCGTACATCTTCACCGCCTCCGTGCGCGAGAACCTCGGCTACCTCTGCCCCGAGCCGCCCCCGGACCCTGCCCTGCTGGCCTCTGCCACGGCCGTCGGGGCACACGGGCTCGTGGCGCGGATCGGCGGCCTGGACGCACCGGTCGAGCCCGCGGCACTGTCGGCCGGTGAGCGCCAGTTGCTCGCACTGGCCCGCGCCCATGCAGCCCCCGCGCCGCTGGTCCTGCTGGACGAGGCGACCTGTCATCTCGACCCGGCGGCGGAGGCGCGCGCGGAGCGGGCGTTCGCCGAGCGGCCCGGTGGCACGCTGATCGTCGTCGCACACCGGCCCGGCTCGGCGCGGCGGGCCGACCGGGTGCTGATGATGGACGGCACGCGCACGGAGTACGGCACCCATGAGGAACTGCTGGCCCGCTCCTCCTTCTACCGCGACCTGACCGGGTTCGCGGCGCCGGCGGGCGGGACGGCGGGCCAGTCGGAGGGCCGGCCGGTGGGGCCGTCACACCCAGCCCTCGCCCTGGGAGATCCTTATGGCGTCGACCCGGTTACGAGCCCCGGTCTTGCGGGTGATGGCCGCCATGTAGTTGCGCACCGTGCCGTTGGACAGATGGAGACTGCTCGCGATGTCCGCGATGGAGGCTCCCTCGGCCGCGAGTGACAACACGCTCAACTCCCGTCTCGTCAGCGGCATCTGAGCTGCTCTCAGAAAGCTGAAGCCAAGGGAGTTGTCGATGAAGCGCTCTCCCTTGGCCACTTGCCGAATAGCGGCGACCAGACGCTCGGGTGTGCCTTCCTTGTCGACATAGCCGACGGCATGCGCCTCCGCCGCGCGCCGGAGCGGACCTGGCCGGTTTGCGCTGGCGAGCACCAGCAGTCGCCCGTCGGCCGTGCCTCTGCGCCGGCTCCGTAACTCGCCGAGCGGTGCGATGCCGTACGACTCCGCACACTCCAGGTCCACCGCGCAGACGTCGGGTGCGAGCGAACGTGCCAGCCCCGGCGCATTGCGCCACGACGTGTGGAACACCTCCAGGTCGGGTTCGTTGTCAAGCCTCTCCGCCAGCGCAGAGCGCAGCAGACCGGCATCGTGCACGAGAAGTACCCGGATCACGTTTCGCCCCCTCAGCTCACCGTCCACGGGTTTGCTCCGTGCAGCACGCGAAACATTGTCATCGGTGGACGGGTGCGATGAGGGCGGAGATCCGGCCAAGGGGTGGCAGGAGGGGCGCACGCGCTGGGTGTGAACGCCCGGCGTGCACGACCCGCGCACGCTGGGACGCAGTGCCCGAAGCGCTGAGACTCCCCGGTTCCGCTTCTTCGGCGGCGCTTAACTTCGCGTCTTCGGCGGCGGCGTCGTCAGGTCGATCAGACGGCACACCATCTCGATGTCGATCTTCACCTGTGCGATCGAGGCCCGCCCCGAGAGCCAGGTGATCAGCGCCGAGTGCCAGGTGTGCTCGATCACGCGGACCGCGGAGAGCTGCTGCGGCGTCGGGTTCTCCAGCCCCATCGCGTCCAGGATGATCGCCGTCGTCTGCCGCGAGACCGTGTCCACCTCGGGGCTCACGCTGCGGTCCGCGAAGGTCAGCGCGCGCACCATCGCGTCCGCGAGATGCGGCTCGCGCTGCAGCGCCCGAAAGGCCCGCATCAGCGTCTCCGCGACCCGATCCGCCGCGTTGTCGCCGGCCGGGGGTCTCTTGCGCAGGGTCGTGTGCAGGTGCTGGAGCTGGTCCTGCATGGTGGCGACCAGCAGATGGATCTTGGAGGGGAAGTACCGGTAGAGCGTGCCGAGCGCCACGCCGGCCGCCTCGGCGACCTCGCGCATCTGCACCGCGTCGAAGCCGCCCCGGCTGGCCAGCTGCGCACTGGCGTGCAGGATGCGACGCCGACGCGCCTCCTGGCGTTCCGTCAGGGGCGGCGACGCCGGCCCTGCCGACTTGGCTTCGGCTGTCATATGTCCCGTTCCATGCACGAGTCCGGATCGCACGGCATGGCAGCGCCCTGTCGTGGCGCGAATCACCTGATCCGGCCCTTACAGCGGCGCTACCTGCCGGTAGATTCGAAGCTCCTTGAGCGATCAAGTCTGAAACTTGTTCTAGATTAGCGCGAGCGGTTACGCTCCGGCGAAAACGCAGTGAGAAGGGGGCCGTGAGTGACCGCTGAGGCCATAGAGGTCGGCCCTCGTACGGGGTCGTCCGGCGGCGGTGACGAGCCGCTGCGCGTCGCGCTCCTCACATACAAAGGCAACCCCTTCTGCGGCGGCCAGGGCGTCTACGTACGCCACCTCTCGCGCGAGCTCGCCCGCCTCGGGCACAGCGTCGAGGTGATCGGCGCGCAGCCGTATCCCGTGCTCGACGAGGGCGTGCCGCTCACCGAGCTGGCCAGCCTCGACCTGTACCGCAGCCCGGACCCCTTCCGCACGCCCGGGCGGGGCGAGTACCGCGACTGGATCGACGCGGTCGAGGTCGCGACGATGTGGACCGGCGGCTTTCCCGAGCCCCTGACCTTCTCGCTGCGGGCCCGGCGTCATCTGATCGCACGGCGCGGCGAGTTCGACGTCATCCACGACAACCAGACGCTCGGCTACGGGCTGCTCGGCGACCTCGGTGCGCCGCTGGTCACCACGATCCACCACCCGATCACCGTGGACCGGCAACTGGAGCTGGACGCGGCACCCGACTGGCGGCGGCGCGCCTCCGTACGGCGCTGGTACGGCTTCACGCGGATGCAGAAGCGCGTTGCGCGCCGACTGCCGTCCGTGCTCACCGTCTCCGGCTCCTCGCGGCAGGAGATCGTGGACCACCTCGGGGTACGGCCGGGCCGCGTCCAGGTCGTCCACATCGGCGCCGACACGGACCTCTTTTCGCCAAACCCGGCGGTCGCGGAGGTCCCCGGCCGGATCGTCACCACGTCCAGCGCGGACGTCCCTCTGAAGGGGCTCGTGCACCTGGTCGAGGCGCTGGCGAAGCTGCGTACGGAGAATCCGGCCGCGCATCTCGTCGTCGTCGGCAAGCGCGCGGAGGACGGGCCTGTCGCCCAGCTCATCGAGCGCTACGGTCTCGAGGACGCGGTCGAGTTCGTCAAGGGCATCAGCGACAGTGAGCTCGTGGACCTGGTGCGCGGCGCGCAGGTCGCGTGTGTGCCGTCGTTGTACGAGGGGTTCTCGCTGCCGGCCGCGGAGGCGATGGCGACGGGGACGCCGCTCGTCGCGACGACCGGGGGCGCGATCCCGGAGGTCACGGGCCCGGACGGCGAGACCTGCCTGGCGGTCCCGCCGGGCGACGCGGGAGCGCTTGCCGCGGCACTGGGCCGGCTGCTGGGCGACGCGGACCTGCGCGTGCGGCTGGGGGCGGCGGGCCGGGAGCGGGTGCTGTCCCGCTTCACCTGGGCGAGGGCTGCGCAGGGCACGGCTGAGCTGTACCGCGAGGCGATCGCGACGCGCGCCGGGGTTTCGCGGTGACCGGCCGCACCGCGGCTCCGGTTTCCCGGCCGCTCCGCGGCCCGAGTCGTGGACGTGGTCCACAAATGCCGCGCACCGCACCACGTACTGGTTCCCTCGACTGCGAAAGCAGGATCACGTGCTGACCGTCGACTTCTCCCGCTTTCCGCTTGCCGCAGGTGACCGCGTCCTCGATCTGGGCTGCGGTGCCGGGCGGCACGCGTTCGAGTGCTACCGGCGTGGTGCGCACGTCGTGGCCCTCGATCAGAACGGCGAGGAGATCCGCGAGGTCGCCAAGTGGTTCGCCGCGATGAAGGAGGCCGGGGAGGCGCCCGAGGGCGCCACCGCCACCGCCATGGAGGGGGACGCGCTCAACCTCCCCTTCCCCGACGAGTCGTTCGACGTCGTGATCATCTCCGAGGTCATGGAGCACATCCCCGACGACAAGGGCGTCCTCGCCGAGATGGTGCGGGTGCTCAAGCCCGGCGGCCGGATCGCGGTCACCGTGCCGCGCTACGGACCCGAGAAGATCTGCTGGGCGCTCAGCGACGCGTACCACGAGGTCGAGGGCGGCCACATCCGCATCTACAAGGCCGATGAGCTGCTCGGCAGGATGAAGGAAGCCGGTCTGAGGCCGTACGGCACCCACCACGCGCACGCCCTGCACTCGCCGTACTGGTGGCTCAAGTGCGCGTTCGGCGTCGACAACGACAAGGCGCTGCCCGTCAAGGCGTACCACCAGCTCCTGGTCTGGGACATCATGAAGAAGCCCCTGGTCACCCGGCTCGCCGAGCAGGCGCTCAACCCGGTGATCGGGAAGAGCTTCGTGGCGTACGCGACCAAGCCGCACCTGCCCGTAGCGGCCGCCAAGTGACTGTGCCCAGGCGCGGCCCTGACCGTACGGAACACCTCGTCCTGCCCGGAGTGCTGACTGCCGAGGAGGCCGCCGAGACGGTCGCCGGGATACTGGGCGTCCAGCGCGAGGACGGCGCGATCCCGTGGTTCCGGGGGCATCACCTCGACCCGTGGGACCACACGGAGGCGGCCATGGCACTGGACGCGGCCGGTGAGCACGAGGCCGCGGCACGTGCGTACGAGTGGCTGAGGCGGCACCAGAATCCGGACGGGTCCTGGTACGCGGCGTACCACGACGGCGAGGCGGACCGGCCCACCGACCGCGGCCGCGAGACCAACTTCTGCGCGTACATCGCCGTCGGCGTCTGGCACCACTACCTGGCCACCGGCGACGACGCGTTCCTCGACCGGATGTGGCCGGCCGTGTTCGCGGCGATCGAGTTCGTGCTGGAGCTGCAGCAGCCGGGCGGCCAGATCGGCTGGAAGCGCGAGGCGGACGGTACGCCGGTCAACGACGCGCTGCTGACCGGCAGTTCATCCGTCCACCACGCGCTGCGGTGCGCGCTCGCGATCGCGGAGGAGCGCGAAGAGCCCCAGCCCGACTGGGAGTTGGCGGCGGGCGCGCTCACGCATGCGATCCGCAGGCACCCCGAGCGTTTCCTGGACAAGAGCCACTACTCCATGGACTGGTACTACCCGGTCCTCGGCGGCGCACTGACCGGCGCCGAGGCGAAGGCGCGGATCGAGGAGCACTGGGACGCTTTCGTGGTCCCCGGGCTCGGTGTGCGCTGCGTGCTGCCCAACCCGTGGGTGACCGGCGGCGAGAGCTGTGAACTGGCCCTGGCCCTGTGGGTGATGGGCGAGTCCGATCGCGCGCTGGAGATCCTGCAGTCCGTGCAGCACCTGCGCGCGGAGGGCGGCATGTACTGGACGGGCTACGTCTTCGAGGGCAACAGCGCGGTCTGGCCGGAGGAACTGACGGCCTGGACGGCGGGGTCCCTGCTGCTGGCGGTGGCCGCGCTTGGGGGAGACGAGGCGACGGTGGCGGTCTTCGGGGGAGAGCGCCTGCCGCGGGGGCTGGCCCCGGAGTGCTGCTAGGACTTGTCCGGCCGATCAGAAGCGGCTGTGGCTGGCGCAGTAGCCGTACAGTGGTGCACGACCTGGTGCGCCCGCCGTCACGAACCCGTAGTGGGTCCGGTGAATCGGGGCCGGCCCGGATGCCGGGCGGTGGACAGGTGGTTTCCGGCGGTCAACCGATGAAAGCCGGTGCCAAGGCCGCGCTCGCGAGCTGTATTGGTGCCCCGCTGCCATCGGCGGGCACGGTCCATAGGTCCGCCCCGAATTTCCCGGGCCTGGCATAGACGAGGGTGGTGTCGGCGGCCCACACCGCCTGGTCGTCGATGTTGCTGTGTTCGGCAGTTGCGGTCTCGGTCATGGTCCGCAGGTCCAGCACATACAGCCGCCAGGGTGAGTCGGCCGGCAGGCCGGGCAACCGCCTCTTGTAGGCGATCCGGGTGCCGTCCGGAGAGAGCGAGGGGCATTCCACATTGCTGTGCACAGTGGTCAGCGTCTCCGCCGCGATGTCGCCTGCCGCCAGATAGGTCTGCCCGCGGGTGGACACCGTGGCGTAGAAGTGGCCATCGTCGGCGAAGGTCACGCCCCAGACGTTCACATCGAGGGACCGGTACCCGTGGCCGTCCACCTTCAGGTCGTACTCCTCCAGGGTGTCCTGCAGCTTCCACGTGCGGGTGTCCAGGATGGATGTGCGCGTGGAGAAGGCTGTGCCGCCGTAGGAGTCCCCCTTGACGAAGACCGTCCATGCGACCAGGTGCCCTGACGGCGAGACCCGGGCCCGGCTGGGGACCCCTGCCAGTGGGTAGCTGCGCCGTTCGTTCAGCCGCTCGTCGAGGATCACCGCTCGGTAGCTGTCCCGCAGCGGCCCTTGCGCGCCCCGCAGACAGATCCCCGTGCCGCCCGCGGCGAAGAAGCGCAGGCACTTCACACCCGACGTAGCGCGCTGTGCGTCGGGCCGTTCGGCAGGCACCGAGGCGAGTTCGTCGCGGTGTGGGCCGTAGGCCATATTGCGGAAGATCACGCGCCGCCCCGCGCCTGCAGGCGCGGCCAGCGACACCCGGCCGTCTGCGACTGCCGGTCCGCCCGGCTGCGGACGACCGCGGCGGTCGGCCCGTTCGGCGGCATGGTGCACGGCGAAGGCGGCGACCGAACCCAGCACGAGAACGGCGGTGAGCAAAGTGAGAAAGCGGCTCTTGCGGGTCATCAGGCACTGCCTTTCCGATGGGGCCGAGCCGGCCATTGGCAGGGTTGGCTCACCCAGGGGTCTCGGGTGCGGGAGAAGCCAGGGCGGTTCGGCAACGGCGTCACGAAGCGCTCTCCGTCGTCACCCGGCGGCCGGTGAGGCGCAGTACGACCATCGCGGCCGCTGTGCACACAGCGAGCGCACCCGTGGCGGTGGCAAGTGCGATGCCGGTGCCCCAGGCGGACCAGAGGGCACCGAAGACGAGTGAGCCGGCGAAGCGGGCCAGCGCCTGGCCCGTACCGACCAGGGCGAGTCCCGTGCCGCGCTGGGCCGGAGGGAGGGTGTCGGCCGCGGCCGCGGCCAGCACCCCGTCCGTGGCGGCATAAAACGCCCCGTGCAGCACGAGCACCGGCAGGACCCCCGTCCAACCGTCCGAGAGCGGCACCAGCAGCAATCCGTACCCGACGAGCAGCAGGAGATGGCCCATGGGAAAGAGCCGGCGTCGGCCGATCCGGTCGGCGGCCGCGCCCAGCGGCACGGCGAGCACCAGAAATGCTGCGGCAGTGCCCAGCGGCAGCAGGGGCAGGAGATGCCCGGGAAGACCGAGTCGGCGCTGGATCAGCAAGTACAGGAAGGAGTCACTGACTGTGGTCAGCCCCAGCAGTACCGCGCAGCCGGTCAGGCGCCGCAGTCCACTCAACCGCAGCAGCCCCAACGCGGCGCGCCATCCGCGCTCGTGCCCGGACGGCGGGGCAGCACCGGGCACTGTCCTCCGGTGCCCGGGGACGAAGAGCAGCAGGATCAGCACACCCAGTGCGGCAATGCACCCGCTCACCGCGAACACCGCGTCGTAGCCGTCAACCGCCAGGCGCAGCAGGGCGAAGGCGACCAGGGGTCCGAGCAGCGCCCCGGTGGTGTCCATGGCCCTGTGCACACCGAAGGCCCGGCCCCGCTGTGCGGGCTCGGTGGCCAGCGAGATCATGGCGTCCCGGGGGGCGGTGCGCAGCCCCTTACCGGTGCGGTCCACCGCCAACACGGCACCGATGAGCGGCCCGGTATGGACGAGCAGGAGCAGTGGCTTGCACAAGGCGGACAGCCCGTATCCCGCGGCGGCTACGGCCTTGTGGCGGTTTCTGCCCTGGTCGCCGAGGTGTCCGCCGAGAAGCCGTACCAGCGCGCCGGCCCCGTTGTAGATCCCGTCCAGGAAGCCGAAGCCGAGCGGGGACAGGCCGAGCCCGGTCACCAGGTACAGCGGCATGATGGCAGTGACCATCTCCGACGACACATCGGTGACCAGGCTGACGGCCCCGAGCGCCAGCACGGTGCCGGGCACGGCAGACCGCCGTCCAACGCCGGTGCGGGTGGGCGGTGGAGGAGTACTCCGACTGTCAGCGAGGTACAACGGCATCACTTTCTGGTGCGGGCCGTCCGTTGGTCAATCAGCGTGATGTGCGGGAACCGCTGTGTCGAGCCCCTGGAGTCAGAGACTGCCGGGGTTCCGACCAGCTGGGCCGGGGCGAAGGCGATGGCGTCACCTCTCCTGCAGCACGCCCGGGAAGCCTCACGGGTGGAGTAGGCGTGTGCAATGGAGGGCCCGGACGCAGGGTGCCTCTCTACGACGCCGTTGAATGGAACGGAAATTGAACGGAAGAGAAAGCGGATGGAACGGAACGCGTGGAGCGAGCCAGCGGATCTGTTCGGCGGGCCTGCGGCCACAGGAGCGATCCTGGCGGCACCCACCGCCCGAGGAGAACGGCGCCCGCACAGCCGCCCTTTCGGGCAGAACGATCAGCAGCCGTGCACCGTGTGGGGTGCGCGCGGCTGCCATCGCACCAGATCACCTTGGTGAATGCACGCCTAACGTTTCGTTGCGCTATGCGAATTCGAGGGCATCTATTGAAACAGCCTGGGCCGGGGAATAAAGTACGGGCGTCCGCTACCCAGGTCGGCAGTGGCGTGGCGGCGGAAACCGCCGTATTCGCGTAAATCTGCCTCGACGCTGCCAGCACGCCATCCCCGATCTGGCTACCCCCTGCCCCGTTGATAGACGCGCGACGTGCCGCAACCGAGGGCTGTCCGCGCCCCCCAAGGCCCCTGGTGAGCCAACCACGCTGGGGCCACATCCCCCTTGTCCTGCACGCGGCCCCCACGAGGAGTGGAGACATGGCTGGCTCCCGTAGACGCAGACGGTTCAGGCTTCTGTGTTGGTTGATCACCCCGATGGCGTTGCTCGTAGCGTTCGTCGCTGTACCTTCAGCTTCGGCCACTCCGGACACGATCACCCTTGACAAGACGACGTACATGCAAGGGAACACGGTCAACGTCACGTACACCACCACAGCCAACAACAACAACTGGGTGGGCATCTACAAGGCGGGTGACACACCAGGATCGACCACCGCGATCAAGTGGGCGTATGCCAACAGTTCCTCGGGGACGCTGACCTTCGCCGCCGGCGGTGCCCCGGGCACGACCGAGGGGGACAGCAACCAGGCAGCAGGCACCACCCTGATTCCGGGGGAGTATGTGGCCTACCTCCTGTGGAACAACGGCTACACCCAACTGGCCAACCGCCACTTCTGGGTAGGGCCTACGCTGAGCCTGGACAAGTCCAGCTACGCGGCCGGGGAAACCATCACAGCCAAGTACAGCGTGCCGGACCAGTGGGGACCCAAGAACAACTGGATCGGCATCTACAAGGAGAATGACACGCCCGGATCAGGTAGTTCCGTCGCCTGGAAATATGCGACCGGCGCCTCAGGGACGGTGACCCTCTCGACGAGCGGCCTGGCGTCCGGGGGCTATGTGGCCTACTACCTGTACAACGACGGATACAGCACCGACCTGGCCACCGACCCTAAGCTCGGCGATCTGTACAGCGTACCGGTGCACTTCTCTATCGGTTCGCCCCCCTCGACGGCGGGCACGGTTCCGGCGCTGGACCACGTCTTCATGGTCATGATGGAGAACAAGGCACCCAGCGACATCTTCGGCACAAGCAACAACAAGCCCAACTGCGCCTCTCCCAGCACGGCGCCCGCTCCCTACCTGTCCCAGCTCGCCTGCGGCAACATCACGCTCACGAACTCGCACGGCCTCATGCACCCGAGCGACCCCAACTATGTCGCACTGGCCGCCGCCCAAGTGGGCATCCAGGGCAACAACTTCTCCTACCTGCACAGCGTCGGAGGCACCAACACGAAGCACCTCGGCTCGATCACCGAGGAAGCGGGCAAGACATGGAAGGGCTACATCGAGGGCACGAGCAGCAGCTGCGACCTCACGGCCAACGGCCCGTATGACCCCGATGACCTGCCGTTCCTCTACTTCAAGGGCGTGGGGAACGACACCACGTACTGCCAGAACCATCTGAAGCCGATCTCGCAGTTCTGGACGGACCTCCGGAGCACGTCGACCACGCCCAATTACGTGTGGTTCGTACCCAACAGCAACAACACCATGCACAACAACTGCAGCCCCAACATCCAGACGTGCGTGAGCGCCGGTGACAACTGGATGAAGAACAATCTGCCGACGCTGCTGAACTCCCCTGCGTTCAAGACGCAGAAGTCGCTGCTGATCATCACCTGGGACGAGGACAGGTACTGGACGTCCGCCAACCCCATTCCCACGATCATCGTCGGCTCCCCGAACCTGCTGAAGGCGGCCGGATCGACGTCGAACACCTACTACAACCACTACAACGTGACCCGGACGGTCGAGGATGCGCTCGGCCTGACCCGCATGACCTCCAACGACACGAACGCCATCCCGATCTACGACATCTGGGCCTCGTAACCCGGCCTCTCATCACGTCCTGGTGAAACTCCCCACCCGCGGCACCGACATCGACACCATGCTCGATGCCGGTGCCGCGGGCATGTCCGCCAAACGGCCCTGAGTGCCACTGGTCGAGGGGGCCGGTCCATCTGTACCGAGTGAAAACTCGGGTTCGAGCATGCCCAGTGATCATGTAGTTCCGTCCGGGAATCTCAAGTCCCCCGACAGGAACCTACTCTGACGGCTCATCAGTTTCTTCTGTTGCTTGCAACCCTCTTTCACTGTCATGTGAACTGTGAAATTGTACGGTCACACTTTCTGCGGGCATGACAGCTCCGGGGAGTGCTCAACTTCCGTTGCCATCACGGTCCGCACCCCCCCACCGCCGTGCCCCACGCACGGCTGCCGACCGGCCTGGAGGCCATCGCCATGCGCAAACCCCCCACCCTCCGGAAACTCATCCAACTGCTGATACCTACCGTGGCCGCCGCCGGCCTGGGGCTCACCATGCTCGCCCCCAATGGCGCGGCGGCCCCGGCCGACGCCGGGGCACCCAAGCCCGCACCGAGGTCGGCCCCCGCCCCACAGCCCGCCTCCGCCACCGTGCTTGCCGCCGATCTCGCACCCGGACACGCCGTCGACCCCGCGCGATCGGCCACGAAGACCTCGAACCCCGCGCAACGCCCTCCGCTCCCCGCGGCCCAGAACGCCGCAGAGCGCAAGCAGGCCCGCTCTGCGGCGAAGGCCGCGGCGGACTGCAACGTCAGCGACTTCACCTCGAAGACCGGCGCTGCCCTGGTCGAGCAGATCAAGCAGTCGGAAACCACTTGCATCAACACGCTGTTCAGCGTGACCGGTGAGGACTCCAAGGCCCTCTTCCGCGAGGAACAGATGGTCACGGTGGCGAACGCACTCAAGGATGTCGCGACCAACTACCCGGGGGACAACAGCACTTTCGCAGCCCAGGTGGTGCTGTACCTGCGCGCCGGCTACTACATCCAGTACAACCAGCCGGAGAACGTCGGCGAATACGGCCCGACGCTGAAGAGCGCCATTCAGGGCGCCCTGGATGCCTTCTTCGGCTCGTCCCACGCTTTCGACGTGACCGAGGCCAACGGAGAAACCCTGGCCGAGACGGTCACCCTGATCGACAGCTCCGGAGAGAACGCCCGCTACCTCGACGTGGTCAAGCGTCTGCAGAAGGACTACAACTCGTCGTATGACGAGTTCTACGGGATGATCGCGGCGGTCAACAACACCTACACCGTGCTCTTCCGCGGCCACCAGCTGCCGGAGTTCGTGGAAGCCGTGAAGGCGGACCCGAGCGTCCTCACCGGAATGCGTGACTTCGCCGTCGCCCACGACGATCTGCTCGGCACCGACAAGTCCTACCTGGCCAGCAACGCCGGACGCGAACTCGGCCGCTTCCTGCAGCACGCCGGCCTCAAGGAAACCGTCAAGCCGTTGGTCAAGGAGCTGCTCGGCCGCAGCGAGATCACTGGGCGCACCGCCCCGCTCTGGGTCGGCCTCGCCGAGATGACGGATGAGTTCGATAAGGAGAACTGCGCCGAGTACGACACCTGTGACCTGCAGAACCGCGTGCGCGACGCCGTGCTGACGATCAAGCACGAATGCGGTCCGAGCGCGAAGATCCTCGCGCAGGAGCTGACGGCGTCCGAACTCTCGGCCACATGCGACAGCATCCTCAAGCAGGACCCGGTCTTCCACGACATCGTCAAGGACAACGGCCCCGTCAAGGACGACAACAACACCAGCATCGAGATCGTCGCCTTCAACTCCAGCACCGACTACAAGACCTACGCCGGTGTCGTCTTCGGCGTCGACACCAACAACGGCGGCATATACCTGGAGGGTGACCCGGCCGCTGAGGGCAACCAGCCGCGCTTCATCGCCTACGAGCAGCCGGCCCAGGACGGCGCCTTCCAGATCTGGAACCTCAACCACGAGTACACCCACTACCTCGACGGCCGCTACGACATGTACGGCGACTTCGCAGCCGGGCAGACCACCCCGAACGTGATGTGGATCGAGGGTTTCGCCGAGTATGTCTCTTACTCGTACCGCGGCATCACCTACGACAGGGCGATCGAGGAGGCGGGCAAGAACACCTACAAGCTCAGCCAGCTCTTCGAGACCACCTACGACAAGTCCGACACCACCCGTATCTACCAGTGGGGCTATCTGGGCGTCCGTTACATGCTCCAGTCGCACCCCGAGGACGTGGCCACCCTGCTCGGCCACTACCGCGCAGGCGAGTACGACGCGGCCCACAGCCTGCTCCGCGACACCATCGGCACCAAGTACGACGCCGACTTCGCCGACTGGCTGAGCAAGTGCGCCGGCGGCGACTGCGGCCAGCTGCCGACCCGGAGCGGCCGGTGACCGGGGCCTCGGTCACCGACAAGAACTGAGCCGGCTTCGATGCTCGCTCCTCAATCGCCGGACGGGCTTGAAAATCAAGCACGTCCGGCGATTGAGGACACGCGCGAAGCGCGTACGGGGTTCGGGGCGGAGCCCCGAGTACGCGCCGCGAAGCGGGCGCGGGGGCCTGGGGGCTTGCACCCGGTTACGGGATGGGAGTACTTCCCACGGCCGCCAGGCCGTAGGGGGAGGGCGGGTAGGGGAAAACACACCCCCGGCTCGTCAGTAGCGGCGCAGGCGCCCCGCGACCGCGTGTCCCACGAACAGGTACACCACCGCCGCCAGGCCATAACCCGCCACCACCCGTGCCCACGCCTCGTCAAAGGTGAACAGGTCGTACGACCAGCCCGCCAGCCAGCGCGCGGCGTCCTGGATGAAGCTCACCAGGTCGTTGGCCCGGTTGGCGTCCAGCAGATACATCAGGATCCACAGGCCCAGGATGACGGCCATGACATCGGCAACGATCATTATGACCGCTGCGGCCTGATTCGTTCCGTTGCTGCGATGAAGAGGACTCATGTGGATCGGGTTGCCGCTTGTGAGCGTGTGAAACCCATAGAGCCCGCTCAGCGGAGACTAGCCCTGGCCGTTCAACTCCGCGAGCACGCGCAAGGTGTGCGGGTCCGGAGCCGTCACCAGCAGGTCCGTGACCGGGCCCTTGCGCCACAGTTCCAGGCGTTCCGCGATCCGCCCGCGCGGCCCGACCAGCGAGATCTCGTCGGCGAAGGCGTCGGGGACGGCGAGAACGGCCTCCTCGCGGCGGCCGTCGGCGAACAGCGCCTGGATGTGCCGGGCTTCGGACTCGTACCCCATGCGCGCCATCAGATCGGCGTGGAAGTTACGGGCCGCATGGCCCATGCCGCCGATGTAGAAGCCGAGCATCGCCTTCACGGGCAGCAGGCCTTCGGCGACGTCGTCGCAGACCTTGGCGCGGACCATCGGGGCGATCACAAAGCCGTCGGGCAGTTCGGTGAGCGAGGCCTCGTACACGTCCGTGCGCAGCGGGGACCAGTACAGCGGCAGCCAGCCGTCCGCGATGCGCGTCGTCTGGGCGATGTTCTTCGGGCCTTCCGCGCCGAGCAGAAGCGGCAGGTCGGCGCGGAGTGGATGGGTGATCGGCTTGAGCGCTTTGCCGATGCCGGTGGCGTCGTCCGCCCGGTACGGATGGGAGTGGAAGCGGCCTGCCAGCTCAACGGGTGCCTCGCGCCTGAGCACTTGGCGGATCACGTCGACGTATTCGCGCGTGGCGGTCAGCGGGCTCTTGGGGAACGGGCGCCCGTACCAGCCCTCCACCACCTGCGGTCCCGAAAGGCCGAGCCCCAGCATCATCCGGCCGCCGGAGAGATGGTCCAGGGTGAGCGCCTGCATGGCGGTGGCGGTGGGCGTACGGGCGGCCATCTGTGCCACGGCCGTGCCCAGGCGGATCCGGCTGGTGTGCGCCGCGATCCAGGTGAGCGGGGTGAAGGCGTCGGAGCCCCAGGCCTCCGCCGTCCACACGGAGTCGTAGCCGAGGCGCTCGGCCTCGCGGGCGAGTTCGAGATGGCCGGGGTCGGGACCGCGGCCCCAGTAGCCGAGCGCGAGTCCGAGTCGCATGCCAGCTCCCCTCCGACCGTGTGTTTCTGACGGTGCGTCAGAGTACGGCAACGGCCCCCCGCCCGGAAGGGCGAGGGGCCGCTCTGTGGCGCTGTGCCTATCAGCCGCGCTGAATACCGCTGGTGTCCTGCAGTACGCCGCGGCGGCCGTCCTGCGTCTGGGCCACCAGGCCGGGGCCGCGCTGCTCCACTGCCAGGTACCAGGTGCCGGGCGCGAGTTCGGCGATCGGGGTCGGCGAACCGTCCTCGCCGTACAGCGGACGGGCCACCGGCACCGCGAACCAGAACGGCGTGAAGTCGGCCGGGGCACCGGCCTGCTGCGGGGCGACCGGAGCCGACTGCTGCTGGCCGGGCTGCGGCTGGGCGCCGTACGGCTGGGGCTGACCCGGCTGCGGCTGACCCGGCTGCGCGCCGTAGGGCTGCTGCTGGGCGCCCGGGTAGCCGTAGCCGCCGGGGACGCCGGGCTGCTGCGTGCCGTACGGGTTGGCGGCCGGCCTCGGGGCGCCGACGAGGGCGACCTTGAGGGCCGGGACAAGCGGAGTGGCTACCGCGGCGCCGACCAGCACCAGGCTCGCGATCAGGCCGAGGATGAGCGCACCGCCCGCGTTGTCCGCCTCGAACATCCACATGAGGATGACCCAGGCGGAAGCGGCGGTCAGGGCGACACCGAATTGCCCCAGGTCGAGGCCCGCGATCTTGCGTGGTTGGGGCAGCGCGCGGTTGATCACGACCAGAGCAGCGCCAACCACGCCGGGGAAGTAGCTGCCCCAACCCATCGGCGAAAATTCCCAAGTGTTCGGGACTGCGTCGCAGATGGAGCCGGAGCAGTCGCTCGTGTTGAGGAACGAGGCGATGAACAGCAACACCGCTGCTCCGATCACCACGCCATCGCCTCGGGTCAGAGAGCGGATGTTCACGTGAAAAGTCCTTCGTCGGTCGTCTCATCGGGGCGGTCGTCGCTGCCGCCGTTGCGGCGGTGTGCACGGCGCGGAGCTTGGGGGTGACTCCCCATCGTAGAGGTGAATCTATCGTCTGCCCGATCCGGCCGTCTGCCGGGTATCGCAGTTAGCCCTTGAGGTAACCGGCGATGCCTTCCGCCATTCCAAGTGCGGCTTGCTGGCGCCAGGCCGAACTCTTCAGCAGGGCCGCGTCCTTCGGGTCACGCATATTGCCGCATTCGATGAACACCTTGGGCACGGTGGACAGATTCAGGCCGCCCAGATCCTTGCGTACGTCCAACCCGGTGCCGTCGCCGACATAGTTGGAGGGGGCGCTGCCCGTGGCACGTACGAACCTGCCGGCGATGCGCTCGCCGAGTTCGCGCGAGGGGCCGACAATCGTTGTGGTGTCCGCGGCACCCGCCTTGACCAGGGCCGGGAGGATGACATGGAAGCCGCGGTCGCCGACGTCGGCTCCGTCGGCGTGGATGGAGATGACCGCGTCGGCCTTGGCCTTGTTGCCGATCCTGGCCCGTTCGTCGACGCAGGGACCGAACGGGCGATCGTTGTCATGAGTGAATTTCACCGTTGCGCCCTGCTTTTCGAGCAGGGTGCGAAGACGTTGTGAAACCTCGCGGGTGAATTCGGCCTCGGTGTAACCGTCGTTGGTGGACGTGCCCGTGGTGTCGCATTCCTTGCGGTTCGTGCCGATGTCAACGAGTTTGTTGATTTCGGCGGTATGGCGGAAATTGCCGGGGTTGTGCCCGGGGTCCACGACCACGACCTTGCCCGCGAGCGGACCCGACGCACCGCCCTTCCCCTCCGACCCCTTCGTGGGTGAGGGCGAGGCCGAGGGTGAGGCCGAGGGTGAGGCCGAGTCGGTGCGCGGGGAGGATCCCGGGCCCGGCTTGCCCGCGGTGGTCTGTCCGCTCGGCAGGGGAAGGACCTTCGGCGGCTTGTTCTCCTCGGAGCCGTTCATCGCCTGCCAGACCAGCCAGCCCGCCAGGGCGGTCGGCACCAGCGCGGCAACCGCGATGGTGATGTTGCCGCGTCCTGGGCGGCGCGATGGGGCGGCGGGCTGGTTCTCGTCGTACGACACCCTGGCGATGCTAGCCCGCGGCTCAGATCCCCGGCCCGGTACGCCGCAGGACGCGCAGGGAGTCGGTCACTGAGACCTCGGTGAACGCGCCGGACGCGAGCGCCCGGAGGTACACGCGGTACGGGGCCTGCCCGGTCCACTCGTCGACCGGGTCGGGGAAGACGTCGTGGATGACGAGGAGTCCGCCGTCGGCGACATGCGGCGCCCAGCCCTCGTAGTCGCCGCCCGCGTGCTCGTCGGTGTGGCCTCCGTCTATGAAGACCAGGCCGAGCGGTGCGCCCCAGACCCGCGCCACCTGCGGGGAGCGGCCGACGACCGCGATGACGTGCTCCTCCAGGCCGGCCCTGTGCAGGGTGCGGCGGAAGGTGGGCAGCGTGTCCATGCGGCCGATCTCGGGGTCCACGGTCTCCGGGTCGTGGTACTCCCAGCCCGGCTGCTGCTCCTCGCTGCCCCGGTGGTGGTCGACCGTGACGGCCGTGGTGCCCGCCTCACGGGCGGCGTCGGCGAGCAGGATGGTCGAGCGCCCGCAGTACGTACCCACCTCCAGCAGGGGCAGGCCGAGCGCGCCCGCCTCGGCCGCTGCCGCGTACAGAGCCAGGCCCTCCCGTGCGGGCATGAAGCCCTTGGCGGCCTCGAAGGCGGCGAGGGTCTCCGGCTTGGGGGCGGCGGCCATGGTTCCTCCTGGTCGTACGGGGTGTCCGGCCGCCATCGTGCCTCACACGTCGCACTCGAACCACATCGTCTTGCCTCCGGGGAGCGGCAGCGTGCCCCAGCGGTCGGTCACGGCCTCGACGAGGAGCAGCCCCCGCCCGCCCTCGTCGAGTCCGTCGAGCTCGTCGCCTCTGCACTCGGAGCGCACCGGGCGGGGGCAGTGCGGGTGCTCGTCCGCGACCTCGACCCGCAGCCCGTCCGGCCGTCGCAGGATGAGCAGCGTGCAGCGCCTGCCCGGCACATGCTGTACGACATTGGCGATCAGCTCGGTCAGGGCAAGCTCGGCGGCGTCGGTCAGCGCGGCCATCTCCCAGCGGGTCAGGAACGTCCGCAGGATGCGGCGGAGATGCCGCGCCGAGTGCTTACCGAGGGTGAAGCCCGTGCGATAGCAGTCGCTAATTGCCGCTGGTGAGCAGTCAGTTACGTGATTCATGTCACCAGCGTGCGGTGGAGTGGTTACGCTCGGCTACGAACGGAAACGAACGCCGCGAGGCGTGAGCTTGGGGGTGACCGCCCGCGTGGTCAATATCCGCGACCTCGATCCCAGCGCATCGCCGCTGGACTACTACGGCTCCGAACTGCGCCGCCTGAGAGAGGACGCTGGGCTGAAGCAGGGCGAGCTGGGCGTCAGCGTCTTCTGTACGGCGTCGCTGATCGGCCAGATCGAGACGGCGAGGAAGGTGCCGACGAGGGACTTCTCGGAACGGGTGGACGCGGCTCTGGGGACGGGCGGGGTGTTCTCGCGGCTGGTGGGGCTGGTGCTGCGGAGCCAGTTGCCGAGCTGGTTCCAGGCGTATGCGGAGATGGAGGCGCGGGCGGCGTACATCTCCACGTTCCAGGCGCAGTTGGTGTATGGGCTGCTCCAGACCGAGGCGTACGCGCGGGCGGTGCTGGGCGTCCGGACCGAGGAGGACCTCGACGCCCGGGCGGCGGCCCGGATGGAGCGACAGCGCATCCTGGAGCGCGAGAACCCGCCGCTGAGTTGGGTGGTGCTGAGCGAGGCGGTACTGCACCAGGAGATTGGCGGCCGGGAGGTCATGCGGAATCAACTCGCCCACTTGTTGGGTCTGCGCGGGCGGGAGTGGGTGCAGGTGCAGATCCTGCCCTTTGAGGCGGGCGCGCATGCGGGGCAGATGGGCTCGTTCACCCTCCTGCGGTTCGA
Organism: Streptomyces sp. NPDC019890; assembly: GCF_044903445.1. Classification (NCBI taxonomy): domain Bacteria; kingdom Bacillati; phylum Actinomycetota; class Actinomycetes; order Kitasatosporales; family Streptomycetaceae; genus Streptomyces; species Streptomyces sp. NPDC019890. The sequence continues at coordinate 2,450 of NZ_JBJDQK010000002.1, read as the reverse complement.
GGACGACCCGGATCTCGTCTATACCGAGGACTTCATCCAGGGCCATATGACGGCCAATCCGCAAGCTTTCAGGGAAGGTTCGCTCCGTTACGATCACTTGCAGGCCGCCGCGCTCTCCGTGGAGGATTCGGCGGCACTGATCGCCCGCGTAATGGAGGAGCGTTATGGCCACGAACCAGGATCTGTCGGGCGCGCGGTGGCGTAAGTCGTCGTACAGCTCCGACACCGGCGGCGAGTGCATCGAGTGCGCCCCGCTCGGCGCCTGGCGCAAGTCGTCCTACAGCGGCGACACCGGCGGCGAGTGCGTCGAGGTCGCCGCCCAGCCCTGCCGTATCGCCGTCCGCGACTCCAAGAACCCCGACGGCCCCGCCTTCACCGTCGCCCCCGCCACCTTCGCGGCCTTCGCCGACGCCGCAGGGCGCGGGAGCTTCACTCGTCAGGTGTGAAGCGGTAGCCGATGCCCGGCTCGGTGATGAGGTGGCGGAGGCGGGAGCGTTGGGGTGAGCCGTCGGCGCACCATTTTCGCCGGCATTCCGCCCCTGCCCGCCATGCGACGTTGGTGCGGGCCGCAAGCGCGAAGTTGATCTTCTCGATCGCGTGGCGGCCGTGTCGGTGGGGTGGCCCAGACCAGCCGGCCTGGGCCACCGGGCAGGGTCAGCCGGTTGGCGGGATGGGCAAGGAGAGGTCGTACGACGTCTCGTTGCCGCCCTGGAGATACGTGAACCGTACAAAGAGTGTGCGGGCGGAGGCAGGAAGCGCAGGCTGCCCTGAGATCGTGCCTTCGGTGCGCGCGCCGTCGGGGCTGAGGCCGAACGCGCCTCCCCAGTCGCTGTATTCGTTTCCGACGTCGTCCTTGGCCTCCATGACCAGAAGGACCGGGCTCTCCTCTTCGGGCCCTTCCGGCAGTGGCGGGGCGACGGAGTACTCGACGCTGAAGGAATCCTTGTGCGCGGTCAGGCCGTGAAGCGTGAGCTCATGGCGACCGTCGAGGATCGGGACAGAGGGACCGGGGCTGCTGTTCATCGAGTTGTTCACGCGCTTCCGGGCTTGGGGACCTGGCAGGTGATGTAGCGGTCCGCCGCGCTGTTCGGCTTGGAGCCCTTGAGGAACCAGTAGAACGTCACCTTGTTCCCCGTCGCGATGGAACCGGACCCGCCGCCCACGTACTGGTACTTCTTCATGCTGCCGTGGAAGTTGTACGTGCTGATGGCGGTGTGCGGGCCGTACGGCGGGTTGATGGCCTTGCCGTTGACGTACGAGTAGGGCATGGTCACCGTCACCGTGGGGCCGAGGTTGGCGCGGGCAGTGTTGGACAGTTTGAAGCCCCAGGCCAGCGTGCCGCCCGCGGCACGCTGAAAGGTGACGGCGGACACCGCATGCGTCCACGTCCCGGTGCACAGCTTGTTCGCGGGCGTACGGGCGTGGACTTCCTCGGCGCGCTGCTGCGCGAGTTCGGCCACGGAAGCGGCCTCCTTGGGCTGTGCCTCGGCGAGGAATCCGCCGCCATTGTCCGTCGGTGAATTCTCGGCAGCGGAGGCCGTCGCGGATCCGCCGGTGGTGAGCAGAATCCCGCATGCCGCGGCTGCTGCCAGCGTGGTCAGACGGCGGGCGCGGGACAGCTTCGACTTCGACATGCAGTTCCCCCACATAGGTCGCGTGGCCACGGGTGCGGGTGGTCGGACCGCACCTTGAGTGACGCTTGTGCAAGCAGTCTTGCCCGACATGATCGGCTGTCACAACGATCGTCGCGTATGTATGCCGTCAAGATGGGGCAGCTCTCGGCCTTCCCAAGTACCTTCTCGTGAGCGGATGTTGGTTGAGCAGGGTCTGCTAGACGCCCGTGCTGACGTCGTGGCTCTTGGGCGCCGATGTGGGTTCTCCGCGGCGAACCGAGCCGGGGGCGCGCGCGGCGGGGTGGTCGGCGACGGCCGAGGACGTCAGTTGCCAGGGGACGCTGATCACCATGACGCCCGGGGTGAAGAGCAGACGGCTCTTGAGCCACAGGGCGGACTGGTTGTGCAGCAGGTTCTCCCACCAGTGGCCGACGACGTACTCGGGGATGAAGACCGCGACCACGTCCCTCGGGCTGTCGCGCCTGATGGAGCGCACGTACTCCACGACGGAGCGGGTGATCTCGCGGTAGGGGGAGTCGAGGACCTTGAGCGGCACCGGGATCTCGTAGTCCTCCCACTGCCGTTGGAGCGCGGTGGAGGCGTCGCGGTCCACCGCCACGGTGAGTGCCTCCAGGTGGTCCGGTCGGAAGGCGCGGGCGTAGGCCAGGGCGCGCAGGGTCGGTTTGTGGATGGTGGAGACCAGCACGATGGCCAGCACCCGGGAGGGCCGGACCATCTCGCTGCGTGGGTCGGTGACGGCGAGTTCGGCGGCAATGGCGTCGTAGTGTCGGCGGATGCCGCGCATCATCACGAACAGCACGATCGCGGCGAGTACGG
>NZ_JBJDQK010000001.1:984062-1003442 GCF_044903445.1 Streptomyces sp. NPDC019890 | reverse complement strand
AGCTCGTGCAGCACGAACCAGGTGAGCGCGGAACGCTCACCGATGCGGCAGTACGCGATGGTGTCCTTCGCCAGGTCGACCTGCTCCTCGGCGTAGAGCTCCTTGAGCTCGTCGTCCGACTTGAAGGTGCCGTCGTCGTTGGCGTTCATGGACCACGGGATGTTGCGGGCGCTCGGGATGTGGCCCGGGCGCTGCGACTGCTCCTGCGGGAGGTGCGCCGGGGCGAGCAGCTTGCCGCTGAACTCGGCGGGGGAGCGCACGTCCACCAGGTTCTCGTTGCCGATCGCGGCGACGGCGTCGTCGCGGAAGGCGCGGATCGAGGTGTCCTGGGCCTTCGCCTTGTACTCGGTGGCCGGGCGGCTGGGAACCTCGGAGCCGTCGACCAGGTCGCGGGAGTCGAGCTCCCACTTCTTGCGGCCGCCGTCGAGAAGCTTGACGCTGTCGTGGCCGTAGAGCTTGAAGTACCAGTACGCGTACGAGGCGAACCAGTTGTTGTTGCCGCCGTAGAGGACGACGGTGTCGTCGTTGGCGATGCCCTTCGCGGAGAGGAGCTTCTCGAAGCCCTCCTGGTCGACGAAGTCACGCCGGACCGGGTCCTGGAGGTCCTGCTTCCAGTCGATCCGTACAGCGTTCTTGATGTGGTTCTTGTCGTACGCGGAGGTGTCTTCGTCGACCTCGACGATGACGACCTTCGGGTCATCGATGTGGGCCTCGACCCAGTCGGCGTCTACCAGGACGTCGCTGCGGCTCATGCTCTTTCTCCTCCGGGGCAGTGTGCGGTGGGTGGTGCGAAGAGAGGGTGTGCGGGTACGCGAAGCCCGCGGCTTACCGGCACGAGAGGTGGCGCCGTGCAAAGCACGGCGACACGTCAGGGACCTTCGGCACTGGGTCGGGCATGGCTCGCGCCCGGGTCAGCGCTCGGAGATTGGGGGCCGATGAGCTGTTGCGTGAGCGCGCTGCCGGTACCAGGGTCATCAAGGATCCTCGGAAGGTGGTTGAACGGTTGAATGCGAGGGTGCGGTGAGCAGTTGCCTGCTCTGGAGCCGTGGCCCGGGCCGCATGTGGTGATCGCTGACGGCTGGAACGGCCGTGGGTCGGTGTACGGGTATGACACCCCCGCGAAACGTCTCTCGGTTCGGTGTCTGCGTCGGGACGCCGGGGACGTCTCGCATGCTCCTGACCGGCGATTGACGCACCATTGCTTTCTGATACACAGTCAGTTAAGCCGTGCCGTCCCGGCTCCGGCAGGCACGGCCACCTCGCGTCGCCCGGCCACGACCGTGCTCGCAGCGCGAACGATGGGTGCTCAACCGGGGTGCGGCCGGCTGCCGATGTGTCCCGGTCGCGTCGGTGTCGGGTCAGGAGTGCAGCGGCAGGCGGTCGGCGGGCGCGCCCTGACCCCAGTCGGGGTAGGGGACCGGGAGGGCGCTGGCCGCGTCCAGGTCTGCCAGGTCCTCGTCGGTGAGTACGAGGTCGACGGCGGCCAGGTTTTCGGTGAGCTGGTCGGGGCGCTTCGCGCCGACGATCACGCTCGTGATCCCGGGTCGGGCCAGTACCCAGGCGAGGGCGACGCGGGCCACACCGACGCCGTGGCGTGCGGCGACGACGCGCAGCGCGTCCACGATGTCCCAGCCGCGTTCCCGGTCCACGGGCGGGAAGTCGGCGAGGGCGCGGCGCGCGGTGTCGTCGCTGGTGCCGTTGCGGTCGAACTTGCCGGACAGGAACCCGCCGGCGAGCGGGCTCCACACCAGCGTGGCGAGCTGCTGATCCGCAGCCATCGGCAGGATCTCCCGCTCGATGTCCCGTCCGGTCAGCGAGTAGTACACCTGCTGGGACACGAAGCGCTCCAGAGCGCGCGACTGCGAGGCGCCGAGGAACTTCATCATCTGCCACGCGGCCAGGTTGGACGCGCCGATGTAGCGGATCTTGCCCTGCCGGACGGCGTCGTCCAGTGCGGCCAGCGTCTCCTCCACCGGGGTCAGCGGATCGAAACTGTGGATCTGGTACAGGTCGACATGGTCGGTACGCAGCCGGCGCAGGCTGTCCTCCAGCGCCCGGGTGACCCACAGCCGGGACAGACCGACCTCGTTGGGGCCGCCGCCCATGCGGGCGAAGAGCTTGGTGGCAAGCAGCACGCCTCTGCGTCTCGAGCCCAGCACCCGGCCGAGGATCTCCTCGCACTCGCCCCCCGCGTACATGTCGGCGGTGTCGATGAGATTGACACCCGCATCCAGAGCCAGACCCACAAGCTCGTCCGCGGCCTTCTCCTCCAGACCGCCCACGAGGCTCCACGGCGGCGTCCCCGCCCCGCCGAACGTCATCGTGCCCAAAGCGATCCGGGACACGAAAACCCCCGTGGCGCCCAGTTGTTCGTACTGCATGTTCCGCCTTCCGATGATCCGTGCTCTGGTCGTGGACGGCGCTGCGGCCGTCCGCACGGCTGCCTGCCACGCTACGAGCGGCCGACCGGGCAGACCATGATCAAACGTCCGGAGAACCTGCGCGTTCGTCCGAGCCGGCCGGAAGACGGAAGGGAACCGCTGGCCAGTCGTCCAGCCTCGCGATCGCTGCTGCGGGCGGGGCGTTGCGGTACTGCGCCGGCGATCGGAGGAAACGTCACCGCCCATCCACCCGCCCCAACCGCCAACCCGGCGAACCTGTGCGCGGCGCGCTCGCGTGGCTCTTCTCGCCACACCCACCCCGGCCGACGCCGCCAGACTCACCCGCAGCCGACTGCGAGCGCGCCGACCGCCCACGCCACGCAATCGAAGCCGAGGCCGAGCGGCTGCGGGACACCTTCCGCGCGGACTACCACCACCAGCAGCCCCAGTTTGAACAGACCAGGGGACACCAAACGACAGCTCTCCTCCAGCAGCTCGATGTCGTGCGCGAACAGTCCGCTTCCCGGGTACACGCCGCCGCATAGAGCATTCCGGCCCCGCGGAATTCCGCCGGGGTGGCGGAACTCCGCGGGGCCGTGAGGGCGATCCATCAAGGAGGTCGACAGGAGTGACAGACCTGATGCCGCGGTGCGGGCCGGGTTCGCTCAGTTCAGCTGAAGGCGGTCGGCCAGTCCCGCGGCGGTGAAGGCGGCCACCAGGTCGCCGCGGCCTTCAGTGAAATGGGCCCAACTGTCGAAGTGGACGGGGACGACCCGGCGCGCCCCGAGGAGCTGAGCGGCCTCGGCGGCCTGGGCGCTGTCGAGTACCACCGTCGAGTCGAAGATGGGCAGGCGCGGAGCACCTGCGAAGAGAACGGCGGTGTCGACCGGGCCGAACCGCTCGGCGATCTCCTTGACCAGGGCGAGCGAGGCGTTGTCGCCGCTGACGTACACCGTGGCCAGGTCGGGTGCGGTGAGGACGAAGCCCACGACCTCGCCCGCTATCGGTTCGACCTCCTCGCGCGCCCCAGGGCCGTGGATGGCGGGCACGCCCGTCACGGTCACGGTGCCGCCGTCGGGACGGTCCAGCGTGACGGACTCCCAGTCCTCAAGGCCCTTGGCGTCTGCGCCCAGGCGGCCCGCGCCGCTGGGGGTGGTGAGGGTGACGGGCACGTCGGCCAGGAGGGCCCGGCCGGAGTGATCGAGGTTGTCGGGGTGCTCGTCGTGGGAGAGCAGGACCACATCGATGCGGCCGAGGTCCTCGGGCGCGGCGGAAGAAGGCGCGGTCTTGGTCAGGACCAGGCCGGGTCCGATGGGGTAGTCGCCGGGGGTGTCGAAGGTGGGGTCGGTCAGGAACCTCAGCCCGCCGTACTCGATGAGCGCGGTCGGGCCGCCGAAGACGCGGACGGGGATCTGCTCAGAGGGCGTGCCGGTAGCAGACATACAAGAACCTCACGGATGGGTAGCGGTTTATCCGTGAGAGACGCTACTGGCTTCTCACGGATGAATGCAAGCCGTAACATGAGAGGCATGGAGGAGACCATGGCCGCCGAGCCCGTACTTCCGCCCGCACCGGGCGCAGAGCAGTACCGCGCCCTCGACTTCGCCAACAGCGCCGTCGCTCTGCCCGGCGGCCAGTTCCTCGACCTCCTCGGCACCCCCGCCGCCACGAACCAGTGGCTCACCGAACACGACCTCGCCCCGGTCGGCGCCGGACTGCAGGAGACGTGCGCGGCGCAGTTGCGGACGCTGCGTGAGCAGATCCGGGCGCTGCTCGCCTCCCGGGTGGACGGGCGCCCCGCCCCGCCGAGCGCTCTCGCCGCCGTCAACGGCGCACTTTCCAGGGCTCCCGCGGCCGCCCTGCTGCACTGGGACCCCACCCGCGGCCTGTTCCGGGCCGACTCGCACCCGATCACTCAGATCGTCGACCACGCCCTGGCCGCCCTCGCCGACAACGCCGCCGACCTGCTCACCGGCCCCGACGCAGAACGCCTCGCCGCCTGCGGCTCCAGCCCCTGCACCCGCTACCTGCTGCGCCACGGCCGCCGCCAATGGTGCTCCACCCGTTGCGGCGATCGCGTCCGCGCAGCCCGTGCCTACGCCCGGCGCACTCGACTCGAGTCGCACTGAGACCGCTCGGTCTCCGATCGACCCGGGCCCGGCGGTTCAGCTGTGGCCGAGAATCTCGCGTTCCTGCTTCAGCTCGGCGACCCGCTCTCCGGCTGGTGCTGCGAACACCGGTCTTGCTGTGACCCGGAGAGGCGGGGGGACCTCTTGGCGATCCCCTGGCATGCACTCGACGGCTTCCTCAGGCCCGCCAGCCGTTTGTACTTTCAGTGGATGCATCTCGCCACGTAGGTGCTGATGCGCTCCATGAGGGGATACAACGCCGACCGGTAGCACCAGCCGTAGAAGTTGACTCGACCGGAGTGCCGCCGGTGGCGGCCGTGTTGTCATCCCGCGTTCGTTACTTTTCCCAGTCGCCCTGGGATTCAAAGGCGGGCGGCTTCGGCTGGATGTCGCTTCCGGTGAGGTCGATGAGGAGGGGCTGGTCCATGGGGTGGCACCTGCTCCGTCGGGAGAGCGTCGGGATAACCTGCGCGTTCGTCCATGGCGGACGGAGGGCGGAAGGGGACCGCGGGCGCCCGGGCCCCGGCACGCGTCCGGTTGGCGATGAGCGGTTCGGTGCCCTCGTTCTCCGCCACGCGTTCTTCGGCCCCCTCCGTATGTGCGGAGGCGAGGCCCAAGGACTGCGGCGGGTGCAGGGGATGTCACGGTTGTATATCGGGCCCGTTGAGGGAGAACCCCGCCGGGGCCTGCTCCGTAGCAGGGGTTGTCGGCTTCACTTCGGAGGCCGCGCAGCAACCTGAGTCATCCCTCCCGGGAGTTCCCCGATGCCAGAGCAACGTGCTGTCACGCTCGCCAAGCTCACCGCTGCGAGCATGCCTCTGCTGTCCGCCTGCGGCAGTGAGAGAAGCGCCCCGGCGGGGCCCCAGTCGTCGCGTCCTCGTCCACGCGGTCGAGCTGGAGTTCAGGCGCGGGACGGCCAGACAGAACAACGCGCAGTAACTTCCGCGCGTTCGGACTCGGTTCGGTAGCAGACCACGATGTGCCAGGAGGATTGATTCGTGTCCACCCCTACTCCCCACACGACGGTCGGCGGTGTCGAGTACAACGTCACGCTGTTCGACCTGCAGGCGGCCGCCAGTGACACGCATCTGACCGCGCACGACGTCGCGGTGTGGCTGCAGGAGCTGCGGACCTATGTGACCGCCCTCCAGAACGAGTGGCAGGGCCTGGCGGCCAACGAGTTCCAGGACCTGATGGTGCTGTGGGGCACCCACTCCGCCCGGCTCAACGAGGCGCTCACGGCCATCGGCGACGGGCTGATGGGCAACTACCACAACTACGACAACTCCGAGGTCGCCAACCACCAGAACATGGCTTCGATCAAGACCAACCTGCCGACCGCCAACCTCGTCTGAGGTCCGCTCCCCGGCACCCGCCCCAAAGCGGCCACGCGCCATGGCCGCCGCCCCGAGCGCGGTCTCCCCGAGTCTCACGTCCCGAGGCGGTGGCCTCGGCACCTTCGACCCCTCTGATCTGAGCCCGCGGCCCAGGACCGGCCGAGGTACGACAACGCAAGCCTCGGTCGCGTCGGTTCGCGACAGTCCCCAAGGAGCCACCCTGTGCCCAGCCCCGACAGCATTCCGATCCTTGTCACCACCGGCCTCGCCGATGCTGGGCCGACCATCGTCAACCGCGCCGACGACTGCATCGACCGGCTCAACGAGCTGAAGCGGCGGCTCATCCCGCTCGCCGACTCCTGGACCCGGAGCGGCGCCTCCGGCTACTACCACGAGCAGCAGATTGCGTGGGACCAGGCCGCCACCGGTCTGCTCGACCCGCAGGTGGGCATCCTCGGCGAGATCGCCCGAGCGCTGAACATCAGCTACCAGAACAGTGCGGACGCCGAGCTGTCCAACATCCAGACCTGGAACAACTAGCCGCAACCATCGCCGACCGAGGCCCCTCCTCACCTCGCCCTTCCACCCCACGACTCCAAGGACAGCCCAAGTGGACGACGAACGGTGCCGGATCACGGTGGTGGGCACCCGGCGGCGGGTAGACCTGGCGGTACCCGCCCGGGCGGCCATCGCCGAGTACACCCCGACTTTGCTGCGGCTCACCGGCCAGGAGGAAGAAGACGAGACCTTCCCCGCGGTCTGGTCCCTGGCTCTGCCCGGTGCCAAGCCGCTTTCCCCGGGCGCGTCCCTGACCGAGTCCGGGGTCGCGGACGGTGCCACGCTGTATCTGCGGGACGTGGCGGCGGGTGAGTTCGACGAGCCGCTCATCACCGACCTCGACGAACTCGTCGGTGAGGCCAACGAGGAGGGGCTGCGCTGGGACACGCGGCACCGCGCGCTGACCCTGCTCTTCCTCGGCCTCGGCGGGATGGCCGGTGCCCTCGGCTTTTTCGTGGGGCTGGCCGTGGACAGCCCCCGCTTCCCCTTGGTCGGGTTGGCGGCGCTGCTGGCCGGGTTCGGCCTGGCCATGCTCGCCTGGCACGCCACCCGCCGCACCTGGCCGCTGGCCCTGCCGGTGCGGCTCGGGATGGCCCTGTCGGCCGTGCCGCTCCTCGCCATCAGCGCGGTCCTGCTCCCCACCGTGCTGGACACCACTGCCAGGACGGTCATCGCGGGGTCCGTGGGGGCGCTGGCGGGCGCCCTCGCGGCCCGGCTCGCCGTCAACCATGTGATCACCCTTACCACGCTGGTGGTGAGCGGGGTGCTGCTGCCCACCGCGGGCCTGCTGTCCGGCTTCGGCGCAAGCGGCGCCGAGAGCGCCGCGGTTGTCGCGGTGCTGGCGATGGGCTCGCTGGGCGTGGTGCCGATGCTCTCCGGGCACCTCGTCGCGCTGTCCGCTCCGCCGGGGGAGGGCAGCGCGACCGGCGAGGCCATCCCCGAGCTGGTCCGCAGGGGCCGCCGGGTACTGGCCGGGCTCACCCAGCTGCTCTCCGCCGCGCTGATCCCCGCACTGGTGCTGCTTGCCACCTCTGACGACGCGTACGGCCTGGTCCTGGCGGTGTGCGTGAGCGGTGCACTGCTGCTGCGCGCGGGCCAGTTGAAGATCACTGCTGCGGTGTTGCCGACGGTCGTCGCCGGTACGACTGGCCTGCTCGCTGTCGCCATCAGCGCCCCCGGCGAGCTCGGCGCGCCCGACTGGGCGGGGCCGCTGGCCGGTCTGCTGGCGGGCGCGGTGATGCTCGGCGCCGGCCTGATCCGGGCCTTCCCCGAGGGCGAGCCGATCGGTGAGCGGCCCGCCTGGATCAGTGGGCTGTCCTCGACGCTGGCGCTCGCGGCCGTACTGCTGGCGGTCGGTGTCTTCGGGGTGTTCGGCAGGCTGATGGAGATGGGTGAGTCGATGTGACGCCCGAACTGCAGCGCGTCGCCGCCCGCGGCTGGGGGACCCACCGGACCATCGGGGCGGCGATCCGCGCGGCGGACGACGGCGCGGTGGTCTCGATCCAGCCCGGCTCCTACAAGGAGTCCCTGGTCCTGGACCGTGATATCACCGTGGTGGCCGAGAAGGGCCGTGGGACGGTACGGATCACCGCGGCGCACGGTCCGGGCGTCAGCGTCTCGGCGGGCCATGTCGTGCTGCGCGAGCTGGAGTTCGAGGGCAGCGACGCGGCCGAGCCGGTGGTGCTGGCCCGGGGCGGCTCGCTGGAGTTGGAAAGCTGCGAACTGTCGGGCGGGCGACTGGAGCTGGCCCGGGACAGCACGGCGCAGGTGCGCGGCTGCACGGTGCATGGTGCGAAGCGAGCCGGGGTGCATGTCACCGGGACCGCACGCGGCAGCTTCGAGGACTGCACGATCCGCTCGGTCGACGGCTACGGGCTCACCCTGGTCGACACGGCCCGGGCGGATCTGCGCCGTACCCGGGTGCAGCGCACCACGGACTGCGGGGTGCTGCTCGGCGGCACGAGCAGCGCCACCTTCGACGACTGCGAGCTGGCCCACACCGGCGATGCCGCGCTGCTGGTGTACGCGCCCGCGCAACCGCTGCTGCGCGGCTGCCGGCTGCACGACACCAGGGCCCAGGGCGTACGGATCGAGGACGCGCCGGGCCGGCCCGCGCCGCAGCCGCTGCACCAGGCCCAGCCCGAGGAGGCGGGTCCTGAGGCGGGCGGCGAAGGTGCATCTGCCGGGCAGGACGAGCGCCGGATCCGGCTGGACAAGTGCGAGATCTTCCGTACCCAGGCCGAGGGCGTGCTGGTCTCCGGCGGCAGCCGAGTCCTGCTGCGGGACTGCGATGTGCGGGAGGCGCACGGCGCGGGGTTGTTCGCGTACGGCACCGCGCGGGTCGAGCTGGAGTCGGTCCGTATCGTCGATGTGCCCGACACCGCGGTCACGGTCGCCGAGAGCGCCCAAGTCCGCGCGCGCAACGGGGTGTTCTCCCGTACCGGCACCGGCGGACTGCTCGCCCAAGGGGACGCCGTGCTGGAGCTGGCCGACTGCCAGGTCGCGGCGACCGGCCACTCCGCGGTGCAACTCGCCGGCAACGCCCGCGCGGTGCTGGTGGACTGCACGGTGGCAGACAGCGCCCAGCACGGCATCCGGCTCAGCGGGGGCGCCGACCTGCTGGCCGAGCGCACCCGGATCGAGCGCACCAAGCTGGCCGGGGTCCTGGTGGACGGGGCCGACGCGGTGCTGCGCGACTGTGTGATCAGCGAGGCGGAGACCGGGGTGCGGCTCGATACCCGGCACCGGCCGCTGCTGGACGGCTGCGAGTTCCGGGCGATCCGGCGGACCGGGATCGAGGTGGCGGCCGATACGGCGGCGCTGATCCGGGGCGGACAGGTGGCCGGCACCGGATCGGCCGGGGTGTTCCTGGAGGAGCGGAGCCAGGCATGGATCGAAGAGATGGAGATCTCCGACACGCAGGGCAGCGGGCTGGTGCTGTGGACCGGATCCGCGCCCCGGATCCGCGCGGTCACCGTCACCGGCGCCGGCAAGAACGGGGTGTACGTGCACGAGGGCGGCGCGGGCATCCTGGAGGACTGCGAGATCTCCGGCTCAGCCTTCCCCGCCGTCTATACAGGGCCCAAGTCGGCGCCGGTGCTGCGCCGACTGCTGGTGCACGACGTCCAGGAGGACCTGTCGGCCGCCGAGGACGCGGAGGCCGTGTTCGAGGACTGCTGGGTGCGCGATGTGTCGGTCAGCACCCTGCCGCAGGCGGAGGAGGAGCCGTCCGCGGGTGCAGTGGCGGTGGCCGGCGGCGGCCCGGTGCGGCGGAAGTTGGCCTCCGATCAGGGGAGTTCGGAGAAGAATGGGGCCGAGGAGGGCGTCACCGAGGATCAGCTTCCGGAACTGCTGGCCGAGTTGGAGGCGTTGGTCGGCCTGGACCGGGTCAAGCAGGAGGTCGGCTCGCTGGCCAAGGTGATGCAGATGGTCAAGCGGCGCCAGGAGGCCGGGCTGCAGCCCCCGCCGCTCAGCCGCCATCTGGTGTTCGCCGGCAACCCGGGCACCGGCAAGACCACGGTGGCCCGGCTGTACGGACGGCTGCTGGCCGCGCTCGGACTGCTGGCCCGCGGCCACCTGGTGGAGGCCGACCGTGGTTCGCTGGTCGGCGAGTATGTCGGCCACACCGCGCCGAAGACCACCGCCATCTTCCGGCGGGCGCTGGGCGGAGTCCTGTTCATCGACGAGGCGTACGCCCTGGTGCCATACGCGCAGTCGACCGACTTCGGCCACGAGGCGATCGCGACGCTGGTGAAGCTGATGGAGGATCACCGCGACGAGGTCGTGGTGATCGCCGCCGGCTACCCCACTGACATGCAGCGCTTCATCGACTCCAATCCGGGCCTCGCCTCCCGGTTCACCCGGACGCTCACCTTCGACGACTACTCCTCCGACGAGCTGGTGGAGATCGTCCGCTACCAGGCGGCCCGGCACCAGTACCAGGTGCCGGACGAGACGCTGGCCGCGCTGGTGGAGTACTTCGACGGGATCGAGCGCACCGAGCACTTCGGCAACGGCCGGACGGCCCGTCAGGTGTTCCAGCGGATGACCGAGCAGCACGCCCAGCGGGTCGCCGAACTACTGGATCCCGGCACCGACGATCTGACGATCGTGCGGCCTCAGGATCTGCCGCCGAGGACTGCGGTCTGATATTCCCGGATTCCACGCAATGAAAGAAACACGTCCGCCGACGGCAGGAGAGGAAACCGTCGGCGGATCGTGACTCGGAATATCCGTCAGGGGCCGGGGCAGAGATCGGTGCCCGGCTGGGTCGGTACGGCGTGGCCGAAGCGGAAATCGTTGGCCCCGGTCAGGTCACAACCTCATTGGAGGTGCCTTCGGTCGGGAAACGCGAATTGCGGTCGACTTCGGAATAGGTCTGTCCGGTCCTGTTCACAAGCGCGATGTACTCGCCGACCAGTTCCATGGTTGTTCCCATGAAGAACAACGCCTTTTCCATTGCCGGATTCATGGACGCCGCGAAATTCCAGGCGATGGGCTGGATCTCGCCGGGGTTCTCCTGCACAGAAGTGCCGTAACCGATCGGGTCCTTCTCCAGGTCCGTGTCGTGCTGACCGAACACATCGTCCTGCACCGACAGCACGTGCTCCCGCAGCCCCTGGTAGGCGTCGACCGCTGTCTGCGCCGCTCTGAGCAGGGCGATCTCGGTGGCGCGCACGCCTGAGAGGTCCACCCTGATGGGCGGAGTCGCGGGCACGTCGGTGCTGGACTCCTCGTCCCCCTGCGGTTCTGTCGCCGGGGGCGGATTGTTGAAGCTCGGCATTACCGTCCAGCTGACGCTGAGATTCGGCACCAGATAGCCAAGGTCTTTTCCGCGGTCCGGGTCGGCGCCGTCCGGTTCGGGCTCAGAAGAGTTGGGTTGGGGTATCCAGTGGTCGTACTGTGAGTGCGTGATATTGCCTTCGTTCGGCATGGCCACCTCTCGCCCTACGGCTCGGGTCACAGTTGTGGGACCGTATGCCGAGGATAGCGCAGCAGCGTAATCCAAGTGCGGCCGCCAGGACAAAAACTGTGTCAATGAGTTGTGTGTGACCGGCTCATCACTGGTCGCAGCTGGCCTTTTTCATGCATTCGTTGTCTGGTAAAGTCCGGGCGTACGGTTTACGGGTCCGGCGGCCCTGACCGCCGGGCTTTCCAAGCATGTTGATCTGCTCGCGAGGTGTGACGAAAGGGTCGAACTATGCCCGATATGTCGTGGTCGGATTTCAGGGTGAACCTGGGTCATCTGAAGGAAGCCATCGGAACGGTCAGAGGCCAGTCGGGCCACATCGCGTCGACCATGAGCAGGCTCGCCGGCGAGTTCGAGACGGTCGGCGCCGAATGGCAGACCCCCTCCTCGGCCACCCTGGAAGAGGTACAGCGGTGGTTCGCGCGCTCGCAGACCGAACTGCACGACCTGCTGGAGGAAGTCGTACGCCGGATGCAGGTGGCGTACGACAACTACCACGAGATGGAAACGGCCAACTACAACAACATGACCTGACGCGCACCGCCCTCCGTCCGCATCCGTGACGGCCCGGGCAGCCCCTTCCCATCCCCCTCGTTCGCAGCCTCCACCCGGCGGAGTTGCTGCCCCGACCGCGGAGCCCTGCATGCCTGAGCTTGCCGACTACGACGTCTCCTCCCTCTACATCGACCCGACAGGGCTCTCCGACAGCTCGCAGAAGCTGCTGGCGCACGCGAAAGAGGTCGCGGACACCATCGGCGCGATCAACAGCACCCTGTCGGGCCTTGCGCTGGGCTGGGCGGGCAAGACCCAGGAGGAGGTGGACAGGATGAACAACCAGTGGACGTCCACCATGCGCGGGCTGTTCGGCACCGAGGACGCACCGGAGAGCGGGGTGCTCAACGTGATGGCCGCCGGAGTGATGGCGGTCGCCGCGGGCAACGCGCAGACCGAGGTCGCACTCGCCGAGATGTTCCAGAAGTTCCTCCAAGACGTCGACTCGCCCGGCGACGGCGGCGCCACGCCCGGCTCCGCGCCGCAGGACATGATGAACTTCGACGTCACCGCCGTCAGCGCGGACTGGTGAGCGGCGGACCGACATGACGCGTACCGCCTTCCACCGCCCCGCCCGGACCTTTCCGCCGTCGTTGGCGGAGAACAAGGTCTCTCTGGCACCCCCGCCCCAGAAGCCCAACAACAGCCAGGCCGCGAACTGGCTGATCATCCTGCTGCCGCTGCTCAGCAGCGTGAGCATGGCCGCGTACATGGTCACCTTCGGCCGACCGTGGATGATCATTCTCGGGGTGTCCTTCGTTGTGCTGTCCGTGGCCATCACGCTCTACGTCCGCTGGCAGTCCCGCTCCACCACCCGGCGGCAGCGACTGCGCCAGCGGGACCGCTACGTCGAGTACCTCTCCGGCATCCGCGCCCAGGCCCGCGCCTCGGCGGCGACCCAGCGCGCGGTCGGGGCCTTTCTGCACCCCGGCCCGCGCCGGCTGTGGTCCATCGCGGTCGGTCGCCGCCGGGTCTGGGAACGCCGCCCGACCGACGCCGACTTCCTGAAGGTGCGGCTCGGACTGGGCCGCGGCGTCCCGCAGTTGCAGCTGGTGCAGAGCAACAGGTCCGATCCGACCGCCGAGTACGAGCCGCTGTCCCAGCGTGCCTCGGAGAAGCTTGCCCGCGACTACGCGACGGTCGGGCTGCAGCCGGCCTGGATCGACCTGGCCGGCAGCGGAGTGGTCAGCCTGCTGGGCACCCCCGAGCGCACCCGGGCCACCGCCGCGGCACTGCTGCTCCAACTCGCCGTGCTGCACGCCCCCGACGACGTCCAGCTGGTCGTGCTCGCCGCGGAGGAGCCGGGCCGGGAAGGCCAGGAGGAGGACAACTCGCCCTGGGACTGGGCCAAATGGCTGCCACACACCCACGACACCTATGCCGGGGCCTCCCCGGCCGGCATCGTGCCGACCGTCGCCCGCCGTTTCGACGGCATAGCCGACATCCTGGAGCGCAGGCTGGAGCGGGCCCGGGCCGAGCGCGCCGAGCGCGCCACCATGCTGCCCTCGGTACGCGACAAGGCCACCCAGGGTCGACACTGTGTCGTGGTCCTCGACGGCTACCGCCCCGACGTCCCCTGGGCCCGTACGCCTCTGCTCGCCGAGCTCCTCACCGAGGCCGGCCCGAGCAGCGGCATCCATGTGGTCTGCCTGGTGCGCAAGGAGAACGAGGAGCCGGGCCGGGTCGATGTCCGTGCCCGGCTGGAGGATGCGGGGGGCCTGGCTCTGGAGAGCCGGGACCCGAGACTGTTCAACCCGGTACAGGACGCCGTCGCCGACGAGGCGGAGCCCGCGCTGTACGAACAGCTCGCGCGCGCCCTGGCGCCGCTGCGGCTGTCCGGCGAGCGCGACCAGGTGCTTTCCCGTACGGTCTCGCTGCCGCAGATGCTGGGCGTCGGCGACCTCGCCGAGCTGGACCCCACCACGTTCTGGCGCCGCCCCGACGATGAGGCGCTGCTGCGGATCCCGATCGGGGTGGCCGGCACCGGCGAGGACCTGGTGCTGGACCTCAAGGAGTCCGCGCAGGGCGGTATCGGCCCGCACGGGCTGGTCGTCGGCGCCACCGGCTCCGGCAAGAGCGAGCTGCTGCGCACCCTGGTCACCGGCCTGACCATGACCCACTCGCCGGAGCATCTCAGCTTCGTCCTGGTCGACTTCAAGGGCGGTGCCACGTTCGCGGGGGTCACCGAACTCCCGCACGTGGCCGGTCTGATCACCAATCTCGCCGACGACCTCGCCCTGGTCGACCGGATGCGTGCCGCGCTCATCGGCGAACAGCAGCGCCGCCAGCGGATGCTGCGCGACGCCGGCAACGTCGACTCCGTACGGGCGTACCAGCTGCTGCAGGCCCAGGGCGGCACCGATGTGCACGGCAGGCCGCTCGAGCCGATGCCGTACCTGGTGATCGTGGTCGACGAGTTCGGTGAACTCCTCTCCCAGCGCTCGGACTTCATCGAGCTGTTCGTCCAGATCGGTCGGGTCGGCCGGTCGCTGGGCATGCATCTGCTGCTCGCCACCCAGCGATTGGACGAGGGCCGGCTGCGCGGCCTGGAGTCCCACCTGTCGTACCGGATCTGCCTGCGGACCTTCTCCGCCGGCGAGTCCAAGGCGGTCATCGGCACCGCCGACGCGTACAAGCTGCCGCCGATCCCCGGCTCGGCGTACCTCAGGGTCGACGAGTCGGTTTACGAGCGCTTCCGGGTCGCCCATGTCTCGGGCACCTACCAGGCGGCCGGTACCGAGGTGGCACCCACCGGCCCCGTGCCGGAGCCGGTGCCGTACGGGCTGCGCACCGCCGAGCAGGCCCGCCACGGGGACGAGGAGCAGGATCCGGTCGCGGTGCCGCTGCCGGTCGCGGGAGCGCGTACCGAAATGCAGGTCGTGGTGGAGCGGCTGGGGCTGTACGGCCGGCCGGTGCACCAGGTGTGGCTGCCCCCGCTTCCGCCGCATATCGAGCTCGACTCACTGCTGGGCCCGGTCGACGAGGATCCCGACCGGGGCTTCCAGGCCGTCAAGGGCGCCACCCCGCTCGGCCGGCTCACGTTCCCCCTGGGCGTGGTGGACCTGCCGCTGATGCAGGCGCAGCGCACCCTGCAGGTCAACCTGGGCGGCACGCACGGCCATGTCGCCATCGTCGGCGCCCCGCAGACCGGCAAGTCCATGGCGCTGCGGACCGCGATGCTCAGCGCGATGCTCACCCACACCCCCGCGGAACTCCAGTTCGCCTGTGTGGACTTCGGCGGGGGTTCGCTGGGCTCCTTCGAGGAGGCGCCGCATGTCTCCGGCGTGGCCTCCCGGCACGACGAGGCCAAGGTACGCCGGGTGCTCGCCGTCGTACGGCGAAGCGTGATCGACCGGGAGCGGCTCTTCGAGCGGCTCGGGATCGACTCCGCCGCCGACTTCCGCCGGCTACGCGCCGAGGGCGGCCTGCCCGACGGGCAGAACGCGGCGGACATGGTCCTGGTCATCGACAACTGGGCAGCGCTGCGCGCCGCAGTGGACGAGGCCGAGAGCCAGGTGCACGACATCGCCACGCGCGGCCTCGGTGTGGGCGTCCATCTGCTGATCACCGCCAACCGCTGGATGGAGATACGCACCAACCTGCGCGACGCCATCGGTGGCCGGCTGGAGCTGCGGCTCAACGAGACCGGCGAGTCCGAGGTCAACCGCAAGGCCGCCAAGCTGCTGGTCAACGCCGTCCCCGGCCGGGGTATCGCACCCCCCGGCGACCTCATGCACATCGCGCTGCCCCGGCTCGACGGGACGCAGACCATGGAAGGCCTCGGCGCCGCGCAGCAGAGCGCGATCGCTCAGTCCGCGGCCCTGTGGACCGGTGCGATCGCCCCACGGGTGCGGGTGCTGCCCGAGCTGATCACCCCCGCCGAGCTGGCGGCCGCGGTCGAGGCAGCCAAGGCCGCCGCGGCGGCTGCCGCTGGGACCGCCACCGGCGCGGAGGCGCTCACCGCCGCGCAGGCCGCGGTCGAGGCACGGTCCGCGAGCGAGGTGCCCGTCGGCATACGGGAGTTCGACCTGGCCCCGGCCTCGATCGACCTGGCCGTTGGGGACCCGCACTTCCTGGTCCTGGGCGACTCCGGCTCCGGCAAGACCTCGTTCCTGCGGTCCTGGATGCGGCGCGTGACCGAACGGAACTCAGAGCACGACATCCGCTTCATGGTCTTCGACTACCGGCGCTCCCTGCTGGAGGCCGTGCCCGACGAGTACCTGGCCGCGCAGGCCGCCAACAACGACCACGCGGCCGCGTATGTCGAGCAGCTCACCGCCAAGCTCAGTGAGCGGATGCCGCCCCCGGGGATCAGCTCCCGCGAACTGCGGCTGCGCGACTGGTGGTCCGGGCCCGAGCTGTACGCCGTCGTCGACGACTACGACCTGGTCGCCGGCCAGGCCGGGCAGCGCGGCCCGCTCGCCCCGCTCGCCGACTACCTCACCCATGCAGCCGACATCGGCTTCCATCTGGTGATCGCCCGC
This sequence comes from Streptomyces sp. NPDC019890, assembly GCF_044903445.1. Taxonomy (NCBI): domain Bacteria; kingdom Bacillati; phylum Actinomycetota; class Actinomycetes; order Kitasatosporales; family Streptomycetaceae; genus Streptomyces; species Streptomyces sp. NPDC019890. Next base: position 987,032 of record NZ_JBJDQK010000001.1, on the reverse strand, counting down.
CGGGTCACCGGGGCGGGACGCGCGCTGATGGCAGACCCCCTGATCAGCAGGATGCAGGAGTTCGGCACCGGCGGCCTGATCCTCTCCGGCGACCCCCGCGAGGGCGTCCTCATCGGCGACCAGCGCGCGGCACGCCGACCTGCGGGCCGCGGCATGCTGGTCGGCCGCCGCATCCAGCCCGCGATCGTGCAGACCGTGCTCGATCCGGCGATCGACTAGCGCCATGTACGCCTGCGGCGGGCTCCGCTGCGGCGCACCCTTCGGTGCGCCGCGCGGAGTACCACGGAGCGTACGCGCCGTCCCCGGACCCACCACCCCCACTGCCTCCGGCCCCGCCGCACGCACGGGCGCCCCGCCGCTCCGAAGGACCCAAGAATGCCCGTAGAATTCGACTCCCAGCCGATCCGTGAGTTGGCCGACCACTGGATGCGGGTGGGCGACACCTTCTTCGAGACGTATCTGTCCACGGCCGAGGCGGTCCGAAGCATCCCCTGGTCCGGCATCGCCTCGGACGCGGCACGGGAGGCCTACGCCTCGAGCCAGGGCGCGGGCGCCGGCGCGCCGGGCGGCGGTGTCGCCCTCAAGCTTCTCGAGGCGGCCATCACCGCGTGGCGGATCAGCGAGGGGCTGCAGGGATACGCGAACCAGATCGACCGAACCATAGAGAAGATCAACAAGGCCGAGGGTGTGGCCGCCCTCGCCGCCGTCTTCGGGGCTGTGCTCAGCTTCGCCATCCCGGGCCTCGGCTGGCTGCTCGCTGCTCTGTTCCAAGTCGTCGCCAGGGTAATCGCCTTTATCGTCAACGTCGTCGGCCGCCTCATCTCCTCAATGGGCGCCCTCGCGCCCGTCGGCAACTTCGCGGTCAACGCGATCCTGGGCGCTGCGATCACGCTGGGCACCGATGTGTTCGCGCAGGCCCTCGCCTCCTGGACCACGCACAGCGAATTCCACATCAACTGGAAGATGGAGGGCATCAACGTCGGGCTCGGCGCCGTCGTGGGCGCCTGGATGGGCCCGGACTGGCGCCCCAACGGTATGGGACCGAAGGGCAATCCCGCCACGATCGAGAACGGCGGGATGAACGTCGATGTCCCCACCAACAGGCCGGTTCCGCAGAACTCGACCCCGCACACCGTCAACGCCCCTCCGGTGGACGGTGTCAACACGCCTCCGCCGCTGCGCAACAACCCCTCGGAGACGGTGTCCCTGGGCCCGGGCATCAGTAGGACCGATACCCCCAACACGGTCACAAACATCGTCAACGGCACCCCGGAGACCAACACGCCCACGCCCAGCGGCATCCGCCCCGGTGGCAGCGGGCAGGTCACCCCGGAGACCGCCACCCCCGTCCCGACCCCGGGCGGCGGCCCCGGCAGCGGCCGCCCGATCACCGGCGTCCGCCCGGCCGACATCCCGCCGCCGCAGACCACGCCGGGGGGCGGTACGACGGCGCGTCCGGGGCTGACGGTGGGTGGGCCGGATTCGTCGGTGCCGAACTCGACGGTGCCTGGGGGTAGTACGACGGCGCGTCCGGGGCTGACGGTGGGTGGGCCGGATTCGTCGGTGCCGAACTCGACTGTGCCCGGCGGTAGTACGACGGCCCGTCCGGGGCCGACGGTGGGTGGGCCGGACTCGGCCACGCCGAACACCCATGTTCCAGGTGGTCCTACGCGTCCGGGTCCGACCACAGGGAACGTGGATACGCCGTCCGCGCCGAACACAACGGGCCCGACGAACGGTCCGGTGCGGAATGCCTCGGTCGGCAACAGCCCGGATTCGACGACACCGGCAACGCACACGCCGACCGGTGGCCCCACCCGTACCCCCGACACGAACCATGTCGACACGGCCACGCCCAACTCGACCGGTTCGGCGGGCCCGCAGACGCGTCCCGCATCCGGTGCCAACACCCCGGACCCGTCGCGGCCCACGGCGAACACCTCCAACTCCCAGGTGCGGCCCGGGCCGGGGGAGCCCATGCCGGATTCCCCGGTGCCCCAGCAGACCGGGCCGAACACGCCCGGACGTCCGGTGCCCGACGGGGCGGACAACACCGCGGGCGTCCGCCCGGCCGACACCCCGTCGCCGCAGACCGCGCCGGGGGGCGGTACGACGGCGCGTCCGGGGCCGGCGGTGGGTGGGCCGGACTCGGCCACGCCGAACACGCATGTGCCGGGCGGTCCTGCGCGTCCGGGGGCGAACACGGGCCATGTGGACACGTCCGTGTCGAACTCGACGGGTCCGACGAACGGTCCGGTGCGGAATGCCTCGGCCAGCAACAGCCCGGGTGACCCGGTTGAAGTGGTCCCGGTGGACTGGCGGTTCGGTGGGTTCCACGACGAAATGGTCCACGGCGCCCCGACGACCAACACGACCACGCCCAACTCGACCGGTTCGGCGGGCCCGCAGACCCGTCCCGCATCCGGTGCCAACACCCCGGACCCGTCGCGGCCCACGGCGAACACCTCCAACTCCCAGGTGCGGCCCGGGCCGGGGGAGCCCATGCCGGATTCCCCGGTGCCCCAGCAGACCGGGCCGAACAGGCCCGGACGTCCGGTGCCCGACGGGGCGAACCACACCGTGGGCGGAAGCCCGGCCGACAACCCGGCCAGCGGCGCGCGCCCTGACGCCGGGATTCCGAGCACCAGCACGAACACTTCGGCGGGCTCGAACGGCGGGGCGGGCCGCGGTGGCAGCGCGGGGTCGGTCACCGCGGGCGGCAGTTCGTCTCCGGGCACGGGCGGGCGGCTGGGCGTCGAAACGCCCGTCTCCCGCCCGCAGTCGGGTGCCGCGAGGCCTGCGGGCGGTTCTCCTGGTCGGATTTGGCCGTCCCGTACTGAGCCGAGCACTATGACGATCAACGATCTGCCGATGGGCGGGTCGAGCCGTCCGGACGCGGGCGCGGGCGGCTCGACGGCCAATCCGTTTCCGGGTGGCGGTGAAAGGCTGGGTGGCGTGCCGAACGGCAAC
>NZ_JBJDQK010000001.1:846256-983966 GCF_044903445.1 Streptomyces sp. NPDC019890 | reverse complement strand
GTATCAACGATCTGCCGATGGGCGGGTCGAGCCGTCCGGACGCGGGCGCGGGCGGCTCGACGGCCAATCCGTTTCCGGGTGGCGGTGAAAGGCTGGGTGGCGTGCCGAACGGCATCGACCCCGTGGCCCAGTCGGGTGCCGCGAGGCCTGCGGGCGGTTCTCCTGGTCGGATTTGGCCGGCCCGTACGGAGCCCAGCATGACGATCAACGATCTGCCGGCGGGCGGGTCGAGCCGTCCGGACGCGGGCGCGGGCGGCTCGACGGCCAATCCGTTTCCGGGTGGCGGTGAAAGGCTGGGTGGCGTGCCGAACGGCATCGACCCCGTGGCCCAGTCGGGTGCCGCGAGGCCTGCGGGCGGTTCTCCTGGCCGGATTTGGCCGTCCCGTACGGAGCCCAGCATGACGATCAACGATCTGCCGGCGGGCGGATCGGGTGGCGGGATCGGTGGCCCGGGCTCGCCCGAGGGCGCCGGGACGACGATGAACAGGGGCGGCAACGGCTCGGCCACCCAGGTCGAGCACCCCGCCACTACCACCGCCAGGCCTCAGGACGGTGCCAACACCCCGGACACGTCGCAGCCCACGGCGAATACCCCCAACTCCGAGGCGCGGCCGGGGCCGGGCGAGTCCATGCCGGATTCCCCGTTGCCTCAGCACACCGGGCCGAACACGTCCGGGCGCCCGGTGCCCGACGGGGCGAACAGCGCCGGGGCCGACATCAAGCCGGGCAACATCCTGGCCCTCCGCGACATCCCGCTCGGTACCACGATCCACGCGATCGAGCTCCGTCCCGGTGGCGGTGCCCAGGCCGCCCGCTCCGCCGGTGCCTCCGCACGGCTGATCGCGAAGGAGGGCCAGATGGCTCACCTCCGCCTGCGTTCCGGTGAGATCCGCCGGGTCGACGTGCGCTGCCGCGCCACCGTCAGCGGGGTCGGCAACGCAGAGTCGGTTACCGCGGGCGGCAGTTCGTCTCCGGGCACGGGCGGGCGGCTGGGTGTCGAAACGCCCGTCTCCCGCCCGCAGTCGGGTGCCGCGAGGCCTGCGGGCGGTTCTCCTGGCCGGATCTGGCCGGCCCGTACGGAGCCCAGCATGACGATCAACGATCTGCCGGCGGGCGGATCGGGTGGCGGGATCGGTGGCCCGGGCTCGCCCGAGGGCGCCGGAACGACGATGAACAGGGGCGGCAACGGCTCGGCCACCCAGGTCGAGCACCCCGACTCCGGTTCGGGGACGACGTCGGTGTCGCAGCGTCCGGCCGACGTGGCCGGTGCGGAGGCGGGTACCGAGCGTCCCGCTGCGGACGGCCAGTCCGGCACCCCGCGTCCCGGGGCAGACATTCACCCCGACGCCTCGCGACCCGGCGCGGACAACCAGAGCGCCGCCCTCACTTCGCCGCCGACCCGGCCGCAAGACCTCCGCTGGGACCCCGACGCGGCGCACACGGTCCTCACCAACCCGGACCTCGACCCCGCCACGGCCAACTCCGCCCTGGCGAACGCCTCGACGATCCTCACCGTCCGCGCCCACCAGGTGCTGCCGGGCGTCGACCCGCGCGGTATCGCCCCGCTCGTACCGCGGCCGGAGAGCCGCCCCGGCGTGGTGATCCACCCGGCGATGGTTCGTGCGCAGCACTTGGTCGCCGCGGAGATCCTCCGGCACGGCGTCCTGTCCGGTCAGGTGCTGGCCGGGCAGATCCTGCCGGGGTCCGTGCAGCCGGGCGGCGAGGTGCCGCCAGTGCTGTACGGGGCGACGTACGACCCGGCTCAGGACACCGTGCAACTCGGCGCGCACACCGTGCCGTTGACCGGCCTGCCGGACTTCCTGCAGGAGAACATGGGCTGGCTCCCGGGCCGGCCGGTGGTCCTCCCCGTCCCGCTGACCCCGGCCGCCCCAGGGGTCCCAGAAGACCATGGGATCACCGAGCTCACGCTGCCGGAAGTGCTGGCCGAGGCCCTGGGCGTGCCGGTCATCGTGCCGGTGGCCGCCGACTGGGACCCGGCCACCACGCTGATGTGGGTCGAAGTGGGCCCGGACGGCGAACTCAACGGGGCCGCGCACTCCCTTGGCGCGCTGCTCTCCGACGACCCGCAGCGCCCGCCGACGGCTGTGAAGACGGAGGCGACCACAGCACCGGACAAGGGGAAAGGCAAGGCCGCCGACCTCGAGGCGGGCACGGAACCGCAGCCCGGGCCGCTTCCGGTGGTCGAGTGGGGGGATGAGGCCGAGGCCCGGCAGGCGTACGCGGACGCAGAGCGTGCCGTGTTCGCAGCGCAGGACATGTTGGCGGACGCCGAGGCGGCGCACGCCGCCGGAGTGGAGTCCTCCGACCACGCCGACGGCAGCGCGGTCACCGCCGCGTCCGTGCGTGTCGCGGATGCCCTGGCACACCTGAGCGAGGTCGAACGGCAGTTGGACGCCGTGACCGGGAGCGAGCCGCTTCCGGTGGTCGAGGAAGTGGACGGACCGGTCAACGGGCCACAACGCGCAGCCGGCGTCCTCACCGGGAGCAGCGTCGGGGCGCCGCCGCCGAACCTCGCCGATCTCCTCAATGAGGTCAACCTCCATCTGCACAACCGCGGGGACGTCCGGGTGGCCGGCGCTGAGGAGATTGCCAGCGCGTACCAGCAGCTGCCGGCCGACCTGCGCTTCGCCCATCTGCGGCTGATGGCGCAGGGCATCGCTGACATCCTGCAGACCGGCCAGGTCATCCGGAGGCGCGGTGGTAGTCCGACACTGCTGTCCACCCAGATGCCCCAGGCGCCCGGACGGCAGTTGGACGCCGTGACCGGGAGCGAGCCGGGGGTCCCGGACAATCATGGGATCACCGAGCTCACGCTGCCGGAAGTGCCGGCCGAGGCCCTGGACGCGCCGGTCATCGTGCCGGTGGCGGAGGACCGGGACCCGGCCACCACGCTGATGTGGGCCGAAGTGGGCCCGGACGGCGAACTCAACGGGGCCGTGCAATCCCTCGGCGCGCTGCTCTCCGACGACCCGCAGCGCCCGCCGACGGCCGTGGAGACGGAGGCGGGGGCGACCACAGCAACGGACAAGGGGAAAGGCAAGGCCGCCGACCTAGTCGAGTTGTGGGAGGAGGGCGAGGCTCACCAGGCGCTCAAGGACGCAGAGCGTGCCGTGTTCGAAGCGGAGGGCACGTTGGCTGCCGCCGAGGCGGCGCACGCCGCCGGAGTGGAGTCCTCCTCCCACGCTGACGGCAGCGCGGTCGCCGCCGCGTCCGCGCGTGTGGCGGATGCCCGGGCACACCTGGCACATGAGCGGGAAGCGGAGAAATGGGAGATCGCCCGCATCGCGTTGAAGGCCCTCGGCACGGGTTTTGTCCTGGGTGGCAGCTTGGCGTTGCATGCTCACAAGGTGACCGATCGCCCGGCAGGGGATGTTGACATCTATACCCATGCTGGGGACCCCGAGAAGGCTCGCAAGCGTGCCGCCTCGGCGTTGAGGGTCGCTGGTTACCAGGTCGACACGTTCGATACGCATTCGATGCATGAGCAGAGGGTTTACCGTCCTGGCAAGGCGGACAACGCGGTTTCTTTCGAAATCACCAATATGGACCTGAGGGATCCTGCAGGATTCCAGATCGACGGTATGCCGGTCATGTCCATTCAGGACTGCATCTACAACAAGGCGGATGCGGCTCGTCATCGGGGGCATGCCAAGGATTTCTTTGACCTCAGCAACCTGATCGCCGTCCATGGAGTCGATGTCGTTTACTCTGGCCTCGGAATGGAATCCCTTAATCGGGAGATGGCGACAATCGGGTTGCAAAAGAAGATTGCTGATGTGTTTGATGAGAGCTTTTCTCCCTATGGTGTGCCCGGAGGCCGGGTCCGGCAGAGCATTCAGAATCTGACTTCTACAGCGAAGCGGGATGTTCTCGCCCGTACGGTGGTGGACTTCTCTGAGGGGTCCGCCCGGGTCGACGCGGTCGCCGAAGGGAAGTTGACCGATTTCGCCGAGCACGTGGTGCAGCAGCTGAGGGCGAACGTAGATCCGGATCGGCTGCGGGTCTCCATCGAGGCCGGTGGCCACGGCTGGGTGGCCCTGCGCGCGACGCTCGGTGGGGCGCCGGGCTTGTCCGGCTTGGCGACCAGAGCCGCTGATGCGCAGGCGGGCCGAACCGCCGCGAAGCGGGCCGGCGAGGTCCGGGCCAAGCTCGTGGACCACCTGACCCAGAAGCTGATCTACGATCAGATGGATCCAGAGCAGGCCAAGAGCGTGGCCAAGAAGCTGGTTCAACCGGGCAAGAGCGTAGGCACCGGTCGGCCGCGGGTGGCCAGTGTTGATTTGGCTAAGTCGGATATTGACAACAGGCTGCATCTGCGTGGCTATGACGGTCGGATGGTGGATCGCAACGATCTCGAGGGTATGCGCTCATTCATCAATGCCTGGGTGGCCGTCGGCAAGCATGCCTCCGTCCGCTTGTTGCTGCATCGGTTGCAGGTCATCGGTCCCGCGCAAAGGTACAAGGAGTTGGATCGGTACTACCGTCAGGTTGCGTCGCAAACGGAAAGCGCCGATCGTGCCGCGCTGCCGAAGAAGATCCCCATGTACTGGGCGGGGAACCAGCCCTCTGCGGAGGCCCTGGCCAACATCGAGGCCTGGGCGACCGAGGCTCAAAACAGGGGGTGGAGACTCCATCTGTGGACCGATGACAGCTTCGATATGTGGCCTGAACAGGTCCGTGATCGCTTGCGGAACCACCTGACCGTGCATACCAATAGTGAGTCTCTGGTCGAGCAGCAGGGCGGGGCGGCCGCGAAGGAGGTGTACAAAGAGGCAAAAAACCGCGGGGTCCACACCATGGTCTCCGACCTGGTCCGCTTCGCCATCCTCAGTGATCAGACCCAAGGGGGTGGTGTCTACCTCGATGTGGACATTGACCCCGGTGATGTGGACCTGGAGGCGCTGGAGGGGATCATGATGCACCCCGAGGACCTTCCGGTCTTCGCGCCCCGGCTGCGGGACATGGCCTCGGTCAAAGACGCCTTGCGCCACGCGAAACTTGACCACATCACAGATACCGACCAGCAGATCTCCCGTGCCGCCGAGCACATGTATCGGCGGGGCTTTCTCAATACCAATGTCATCATTTCCCCTGCCGGTTCGGTGTTTGCACAGCGCGCCCTGGAGGGTATCCCGCTGCGCTATCAGAGGTTCAAGGACAACTTCAACGCAAACTATGGTGAAGAAGCACACGCCAGACACGCCGACCTGTTCAGCAGGAATCTCAAGGAGTCGGCCGGCAACATCTCCGGGCCGGGTTTGCTGCAGGAGAGTAATTATCTGCCCAAGGGCACGCCCGATTTGATGTCGGCCTATGCCCAGGACATCTTCGGCGCCGTCTCCTTGGAAGACGCCGGCACACTGAAGCCCAGTTTGGGGCAGCACGAGACCACCCTATTGTTCGATCCGCAGCTCACCGACTGGATAAGCAAACTGCGTCTGGTCACCCCGGAAAGCGAGAACACACTCGACCGGCCTGCGCAAGGAACGTCACACGGTGCTGTACCACCCGCCGGATCGTCGGTTGAGGCCACCGCCGCTTCGCCCCGCCAGCACCCGACCGTTACGCAATCTGCCCCGGGCCGCTCGGCCACGCCCGGCCGGAGTCAAGGGGAGAGTTCTCAGGGGCCTTTCGTCGGCATGGCCCGCAGTGACAATTCGATGCTGAACGGGCTTACCAGGGCACTCTCCGATGCCCGGAAGGCCGAACACCCCAACCCGGATCTCATTCGCCGTCTCGAGGCCGCGATACCGCAGTGGACGCCTCGAATACAGCCCGATGGCCAGGAGAAAGAGGACGCCGAAGACGTTCGGATCACGCCCCCGGGCGACGCTGTCAAGACCACGGAGTCTGCGCTGCCGGAGTCTGACGGGATCGTTCCGTCCGGCTTGGAGCCGGAGGTATCGACCTCGGTCATGGCGACCGAGACGGGCACCGGAGAGCAGGTGTCCACCGCAGGCCCGTCCGGGACCTCGCCGGACAAGGGCAAGGGCCGCGAGGAAGGCCGGGACAGGACCGCCCTGCTGCCCCCGGCCATGCAGGCGCCCCCCGCCGACCAGAACCCACCCGCCCGCACCCCGATCGACCACGACGAGATCGACTACGGTCTCACCGGGGAGTCCCCGCACTCCGTCGTCGACCACCCGGAGGAGGGTCCGGCCCAGGAGAACCCGGCTCCGCTGCCCCCGCCGCAAAATTACCCTTGGTACGTGGACCACGGCGCGCTCGGCGATGCCGAGGTCGGAAGCGTGCCGAAGTGGTCGGACGGCCTGGCCCACATGTGGGCCACGATCGCCGCCCAATACATCGAGGAACCGCCCATCCGGGACGCGGTGACCCAGGCCCTCAGGGAGATCCTCATCTCCACGGACCCCGCCGAGTGGAACAAGGTGCTGGCCACTGGCCGGACGCTGGTCGTCGGCAACCAGCTGGTCTGGCTGAAGCCGGTGCTGACCGGCGTACGGCCGCACGGCCAGAGCGCCGGCCCCGCCGCGGGACCCGGTACCGCAACCGGCTCAGGCACCGGCACCGACGCCGCAGCCCCGAAGACGGGCACCACCCCCGCCAAGGTCCCCGTACCGCCCGGCTGGACGCCGGAAGGCGACCGCGAGTTCACGGTGGGCACCCAGTCCACGACCCGTACGGGCGCGCGGACCACCACCTCCGCCGCGTCCGCCGCCGTGGTCACCGCCGTGGACCTGGCTCTGGCCCAAGCGTCCGGCGCGTCCTTCGTCCCGCGCGTCAGCGTCACCGCGTCGACCACCGAGAGCCGGAACGCGGAGCGAACCGTCAAGACCGCGCACCGCACCCACCCGGAGTGGAAGGACTTCTCGGCGGCCGACGCCGGCATCCGGTTCCGCGTGTTCGTGGACGGCGAGGAACTGAAGAACGAGGAACCGGAGAACTGGGCGGTCGTCCAGCGCGACCTCGGCGTCGTCTTCCCGCCCGGGCTTCCGGCCGGCGTATCGCCGGTGGGTGCGCTGCAGGACGGTACGGCCGCGGGGCAGGCCGCCCAGGGCCAGCAGCCCGCGGTGCAGCGGCCCGTACGGAGCCCGCAGTACCTCAACGCCCTCGACAACGTCCCGTTGGTCACCGGACTGCACCGGCGGCTGAAGGACGCCGGGTTGCCCGCCGTGACGGTGGAGGACGTGATGACCCAGCTGGAGCCGTGGCTGGGTGAGAAGGAGCTGGGCCAGCACGCCCGCTGGGTGCTCACCTCAGGGCTGTCGACGGGGCCGATCGAGGCGGCGATCCCGCGCAAGCGCAAGCCGTTCCGAGGCTCCTTCACCATCCGGGCCGGGATCGACAGCCTGCAGTTCCTCGGGCTCTCCGAACCGGGACCGAGTCGCGGCCTGGAGGGAATCGCCACCAAAAACTCTGCCGCAGTGGCTGGAAGTTCGGGCGCCGCCATCACCGGTGGCGTCCTGCTGGGCGGTCTGTCGCACATCGGCGAGGATTCCGTAGTCGCGGGCAGCTTCCCCGACGCCGGCATCACGGGGAGCTCCACACGCAGCGGCGGGTACTCGGTGTCCTCGACCGCCACCCGGCATACCGAGTTCAAGTCCGGTCAGCCGCAGGTCACTTACGCGGCCGGGCTCGGGATGTCGGTGTCGGTCGAGTCGCCGACCCACCCGGACATCGAGCCTGTGACCTTTACGGTCCAGTCGGAGCTGGGCATCATGTTCCGCGGCCGGCCGCAGGCCGCCGACTTCGAGCGGCGAGTGCTCGCCGACGTGCACACCCCGGAGTTCCGCCCGTTGGCGGCGCCTGCCGAGGAGGCCGCGCGTCCGCCGCTGCGGCCCGGACCGCTGGGTGCCCGGCCCCATGTCAGGGCACTGCCGCGGGAGGGCACACCGCTGAAACGGGACCACAATCGGCCCGCCCAGCTGGACGAGGAGCTGTCGGCGCCGCACCCGCGGGAGCCGCTTGCGCTGGCCTCCCGCAAGGGCGGCGGCTTCGCGACCACGCTCGCCCTCCCGGGCGCCGAGCTGGTCCAGGGCCACTTCCTCGCCGCGCTCAAGGACAAGGTCAAGGACAAGGCCAAGGACTGGACCACCGTGGAGCGGGAACTGTCGTCCGCCTTTGGCCGGCCTGCCATGGAGCAGAACCCAGGCCGGGTGTTCGCCGGCTACCGGCGGACCGTCTGGGTCGGGAACCTGCCCTACCGACTGTCCGTCTACGGCCACCTGCGGGAACGGCTGCCCAGCGCCATGGACACCGGGATGGAGGTCATGGACACCGGGATGGAGGTGGAGTCGGTTGTAGGTGCCGGCGGCAGTGTCTCCGCCCATCGGGGCACCCGTTTGGGCATAGGGGCCAACTTCGGCGGCGGTCTGCGGGTCAAGATCCGCAACCTGCTCTCGCTGCACCTCGGCGGCGTCCACCTGTTCGCCGGGTACGGGCGGGGGAAGGACACCTCGTTCACGGGCGGCAGCAAGTCGAGCCGCCGGTCCAAGCCGAAGGGGGGGCCCGACGAGCACGCCTACAACATCGTCTACGAGCTGAACCTCACCCCGCTGAAACCACACGGCGACAGGAATGAGGTGCTGCGCAAGCCGCAGCCGGACGGAGAGACCGAGACCTGGTGGCTGAAACAGGACAACGACGTGGTGGCAGAGGTCGTCGTGCCGCACGCGTTCGTACCCAGGAAGCCGGTCAAGCCCGAGCAGGCCGCCCAGGCCGGCACGGCGAAGCGGGGGGATGCCTGGCCGGCCCAGGGCAAGCGCGTCGACTTCAAGAGCGGCGGCACGGCGGGCGTCGTCCCCGCCTTCCTGCCGGCGCCCGAACTCGTCAAGCTGGCTGCCGAGTTGTACGCGAGGCTCAACGGTTTGGGAGACGAGTGGGCGAAGAACCGCGAGCTCTGGCCGGACGAAATCCACGCCCTGGCCGACCCGGCCGTCCTGGAATCGGCCTTCAACGGCATGGTCGGCCGGTTCGGCCACGAGGGCGAACTGCCGCACCGCAAGGGCTTCGAGCAGGCCTTCCGGCTGCGGCTGCGGACGTACGAGCCGGAAGACCTGGGCGAGACCCCGGCCGGTGTGGACATCGTCGACACCAAGGAGGCAGGCACCGTACAGGGTTCGGTCGAGGAGGAAACCGTCGAGCTCGGCGTCAGCGCCACGGTGGGCGGCTACGTCACGGCGGCGCGCGCGATGCCCGAGCCGGACCCGGCGGACGGCCCGATACGGGAACAGAAGTCCGCGGTGGGTCCGGGCGGCGGCCATCTGTACCTGCAGGGCCGGGGCTGGGTCTCCAAGGGGTGGAGCAAAACCAATCGTAAGGAGCCCGGACAGCTCGGCAGGAACAAGGCCATCTACAAGACGTCACCACACGAGGTGAAGTCGCTGCCGGTCTTCGAGTTCACCGTGTTCCGTTGGAAGAAGAACGGCGAGCCGGCGGGGGAGGAGACGGGCTACCTCAGCGTGGAAGACGGCCTCCAACTGCTCGTACCGCAACGGGTGTGGCAGGATCTGGAGCCGAAGGATCCGCCTTCCGCGGACAAGGCACCCGGGACAGCGTCTGCTGGAGAGCCGCCCGTCCGGCCCGACCGCGACTACCTCACCTCCGACATCGCGGCCGGCATCGGCCGGGTCGAACGGCTGCGCGCGGACGAGGTCATGGACGTCATCACCACCAGCCTCCAGGCGCACGGCGTCCTCCCTTCCTTCCAGGAGCCCGACCCTTCGGTCCAGGAACCCGCCCCTTCCGACTCGCCGCGCCCCGATCTGCTCACCCGCGCGCTGCACAAGGTCTTCTCCTCCGAAGCGTTGGAGAACCAGATGCCGGACTTGATGGGCACCGGGGTCTGGGCGTGGCTCCCGGTGCCCGGATTCCTGGGCGCCACCTCGTACATCTGGGTGCGGGTGCGCGCCAAGGAGCTGGAGGCCGCGCACGCGCACCGGCCGCGCACCGATGTCAAGCTCAACGTGGCGGTGGCGGCCACCGAGAACCCCCGGAAGGACGTGGGCACGTTCAGCTCGTGGGGCGGGGAGTTGCACGGCCGGGGCGGAGCGATCGACGCCAGCGGCAGGGACGGTTTCGAGGCCAACGCCGGCTACCGGAGCACCAGCAGCCGTACGGTGTCCGAGGCGGAGCCCCAATCGGAGATCTACGACGCGGACCCACAGGACACGGCGGAGGAGTTCAACCACAAGCTGGTCTTCAGCATCGAGATGGGCGGTACGACCGAGCTGCCCCAGGTCCTGGACCTGCCGGTGACCGGGGTGCACCACGCGGTGCTGGGCATGGCGCACCACGGCTTCGACTCGCGTGAACCCGTCGCCAAGGTGCTGAACGGGCACCGCGCGTGGACCTGGTTCGAGGGTGGCTCCGGTGCCCGACAGGCAACGGGCGATGTACGCATCCTCGTCCCTTCGCACCTGACCGGACCCGCCGGAGACCAGTTCGTACCGCCCGTCAGCCGCGTGTACGGCGAGGAGCCGCGCTGGGTCGAGCGTCCGCCCGTGTCCGAACTCGCGGCCGGCCTGCTCCAACACCTGCACACGCTGGCCGCCCCGGCCGCGCCTGCGGTGGCGCGCCCGCCCGTGTCCGGACTCGCGGCCGGCCTGCTCCGCCGCCTGCACCCGCTGGCCGTCCCGGCCGCGGCTGCGGTGGAGCGTTGGGCGAAGCTGGCCGCCTCGACGGCCAAACGGGACCCCGACCTCCAGGCTGCCAAGGCCTGGGAGGTCGAGGGCGTCGACTTCACCACCACCGCGGGCCCCAAGTACGCCCACTTCACCGGTACGGGCATGTTGAAGGCCAACATCGCCCCGCTGCTTGGGCACACGTACGACGTACCCGTGAACGGCCAGAACGTCCGTGTCGGCTTCCGCCTGGACCACGCCAGGGTGGTGGGCCCGCCGCGGGGCGCGGTGTACGACGCAGCCCGGATCTCCAAAAAGGATCCGTCCACGGCGCACTCCGAGGCCCGGTCGAGCGGTTGGTCGGCGGGCGCGGGACCGCGGACCGTGGGCGACGGCGCCGGGCCGACCACGCTCTACGGCAGCGCGGCGGCCTCCGGGGGCGTCACCCAGAGCAGCGGCTACGCGTACAGGGACGGTTCCAACGACGAGAACCCCAGGACCGGCAAGGTCAAGCGCTCGCACCGCTATTACCAGTTCGACCTGACGGTGGTCTTCGAGGGGCCGCAGCGCACGCTCGAAGTGAAAGCACCGCGCGGCCTGTTCGCCATGCTGCCGCTCGGCGAGGACGGCAAGCTGCTCGACCGGCTCGAGGCGGCGCTGCCGGAGCTCTTCGGGCCGGACCGGAACAAGGACCTGCCGCCGCTGCGGGACCGGAACAAGGACCTGCCGCCGCTGCCGGACACCGCCACCCCGGCGGAGGGGGCCGAGTCGACGGTGGCCGTCCCCGCGAACGCCTTCGGGCGCCGGTCCCACGGCTGGTCCGGGCTCTGGTCGCCCCAACTGCGGCCGATCCCGGAGGAGGACCTCGCGAACCTCTGGGTGCCGGAGGACACCGCCGAGGAGTTGTCGCTCTCGGACGAGTCCGCGCCCGCGTCTCTGTCCCGTACGACAGCGCCCGCGGTCCTGCCTGTCACAACCGAGTCCGCGGCTCCGTCCGTCACGCCGCCGCCCGCAACCGAGCCCGCGCCGGCGCAGCCCGGAACCACCATGCCCCCGAGGCCCGCCATCCCGGAGGCGTTCCTCGACGCACCCAGGCCCCCTAAGCCCGCGGAAGAGCCCGTGGCCGCGGATGGCGGCGGCGTGGTGTCGGCGCCACACCAACTGCGTCTGGTCACCCCGGAAAGCGAGAACACACTCGACAGGCCTGCGCAAGGAACGTCCGTTGTGGGTGGGGCGGGCGTGCGGACGCAGACGGAGGTGGTGGACCCCTCCACCGACACGGGCGCGGGTGCGGACGCGGCGATGGCCGTCGACCCACCGACGCCACTGGCCCAGACGCAGCCGACTTACCAGGCCGTTCCGCCGCAGCCCGCGGCGCGGTCGGCGTGGGCGGGCGAATTCCCCCATGAGGGCGCCGGCGTCGGCGACGGCGGTTCGGGGATCGGCACGGCCGGGGGCGCCGCGTTCGAGGACCGGCCGGATCCGGCGGAGCTCATCCGGCGGGAGTACCAGGAGGCGGCGGACGCGATGGCGGCGGCCGCGATGACCCTTCGGGAGCGGGAGGCGGCGGCCGCCCTCGCGGGCAGCGCGGGGACGGCCGGCTGTGAGCTGTCGGTGGCCCAGGCGCACATGCAGAACTCCTCGGAGCGCTTCAACAGGGCGAAGCAGTTCTGGGAGAGCGCCTTCGGCTCGTGAGCGACACGGCGCCGTGTGACCTGATCAACCACCGAGAGCAAAGGGAGCAGCAGATGAGTGAGAGCGAGTAGGAGGCACCGGGAGTGGCCGGTGACATTCCCACCACTTCCGTGGATCCGGACCACTCCCCGGAGGGCGCCGCGGGTCCGCGATGCCCGAGCCGCCCCAGGACGACCGCAAGGCCTCCCGGCTGGCGCCCGACCACTGGTTCGGCAGGGTCGACCCGACCTGGGCAGGGATGGGGCCGCCGCCGGAGTGGGCCGTGGTCGGGCAGTGGCTCTCGGACGCTGCCGGGCAGATTGTCGGGTGGCGGACCAACGATGAGTACCGGCCCTCGCACACCTCGACCGGCGCAACACCCTGGCCCGACTCCCCGATGTTCCTGTCCGGGATGAGTCCGCGTCCGCGCACGGGACGCGGATCCGGGTCTGTGCCGGGGGGCAGGGGGATGTCACGGTTGTGCATCGGGCCGCTGCGAGAGAACCCTTCCGGGACCTGCCCCGTAGCAGGGAGTGTCGGCTTCACTTCGGAAGCCGCGCTGCAGGCCGTCGGCCCCGAGTTGAGAGCAATTCCCCAGGGGCCGACGATCGACCGGCATCGGCGCGGTGTAGTCAGCGGACGTAGCAGCCCGTCTCGCGAAAGGATTCACGTCAGTGGGCGAACCCACCCGTCAAGAACCCAGAGCACCAGGAATACCGGGCTTCGCCGCAAGCTTCGCGTCCAGCTCCCGGCAGCGTGGGGATCGCGACACACCCAGTGTGCTGGCACGAGTGCTCACCGTCGGCCTGGTGATCGTGGTCCTGGGCGCCGGTGTCTTCGGCATCGGCAGGTTGATCGACTACCAGCGCGACCGCGACCAGGCCCTCCGCGCCCGGGCGGCCGAGCGAGCCGCGGCCATGGACAACCTGCCACGCCCGGGCAAGACCCCGCCCGGGGGCAACAAACGGCAGGGCAACCGCCCGCCGTCCATCTCCGCCGGGGGCGGCGGCACGGCGCGGTACGCTCCGCCGCCGTACACCCCGCACAAGGGCTCGCCGAGTCCGTCCGCTTCGGCCTCCACCGGCTCCGGCGACAAGGGCGGTCCGGGATCCACCTCGGGTGGCGGCACGCCGCAGCGGCAACTGTCGTCAGCCAACCAGCAGTCGGTGAACAGCAGCGACTCAGGTGGCTCCACGCCGCGCATCGTGGGTGAGGCCTCCAACAAGTGCATCGATGTGACCGACCACATCAACAGCGCTCCGAACAAGGCTGTGCTGCAGATCTACAGCTGCGGCAACAACCCCAACCAGCAATGGACCTTCTACAACGACGGCACCATCCGCTCGCTCGGGATGTGCATGTCCGTGCTGGAGGGCTCGACCGCGGACGGCGCCGCGATCGACGTCTACCAGTGCAACGGCAGCCCCAGCCAGCAGTGGCGCTTCACCACCGCAGGGGACCTGGTCAATGTCAAGGCCGACAAGTGCGTCGACGTAAGGGACTTCAGTACCGCGGATGGCGCCCGGCTGCAGCTGTGGCCCTGCGCCGGCAGCAGCAACCAGAAGTGGCGCCTGGTCTGACCACCCTCGAACCGGCCGGAAGAGGCAGGAGTTCACCATGACAAGCCCGCTGGGCGCGCAACGCCCCGATATGCAACAGTTCCTCCAGCAGGCCCAGGCGATGCAGCGCAATCTGCTCAGTGCGCATAAGGAGCTGACCATGCTGCAGGTCCAGGCCACCTCCGGCAACGGTGCCGTACGAGCCACGGTCGACGGCTCCGCGCAGCTGCAGAAGCTGGATATAGCGCCCGAGGCTGCCGACCCGCACGACACCGAGGGCCTCGCCGAACTGGTGCTCGCGGCCATCCGCGAAGCCACTGAGTCGGCCCGGGAGTTGGCCCAGCAGAAACTGCTGCCGACCATCGCACACACGTTCGGCGAGTCGATTACCGCGAATCTGCGCGATGCGACGGGTGGCCACTGACCTGCCTCTCCGGCCGGTCGGATACTCCTCTGGTGGGGTTGCGATTCCCCGGCCTGTCGGCCTTTTCCAACCCTGTCGTGGAGGGGCTGTGGACCGTCCAGAGCATGTAGCACGCTCGGTCCGCAGGTCTTCTTCGCCCCCGACGGGCCGAGCGTTTGTTCGGCACCGCAATGGCTCGCGGGACCGCGTCCGGGTGAGCCGGCGAGGGAGTTGTATGAGCGCGTCAGGAACAAGGTCGGTTCTCTGTGAGCCCCGTGAGCTTCGCACGGGTGGCCTCCGCGTCCGGATGGCCGAGCCGTTCCAGGATGGCGAGGGCCTCGGCCCATGCCTCACGCGCCGAGGCCACGCGGCCCACCACGTGGTGGGTGTCCCCGAGGCGGCTCAGCGTGCCCGCTTCGGCGTGGGCGACGCCGACTTCATGGAAGAGGACGAGGGCCTGTTCGTAGCTGGCGACAGCCTCTGTGTACCGGCCCAGATGGTGCTGGGCGAGGCCGATGCTGTCCCAGATGTCTGCGTTGAGGTAGGGGCGGTCGGGCAGTTCCTTTATCGTCAGGGCTTCCTGGCAGTGGTCGAGGGCCTGCTGGTGTTGCCCGAGGAGGGTGTGGCACCAGCCGACGGCGTTGAGTGCCGCGGCGGTGCGCGCACTGTGGCCGGCAGCCCGGTGCAGAGCGAGAGACTGCTGGGCGTGGGCGAGCGCTGCCTCCAGGTCGCCCTGCAGTTCGGCCGCCCGGCTCAGCGCCCGGTTGCTCTCGGCGCAGGCGGTCACGTCACCGGCAGCGGTGAACAGCTCCACCGCCCGCTCCATGCGGTTCCGTGCCTCTTCGACCCGGCCCAGATCCGTCGCGGCCCGCGCCAGTCCCTGGTGGACGTGTGCCTGCGCACGGGGGTCGCCGAGACGCTCTGCCGCCTCCATCGCGATGTGCTGTGTGGCTTCGAGGTCGTGCCACAGCCCCTTCCGGTCCAGGTAGTGTCCCACGGCCCAGGCGAGCTGCCAGGTGTGCGTGTCGAGCCCATGAGCGGCCGCCGTTCTGATGGCCGCCACCAGCACCGCCCGTTCGGCGTCGAACCAGGCCGCGGCCGGGCCGGAGTGCCCAGGCTGCGGGGCGAATTCCTCGGCCCGGACGCCCCGGGAGGGGGCAGGCAGCACGATCGCGGGCCGGTCGGGAGAGTACGCCCGCCCTGCGCGGTGGGCACTGTGCAGATAGTGGTCGAGGACGCGGACCCGCGCGGCGTGGTGCGCCTCCGGGGCGTCGTAGGCACGGGCCAGCTCACCGGCGTAGGTGCGCAGCAGGTCGTGGGCGGCGTACCGGCCGGGCACGGGTTCGTCCATGAGGTGGGAGTGGGTCAGTTCGGTCAGCAATTGGTGGGTGTGCGGGGCGCTGAGGCCTGCGAGGCTTGCGGCGGCGGTCAACGAGGTGTCCGGGCCCGGATGCAGGGCGATCAGTCGGAACAGGCGTGCGGCGGCGGGGGTGAGGGCGTGGTACGACCACGAGAAGACGGCGCGTACGTCGACCGCCGTGTCGGTGTCGTGGAAAGCGTCCAGGCGGTTTTGGCCGTCGGCGAGTTCGCCGACGAGGCTCGCAAGAGGGAAGCCCGAGCGGGTCAGCGCCCGCGCGGCCGCGATGGACAGAGCGAGCGGCAGCCGGGCGCAGTGTTCGATGATCTCGTCGACGGCCGTCGGCTCGGCGGCCACCCGGTCGGCGCCCAGCCTGCGTACGAGGAAGTCGCGCGCCTCCGTCGCAGAGAGCACGTCGAGGTGGATGGGCTGGGCTCCGTCCGCGGCAATGAGCCCGGACAGCCGGTTCCTGCTGGTGACGATCACCAGGCAGCCGGGGCTCGCCGGCAGCAGCGGGCGCACTTGCTGGGCGTCTCGGGCGTTGTCCAGCAGGAGCAGCACTCGCCGCCCGGCGAGCCGTGTGCGGTAGCAGGCCACCAGCGCGTCGGCGTCCTGCGGCAGGCTCAGCGGATCGGCCCCAAGTGACTCAAGAAGCGTGCGCAGCGCCCGGTCCGGGGAGACGGGGAGTCCGGCCGGATCGAAGCCCCTCAGGTTGATGTGGAGCTGACCGTCGGGGAAACGGGAGGAGACATGGTGGGCCCAGTGCACGGCGAAGGTGCTCTTGCCGACTCCTGCCATGCCGGCGATGGCGCTGACGACGATGGTCGTGGGCACCTCGCCGTTGCCGGGAAGCAGCAGGTCCAACTGTGCGAGTTGCGCCGCACGCCCGACGAAGGCCGGCAGATCGGCGGGGAGCTGAGCCGGCGTCGGCTGGTCGGGTGTCGGCGCGGCCGGGTGCGCGGGCGTGGGCGTGGGCGGGGCGATCAGTCCGGCGTCCGCCCGCAGGATGCGCTCGAACATGTGCCGGAGTTCAGGTCCCGGATCGACACCCAGCTCATCGGCGAGTACCGCGCGGGCCTCGCGGTACGTCACGAGCGCCTCCGCCTGGCGTCCCGACCGGTACAGGGCGAGCATCAGCATCTCCCGGAACCGTTCGTCCAGCGGGTGCTGGGCCACCAGGGCCGCCAACTCCCTTGCGACATCGGTGTGCTCGCCGAGTTCGAGCCGGACCGCGAGGCTCGCCTCCAGGGCCGAAAGCCTCAGTCGGTCAAGCCGTTCGCGCTGGGCTTGGGCATACTCACCGCGGACTCCGCCCAGCGCGGTCCCCTGCCAGTGAGCGAGGGCGTCGTCCAGGTGCCGTGCGGCAGTCTTGACATCGCCGTCGCGGCGCGCCCGGTCGGCCCGGGCGACGAGGTCCCGGAAGGCAGCCAGATCGAGCGATTCGGGCGACGTATGCATCTGGTATCCGTCCCGCACGGAAAGGATCGCCAGGGGGCCGAGCAGCCGACGCAGCCGATGGACGTAGGTGCGCAGCGAACTTACCGCCGAGCCCGGCGATCCGGTCCCCCAGACGGCGTCGACCAGCGCGTCGACCGGAACCTGTGCGCCTTCGCCGAGCAGCAGCATGGCAAGGACCGCACGCTGCTTCGGAGGCCCGAGGTCCACCTCGTCCGGCCCGCACCAGCCACGGACAGGCCCCAGAACAGCGAAGCGCAGTTGTTCCGGCACTCAAACTCTCCCCTGCTCAGACGTGGAGCAAGGCCATCGCCGCCCTGCTGCCGTGCTCCCCGAGGAGCACGGACGTTCCGCATCCGACTCCACGGCGGTGTCCCCGCGCCGTGGAACGTCAGTGTTCCCACAGCGATCCGGGAGAACGAAGAGCCCTGTGGCAGCCTGCTCGTACCGCATGGTGTGCCTTCCACTGATTCGTTTCTGGCCGTGGATGACTTCGCTGCGGCCGCAGGTACGGCTGGCTGCGACGCTACGGTCCGCCGGCGGGATGGGCCATGATCAAGAGTCTGGAGAACCTGCGTAATCGTCCAAGGCGGACGCAGTCTCCCCTTGTGCGGTGGCGATCTTGTGGCGCTGGTAGGTGCGGGTCACACGGGAGCGGTTGCCGCAACGGGTGGTCACGCACCAGCGGCGGGTCGCCGTCCCCGCCCACCGGCGCATCGACGAGGGTTCCGCGTGGAGGCCGGTCTGGGTGCCGTCTGTGTCGGACTCCTGGTTGGCATGAGTTCGAGAGACGGAAGGGACTCCGAGAGGTGGAAGAGACCCTCACCAAATAATAAGCGACCAGTCGCCTATAAATGAACCGAAGGGGCTTACATCACAGTGAGGCAGTGCCGGGGTGTGCGCTTTGGACCTTCAGACGGATACCCCGACTGCGTCCAGCAGTCGCGGCAGCGAGACGGTGAGGAACCGGTCGTACGGGGCGCGGCTCTGGTCGATCCGGCCGCGCATGACAGCTCCCTCCCAGCTCTCGATGATCATCGATGCCAGGTCTGTTGTCTCGGTCGTCGCGACGACGTCATCAGCGGTGTTCCCGGCTTGCGCCAGACAGGCAGCGATGAGATCCGACCACTGCTCCATGATGTTCGTCAGCCGGAGCCGTGCTTCCCCGTTGTCGTCGGAGAGTTCGAGAGCGAGATTGCCGAGGAGACACCCGAACGCGAACCCGCGCTCGGCATTGTCCCGGGTCAAGGCCTCGAAGAATGCGACGAGGCGGCGCGTCGGCGGGGTGGACGGGTCGGTGAGGATCGGGCCGTGATGACGGAGGATTCCGGCCCAGAAGCGGTCGAGGACCGCCGCCGCGAAGGCGTTCTTGCTGCTGTAGTAGCTGTAGAACGACCCCTTCGGGACGCCGGCGGTGTCCGTGATCTCCTTGATGCCCACCGCGTTGAAGCCGCGAGCATGAAAAAGGGTCAGTCCTGCGTCGAGGAGACTCTCGCGGACGAGGGGATTGGCAGGTCGGGGCACATGCACAGCCTAACCGCAGGGCCGACCGACCAGTTCAGCATCGCCCAGTGGGTCACGCGGCCGCTTGCGTGGTTCCGGGTTCCATAGGCCGGTGCGAGGGCATCCACGGCTCTGCAGACCGACGAGCAGCTACTCGCCCCGGGACTCCGATATAAGGCGTCCGCTGCGCCGGACCAGCTCCCGGTCTGCGTCGACCGTGGAAATCTGCAGATGTCCGAGCCGCTCCGTGGCAACCGACCCGAAGAAGGGCTTGTCCTTGGCCGTGGCGATGTCCAGAGGTACGAAGGTCTGGCACACGACGTCGTTCCAGTAGTCCCGCCTGTCGGACGGGCTTACGGAATCCGTCGAGAGGACAACGGCCACAACGCCTCCACCGTCACACCTGTCGGGCAGACAGTCTCTTCAACCAGGGGTTGCGTGCTTCGCATGCCAACAGGTGCGCATCACACCCTGGAGCGATCAGCAGAGCCCCTCGGCGGATCTCCATGCCGTCCCCGGTCAAGTCCTCGTGCGCCGACGTTCAAGAGCGGCAGGGTGCCCGGCCTGACCTCCACCTGAGCGACGCGCTGAGTCGCCTGCGGTTCGGCGGCAAGGGAGCCGAGTTCACCAGGCTGGGGTCCAGCTGAACCGGCTCATTGCCCGGGAACTCCGGCAGCGCTACGCGGGACTTCACGAGGGGCTGCCGGTGTTGCCTCTGATTGCCTCCGGGCGGACCGGGTCGAATCGGGGTCGAAACCCAGTGGTTGGCTCCGACTGCCTCCTATAGCCTCTGAAACCCGTCCTAGCAGGTCACAGTCGTTTCAACCCCGTGCAAGCAAAGATCAAGAGGTGCGTCGGATGTTCCTGACGATCAGTACGAGCGGTACTCCAGAACGTCCCGCCACCGACCTCGGCTTTCTGCTGCACAAGCACCCCGACAAGGCGCAGGCGTTCTCCACCTCGCACGGCACGGCGCATGTCTTCTACCCCGAGGCATCCGCCGAGCGCTGCACGGCCGCCCTGCTGCTGGAGGTGGATCCGGTGGCGCTGGTGCGGCGCGGCAAGGGCAAGGGCCGTGGCGGTGCGCCCGATTCCGCGCTCGCGCAGTACGTCAACGACCGTCCGTACGCCGCGTCCTCGTTGCTGTCCGTTGCCATGAGCACCGTCTTCAAGAGCGCCCTGCGGGGTGTCTGCGCCGCGCTGCCCGAGCGTGCCGAGGCCGCGATACCGCTGCGTATCGAGGTTCCCGCGCTGCCCGCGCGCGGTGGCGCGGAGCTGGTCCACAAGCTCTTCGGGCCGCTGGGCTGGGCATCGGTGCAGGCGCAGCCGGTGGCGCTGGACGAGCAGTTCCCCGAGTGGGGCGACTCGCGTTACGTACACCTGGTGCTGGAGGGGGAGCTGCGGCTCGCCGAGGCGCTGCGCCAGCTGTACGTCCTGCTGCCGGTGCTCGATGACGCCAAGCACTACTGGGTCGCGCCCGACGAGGTGGACAAGCTGCTGCGGGCGGGCGAGGGCTGGCTGGCCGAGCATCCCGAGCAGAAGCTGATCACGAGCCGTTATCTGTCCCGGCGCTGGGGGCTGACCCGGCAGGCGATGGAGCGACTCGAGCTGGTGCGGCTCGCGGAGTCCGACGACCTCGAGGTCGAGGACGTGGACAACGCCGTGGACGAGACGACCGACACCGAGGAGAAACCGGTGCCGCTCGCCGAGCAGCGGCGGGAGGCGATTCTCCAGGCGCTGCACGGTGCCGGGGCGAGCCGGGTGCTCGATCTGGGCTGCGGTCAGGGCCAGTTGGTGCAGGCGCTGCTCAAGGATGTGCGCTTCACCGAGATCGTCGGAGTCGATGTGTCGGTACGCGCGCTGACCATCGCCGGGCGCCGGCTGAAACTGGACCGGATGGGCGAGCGGCAGGCCGCACGGGTCAAGCTGCTGCAGGGCTCACTCACCTACACCGACAAGCGACTGGCCGGATACGACGCCGCCGTGCTCAGCGAGGTCATCGAGCACCTCGACCTGCCGCGGCTGCCCGCCCTGGAGTACGCCGTGTTCGGGTCGGCCCGGCCGCGGACGGTGATCGTCACCACGCCCAACGTCGAGTACAACGTCCGCTGGGAGACGCTGCCCGCCGGGCATGTGCGCCACGGCGACCACCGCTTCGAGTGGACGCGCGCCGAGTTCCGCGCCTGGGCGGAGAACATCGCCGAACGGGAGGGCTACGGGGTCGAGTTCGTCCCCGTGGGCCCCGACGACCCCGAGGTGGGCCCGCCGACCCAGATGGCCGTGTTCACCAGGACCGACAAGACCGAAGCCGTGAAGGAGGCGAAGGCAGCATGACCAGCACCACCACGAACACCGCGCCGGCGAGGCGCACGCTCCCGGTGACCGACCTGTCGCTGGTCGTCCTGATCGGCGCCACCGGATCCGGCAAGTCCACCTTCGCCCGTAAGCACTTCAAGCCCACCGAGGTCATCTCCTCGGACTTCTGCCGCGGCCTCGTCGCCGATGACGAGAACGACCAGAGCGCGAGCGGCGACGCCTTCGACGTACTGCACTACATCGCGGGCAAGCGGCTGGCGGCCGGGCGGCTGACCGTCGTCGACGCCACCAGCGTGCAGCCCGAGAGCCGCAGGCAGCTGGTGCAGCTGGCCCGCCAGTACGACGTGCTGCCGATCGCGATCGTCCTCGACCTGCCGGAAGAGGTGTGCGCCGAGCGCAACGCCGCACGTCCCGACCGGGCCGGCATGCCCCGCCATGTCATCCAGCGCCATCGCCGCGAACTGCGCCGCTCGCTGCGCGGGCTGGAGCGCGAGGGCTTCCGCAAGGTCCACATCCTGCGCAGCGTGGAGGAGACCGAGGCCGCCGAGGTGGTCCTGGAGCGCCGCTATAACGACCTCACCCACCTCACGGGGCCGTTCGACATCATCGGCGACGTCCACGGCTGCCGTTCCGAGCTGGAGACCCTGCTCGCCACGCTCGGCTATGTGGACGGCGCACACCTCGAGGGGCGTACGGCTGTGTTCGTCGGTGACCTCGTCGACCGGGGACCGGACAGCCCTGGCGTACTGCGCCGCGTGATGAGCATGGTCGCCTCCGGCAATGCGCTGTGCGTGCCCGGGAACCACGAGAACAAGCTCGGACGCTGGCTCAAGGGCAGAAAGGTCCAGCACACGCACGGACTCGCCGAGACCATCGAGCAGTTGGAGAAGGAGGACGACGCCTTCCGCGAGCAGGTGCGGGAGTTCATCGACGGACTCGTCAGCCATTACGTCCTCGACGGGGGCAGGCTGGTCGTCTGCCACGCGGGCCTGCCCGAGAAGTACCACGGGCGCACCTCCGGCCGGGTCCGCTCGCACGCGCTGTACGGCGACACGACCGGCGAGACCGACGAGTTCGGCCTGCCCGTGCGCTACCCCTGGGCGGAGGACTACCGAGGACGGGCCGCCGTGGTCTACGGCCACACACCCGTGCCCAACACCTCATGGATCAACAACACCATCTGCCTGGACACCGGTGCGGTCTTCGGCGGAAAGATGACCGCGCTGCGCTGGCCGGAGCGCGAGCTCGTCGACGTACCGGCCGAGAAGGTCTGGTACGAGCCGGCCAAGCCCCTCGCCACCGAGGCACCCGGCGGCCGCGAGGGCCGGCCGCTGGACCTCGCCGATGTGCAGGGGCGGCGGGTCGTGGAGACCCGGCACATGGCCCGCATCGGCGTGCGCGAGGAGAACGCCGCGGCGGCGCTCGAAGTCATGAGCCGTTTCGCGGTCGACCCCCGGCTGCTCGCCTACCTGCCGCCGACGATGTCGCCGACCGCGACATCGAAGGGGGACGCCCGCGGCGGAGCCGCTGATGGACCCTTTCTGGAGCATCCGGCCGAGGCCTTCGCGCAGTACCGCGCGGACGGCGTCGCGAAGGTCGTGTGCGAGGAGAAGCACATGGGCTCGCGGGCGGTGGCGCTCGTCTGCCGAGATGCCGCGGCGGCGCGCGAGCGCTTCGGGGTCGAAGGACCGACCGGCGCGCTGCACACCCGTACCGGGCGGCCTTTCTTCGACGACCCGGCCGTGACCGAGGAGATCCTCGCCCGGCTGCGTACGGCGGTCACCGAGGCCGGTCTGTGGCAGGAACTCGACACTGACTGGCTGCTCCTGGACGCCGAGCTGATGCCGTGGTCGCTCAAGGCGTCCGGGCTGCTGCGCTCGCAGTACGCAGCGGTCGGCGCCGCGTCCGGCGCGGTCCTGCCGGTCGCCACTGCGGCCCTCGAAGCAGCGGTCGCGCGTGGCGTCCCGGTGGACGGACTGCTGGCCAAGCAGCGCGAACGCACAGGTGACGCGGCCGCGTTCACCGACGCGTACCGGCGCTATTGCTGGACGACCGAAGGCCTGGACGGGGTGCGGCTCGCTCCGTTCCAGATCCTCGCCGTGCAGGGGCGTTCGCTCGCCGCTGTGCCGCACGACGAGCAACTGGCGTGGCTGGACCGGCTGGTGGAGCACGACCCCACGGGCCTGCTCCAGGTCACCCGCCGGCTGATCGTCGAGACCGGCGACGAGGCCTCGGTCGCGGCCGGTGTCGACTGGTGGCTGGAGATGACCGGCAGGGGCGGCGAAGGCATGGTCGTCAAGCCGCTCCAGGCCCTCGCCAGGGACGAGAAGGGCCGGCTGGTACAGCCCGGCATCAAGGTCCGCGGCCGGGAGTACCTGCGGATCATCTACGGTCCCGAGTACACCCGCCCGGAGAACCTGGAGCGCCTGCGCAACCGGTTCCTGAACCACAAGCGCTCGCTCGCGCTGCGCGAGTACGCGCTGGGGCTCGAGGCCCTGGACCGGCTGGCCGACGGGGAGCCGCTGTGGCGGATCCACGAAGCGGTCTTCGCGGTGCTGGCGCTGGAGTCGGAGCCGGTCGACCCCCGGCTGTGAACGCAGCCGCACGGCTTGCGGGGAGGCACTGCCGGCGCCTCCCCGCAGGCAGGGCGCGGCGGGACGACCCTGGACGCCACGGGGCGACCCGACGCGCCCCGCGGACGGGACGATCCCGGCCACGGTCGGGCCGACGAGTGCAGCCGGGTGGGACCGTTCCGGAGCCCGTGGCTGGGGCCCGCGCGGGTCGTCCCGTACTCCCGGCGGCGGATTCGGCAGATGAGTGGGCCATTCGCCGGGTGAACCGGGCTCCGCGCGGCGAGTATGGGGGCATGGGATTCCATGTTGACTCCGAGACCGGGCGGCTGCGCCAGGTCATACTGCACCGGCCCGATCTTGAGCTGAAGCGCCTCACTCCGAGCAACAAGGACGCTCTGCTCTTCGACGATGTGCTGTGGGTGCGCCGTGCCCGGGCGGAGCACGACGGCTTCGCGGACGTGCTGCGCGACCGCGGCGTCGAGGTGCACCTGTTCGGCGATCTGCTGCGCGAGTCGCTGGAGATCCCGGAAGCCAGAAAGCTCGTTCTGGACCGGGTCTTCGCCGAGAAGGAGTACGGGCCGCTCGCCACCGATCACCTCCGGGCCGCCTTCGACGAGCTGCCCACTCAGGAGCTGGTCGAGGCGCTGGTCGGCGGGATGACCAAGCGGGAGTTCCTCGCCGGTCACACCGAGCCGACATCCGTCCGCTTCCATGTGATGGACCTGGACGACTTTCTCCTGCGCCCCCTCCCCAACCACCTGTTCACCCGCGACACCTCCGCCTGGATCTACGACGGCGTCTCCATCAACGCGATGCGCTGGCCGGCCAGGCAGCGCGAGACCGTCCACTTCGAGGCGATCTACAAGCACCACCCCCACTTCACCGGCCCGCTGGCGGGAGATTTCCACCACTGGTCGGAGGGGCAGGACGACTACCCCTCCACCATCGAGGGCGGTGACGTCCTGGTCATCGGCAACGGCGCGGTGCTGATCGGGATGAGCGAGCGCACCACTCCGCAGGCCGTGGAGATGCTGGCGCGCGGGCTGTTCGCCGCCGGTTCGGCCCGGACCATCGTGGCGCTGGACATGCCCAAGCGGCGGGCGCTCATGCATCTCGACACCGTGATGACGATGGTCGACCGCGACACCTTCACCCAGTACGGGGGGCTCGGCATGCTCCGCTCGTACACCATCGAACCGGCCGAAGGCCCCATGGCGCTCAGGGTCTCCGACCATCCGCCCGAGCAGATGCACAGCGCGATCGCCGCCGCGCTGGGCCTGAAGGAGATCAGGGTGCTCACGGCCACCCAGGACGTGCACGCGGCGGAACGCGAGCAGTGGGACGACGGCTGCAACGTCCTCGCCGTGGAGCCCGGCGTCGTCGTCGCATACGAGCGCAATGTCACCACCAATACCCATCTGCGCAAACAGGGCATCGAAGTGATAGAGATCCCCGGCAGCGAACTGGGGCGTGGCCGGGGAGGCCCTCGCTGTATGAGCTGTCCGATCGAGCGTGATGCCGTCTAGCAATGCCGTCCAGCGGTCCCGGGGACGGCAGCCCCGGGGCTCCGTATAGCAATGCAGGGACTCGTATATACTTCCACGGTCATCGCGTCCGCGACCCAGGAGCAGCCACCATGGCGATACATCTCGAAGGCCGCCACTTCCTCAAGGAGCTGGACTTCACCGCCGAGGAGTTCCACGGCCTGAT
The DNA here is from genome assembly GCF_044903445.1 of Streptomyces sp. NPDC019890. NCBI lineage: Bacteria > Bacillati > Actinomycetota > Actinomycetes > Kitasatosporales > Streptomycetaceae > Streptomyces > Streptomyces sp. NPDC019890. The sequence continues at coordinate 958,812 of NZ_JBJDQK010000001.1, read as the reverse complement.
CGACCTGGCCGCCGAGCTGAAGGCTGCCAAGCGGGCGGGTGCCGAGGTGCAGCGGCTGCGGGGCAGGAACATCGCGCTGATCTTCGAGAAGACATCCACCCGGACCCGCTGCGCCTTCGAGGTCGCGGCCGCCGACCAGGGCGCGTCGACCACCTACCTCGATCCGTTCGGCTCGCAGATAGGGCACAAGGAGTCGGTGAAGGACACCGCGCGCGTGCTCGGCCGGATGTACGACGCCATCGAGTACCGCGGGCACGGTCAGGGTGTTCTGGAGGAGCTGGCCACGCACGCCGGAGTCCCCGTGTACAACGGGCTCACCGATGAGTGGCATCCCACCCAGATGCTCGCCGATGTGCTGACGATGACCGAGCACACCGACAAGCCGTTGGACCGGGTCGCGTACGCCTATCTCGGTGACGCCCGCTACAACATGGGCAACTCCTACCTGGTCACGGGCGCGCTGCTGGGCATGGACGTACGGATCGTCGCGCCCCGGCTGCTGTGGCCGGACGAGACGATCGTGGCCCTCGCACGCAGGCTGGCCGCCGTGTCGGGCGCCCGCGTCACGCTCACCGAGGACGTCAAGGAGGGCGTGCGCGGGGCGGACTTCGTCGCCACCGACGTGTGGGTCTCGATGGGGGAGCCGAAGGAGGTGTGGGACGAGCGGATAGCGCTGCTCGGCCCGTACGCGGTGACGATGGACGTGCTGCGCGCCACCGGCACTGCGGATGTGAAGTTCCTGCACTGCCTGCCGGCCTTCCACGATCTGGGCACCAAGGTCGGCCGCGAGATCCATGAGCGGCACGGCCTGACCGAGCTCGAAGTCACGGACGAGGTCTTCGAGTCGGACCATTCCGTCGTGTTCGACGAGGCGGAGAACCGCATGCACACGATCAAGGCGATCATGGTCGCCACCCTCGCCGGGCCCGTCGCCGAGGAGCCTGCCGACGCCTCCGCCGACGTGCCCGCAAAGACGCGGCAGCCGTAAGCCAAGCGCGATGAGTGGGGTTCGGGCTCGCATGCCCGAGCCCCGCTTTTCAGTCGTCAGCTCCGCGACGGGAGCGTGAACCAGACCGCCTTGCCGCTGTCGGTGGGGCGGTGCCCGCAGGCCGAGCTCAGCGCGCGGATCAGCAGCAGACCCCGGCCGTGCTCCTGCCAGGGGCCGGGGCCGGAGCCGTGCGCGGGCCTGGTCAGATTCCCCGGCAGGGCCGGGTCGCCGTCATGGACCTCCACCTGGCAGCCCGTCGGCAGCAGCTCCACCACCAGCTTGATGGGGGTGCCGGTGTCGGTGTGCTCGACCGCGTTGGCGACGAGCTCCGCCGTGAGCAGCTCGGCCGTGTCGCTGTCCGGGGACACCTCGATGTCCGCCAGCGCCGTGCGGATCAGGGCGCGGGCGATCGGCACGGCGGCCGTGGTGTGCGGCAGGGCGATGCGCCAGGAGGCGGGGCCGGAGGCTTCGAGCAAGGTGCGGGGTTCCGTTCGACGACGCGGGGCGTGGTCCTGTCTTCAACCTTATGAGGCGCAAGCGGGCAAACAAGGTGCTGAGGCCCGAACGGGATGGGACCTGTGCCACAGCTGGAACGGGAACTTTGCCCGGATACAAGTCGGCCACCACCGGCGTATTGCGTACTCGTGACGGGAGTCACGTATGAGTGATAACTTCAAGAGGCAGGCAGCCGACCGCCCGCTGAAGGAGGCCACACTCCATGAGCCCCTTTTCCGGCTCCGCGCAGCGCACCCAGGAATGGCGCCATCTGCGGCTCACCACGGACGACGGGGTCGCGACCGTCACACTCGCCCGGCCCGAGAAGCTCAATGCGCTCACCTTCGGCGCCTACGCCGACCTCCGCGATCTGCTGGCCGAGCTGGCGCGGGAACGTTCGGTCCGGGCGCTGGTGCTGGGCGGGGAAGGGCGCGGATTCTGCTCGGGCGGCGACGTCGACGAGATCATCGGCGCCACGCTCGCCATGGACACGGCCCAGCTTCTCGACTTCAACCGGATGACGGGACAGGTCGTACGGGCGCTGCGTGAGTGCCCGTTCCCGGTGCTCGCGGCCGTGCACGGCGTGGCGGCGGGCGCCGGTGCGGTTCTGGCGCTGGCCGCGGACTTCCGTATCGCGGACCCGTCCGCGCGGTTCGCGTTCCTCTTCACGAAGGTGGGGCTGTCGGGCGGCGACATGGGGGCGGCGTATCTGCTCCCGCGGGTCGTCGGGCTCGGCCATGCCACCCGGCTGCTGATGCTCGGCGAACCGGTCCGCGCGCCCGAGGCCGAAAGGATCGGCCTGCTCAGCGAGCTGACGGAGGAGGGCCGGGCGGACGCCCGCGCAGCCGAACTGGCCCGCCGCCTGGCGGACGGCCCGGCCCTCGCGTATGCCCAGACGAAGGCGCTGCTCACGGCCGAACTCGACATGCCGCTCGCCGCGTCGGTCGAGCTGGACGCGGCGACGCAGGCGTTGCTGATGAACGGCGAGGACTATGCGGAGTTCCACGCGGCGTTCACGGAGAAGCGCGCGCCGAAGTGGCGGGGGCGCTGACGATGCCACGCCGTCCGCCCCGGGGGCTCCGCCCCCGACCCCCCGCGCCTCAATCGCCGGCGGGGCTTGAATTGCCCGGGCACATCAAGCCCGTCCGGCGATTGAGGACACGCCCGAAGGGCGTACTGGGGGTCTGGGGGCCTGCCCCCAGTTACGGGAGACGGGGCGAGGAAAAGCCCCCCGCGCCGCAGTCGCCCACGACCTCCCGCTCCCCGGCCGAGCAGAGGGTCCGGGCCCCCGAGCCCGGTCGGGCGACGGCCACCGCGGCCGAGGCACCCCGACGCGCCCTCCGTGTCGCCGTCATCGGCGGCGGACCCGGCGGGCTCTACGCCGCGGCACTTCTGAAACGGCTCGACCCCCAGCGCGAGATCACCGTCTGGGAGCGCAACGCCCCCGACGACACCTTCGGCTTCGGCGTCGTCCTCTCCGACGAGACCCTCGGCGGGATCGAGCACGCCGACCCCGTCATCTACCGCGCACTCCAGGAGCAGTTCGTCCGCTGGGACGACATCGACATCGTCCACCGCGGCCGCACCCTCACCTCCGGCGGGCACGGCTTCGCCGCGCTCGGACGGCGCAGGCTCCTGCACGTACTGCACCGGCGTTGCGCCGAGCTCGGCGTGCGGATTCTCTTCCGCACCCCCGCCCCGCCCGCCGCCGCGCTCGGCGCCTCGTACGACCTGGTCATCGCCGCGGACGGAGTGAACAGCCTCACCCGCGAGGCACACGCCGACGCCTTCGCCCCGCGCATCACCACCCACCGCTGCCGCTACATCTGGCTCGCCGCCGACTTCGCCTTCAACGCCTTCCGCTTCGAGATCGCCGAGACCGAGCACGGCGCGATGCAGCTGCACGGCTACCCCTTCTCGCCCGACGCCAGCACCGTCATCGTCGAGATGCGTGAGGAGGTCTGGCGCGCGGCCGGGCTCGATGTCTGCGACGAGCAGGAGTCGGCCGACCGCTGCGCCAAGATCTTCTCCGACGCCCTCGGCGGCCGCCCGCTCCGTGGCAACAACTCCAGCTGGATCGCCTTCCGTACCGTCGTCAACGACCGCTGGTCCCACGGCAATACGGTCCTGATCGGCGACGCGGCCCACACCGCCCACTTCTCCATCGGCTCCGGCACCAAGCTCGCCGTCGAGGACGCACTCGCGCTCGTCGCCTGCATCGAGGAGCACCCGACGCTGGACAAGGCCCTCGCCGCATACGAAGCCGAGCGCCGCCCGGTCGTCGAGTCGACGCAGCGCGCGGCCGCCGCCAGCCTGCGCTGGTTCGAGGAGGTTGCCACCTGTCTCGACCAGCCGGCCCGGCAGTTCGCCTTCAACCTGCTCACCCGCAGCCGCCGCGTCACCCACGACAATCTGCGGCTGCGCGACCCGGCGTTCACCGACTCCGTCGAGCGCGACTTCGGCTGCCCGGCCGGCACACCCCCGATGTTCACGCCTTTCCGGCTGCGCGGACTGACGCTGCGCAACCGGGTCGTCGTCTCGCCCATGGACATGTACTCCGCCGTGGACGGTGTCCCCGGCGACTTCCATCTCGTCCACCTGGGCGCCCGGGCTCTCGGCGGCGCCGGCCTGGTGATGACCGAGATGGTCTGTGTGAGCGCCGAGGGCCGTATCACCCCCGGCTGCACCGGCCTCTACACCCCGCAGCAGGGCGCGGCCTGGCGTCGCGTCACCGACTTCGTGCACCAGCAGTCGCCCGGCACGGCGATCGGCGTCCAACTCGGCCACTCCGGCCGCAAGGGCTCCACCAAGCTCATGTGGGAGGGGATCGACGAACCACTTCCCGAGGGCAACTGGGCCGTCTCGGCCGCCTCACCTCTCCCGTACCGCCCCGGCGTCAACCAGGTCCCGCAGGAGCTGGACAGCGCGGGGCTCGACGAGATCCGCGAACAGTTCGCCTCGGCGACCCGGCGGGCCGTGCACAGCGGCTTCGACCTCCTCGAACTGCACTGCGCCCACGGCTATCTGCTCTCCGGCTTCCTCTCGCCCCTCACCAACCGGCGGACCGACGCCTACGGCGGCCCGCTCGTCAATCGCCTGCGCTTCCCCCTCGAAGTCTTCGACACGATCCGGGACATCTGGCCCGACGACCGGCCCATGACCGTCCGCATCTCCGCCACCGACTGGGCCGCGGGCGGCACCACCGCCGACGACGCGGTCGAGATCGCCCGAGCCTTCGCCGCCCATGGCGCGGACGCGATCGACGTGTCCACGGGGCAGGTCGTGCCGGACGAACAGCCGGAGTACGGCCGCTCGTACCAGACGCCGTACGCCGACCGGATCCGCAACACCCTCTCCGTCCCCGTCATCGCGGTCGGCGCGATCTCCTCCTGGGACGACGTCAACTCGCTCCTGCTCGCGGGCCGCGCGGACCTCTGCGCGCTGGCGAGGCCGCATCTGTACGACCCCCACTGGACGTTGCACGCGGCGGCCGAGCAGGACTACGCGGGACCGGGGGCGATCTGGCCGGATCAGTACCGGGCAGGCAGCCGCAGACCCCCGACCGGTCGCACGGACGCGCCCAGGCCCCGGCTCACTCTGGACTGAGGCACTCGTGGCACCGGCACGGATCGGGATGCGGGCCGCCGTGATATGTACGCCGCCCGTCCGCGGCGATCCGCTCCAGCATCGCGGCGTGCTCCACGGCCTGCTCCCGCGTCATCGGCGGTGCGTACGCGGATTCCGCGTACCGGCGCAGGACGGCAGGGGTGTGGATGAGCTTGGCGCGGAAGGAGTGCAGATGCCGGGTCGCCGTGTCGATGGTGATCCAGCGGCCGTTGTGCCGCCCGCGGCCGACCGTGGTCAGCTGTTCGTGCCCCATGCCCGGATAGGTGGACACGACATACACCTTCGCCCCGCCCTTGTACGCCTTGGTGCCCGGTCGCAGCTCCTGGCCGCCGTCGCCGTAGCGACGCCACAGCACGACATTGGCGACGACCAGCCACCGCGGCTCCGGTATGCCGGCAGGTGTGCCGGGTATGTCCTCCGGGGTCTCGCTCATGCCCGAATACGACGCGGGCGGACCGTTCACGGTTGCACGAAGGCACGGTTGCACGAAGGCACGGTTGTAAGAAGGCCGCACCGTTCACGGTTGCACGAAGGCCGCGCCCGCGTCCCGCAGCAGCGCGTGCAGGCGAGCGAAGACCTCCGCGGACCGGCCGCCCGGCCAGCCCTGCGGCAGCAGTTCGGGCGGCAGCCCCGGATCGATGTACGGCAGCCGCCGCCAGGAGTCCAGTGCCGGCAGATAGTCCCGGTACGCCTCCCGCGCGGGCACCTCGTCGCGCGCCTCCCACGCCCGCAGCACCGGCTCGTGCAGATCCAGGAACTCCTCGTGCTCCTTGGCGATCGCGCCCAGGTCCCACCAGCGCGCCACCGCCTGCGCCGTCGCCGCGAAACCGAGATGCTCGCCGCGGAACAGCTCGACGTACGGGTCGAGTTGGAGCCGGCGCAGCGTGTGCTGTGTCTCCTCGTACAGTCGCGCGGGCGCGATCCACACCCCCGGTGCCGCCGACCCGAAGCCGAGCCGCCCCAGCCGTGAACGCATCAGATGGCGCTTGTGGCGCTCGGCCTCGGGCACCGAGAAGACGGCGAGCACCCAGCCGTCGGAGAGCAGCGGGGACTCGCGGGTGTAGATCCGCCGGTCGCCGTCGTCGAGCAGCTGACGGGCGTCGGCCGACAGTGCGTAGCCGGCCGCACCGTCCTTGGTGCGCTCGGGCACCAGCAGGCCGCGGCGTTTGAGCCGGGAGACCGATGAGCGCACGGACGGCGCGTCGACGCCGAGTACCGCAAGCAGACGGATCAGTTCGGCCACGGGGAGGGGACCTGGCCGTCTGCGTCCGTACGCGCCGTAGAGGGTGACGATCAGGGAACGGGGAGTGTGCTGCTCGGCCACGTGATCACTTTAGGGCCCGCAGGCGGAAGCGCTGCAGCTTGCCGGTGGGGGTGCGTGGAAGGGCGTCGAGGAAGACGAACTCGCGCGGGCATTTGTACGGTGTCAGCCGTTGCTTGACCGCTTCGGTGAGCGCGGTGACGGTCTCGTCGCCGGCGGGGACCCCTTCGCGCAGGACGACGTACGCCACCGCGATCTGTCCTCGCAACTCGTCGGGGTGGCCGACGACCGCGGCCTCCGCCACGTCCGGATGCTGCAGCAGCGCGTCCTCCACCTCCGGGCCCGCGATGTTGTAGCCGGCCGAGATGATCATGTCGTCGGCGCGGGCGACATAGCGGAAATAGCCGTCGGGTTCACGCACATACGTGTCACCGGTGAGATTCCAGCCGTCGTGCACATACTCCAGCTGCCGGGGGTCGGTCAGATAGCGGCAGCCGATCGGGCCGCGCACGGCCAGCAGTCCCGGCTCCCCGTCCGCAACCGGGTTGCCGGTGCGGTCCACCACGCGCGCCTGCCACCCCGGCACCGGAACCCCGGTGGTCCCCGGTCTGATCGCCTCGTCCGCCGCCGAGATGAAGATGTGCAGCAGCTCGGTGGCGCCGATGCCGTTGATGATGCGCAGCCCGGTCCGTTCCTGCCACTCCTGCCAGGTGGCGGCCGGCAGATTCTCACCGGCCGACACACAGCGGCGCAGCGAGCGGATGTCGTGCGCGTGGAGGCTGCCCAGCATCACCCGGTACGCGGTCGGCGCGGTGAACAGGACGGACACCCGGTGCGCGGCGATCGCGGTCAACAGCTGGCTGGGGCCTGCCTGTTCGAGCAGCAGCGCCGAGGCCCCGGCGCGCATGGGGAAGACCACCAGGCCGCCGAGCCCGAAGGTGAACCCGAGCGGTGGGCTGCCCGCGAAGACATCGTCGGGCTCGGGCCGCAGCACGTGGGCGGAGAAGGTGTCGGCAACGGCCAGCACATCGCGGTGGAAGTGCATACACCCCTTGGGGCGGCCGGTCGTGCCGGAGGTGAACGCGATCAGCGCAACGTCGTCGGCCGCGGTCCGGGCCGCCTCGTACGGCTCCGGCGCCGCGGCGGCGGCCAGCTGCACCAGATCGTCGGGGGAGTCGCCGCCGTACGCCGTGATCCGCAGCCCCGGCACCTCGGCCTTCGCGAGATCGTCGAGCGAGCGGATGTCGCACAGGGCATGGCTGACGGCGGCGATCTCGCACACCGTGGCCAGCTCCTTGGCCCGTTGCTGGGCCAGGACGGTGACCGCCACCGCGCCCGCCTTCATCACGGCCAGCCAGCAGGCAGCGAGCCATGGCGTGGTGGGCCCGCGCAGCAGGACACGGTTGCCGGGGACGACGCCCAGACCCGAGGTGAGCACATGCGCTATGCGGTCGACCTGATCGCGCAGCTCTCCGTACGTCCAGACCTCACCGCCGCCGGTGCGGAAGACGGGCCGGTCCGCGCCGAAGCGCTCGATCGTACGGTCCAGCAGCTCGGCGCCGCAGTTGAGGCGCTGCGGGTAGTGCAGATCGGGTAGCTCGAAGAGAAGTTCCGGCCACTGCCCGGCGGGCGGGAGATGGTCGCGCGCGAATGTGTCGAGGTGGGCCGACGGTGACAGCTCCATGGTTCGCCCCCTTGTCGTGGTGGGGTCGCGAATCGAGCGTATCGTGAAGGTGACGACAGTCAACGGTCCGCGATACGGTGCTTTCCAAGGGGACACCCCCGGCCGCACGAAATGGGGGCACGTATGCCCGTATTTTCGCTCGATCCGGCACAGACCGCCTGGTGTGCGCAGCTGCGCACCCTGGCCGGCGAGCGGCTGCGACCGCTCGCGGAGAAGGCGGAGCCGGGCCGCGTCAACCGCCCGTTGGTCGCCGCTCTCGGCGAACTGGGACTGTTGCGGCGCCTGTTCGGGGCCGGTGCGCTCGAGCTGTGCCTGCTGCGCGAATCGCTGGCGTACGGCTGTACGGAGGCCGAGACCGCCCTCGCCCTCCAGGGCCTGGGCAGCTACCCCGTCGTCCAGGCGGGCACCGCCGCACAGCAGGAGCGCTGGCTGCCCGAGGTGATCGCCGGGCGCGCCGTCGCAGCCTTCGCGCTCAGTGAGCCGGACGCCGGCTCGGACGCGGCGGCCCTCGCCCTCAAGGCCGTTCCGGATCAGGAGGGTTGGCGGCTGAGCGGCGAGAAGTGCTGGATCTCCAACGCCCCCGAGGCGGACTTCTACAGCGTCTTCGCGCGTACGACCGAGGGCGCGGGCGCGCGTGGCGTGACCGCGTTCCTCGTCCCCGCCGACCGGCCGGGGCTGACCGGGACCGCCCTGGACATGCTCTCGCCGCATCCCATCGGCGCACTGACCTTCGACGACACTCCCGTGACCAGGGACGATGTGCTCGGCGAGACCGACGGCGGCTTCCGCGTCGCCATGAACACCCTCAATCTCTTCCGCCCGAGCGTCGGCGCTTTCGCCGTCGGCATGGCCCAGGCGGCGCTGGATGCGGCCATCGCCCACACCGCCCGCCGCACCGCCTTCGGCGGCCCGCTCAAGGACCTCCAGTCCGTCGCCCACCAGGTCGCCGAGATGGCCACCCGTACGGAAGCCGCCCGGCTGCTCGTCCACGCGGCGGCCGCCGCGTACGACGAAGGGGCCGCCGATGTGCCGAAGCGGTCCGCGATGGCGAAGCTCCTGGCGACCGAGACCGCCCAGTACGTCGTGGACGCCGCGGTCCAGCTGCACGGCGCCCGTGCGCTCCAGCGCGGCCACTTGCTGGAGCATCTGTACCGGGAGGTGCGCGCCCCGCGGATCTACGAGGGCGCAACGGAGGTCCAGCGCACGATCATCGCCAAGGAGCTGTACAAGGAGCTGTCCGCGAAGGAGTCGCACGCGTCGTCGCACGCAACCGCCGAGGAGCCCAGCGCATGAGCCTGCACCGCCACAATCCGGCCGAGCTCTCGCCGCCCACCGGCTTCTCGCACGCCGTCACCGCCACCGGATCGCGGCTGGTGTTCCTGGCCGGGCAGACCGCGCTGGACACCGGCGGGAAGGTGGTCGGTGCGACCCTGCCCGAGCAGTTCGAGACGGCGCTGGCGAATCTGCTGTCCGCGCTCGCGGCCGCAGGCGGAGCGCCGCAGGACCTCGCCCGCGTCACCATCTATGCGACCGACGTCGCCGACTACCGCGACAACGCCCCTGAACTGGGCCGTATCTGGCGGCGGTTGGCAGGCCGCGACTATCCCGCGATGGCGGTGATCGGTGTGGTACGGCTCTGGGACGAAGAGGCCCTGGTGGAGCTGGACGGCACCGCCGTGCTCCCCTGACCCGGCCTGGCGGCCCCGCACCTTGAGGTCCTCCTGTCCGCATAACATCGTTATTCCACGAGGGGAGCCGCCATGCCGGACATCGAGCTCAGCGCAGGGACGATCGCGTACGAGGACACGGGCGGCCCGGGGCCCGTCGTCGTCCTGCTGCACGGGCTGGTCCACGACGCCACTGTCTGGCGCAAGGTCATCGCGGACCTGGGGCGCGATCACCGCTGTATCGCCCCGACCCTGCCCTACGGCGCACACCGCACCCCCATGCGCCCCGACGTCCCGCTCAGTCCCGACTCCGTCAACGAGCTGATCGCCGAGCTTCTTGAGCGCCTGGAACTGAGCGAGGTGACCCTCGTCGAGAACGACTGCGGCCGCGCCCAGACCGTCGCAGGACGGCATCCCGAGCGGCTCGCCCGGCTTGTGCTCATCTCCTGCGAAGCCTTCGACAACTACCCACCGGGCGCCCCCGGCAAGATGATCTCGCTTGTGTGCAAGGTGCCCGGCGGCATCGGGCTGATGGCCCGCATCCTCGCGCTGAAGACGCTGCGCCGGCTTCCCATCGGCCTCGGCGCGCTCACCAAACGACCCTTACCTGACGAGATCGCCGACGGCTGGCTGCGTCCGCTGCTGACCGACAAGGCCATCAGGGCCGACTTCAAGCGCTACAACTCGGGCGTACGCAAAACCGAACTCCTCGAGGCGGTCGACGGGCTGCGGAAGTTCGACCGGCCCGCGCTGGTCGTGTGGGCGACGGAGGACCGGATGATGCCGCGCGAACACGGCAGGCGGCTGGCCGAACTGCTGCCACGGGGGCAGCTGCTGGAGATCGAGGACAGCTGCACGCTCATCGCGGAGGACCAGCCCGAGGCGCTGGCCAGTGCGCTGCGCGAGTTTGTCGCGCAGGGGACGGGCGGCGGGTCCTGAGCGACGGCGGCGAGATGGCCGGGCGGCGGCTCTTGAGCGGCCGGTCGCGCAGACAGGCGGCTGCGGGGCGTGACCGGTTGGCCGCGACGACGACCTGCCGAGGGCGTGACCGGTCGACCGCGAAAACGACCGGCTGCGGGACGTGATCGGCCCGGCGCGTGATCGACTGGTGGCGGGTCTGTGCCGGGTTTACCGTCGATGAGTGGACGGAACCGTCCGCTGACCCTCGTGTGAGGGCACGATGCGCCATGGCGACCCCGCAGCCGACACCCACACCCCCCGCCACCGCCGCGAAGAAGAAGGGCAGCGGCGACGGGATCGCGCTTCTCGTCATCGCCTCGTGCCAGTTGATGGTGGTCCTCGACATCACCATCGTGAACATCGCGCTCCCGCACATCCAGAGCGCGCTGGACTTCTCCACCACGAGCCTGTCCTGGGTGGTCAACGCCTATACGCTCACCTTCGGCGGCCTGTTGCTGCTCGGCGGCCGCGCCGGTGACATCCTGGGACGCCGCAGGGTCTTCATCTTCGGTGTGCTGTTGTTCGCGCTCGCCTCCCTGCTCGGCGGCCTTTCGCAGAGCGAGGGCCAGCTCCTCGCCTCCCGTGCCCTGCAAGGCGTCGGTGGCGCCATCGCGTCACCGACATCACTGGCGCTGATCACCACCACCTTCACCGAAGGCCCGGCACGCAACCGGGCGTTCGGCGTCTTCGCCGCGGTTTCCGCGGGCGGCGGCGCGATCGGTCTGGTGGCGGGTGGCATCCTCGTCGAATGGCTCGACTGGCGCTGGGTGTTCTTCGTCAATGTGCCGATCGCCGTGCTCATCGTGCTGGCGACGCCGCGTCACATCAAGGAGTCCGAGCGCCATCCCGGCCACTTCGACCTGGCCGGCGCGTTGACGTCGACGCTCGGCATGGTCGCGCTGGTCTACGGCTTCATCAGGGCTGCGCAGGAAGGCTGGCGGGACCCGTGGACAATCGCGTCGTTCGGCGCCGCGATCGTGCTCCTCTCCACGTTCATCCTGGTCGAGCGGCGTTCCAGCCAGCCGATCACGCCGTTGCACATGTTCGCCGATCGTAACCGGGCGGGCACATACGGAATCATGCTGAGCCTCGCCGCGGCGATCTTCGGCATGTTCTTCTTCCTGACGCTCTTTGTACAGACCGTCCTCGACTTCAGTCCCCTGCAAGCCGGGCTCGCCTTCCTGCCGGTGAGCGCGATCATCGCGGTCGGCGCCGGCACCGCTTCCCAACTCCTGCCCCGGTACGGCCCGAAACCCTTCATGGTGACCGGCTCGATCCTGGCCGCGGCGGGCCTGTCCTGGCTGACCCTGACCGACATCAACTCCACCTATCTGGGCAGCATCCTCGGACCGATACTGGTCTTCGGCCTGGGCATGGGCTTCAACTTCGTCTCGCTGACGCTGATGGCCGTCTCCGGAGTGCCCACGCACGAGTCGGGCGCGGCATCCGCCATGCTCAACACCACGCAGCAGGTGGGCGGTTCGCTGGGCCTGTCCATCCTGGTCACGGTGTTCGGCACGGCCAGCCGCAACGAGGCCCACGACCAGGTCCCGCAGTTCCTCGCCCAGGCCACCCCGGCGGAACGCCTGCGCTTTGAACGCACGGGCCAGCTCCCACCAACGTTCAGCGACGAGATCCTCACCTCCGGAGTCTCGTCCGCGTTCATCGTGGCCGCCATCTTCGCGGTGATCGCCGCGGTGGTCGCCGTCCTGGCGATCCAGGTGCGCCCCTCGGACCTGGAACGCCTGAAGGGCGGCGTCACCCCCGGCCAGCCCTGAGCCCGTCCCCGCCGGGGGCGCACCGGTGTGTCATGGCGGGAGGTGATCGTGTGCGTGCCGACTCCCTTTCGGCGGGGCTCGCCGTTCTTGGTACGGACACGAGGTACCTCTTCGCGGACCCTGCCTACTGCCGGATCTCCGGCGAGGCGTGGGCGGGTCTTGAGGGCCGGCCCATCGGCCCGCGGGCGGAGCTGAGGGTGGGACCGGCGGCGCTGCTGGCCGCGGTCCTCGCCGACGGGCACCCGCGTACGCATGTGACGCCCGTCAGCCGTTGCACCTGGTACCGGCTGGTGCTGCACGGGGAGGCGGCCGGCCTCGTAGGGCTGCTCGCCGAGACCGTTTCCACAGCGGACTGGATCGGAACGACGCTCGACGAGCAGACGACGTGCGAGGAGGCCGTGAACTACCTGCACGCGTCGGTGGCCGACGCCGTCGCGATCGATCTGCTCCCCGAGCCGACGCACCGTGCGGCCGTGGCCGGCCGCCGGGACCTTCTTCCCGCCCATCCGTTTCGTACCGCCCTGAGCGGCCGGCCTTTCCTGGACGACCGGACGCTCGCGGTACCGCTCATGGTTCACGGCCGCGTCCTGGGCGCCGTACACCTCGTACGGAGCCATGGCGGCTTCTCCGAACGCGACCTGCTGGTTACTAGGTCGGCGGTCTATCGGGCCGCCGTCGGCATCGGCCACGCCCGCATCCTCGCCGAGGCGCAGCGGACCGGTGTCGAGCTGCAGCGCGCCCTGCTGACCGACCCCGGACTGCCGCACCCGAACCTCGAGTTGGCCACCCGCTATCTGCCCTCCGGCTCGGGCACCCTGGTCGGCGGGGACTGGTTCGAGACAGTGCGTCTCCACTTCGGGCGGACGCTGCTGGTGATGGGCGACGTGATGGGCCACGGCGTGGAGGCCGCGGTCGACATGAACAGCTACCGCTCGACCCTTCGCAGCGTCGCGGCCGCCGACCTCCCGCCGCACCGGGTGCTCAGCCAGCTCGACCTCAATTTCGCCGAGGCCACCGCCCGCCGCCCGGCCACCTGCCTCCTCGCCCGCGTGGACCCCGCCCGCGGCCTCTGCTCCTTCTCCAGCGCGGGCCATCTTCCTCCGGCCCTGTTCAGCGGCGAAGGCAGCGCGGAGCTGATTGACGTCCCGGTCGGCCCACCCCTCGGCACGGGCCTCGGCGGCTACGGGATCGCCTCGCGCAACCTCAGCCCCGGCGACACGCTCCTCCTGTTCACCGACGGCCTGATCGAACGCCGCGGCGAGGACATCGACTCCTCCCTGGCCCGCCTCGCCCGCGTCCGCCCCGACCCCTCCGGAACGGCGGACGAGCTGGTGGACGAGGTTCTGGCCGCCCTGGACGCATCCCATGCGGAGGACGACGTTGCCGTGATGGCGGCCCGCATCCGCAGGCGGCCACCGCCGGACCACGACTGACGGTTCCCCCCGACCTGAAAATGCGTCAGGCAGAGCCAAACCCGGGCTCGCGTGGCGTGCGGCTCAACGGGTGATCATTGGCCCCCAAGCCACTCGAAGAGCCCATCATGTCGCCCGAATGCGGTGCTCTCCGCTGGTGCGAAGTCCAAATCGGGCTGACGGTGGATCACGTCGCCACTGCGATCCGATGAGCCGACGATGTGTCAGCCAGCGCGGTAGCGACGAAAGGAATACGTCCCCATGCGCTCAGCTCGCACCCTGTTCGCCACAGCAGCCGTTACCGCGGTCATCGCCGCCTCCGCCCCCGTTGCGAACGCCATCATCTCCGAGGACTACGGGCAGGACAGCTCCTCCAGCAGTGGCTACGAGAAGTCCGACAAGGAGGACTCCGAGAAGTCGGAGAAGGGTGGCTACGAAAAGTCCGACAAGAGTGACTCCGAGAAGGGTGGCTACGAGAAGTCCGACAAGGAGGACTCCGAGAAGTCGGAGAAGGGTGGCTACGAGAAGTCCGACAAGGAGGACTCCGAGAAGTCGGAGAAGGGTGGCTACGAGAAGTCCGACAAGGAGGACTCTGACAAGTCGGAGAAGGGTGGCTACGAAAAGTCCGACAAGGAGGACTCCGAGAAGTCGGACAAGGGAGACCACGAGGAGTCGGACAAGAAGGACCACGAGGACCACGGCAAGCACGACAAGCCGTGGGGTGGTGTCCACACCGGTGGTGGTGCCCTGGCCATGAACCTGACCAAGGACTACGGGCACGACGACTCCTCCGACAAGGAAGACCACGAGAAGTCGGACAAGAAGGACCACGAGGACCACGGCAAGCACGAGAAGCCGCACGGTGGTGTCCACACCGGTGGTGGCGCCATGGCCATGACCGTGTCCGAGGACTGGGGGCAGGGCGAGAAGTCCGACAAGGGTGGTCACGACTCCTGGAAGCACGAGAAGCCGCACGGCGGTGTCCACGCCGGTGGTGGCGCCATGGCGCTGTCCGGCAGCAGCCTCGCGGCCGGTTCGCTGCTGATGCTCGGTGGTCTGGGTGCTGGGGCGTACATGCTGCGCCGTCGCAACGCGACGAGTGGTGCCGCGGCCTGACGGGCGCGACCCACTAGCAGGTCGCGCAGTGTCGCGGCCGCCGTCTTCCAAGGACGGCGGCCGCGGCGCTGCCGTTTTCCGCCACCGCGTCCCGCGCACAGCCCCGGACGGCAGCCCCGCCCCACAGCCCGTTCCGCCGCCCGCCCACTCGCGCCCCACTGGTGCCCCTACGAGAAAGACGCGCTCCCATGGCCGCCCAGCAGCCTTCCAGTCCTCTCGCGCCCCGGACCACCTTCGCTTCCCGCAGCCTCGGCCGCGCCCTGCTGTGGCCCGCCGCAGCGGTCGGGCTGGGCTTCCTCATGATCTACAACACCTTCGAGCCCTCGGCGGAGAGCAGGCCGACGGCCCCTCCTGTGGTGTCCGGGCCCACCACCCCCGGACCTGCCGCCGCCCCTGCCGCTGCTCAGCTGGCGCTGCCGCCGTCCCCTCCGACGCGGCTGTCGATCCCGGACATTGCCGTCGACGCGCCCTTCATCGCTTTGGGCATCGGCGCGACCGGACATCTCAACGCACCACCGGTCAACGACACCAACCTGGTCGGCTGGTTCCTGGGCGGAGCGACACCGGGCGAGCGCGGCACCTCGGTCGTCGCCGGCCACGTCGACACCATGACCGGCCCGGCCGTGTTCTTGCAGCTCAGCACCCTCAAGCCGGGAAGCAAGGTGGACATCACGCGCGCGGACGGCAACGTCGCCACCTTCAAGGTCGACTCGGTCGAAAGCTTCAGCAAGGCGAGCTTCCCCGATCAGCGGGTCTATGCCGACACCAAGTCCCCCCAGCTTCGCCTGATCACCTGCGGGGGCGACTACGACAGGAAGGCGAAGGACTACAAGGAGAACGTGGTGGCGTTCGCCCACCTGGATTCCGTCAAGCGCGTCGCTCCGTAGCTGTCCCAGACAATGCCGCTTCCGCCCAGAGGCGATGCGGGACTGCTCCGAGTGGAGCCCACGAGTGGTGGACGTCTCCCCGCGGGCACAGGCTGACGCAACGCCCCGCCCGAACCACGCGGCGGCGGGGAGAGCCACGCGGCGTTGTCCCGGTCGGGGCGGCCGTGGACGTCAGAGAGACGGGATCACATGGTGGAACGGCTCATCAGTCCGGGTTGCCCGCCGTCCGTTCAGGGGAGCGGCGGGTCCGTACGAATGCGGGCGCAGCGCCGGTACGCACGGCGACGCTCCCGAGGCGCGCGCACCGGGGCAGCGCTCGTCGCAGCCGGTCTGGCCTTCCTGGGTGCGGCCGGCTGGACACCGAGCAGTGCGGTGTCCCCACCCGTAAGCGAGCCCCGGTCAGGAACTCCGGCGCGGTTCGTGCCCGGTCCCTGTCCCAAGACGCCCGAGCCGATCCCCGGGCGATGCGGGGTCCTGGCAGTGCCCGAGAATCGCGCCCGCCGCGGCGGGCGGACCATCCGGCTGGCCGTTGCGATCATTCCGGCCGCCTCGGCGACACCGGCCCAGGACCCGGTGGTCTTCATGACCGGGGGCCCCGGAGGTGACGCGATCGGGGACATCCCCTTCCTGATCGACGCCGGCGTGAACCGGGATCGCGACCTGATCGTCATGGCCCAGCGCGGAACGCTCCATTCCCAGCCGAGCCTCGCCTGCCCGGAGGTCGACCGGTTCTACGCGGACGCCGTGGGGCTGCGCTACGACGCGCCGTCGACCGGGCGTCTCCTGGTGCGCGCGACGAAGCAGTGCCGGGACCGTCTGACGGCCGACGGGATCGAGGTGAGCGCCTACAACACCACCGAGAACGCCGCCGACTTCGCCGACCTGCGCAAGGCGCTGGACATCCACCGGTGGAACGTCTATGGGTACTCCTACGGCACCGACCTGGCCCTCACCTTCCTGCGCCGGCACCCCCAGGGGATCCGCTCGGTGGCGATCGACTCCGTCGTCCCTCCGCAGATCGTGAGCCTGCCGTGGACCTGGGACAGCGCCCGGGAGGGGATCGGCGCGATCTTCGCGGCGTGCGCGGCCCAGCCCCGCTGCAAGAGCCGCTACCCGGACCTCCCGCTCATGCTGACCGAGCAGGTCCGGCGGCTGGAGGCGCACCCCCTCACGCTGACGGCGCAGCCGCCGGGAGGCGGAGACCCGGTGGAGGTCGTCCTCGACGGAGGTGCGCTGGTGAACCTGCTGGTCGCCAACGCCGTCCCGGCCGTCGACGTCCCCGCGGCCCTCGACGAACTCGCCCACGGCCGCCCGGAGCGCTTCGCGCGGGCCCGCGCCGCCGGCGCGACGCCCGTCATCGGCGAGTTCGCCCACGGCCTGACGCAGTCCGTGGCCTGCGCGGAGTGGGTTCCGGGGTACTCGCGGTACGACCTGCTGAAGGCGGGGCGCGAGGCCTTCCCCGGCTGGCCTGACACGGTCCTGGCCCAGGCGCCGCAGCTTCCCTTCGAGCACGAGGTCTGCCGCGTCTGGGACGTCCCGGACCGCACGTCCGTCCAGCGGGTGACGACGTTCAGCAAGGTGGCGACGCTCATCGTCTCCGGGTCCTTCGACGCGAAGACCGGAGCACGCTGGGGGCCGTACGCGGGCCGTACGCTGCCCCGCTCGACCGCCGTGCAGATTCCCGGCATCGGCCACTGGGTGGTCCCCCAGTCGCCCTGCGCGCAGAGCGTCCTGGCGTCCTTCCTCGCGCGTCCGACCTCGCCCGACACCGCCTGTGTGGCCGGACTCGCACCGAGACCGTTCACCATCACCCCCGAACCGGAGAGCGCATGATGTCCATCCGCCCGCCCCACCTCCGGCGCACCGTGCGCCGGCTCCCGTTCGCGCTGGCCGGGGCCACGGCCGGTGTCCTCGTCATCGGTCTCGCCGTGACGCCGGCTCGGGCCGAGAGCGGCGCCGGAGCGCCGCTTGGCACCGTCGCCCGAACGGCGGGCGACGCCCGCTTCGTGCCGGGCCCCTGCCCGAGGACGGCGGACCCGATCCCCGCGCTCGAAGGGGCCCGCTGCGGCACGCTGACCGTGCCCGAGAAGCGTTCCCACCGCAAGGGACGGAAGATCACCCTCGGAGTCGCGATCGTGCCGGCGGCCACGAGCAGACCGGCACCCGACCCGATCGTGTGGTTCGCCGGCGGGCCCGGCGACGACGCGGTCTCCGAGGCCCAGCTGGCGATCGACGGCGGCCTGAACCGCGACCGGGACGTGATCTTCATGTCCCAGCGGGGGACCTACTCGGCCGACCCGGTGCTCACCTGCCCGAACATCGACGAGTTCAACGCACGCGCCGTCGGCCTCGTCTACGGCGCACCGTCCACCGGGCGCCTGCACGTCAGGGAGACACGGACCTGCCGCGAGCGGTCGGCGCGCCGGGCCGACCTCAGCGCCTACAACAGCACCGAGAGCGCCGCCGACTACGCCGCTCTGCGCGTCGCGCTGGGCATCGGGCGGTGGAACGTGTTCGGCATCTCCTACGGCACCGACCTGGCTCTCACCTACATGCGCGAGCACCCGAAGGGCATCCGGTCGGTCGGCATCGACGGCGTCCTGCCGCCGTCCCTGGCCGGGGCGAGCCTGACCTGGAGCGCCGCACGTCAGGGCTTCGACGGCCTGTTCAAGGCCTGCGCGGAGCAGCCCGCCTGCGACAGCCGCTATCCGAACCTGTCGGACACCTTCGAACGCCTCGTCCGTGAGCTCGAGGCCCGACCGCTCACCACCACCGTCACGGTCCCGGACCGTCCGGGGCCGGTGAAGGTCGTGCTGGACGGCGGAGTCCTGGTGAACTGGCTGACCTCCGCCACCCACCTGGCGGCCGGGGTTCCCCGCTCCATCGACGAGCTGGCCCACGGCAACCCACAGCGGATCGCCCAGCAGTGGGCGGGGGGCAAACTCAGCCCCCAGGCCGTCGGAAGGCTCGCCCACGGGCTCGCCTACGGCGTGTTCTGCAGCGAGTGGACCCCGTTCGAGAGCGAGGCCGACGTGATCAGGGCAGGGCGGCGCGCGTTCCCGTCGTTCCCCCGCTCGGTGCTCGCCAACGCCCCGCAGCTGCCCTTCCTCCATGCGGACAGCCGCGCCTGGGACGTCCCGGCGGCGCCGCGCTCGGTCAGGCAGGTGACGCGGAGCGACATCCCGACCCTCGTCGTGTCTGCCGGGTTCGACGCACAGACCGGGGCGAGCAACGGGGCGTACGCCGCCCGTACGCTGAGCCGGTCCACCGTCGTCACGGTCCCCTACGTCGCCCATGTGGCGTTCGCCGAGTCGCCGTGTGCGCAGGCGATCACCCGCTCGTTCTTCGACGCTCCGACCGCGCCGAACACGGGATGCCTCGCGGGCCTCCAGCCGCCCCAGTTCGAGATCGGGACGTGAGGGCTGATCCCAGCGCGGTCATCCCACAGCCGCCGGGGCCCGATGACTTCGCGCTGATCGAGCTGCGCCAGACTGCCGGACCAGGACTTTCGAATCTGCTCGCAGCAGCGGAGGGCACCTACGCGGGGACAGCTCCTGACCCGGGGGTGCCTCAGATGTCCCGGAAGAGACCAGCGAACCCGGTGACCTGCAGCGACGGGTGGCTCCGGGATGCTGACCTGCATCAATGTCCTTTCGGCTGTTTCACGCTCATGCCTCTTGATGCAGCCGGAAGTCCCAGAAAAGTCCCAGGGGACTCCCACCGCCCGCTGCCACTCGTTCGGCTCTATGCAGAGTGTGCGGGTGCGGTGTGGGCTGGTGCTCGTGCATCGGTGGTCGGCCCTGAACGAACGGCAATGCGTGTGCCCCTCGAACGGCTCGCGGCCGGAGAGGAGCCCGGAGCCTGGGCGCCGGGTGAACGGCGCTCGGCTTATGCCCTGCGTGATCGCGGACTCCTGACTGTTCGCCGCGGTGGCGGTGACGTGCGTATCGAGGTCACTGAGGCCGGCCGGTTCTACCTTCGGCATGGTCATCATCCCGACGACCCGGCGTTCGCGGACGAGGGTGTTCAGGTGGTGTCCGCCCGGCCTCCGGCGCCGGCAAAGGGGGAGGGCGGCGCGGAGCAATGGGTCGAAAGCGCAGCCTGACGCCCTACAGTGAGCGGCCCGTCGCACGCGCTCGACAGGCGAAGGCGCAGGAGTTGATCGAGCGACTGGCTACCGAGGGGCGTGTCTGTCTCGTCGATCCCGATGACGACGAGGTCGCGGAGTGGCGGCGCGTGGTCAACTACGCGAAGCGACACGGCTTGGAGCCGCCGGGCAAGCGCATCGAGAAGGTGGGCCTCGGTTCACGTGAGTTGGAGATGCGCCTTGTGGAGGGCCCACATCCCAATTCACGGAGCCAGCGGCCGAAAGACGGCGCGTCGGCGGTCCCGGTACCCGCGCGACTGAGTTCCCTCCATCCGGCTGTGGTTGCGCTCAGGGACGACGAGGGGCAGCTGGTGATTCCGCCTGTGCTCCGTCGCCGGTCGCTTCTGCTGCTGCAGGCGCTGGCTGCCGAGGCGGTGCAGCGAGGGTACGAGGTCAGGCGCGGCCGGTCGTACTATTCGCGGCGCGAGGGCGGAGTGGACGTGCTTGTCGACGGCTTCGCGCACACCGTGACTGTCAGGCAGGAGTTCCCACAGTCCACGAATCCGGCGCGGGCTGCGCGCGTCGTCGTCGAGCTTGACCATGGCCGGTCCGGTCGGCCGGGCCGATGGCGGGATCGGAAGGGCCGGTCGCTTGAGGACGCCCTGGGCTTGATCCTCGGGGAGATCGAGGCGCGAGCACTGGAGGACGCTCGGCGCAGAGACAGCGAAGAGCAGGCCAGGCGGAGCGTGCAGTTCACTGGCGAGCGGCCGTCGAGGAGGCGAAGGAGCGAGTAGTTCAGGATCAACTCGCCGAGGTGCTTCGCGAAGAGGCCGAACGCTGGCGGGAGGCCGCTGTGCTCGGTGAGTACTGCGCGGCACTGGAACGTCGTCTCGGCAAGCTGGGCGGTGCCATGGACGAATCGGCTCTGGACTCGGCCCGGCGTTGGTTGGAGTGGACGTACGGCTACGCGCGGGCGATCGACCCGTTGACCCGGCTTCCGGGGATGCCGAACACGCGTGAACCGACGCCGGAGGAGCTCGAACCACATCTGAAGGGGTGGAGCCCCTACTGGCCGGAACGACGGGACGGACGGTGACTTGGCTAGTCCGGCAGCGGCGGAAGCAGCGCAAGGACTTCTTGGCCGACGCGGTGTTGACGGGCCCTCCTGGTGCTGGTAGTCGTCGAGCGGCAGACCGCTCACACCCAGCCAGACCGCTAGCGGCTCCAGGCACTCGGCGGTCTGCCGGAATAACAGCAGCCGCTCCTCGGGCCCCAGGGTGTCCAGGGACTGCGTGGTGCTGCCCTGATCCGTCAGGACCGTCAGCGTACGGGCCTGCGGGCTGAACCTCGTGACGATCTTCAAGCCCGGAACCCGGTCGTAGCGGCCAGCCTGCCGGGCCCGGCGCACCGCCCTGCGTGGGAGTCCTCGATCGGGTCCATGTAGCCCGCCAGGCACGTCGGAGAGGGGAACCCGGTACTCCCGTCCCTCCCGCTTGCCCTTGGTACAGGCACGCGCCAAATGGGCCAGGGCAATCCGGCCTGTGACGTCCGCGGAGGGCAGCTCGACGTCCAGGACGCTGCCCATTCGACGAGGCGTACCGGTGCGCGCTGAGGCTGAGCGAGGCGTGCGGGTCCGCTTCGTAATGCCGCGTGAGGTGCGGATCCAAGACGCGCTCCCTCAGTCTGGCGCTTCCCTCAGTCGGGCACCACGGGTGAGGCCATGTCGTTCCGTGCGGCGAGCTTCTGTGTGAAGGCGTCAATATCGCGGGCTAGTTCCCGGACATGCGGCTCAAGCTCCAGCAATACGGCTAGCCGTTGCCGCAGTTCCTCCCTCAGGCGTTTGGTTTCCTGCTGACCGGCGGCCAGGGCGTCGGACCGTGCGCGGAGCTCCGCCATGGTCTGATCCTCCAGTATCCGGGCGCGTATCGACCAGGCGTGTGCTGCCTCGGTGAGGACCCCGGCTGTCGTACGCAGCTGGTTTCTGAACACCGCGCGTGCGGCCTCACGGTCGTCTGCGGTCAGGTCCACAATGCTGTCGAAGAAGGCGTCACTCGTGGCCTTGAGCCAGTAGTCGGCACCGCTCAACAGGTCCCGGATCCGGTCTCTCGTCGCCTTGTCGAGGCGCAGGAGTTGTGCGTCGACCGAGACGGGCCGCAGCGCGCTGACGTCCGGATAGAAGTGCGAGATCGCCCGGGCCTGGGCCGTGGCGGCCTCAGACAGTGCCGCCGCGGCGGTCGTCGCTGCCCGGTCGTATCCCGAGTCGATGTGTTCGAGTAGGTCCTTCCTGCGGCGCAGTCCCGCTATTTGGGTGTGCATCGTCCGTTCCTGCGAGAGGACGATCTCGGTAAGTTGCCGGGTGGCGCGGGCGACGGCCGTCCGCAGTTGTGCCTGCTCGCGCGCGATCCTCTGCGCCTCCCACTCCCGGTCGGTGTCGTCGGAGAGGAGATGCAACCGCCGACGCACTTCGTCAGTGACGTTCTTGTGTGCCGTCGACAACAGGCGACCGGGATCCCCCGCCCCCCTCCATCGGTCGGCCCACATCCGCACACCCAGCCGACCCGCGAACTCCGACTCCAGCCTTCTGCAGAGATCCGCCGGGCCACTGTGCATCTCGGCTGGCGGCACGGGACCCAGGGCCAGCGGAATCACTGTGAGGTCGCCCGACACAGGAACGCTCACCGCGTCCGCTACGGCGCCCTTCAGCCTGTCGTGCACGGCGGGGAGCCGTTCGGCGGTCGCGGCCTGCCGCTCGACGGAAGAGCCGAAGTCACGCGGTGGCCCGGACGAATGGTCCTCGCCCTTCATGAATCGTCGCAGTGCGTGGTCCCACCAGGAGAAGCCGAACAGCACCCGCTGGTAGTCGGCAGGAGTCCTGACCAACAGGCGCAATGCTTCGAGCGCCGCCGTGTTCATCGGGGACACCGGGCGACGGGCGTCCAGCAGTACCACGACACCGTCGGGTTTGCGGTACCGCAGTTCGTCCATCACGTCGGCGTGAAACCACGCTGGCGCACACAGGCCAGCGCTGTCCAGGAAGGTGAGGTGCCGCAGACGGGGATGCGGCACCTCACACACGGCCTTGGAAAGCGTCAGCGCCAAGCCGGGCTCGGTCAGGTGGCGGGCGAACTCGCCGGGGTCCGTCAGATCGAATACCTTCGGCTGCCGCGGGTGCAGCGACACCTCGAAGGACCGGACCGTACCGGGTTTCACAGCGCTCTGCGTTGCTGCAGTCAGTTCGTCGGCGAGTTCCCGTGGTCGTACCGGCATGCGGTCGCCGCTGGTGACTTCGTGGACTTCCCGTATGCCGAAGGCATACGGATCCCGGAGCCATGTGAGGAGCTCATGTGTCATCGCCTGGGAGCCCTGTGGGCCGCGGTGTCCGGCTGCGGGCACCGCGGTGAAGGGGACAGTCGTACGGAACCACAGTTCGCCGCGCAGTTCCGGTCCGAAACGGAACTCGGTCGGCACCGCGGTCGTCGCGGTCTTCGAGACGGGGAGCCAGTCCAGATCCAACAGGCGCGCCAGCAAGCTCGTCTTGCCGGACGAGAAGGAACCGAGCAGCAGCACCAGCGGGACGTCGCGCTCCCAGCGCGAGGAGAGTTCCCTGACATCGGCCTGGAACGCCGTCTCCTCAGCGCCGCTCTCCTGCGCCCCCCGCGCCAGGTCGTACGTTCGCTGCAACAAGACGAGGGATTCCGTGCGCAGGCAGCCGGGCTCGAAGCGGCTGTCCTCACCGTCCTCCGGCGAGGCGGATGCGGTCAGGCCCTCGGGGGCATGGGCAGAACCATCCCGGTTCTCGATGGAATCCATCGCTTAGCGACCCGCTCGCTCCGTGAACCTGCTGGCAAGGGCCGTCAGTTCGTCCTGGAGGTGGTTCGCCTCTTCCGCAGCCGTGTTCCATGCCACGGCAGCGGCGGTGCAGGGCATGAGGGATTCGCGTTTCGGTGCCAGAAGAGTGTTGAGCTGCTTCTGCGCCGATGCCCACAAGCGGTCGAAGATCAGCGCGGCGAACGCCGGCCGCTGTGTGTCCAGCCGCGACCGGACGGTCTCGGCCAGTTGCTCACGCCCCTCCCCGAAGTCCTCGATCAGCTTCTTGACGTCGAAGCCTGCCATGACGATGGACAATACGGAGGCCGCGCCCTTGGCCGCAGTAACTCCTCCGGCCTTGGCGGCCTCCTCGGCAGCTGCCTTGGCCGCCGTTTTCGCGGCCATCCCCGCGACCATGCTGGCACCGACCTCCAAGCCGAGTTTCGCCATGCCGCTCCCGGTATTGGTCACGTTGCCCTGTGCGGAGGCTCCCGGACTGCCGTAGAACAACAGCGGGTCCACTTCGGTCCGGTCGGCAGGCAGTACGGCGGGCGCGAGCTCCTCATGCAGTTCCTGTCGCAGTACGCGCAATCGTTCGTCGACGACGACCTGTCCGCGTGCATCCGTCCGCTCCCAGAAGCGGATGCGGCCCACGGCCCGTTCCGTGGCGGCGTCGATGTGGTGGTTGAGCCGCTCGGCAGCGGAATCGACATCGCTCACCCATGCGACCGCAGAGCGCGCCAGCGTCTCGATCAGCTTGAAGTTCTGCAAAACCGCGTCCGCGGCGGCGTGGCCTAAGACCCGGGCCAGTTCGTCGCCCTGCGCGGCCGCCACCGTCTGGAGCTCGTCCCGTAGCAGGGTCCGCGCTGGTTCGACCACCTTGAGCTCGCGCTGCGTCCAGTCATCCACATGCTTTTGTCGGTCGGCAGCCCTGCGGAGCAACTCCTCCTTCACTGCTTCCACGTCGTCGGCCACGCCGCCCGCGTGTCCGGCACACCGCCGGAGCAGCAGGCTGACCCTGGCTCGCTCGACCTTCTCGCCATCGGGGCCCACCAGGTCTTCGAGTGCGCGCCACAGAGCAGCGTGCCCGCAGCGTTCGACTTCACCCGCGAACGCAGTGTCATGGGCCAGCGCGGGGTCGTCCCGTTTCCGCTCCGTCAATCGGTGTGCATGGTCGGAGTCGTAGAGCACCACGCCGGAGAGGTACGCGGCGAGGGACTCATGTAGCGCGCCGACTACGGCCGCCATCTCCGGATCCGTGTGGGGGTCGTACGCCGGATCGTCCTCGTGGTCTTCCAGGCTTCGCGTGAGGACGCCGAGGACTGAGCCCTTTCGACTGGCAAGTTCCTGGGCGAACACCCTGATTTCGTCGACGTTGCCAGCGCTCTCCGGGAAGAAAGTCCACAGCACCAGATCCGATTCGTCTTCCCGCAGATAGCGCAGTGTCACGTCCTCGAACGGCTGCAGGCGGTCGCCCAGCCCCGGCGTGCTGATCAGCCGCAGCCTGCGCAGGATTGGTTCACGCAGGTAGAATCGGACCTCCCGGCACGCCAGTTGCCGTGCCACCCGGACGTCCTCCTGCCGTAGGAACTGCACGGCCTCACCCACCGAGGTGAAGCGTGTGATGCGTCCGTCCGACCACACACGCTCCGCGTACTCCTCGGTCTCCGACTCCCCGAGCCAGTTGAGAACCGCGATGACGCCGTCCGTTGGGTCAGGGTCCGAGATCAGGAGCCGCCGTCCGAGAAGCGAGTTGATCAGCGACGACTTCCCGCTGGACACCTGGCCGATGACGAAGACCGAGAGTGTCGCCGATACCCGGTCCGTGACACGGCGGAGCCAGTCGCTGTCGAGAAGCTGCGCATGCGCGGGCGGTTCGATGCCCGCATCCGCCACGAGGGCACGGGCGGTGTCGGTCAACCGTCCCAGCCGTACTAGGCCCTGATCCCGCTGAAGATCCGCCCAGCGCATCGATTCCATCACCGCGCCCCCCGTCAGCACTGTGTGCCTGCCCCGCAGTGATGGTTGCACGCTCAGCGTCAACTTGACCACTCTCTGTGCTACCCGAATGGGTGAATGTCGGGCAGTGCCGGATAATGGTCGAGCGTGGCGTCTGGCGCCGTGCGTGCGGGCGCCAGGCTTACGGTGTCTCGCGACGCCACCCCGCAGCTACACGTACACGGCGGTCCGGTGAAGAGGAACAGCTTGCCCTGTTGGACCCCTGTGTGGTCAGCGCCCACTGTCAGCGGGTGAGGGTCCCGGATGGGGCGGCGTTTCGGGCGCCGCATGTTCTGTGAGTCGCAAGGGTAGTTCCCGGGCAGGCACGTGCCTCACAGGGTGACGGTCGGGGGGCTGCATGGGGGTCGGTACCTTGCTCAGCGCCATCGACCGGTACAGCTGGAAGGCGCGTATTCGTCCTGTAGTGCTCGTGCTCCTCCCCATCGCCCTGCCGGCGGCGGCTGTTGCCCCGGAGTGGGCGAATGGCGGCCGGTTGTGGATTCTCGCGCAACTCGCCGGGCTGCTGCTGCTGGCGGAACCGCTGGGCCGCGCCAGAGGAAAGAGGGTCGAAGAAGGGCTCTTTACCGCGTGGGGCGGTAAACCCAGTGTTCAACTGCTGCGCTGGAGCGGGCCGATGAATCGAACCCAGCTCATCTACCTGCGTACGCGCGTGCAGGAGATTGTCGGGGTCTCGTTGCTGCTGCCGACCGAGGAAGAGGAGCGCGTAGACCTCAGCAAGGCCGACGAGGTCTACGAAACCGCGGGCACCGTTCTGCGTGCCCGCGCCCGCGCGTTGCCGGGAACCGGCCTTCTCGCAGAGCACAACTGCGAGTACGGCTTTCGACGTAACGCCCTTGGCCTGCGTGGCTATGCGCTGGCTGCCGCCGCCATCGGTGCCGTCGCCCTGGCGGGTGCGGTGGCATGGGCGGGTACAACCGGGGCGGGGGTCGAAACCGGAGAGGTCGTGCTGTGGTCGGCGCTGGCCGTGGTGGACCTGGGGCTGTTCACATTCTGGTATGCGACGGTGCGTCCGAGCTGGGTCGAGTCCGCAGCCTGGGACTATGCGCGTCAGTTGTACGAGACGGTGAACATACCGGACACGGGCGGCCCGGCTGCTGGTGCGGGCTGATTCTACGAACTCCGCGGAGTATTCCTGGGGATGTCCATGATCTGCGGACGAACATCCCTGTCTGTCCCTATTCTTATTGAATGGGGGTGTGTGGAAAGGTGACAGCCACGGAATCCTGGCGGCTCCTGGCCGCCGTCGATCTCTCCACTTCCGGGGGTCCGGGTGACGCGTTGCGGCTTGTGGAGCGTCTTTACTCGGAGGACAGCGACGAGCCGGAGCCGGAGGATCGGACCGCACGGGACGACGGGCTTCGGGTCGCTCAGGTTCTGCTGGGCCGGGGCCTTCCCGCCGACGACCGAGCGCTGGTGTCCGACTTCTGCTCCTCCGCGCTGCTGGAGCGGTTTCTGGACCGGGGCACGCTGGCGGACCTCGACGAAGCCCTGAGTATCCGGCGGGCCGAGACGGACTTCACCGACTCGGAGTGGGGGTGCGCTGCACGGGTCAATCTGGCGTCCCTCCTGATGACGTCCTGGGACTGGACACGCCGTGAGGAGCATCTCGTGGACGCGCGGACGGCGCTGGCGTCGGCTGCCGGACTGGCCACCACCGCCGATGAGAGGGCCGTGATCGCGGGCGGGCTCGGAAACGTCCACGCACGGCTCTACGACCTGCGCCGCGACGTCGCGGATCTGCAGAAGTCGATCGACGAGTACACCGTGGCGGCCGCCTCGCCCGACCCCTCGGTCGCCGCGCAGGGGAATGCGTCCCTGGCGGCGGCGTACCTGGACCGCTTCCGCACCGCGGGCGGCGACGGTGAGGATCTGGCAGAGGCGGAGCGGCTGGCCAGGGCCGCCCTGGCTGGCAGTTCGGCACCGTCGGCCTCCTGGCGCCACGAACTGCTCGTACGCATCCTGCGCGAGCGCTGCGCTCTGGACCGGGACGACAGGCGGCTCACCGAGGCATGGGAACTGATCACCGCGCTGCTGGACGGGGCTGGCCAGGATTCCCCGGCGCGGGCGTCTTTCGTGGGTACGGCCGCCTCTGTCGCCCACCTCCGGTATCTCGCCCGTCACGACCGCGCCGTACTGAACGAGGCGATAGACCTGACCGAGGAGGCACTGGGCGTCCTGGACGACGTTTCCACGCCCGACCCACAGGACCGGGCGGTTCTGGCGAACGAAGCCTGTCTGCTGCTCACCGAGAGGTTCACTCTCGACGGAGCGCGACGAGACATCGATCGTGCGGTCGAGGTGGCACAGCGGAGCCTGGACGACCCGCTGCCGCAGAACATCGCACTCGGAATTCGAACCAACCTCGCCAACGCCCTGTACCGGCGCTACGAGTCGTACGAGGCGGTCAGGGACCTGGACCGGGGCATCGCCCTGACGAGGGTGGTGACGAGCCGTGCTTCCGACGCGCCGGAGAAGGCCGACGCTCTCAACTCCCTGGCCCTGCTGCTCGGGGAGAAGGGACGTCGGACAGGCCGTGACGCGGATTTCCGTGAGGCCCTCGGCCGTCTCGACGAGGCGATCGCAGTGACGTCGGCGGGCTCTGTGGACCGGGCCGCTTCCCTGATCAACAAAGCGACTCTGATCAGCGACCGCGCGGACGCCGGAGCGGCCCGACCGGCGGATGGGGGCGCGACGCGCGACGCGTTGATCGCGCTGCTCGACGAGGCGTGGCGGCAAGCCCCCGAAACGTCCGCGGTGCGAGCCCGGGCCGCCTACCTGCTCGGCTGCCGTCATGCCGAACGAGCCGGCCTGCACGCCGTCCTCGCCTCTTCCGACGCGGCGGAGCGCTCGCAGTCGCTGACCGCCACCGAGGCGGATGATCTGCGCCGAGCCTTCGAGCTGTGGCGCGAGGCCGTGGGGCTGGACGAACCGTTCGTCACGATCGAGGCGGGCCAGCAGCTCGGCAACGCCTCCTTCGCTCTGCGGGAGTGGGAGGCGGCGGCCCTCAGCTACCGGGTGGCGCTCGGGGCCGCCGACGAACTGACCACCCGCCGCAGCCTGGCGGTCGACCGGCAACTGGCCCGGTTCCAGGTTCAGGGTGTCGCGGCAGCCGCGGCACTGGCGGAACTGAGGGCGGGGTCTGTCCGCGAGGCGGTGCTCCGCCTGGAGGAGGGCACCGCCACCCTGCTGGCCCGTGCCCTGGGTCAGCGCGCGCGGCAGGTCCCCTACGAGGCCGTCGCCGAGGCCGCACGGATCCTGGACGGCCCTCTCGTCTACTGGGCGGCAACGTCGGCAGGCGGGTTCGCGATCGTGGTGCGGCCCGATGGCGGGATCGTCGAGCGTCCGCTCGCGGTGACGAGCGCGGAGGTCGAGTCCCGGCTGGCCGCGCTCAGGGTGGCTTTCACCGCGCACCGCGGTACGACCCGCTCGGTGCTCGCGGACTGGGAGGCGGCGGTCCGCCACTTGCTCGCCTGGACCTGGGACGCGGTGGTGGCTCCGGTGACGGAAGACCTCGACGGCTTCGCCACCGTGGGCCTGATTCCGATCGGCAGACTCGCCTCTCTCCCTCTGGCCGCCGCGGCCGCGCCCTCAGGGGCGTCCCTGCTGTTCCGCACGCTGCCCCGGCTCCTGCCTGGCAGCCGTGCGGTCCGCCCACAGGCGCCGTGGCCGACGGCTCCCGGCATCGTCGTCGGATGCGATCCGGGGGAGGGAACCCGCAGGCTTCCGCACGCCGAGGCGGAGGCCGCCCTGGTCGCCGACTGCTATACCCGGGTGGGGCGGCTCTCGGTCCCGTGCCCGGGCGAACCCGCGCCGATTGGAACCGGGGGGCGCGTACTGCGCGCCCGCGGCACGGCGACGCGGACACCGGAGGCAGCGTCCGGCGCGCAGAGGTGGATCGGGGCGTTCGGCGGCGCCGAGGTGGCCCACGTGATCTGCCACTACGACCTGGACCCCGACCAGCCGCTCGACTCCGTGCTCCGTTTCGGCGACGGCGTGCGCGTGGCGGACCTGCTGGAGCGGCGTCTGCCCGGCGCACCGCACTTCGTACTCAGCGCCTGCGACACGGGACTTGGCGGTGTCCGGTTGCCCGACGAGGCGTTGGGACTCGGCAGCGCGTTGCTCGCGGCAGGGGCGCGATCCGTGGTCGCCTCGCTGTGGCCGCTGGACGACGAGCTCGCGGCCGCGTTCATGGGCGCATACCACCACCGGCTCGCGGCCGGTGAGGACCCGGCACAGGCGCTGGTCGCGGTCCAGCGGGAAGCGGCTGGCGACCAGCCGGCGGTGGTGTGGCCCGGTCTGGTGCACATGGGGTGACCCGTACGGGCCGACGGGGCCGGATTCAGCCCGGTGGCGGCGGAGCCTGCGTCACCGTGCCGCGCTCGACGACGAGCGTGATGCCCCCGGTGCCGTGCGGGGGGTACTTCGCGCTGAAGCCCAGCCGCTGCTGCAGGAATCCGTCCTCGTACCGCTCGGTGCTGGGTGCCCGGTAGTTGAACCACACTGTCGGCCACCGGGTCCCGAGAACGAGCCGTGCCATGGTCGGCCGACTCGGATGCGAGCCCTCCGAGGGTAGGTACTCAGGCTTGTCCCCTCTGACCTTGTGGCCGCCGTGGGTGGTGATCAGCCACTGGTCGCAGTCGAGCACCGCCAGCAGTTCCGGACTGGTGTTGTGCGCACTGCCGTGGTGCGGCACCTTGCACAGGTCCACCCGGTAGCGACCGTCGGACGCGAGACGCTCCAGCGAACCGACCAGGACCTCGGCGTGGGCGTCACCGGTGAACAGCACCCGGCTGCCGTCGCCGGTGTGCTCGGCGCAGAAGGCGATGCTGGAGCCGTTGGCCGGCGCCTTGTCCGGCGTGTACTCGAGGGCCAGTTGGTGCCAGGGGATCTCCTCGGCGGGCTGCGGCGGCCCGAGCAGGTCCGGTGGCGCCGGGGGTTCCCCCCGCGCCTTCCGCCGCTGTTCCGCCTGCCACTCGTCCCAGGTGTCGCGCAGGGCCGCGAGCCCCTCGAAGGTCGGAGAGAGGAGGGTCAAGGTGAGTCCGGGCAGTTCGACCACGGGCAGCGGTTCGCCGTCGTCCGTCGGTACGACCACTGCCCTGCCCCCCGTCGCTGCGTTCCAGGGTGTTCCGGCCGCCGCGAGCAGTGCCGTGAGTTTCTCGGCCTTGGGCATACCGAGCATGTCGGGCGGCAGAAGGTGACGTTGGCCATTGAACCAGATGTCCCGCGTGCCGAACCCCTCCGGCGGCGAGGTGAGCAGGGCGAGCAGCCCGCCGATGTGGTCGTCGTCGAGATGGGTGCACACGATCAGCTCGAAGTCCCGTTCGCCGACGGGCTGACGCGCGAACCGCTCGGCGAGGGCCGGTCCCGCGCCGACCGTGCCACCGTCGATGAGCATCCTCCGGCGTCGCCCGCCGTCGTCCCACTCCACCCACAGGCAGTCACCCGCGCGGGCCGGCAGTGCCTCCACGGTGATCACGGCGTTCCCTCCTCCGCGGTGCGCGACGCATTCCGGGCCCGCACCACCCAGTCGGTGTCGCCGAATCCCACCAGTGCGAGCACGCACGCGTCGCCACTTGTCAGCAGCTTCCGGCGGGCCCTGAGCAGAGCCTCGCCGAGAGGCGAACCCGAAGTTCCGGAGGCCGCGGCCCGTAGCTCCGTCAGCAGCCGTACGCCGACCGGGACGATGTGCTGACCAAGCACGGGGACCGCGGTGGCGACGACACCCGGTGCGCCGTCGTCCAGCAGGGCGGTGGACGCGTTAGAGAAGGGTGTGGGCCCGTCGGCGGTCGCGCAGCCCAGCAGGAGGATGACCGGTTCCGTCCCGCCGTCACGGGCGAAGAGGAATTCCATCCCGTCGATGACGTCCACCTCGTCGCTCTCGCCCAGGGTGAGGAACACGACGCCGTCGGCGTTCTCGCTGGAGTGCGGGAAGAGGAGGACCACACCGGGCGGGGTGTTCAGGTCGCGCATCTTGCGGACGAGCGTGTTCAGGTCCGCCCAGTCGGCGGCGAGTCGCACGGCCTCCGGGTCCCCGTCCGTCAGGGCCGCCGCCGCGGTGGTCCAAGCACGGTCGTCGTTGTCGTCGGCCCGCGCGGAGGCGGCGGCGCAGACCGGCGTGAGAGAGCAGGCGTGCCAGTCGATGTCCGGGCTGACGCCGAGGGCGAAACGGGCGTCGTCCGATTCCCGCCGGACGTGACGCTCGATCACTTTCGACGTCCCCCAGAAACCGAAGGGGCAGACGGTCGACTGCTCGTCCCGCTCCGGGCACCCCTCGCATCCGTCGTCGTCCACCCGCGAGGGGGCGTGCGGGCACAGCCGCAGCGATCGGCCGGGCCCCGTGTCCAGCTCGCGGTCGTACAGCAACTCGATGGGCAGGATCGCCTCCGGCCCCGCCGAGTACACCGAGATGCTGTGCGCCCGTCGCAGCTGCTGGACGAGTCCGTCCGTCTCCCAGCCGTCCGGGAACAAGGTCTTGCGCAGTCTGCGGCCGCGCCGCGCCAACTCGGTCAACAACGTGGCGAATTCGGGATTCCCGTAGCCGCCGAAGCGGTCGGCGCCGTTGACCAGTGCCTTGAGGCCGGCGAGCAGTACCTGAAGGGTTCTGCGGAGGTCGTGCGATGTGCTGCGGTGCAGGAACTCCTCGGTGCGCGTGGTGACGAGCGGCAGGCCGTTCGCCGTGTGGCCGACAAGGAGTGTCGCGTCATGGGGCTGCGCTAGGTCGAGCTCGTCGGTACGGGCCCGGATCACGGACTCGACGCGGAACTTGGGTGGCTCCTGCGCCCCGACCCGACCGCTCAGCACCCCTGTCTGGAGGACCCGCGAGCCGTACAGGACGGCGATCCGGATCAGTACGTCGGTTCCGGGAGCGCCCGCCGAGAACCGCAGGACCGCGGAGGTGCTGTCGCCGTCCCCCGACAGCTCGATCTCCTGTGCCGCGGTGCGGTCGGGGCCCGGCACGGGAGTGAGATCCGTGGCGAGGACTGTCAGCCGGTGCGTCCGTCCCGGAGGCAGGGCGTCGGCGGGAAAAGGAGGCTCCTCGGAGTCGACCCGGGCGTTGGCTGCGAGGAACACCCTGACATGGAAAGCGAGGTGCGGTGCGATATAGGGGGCCGGGATGGCTCCGTCCGGTCCGACCACGTCGGCCCGGACGTAACGCGCGGGTACCCGCCGGGCGCGGTCGGCGATCGCACGCAGGTCACCGGCGGCCTCCGGGGTGAGACCGGTGCCGTCGGGCCCGGGGCCGCCGCGCAGCGCGCGGCCCACTCGGGCCTCTTCGGAAGGCCGCAGGGCATCGGGTGGGACGGCGGCCAGCACCGGACGGATCCGGGTGGCGTCGAGGAAACGGGGGTCCGCGCCGATGACAGGCGGGAGCGCGCCGCACTCCTGGGCCGCTCCGTATAACGCCATGTCGAGAGGGAGGTCCTGGGAAAGCCGGTCGAGCAAGATGTTCAGCCAACGCTGTGGTGACGGGCCTGTGTGCGCCATCGCGGCGATGGCGGCCCGATGTCGGGTGGCCAGGGATCGTAACTCCTCGGGCGGCGGGACGAGTTCGGGCGACTCACTCACCACGACCACGGCGGTGGCCTGCGGTTGACCGGGGGAGTGGACCACGTCGCCGCCCCCGGTGTGCGGAACCAGCAGCAACGACGTGCGGCTCCAGCGTCCCGAGGCTGCGACTGGAGTGATCAGCCCAGCGTTCGTCTCGGCCGCGGCCAGCAACACGCTCCGCAGCCGCGCGGCGGGACCGGCTCCGGGCAGGATTGCGAGGCGCAGTGGCCAACTCCAGCGGGGCACCTCCCGCGCGTCTGTCGCCTCCGTACGGTGCAGGACGGAGGCGACACCGGTGCCCAGCGAAAGCACCGCCGCCGTCTCCGTGTTCACGCCGGTCCCGTCGGTGAGCAGCAGACGGATCCCGGACCGGTCACCGACGGCGATCTGCCAGGTGTCGGAGACCCACTGCGCCTCGTCGGGCCGCTCGCGGAACCAGGGCAGCGGATCGGCCCAGGGAACCAGCCGGGGGGCGGAACCCCCGAGGATGCTCGACCGCTTCCCGAGGTGTCCCGACTCCGTCCACTCCTCCGGTTCGCTGAAGGCGTTCGCGTCGAGCCCGAGCGCGGTGGCGATCCCCGCCGCGAGGAGCGTGTCCGTGATCCGTCGGCCGTCCGCGTACGGCCCCAGCGCCTCCGTGACGGCGTGCAGTGTCCGGTCGAACTGCCCTGCGGGGTCCGCCGCCAAGAGAGCGACGGCGACGTCTTGCCAGGCGGGCTCGCGAGTGCTCTCCGGCACACATTCTCCATCCGCGGGCTCCAACAGTGCTTGGAGAGCCGGGAGTTCTTCGGCCAGGGCCAGTAACCGCTCAGCATGCTCTGCCCGGTCGCCGTCTGCGGTCGCCAGTGCGCCGATCCCGTCCACGAACCGCGGCCTCAGCTCCAGCCAGTCGGGGCCGATCAACACCGGCAGCCGCGGCCAGAGTTCGGCGAGTCGTACGGCGGCGTGGCGAGCGCTCATGGACAGCCCTCACTGTCGACGGGTGCGGGGCGCCGTGGAGTTCCGTCGTCGCGGATCCGTGGACCCTAGACTCGCAACTGTGGATATGCTCCCGCCCGCGATCGCGGACTGCGAAGAACACGTGCGAGCCAGGGTTCTGCACTACGAACGTCTGCAGCGGGCGCTTGACGACAAAATCGACGACGAGGACAAACTAGCGGACCTGGAGGATGAATCGGTACAGGTCGGCCGAGAACTGCTGGCCCTGACGCTTGACGCCGACACCGGCCGGCGGGTCGAGGTCTGCTTAACCGTCGATCTGGTCAGGCGCTTCCGCCGCCGCGGAGCGGCCGCGCTCGCGGATCTGGAGGCGGCGATCGAACTAGGCCGCACGCGCGTCCGCGCCGGTGACGAGAGCACCTGGGTCACCGACCGGGTCAACCTGGCGAACGCGCTGCTCACCTCTTGGGAGGAGCGGGATCGCGCCGACCATCTGGAGGAGACCGTCGCGCTGCTCGAGCCTGCGCTCGCGGACGAGGGCATCGGCGACGAGGGCCGGATCAAGATCGCCTCGAACCTCGGGACCGCGTACAGCAAGCGTTTTGGTCTCCGGCGGGACCCGGCGGATCTGGAGCGCGCGATCACGACGTACGGGATCGCCCTCACCGACCCGGAGCCGGGCACCGTCACGGGTACCCGGGCCAACCTCGCTCTGGCGCTTCTGGCCGCTCACGGAGCCGGGGTCGGGGCGGGAGACCGACTGGATGAGGCAGCTTCCCTGATGCGGCTGGAGCCTGTCGGACCGATGCGGGCCCAGGACCACGCGAACTGGTGGGACACCCTGGCCCAGGTACGGCTGGCGCAGTTCGACCGGGACGGGAGCGAGAAGCACTTGGAAGAGGCGGGCGTGGCCATGGGGCGGGCGCTCACCTTGTTGCCCGAAGACTCCCCGGGGCGGGCGGGCTACCTCGGTACGACGGCGGTGCTGGACTTCGCGCGCTACGAACACCGTGGCGACCGTTTGCAGTTGGACATCGCGATCTCCACGGCCGAGGACGCACGGACGCGTGAGGGCCTCGGGGCGCAGGATCTCGCGATCCTCGCCAATCAGATCTGTTTGACCGTCACCGAGCGGTTCGAGCGCGACGGGAACCGTGACGACCTCGACCAGGCGATCTCACTGGCGAGTGAGGTACTCGACGCGGGCACCCGTCTCGACATCGAGATGGTGCTTCGCGTCAACCTCGCGCACGCGCTCCACCAACGCTTCGAGCTGACGCATGAGCGGCGGGACCTGATGGAGGGCATCGCCTGTGTCCTTCCCGTCCTTAGGAAGCGGAGCGCACCGTCGCAGGAACGGGCCATCGCCCTCGCCGCTGCCGGAAGTATGTACGAGAGCAAGGCGCTGATCATGCGGTCCGACGGCCAGGTCCGCACGGCTGTCGCCGACCTCGACCAGGCCGTCCGCTACGCACGGGAGGCCCTGGACCTGACGCCGGAGGAGTCCCCGAACTCTGTGATCTACCGGATGAACTTGGCCTCCTTGCTGTCGTCGCGCGCTGAGCTGACGGACTCGCGCGAGGACTTCGAAGCCGCGGTCACCTGCTACGAGATGGCCCTTGACCAAGCGGATGAGAATTCCTCTGTATACGCCCGCATCGCCTACACCCTCGGTTGTCACTACGCCTCCAGAGCCGAGCTGACCGGTCCGCCCGACAACCTTGGTGACCTGCAGCGGGCCTGCGACCTGTGGGACGACGCCCTCGCAGCGGAGCTGCCTTTCATCACCCAGTTCGCCGGACAGCGGTTGGGTGACGTTGCCTTCCAGATCGGACAGTGGGACAAGTGCGAGCAGGCCCTCTCGCTGTCCCTCGACGCCGCTCGGGTTCTGACAGCGGTGCGTCCCCGTCTCGCGGACCGCGAGCGGGCTCGCCTCGCGGTGCAGGGTACGGCCGCGGTGGCGGCACTGGCCGCTGTACGGGTCGGAGCACCGGAGCGGGCCGTGGTCCACCTCGAACAGGCGTCCGCCACGCTTCTCGCCGAGGTCGCGGGGCGGCCTGTGGACAAGGTTGTCTTCAGCGACGTTGTCGCGGCTGCTCGGCGCCTGAACGGTCCCCTGGTGTACTGGGCGGCCACCTATGCCGCCGGAATTGGTCTGGTCGTCACTCCGGACGGGGTGGTGACCCCGGTCCCTCTCGACGTGACCACATCGGAGATCGGCGAGGTACTCGACGGCCTGCGTGAGACGTTCGAAGCGGACGACGCCGCGAACTGCCCCGCTGAGGCAGAAGCCCAACTCGGCCTGTGGAACGGGGCCGTCGAAGCGCTGCTGGACTGGACATGGCGAACCGTGGTCACGAGGATCATCGATGCCTTGGACACTGCGAGGGCCCTGGAGGGCGCGAGCGCGGTCGGACTGATTCCGGTCGGCCGACTCGCCGCGCTACCGCTCGCGGTCGCGCGGAGTGAGGAGGGCGAGGCGCTGTTCGAGCGAACCATCCCGTGCGTACTGCCGAACGCACGCTCGGTCGGCCACGAAGAGCCGTGGCCTGCGGCACC
The DNA here is from genome assembly GCF_044903445.1 of Streptomyces sp. NPDC019890. Taxonomy (NCBI): domain Bacteria; kingdom Bacillati; phylum Actinomycetota; class Actinomycetes; order Kitasatosporales; family Streptomycetaceae; genus Streptomyces; species Streptomyces sp. NPDC019890. The sequence goes on along the minus strand of NZ_JBJDQK010000001.1, from coordinate 921,978 downwards.
CAGGGCGACGGTCGTCTGCGACGCGGGCGCAGGCACCGAGCACCTGCCCGCGATCGAGTCCGAGGCTCACCGGGTAGCCTCCTGCTACGGACACGCCGACGAGTGCGTCGCCGTATCGGTCGGTGCCGTCACACCCGGTCGTGCCTTGCGCCGCAGCAGAACATCCGCCGAAAGCGCGGCCTTTCGGGCCACTGAGCAAGCGACGGTCGGCGGCGCCGACGCCGGCGACGAATTCCTCCTCCGACTGCAAAACGTGGATGTGGCGCATATCGCCTGCCACTTCACGATTGATTTCGGTGATCCACTCAACTCGGTCCTGCGCTTCGGCCCCGGAGTCTTGCTGGCCGATCTGTTCGGCAGGACCTTGCCGTCTCCCGTCCATCTGGTCCTCAGCGCTTGTGACTCAGGGCTGACCGGAACACGCCTGCCCGACGAGGCGATCGGTCCCGCACCGCTCCTGCTCGCCGCAGGCGCTCGGTCCGTCCTCGCTGCGCTGTGGCCTGTCGATGACACGACCGCTCCTGATTTCATGGCCGACTACCATCGTCGCCTGGCTCGGGGGGAGACGCCGGCCACGGCACTGGCACGGACACAACGGGCCGTCTCCGGCATTCTGCCCCTGGCCCTTTGGGCATCGTTCGTGCAAGTCGGCCGGTAGCGGTTGCAGCCGGCACCTCGGTGAGGCCGGCCCAGTAGTCGTGTTCGTAGTCGATCGGGTTCATCCACTCGCACATACTGCGCAGCTGGCGCGTGTTGTGGAAGTCGGTGATCCAGGTCGCGATCCGGATCCGGGGCCTCAATGCGGGTGGAACGACACGGCGGCAAGAGCCCGGCAGGGGTGGCAGTCCGCGTCCTGTGCCGGATCCTCGCGCTCACAGCGGCGATTTGGCACAACGACAAAACCGGACAGCCGACCAAGCGGTCACTGACCGCCTACGATCACTTACCGCAACCACACCCCTTGGACTCATTCATCTAGGTGCCGCCGACAGTGCGAGGCTGGCGATCAGCCGTGCATAGGCGCGCGGCTCCATGACCGGCAGAGTTAGTGAGCTCTTTCGATCGTGCTTGGATCGGGTGACGGTTGGGCCGTGATGCACGAAGCTCCCTGCCCGTTGCGAAAGTGTCAACCACCGCTACGGAGCAAGGAGCTTCGTGGTCACTTCAACGCGGTCACCGCCACCGACATCGAGACCGCTGCGGACTCCGGTTACCAGGGTGCCGGAGGAACCATCCGCACCCCGGTCAGACGCCCGAAGGGCAAGAGCAGCAACGCCACGAGAAACGGGCCAACCGCGCCCACACCAAGCTCCGAGTGCCGATAGAAAGGGCCTTCGCCGTCCTCAAACGGTGGCGGATCCTCGACCTAGTCCGCCTCAGCCCGAACCGGATCACCGGCCTGCTGCACGCACTCCTCGCGATCGTCCAGAAACGATCTTCACTCGACAGGGCGTAGATCGGAAATGCTCAGTGGTATCTGGAGGATTTTCTTCAGGTACTCGATGGACATGCACCGACGGTACTGATCGGTCCCCGGACCACTGCTCGTCACCAGGTGCCGGTACTGATGTCGAAGGCTGCCCTGCAGCCAGCGTGGATCGACCCCGACCCCGACCCCGAAGAGCTCGAGGGCGAGCAGAGGTGAACCGAACTCCAACCACCCGGGTCGTTGTCGGACGGGTGCCCTTTGCGTGAGCGGTGGTGCACCGCACCAGGAAGATAGAAACATGGAGCAGGCGCTTAGAAGGCACGTGCTCTATCCACTGAGCTACGGGGGCTGACCTGCGTAAACGCAGTCTTCCAGCGCTCGTCCCGGCAACGCGTGGGACGCATGTGGGATCTGGGACGGATGCGTCCCGGAAGCCGGTACGTAGCGTCTCACACCATCTTCACAGGCCCGAAGACCTTCCCGGAAACAATCTTGCCTCCGTCTGCTGTTGCAGGACGCGGAGGCGAGGAGGGGAAGGTGTCGGGCCTGAAGCTGTTCAACACGAAAAGCGGCGTGACGGAGGTCGCGCCGCGTCTGGCTGAGGTCGAGGGGGATGTGCAGGACCTCATCGAGGCGCACATGGAGACGATGGTGGGGGTGCGGTTCCTGGCGAGCGAGTACAGCACCGGCCCTGTGCACGGTGGGCGGATCGACTCGCTGGGCATCGATGAGAACGGCGCTCCCGTGATCGTCGAGTACAAGCGCGCGACCGATGCGGGCGTCATCAACCAGGGCCTCTTCTATCTGTCGTGGTTGATGGACCACAAGGCGGAGTTCGGGCACCTGGTCCGCGATCGGCTCGGGGCCGCGGTCGCGGCCCAGGTACTTTGGAGCGCACCGAGGCTGATCTGCGTGGCCGGCGACTTCACCCGATACGACGTCCATGCCGTGCGCGAACACCGGCGCAGCATCGACCTGGTCCGCTACCGCTTCTTCGGCAACGAGCACGTCGGTCTTGAGACGGTGGCCTCCGTCACCGGACAGACGGCTGCCCCCAGGGCTGCCCGTCGACGCCGCGCGGCTGAGGTGCCGCGCGCCCGTCGGGCGGAGGGGGCGATGGCTGAGCTGGCTGCCGCAGTTGACGAGGTGCTGCTCGGGCTTGGTGACGACATCACCAAGGCAGAGAACAGGACCTACCGCGCGTACCAGCGGCTGCGGAACTTCGCCTGCGTCTGCCCGCCGCAGCAGACCAAGCTCCTTGTCTACCTCAAGGCCGACCCGGCGAAGGTCGACCTCGTCCCCGGGTTCACCCGGGACGTGACCGGACTCGGCCATCACGGAACCGGCGACCTGGAGGTGCGGCTGCGCACGGACCGGGACCTGGAGCGGGCCCAGGAACTGTTCCGCCTCAGCTACGCCGCGGCGTAACAAGCCAGGCGTGTCCGCGTCGAGCGCTGGGGCAGGCCGGGTGTCGTGTGAAGTTAGGGCCTGGTGCGTGGTGATGCCTCTCGACGTGGTGGTCAGGGCAATGGCGGTGGATTTCTTAATGGTGCGGTGGATCCCCGGTTTCGCTAACCGGGGATCCACTGCTATAAGCGCCAACATCGACCCCGCCAGTCCGGTGCCGCCAGCCGGGGGTTTTGCTGCCTCCCAGGGGGCTACCTGGTCTGGTGCAGGGCGTCTTCAGATGCCCGGACGCTCGCCCAGTAGTGGGCGAACTGTTTCTCGTTTTGTCGGTGGATGGCGTAGCCCCCGCCACTTGCTGCACCATCCGGAGCCCCTCCAGTAGTGCTGCACGGGGTCTCGGACCGTAGAAGCTGATCTGCCAGAGCACCCTTGAGCCTTGTGCTGTCACCAGCCGGGCGGCTTTGCGGTGCCCATAGCCCGGGTGACCGTGATTTCGATGACCACGCGCTCTGGATTGGGGCGCGGGGGCTTGTAGCGCTCGGCGTAGCGGCGCTCGGCATCGGCCACGGACGCCGCGTCGTCCTTGATGACGGCAGTGCCTTCGAGGGTGCACCAACGGCGTCCCTCGGCCTGGCTGATTGCGACAGGGACGCCTGGGCCAGCGTCGCGTACGTTGCGGACCTTCTTGCTGGTGCCGCTGCTGATGACGCGGGCGATGCGGGTTTCCGGGTCGTAGGTCACACCGACGGGCACCAGGTGGGGGCTCCCGTCGGGCCGGGTCGTAGTGAGAAAGCAGGTCCGGTGCTCCTCCCAGAAGCCGGCCTGCGACGTCGGGGGTACGGAGGTCTCGCTGGTCACGACAGGTCCTTATGCGGGTGGTGCTGAACGGCGGGGCCGAGCTCCATTCTCTCCACGTGGCTGGTGTGCGGATGATGGCAGGGGCTGGCAGGCGCGCATAGCTTGTCCGGATCCCGCCTTCTGTCCCGGGAGCCGTCCGGGTTGACTCGGACCTTCCGTCCGAACTCAAGTTCGGAACCGAAGGGGAAGGAGCACGAGGTGGCAGAGAGCGTGAACCCGCCGCCAGCCAGGAGCCTTCTTGTGGCGGTGGAGGAACTGACCACCGTCCACGACCGGTACGACAGCCTCCGGTCCGACAATGCGGGCAGTTCCGGCGACTCCCCGTGGCCGGGTGGCGACGGCAATCTGCACGACACCGAGTAGCGGCACACGACGGGGCCCGCGCGGTCAACGTGCGGGCCCCGGTCGTCCGCATCACGTGATCGACCCCATGAGGAGGAAGCCTTGGAGCACCGGTTGATCAGCGCTATCGAGACAGCCCTTGGATGGAAGGGATCGCACGAGCTGGGCAAGGGCTTCGTGCGGGGGCAGATAGACGATCCGGAACTCGTCTCCCGTGTCCTGACCCCGAGCGGGCTGCTCGATATCGCCATGCGCAGGAGCCTGAACCGGCCGCAGTTTCGGTGCTTCCGGAAGGGCGAGGAGGTGCACCCCGCGGTGTACTTCACCGACAGCATCAGCCCTCGGGGGCAGGCAATCCCCATGGTCAACATGCACCGCCTGCGCGATCTCTTACGGGAAGGGGCAACGCTCATCCTCGACCAGGCCAACGTCTTCGACCCGACCATGGAGGTCGCGTGCAGGGCGTTGCAGTGGTGGTCTCACGAGCGGGTGCAGGTCAACGCCTACCTGACGACGAACGACGCGGCCGGATTCCCCCCGCTCGCGCCAGGCAAACCCCGCGTACCACCGGGGCATGGCGACGCCGCTCAGGACGGCAGTGGCTTCCGGGCCGTTCCAGCCCTGGGCGCGGATCCGGTCGAATCCGCGCCGCTCGATCCGCATCCACGTGTCGCGGTCCGTCCGCCCCCCGACGGAGCGGCGCTTGCGTACCACTGTGTCCCGGTCGAGACGGACCTGCAGCGACCGCTCCACGCGGTCCAGTACTTCATCAACCGGCTCCCGACGTAGATCAACAGCGCGAGGCACAGGCAGCGTCATACGCGGACCGTAGCAAGCTGCTGCTGTGAACGGACGATCCAGCCACAGCAGCCGCCACGGGCTCGCGGTCGCCGAGAAGAGTGTCCGGTCGCTCAAGAGCCCTTGAGGTCCGTCAATCTGGACAACTTCACGCTCCCTCAAAGGGCATCCGCGCGGTGCCGTAAGCGGGCAGACTGCTTACTGAAGTCGATGAAGGGGTTGGCCCGATGGCGTGGGATCCGGATACACAACTGCAGGAGCACGCCGAGGAGTACGCGCGCGTCCATGGCGGCCAACACCCGTACACCAGCGTGTGGCCGTGGGCGGAGGCTATCGTCGCGTGGCGCGAGCGGTGGCCCGGCGGGACCTGGCGCCGTCGCGTCGAACTGCAGGAGATCGAGCGGCACCTGGTCGTCGCCGGGATCGCCGAGTCGCTGAGGCTCCTGATGGGACGCAGCAGCCGGCGGCTCGGCGATCTGTCCCTCGACATGCTCAAGGGCGAGCTGGCGGTGTGGCTGCGCTACGGCGTCGACTACCCGGTGCCCGGCGAAACGGGATGGCCAGCCCCCACAGGCCCGTACGCCGACCGCTGGGCGGCGTTGATGGACGTAGTCCGCACTGATGAGGTCCGCGGTCGCCGTCTAGGACGGGCCGTGACGGAGATCCTCGCGGCGCTGCTGGCGTACGGCAGCGAGCGTCCGCACTTTCCGACCCCGGTCAGCGGTGAGCTGATGGCGTATCGGCTCGGCGAGCAGGGATACGACTACGTGAGCTTGGCGGAGGTCGCCCCGGTGCTCGGCATCGAAACTGCGGTGCCCGTGGCGGACAGCCGCTGGTACGAAGGCGTCGTCGGCGTCACCGTCGTTGAGCAGCCCGCCTGATCCCGCTGCTCTGCGTTTCTCGGCACCATCACTCCCCACGCGCGGCCCGCGCTGTCCGTACGCTCTCTTCCAGCGCGGCCATCAGATCCATCGCTGGCGCGGGCCCGCCCTCCGCCACCCCGGGGAGCTCTCCACCAGACACCTTGGCGGTGACCAGCTGCTCAAGGGCGTGCGCGTACTCGTCATGCAGTTCGCCTACTTCGATGCCGGTCAGCTCACTGATCAAGACCTCGGCGAGCTCCAGCTCACGATCCGTGACCGGTGTCGACGGGGCAAGGTCACCTGGCTCACGCAGCTCGTCCTCCCAGAGCAAAGTTTGAAGAACCAGCACCCCGTGCCGTGGTCGCAGCAGAGCCAGGCGCTCGCGACTCCTGATGGCGATCTTGACTACGCCCACGGAGCCAGTACGGGCGAGCGCCTCAACCAGCAGGGCGTACGGCCGATCAGCTCCCGGGCCGCCAGGACCCGCATAATACGGTCGGCTGTAGGAGATCGGGTCGATGTCCTGCCCCGGGACGAAACCGAGCACCTCCATGGTGCGCTTCGTCGGAAGCGGCATGTGCGCCAGGGCCTCGTCGGTGAGCGCCACCACTCGGCCGTCCGGCATCGCGTTCTCTGGGGGTGGATCGGCTGTGGTGTGACGTGGGGTGAGGTGGGTTCGTTGATCTCCTGGGACTCGTTCTCAGGGGGTGTGGCTCTGCGGCGGGTTGTTGCACGACTCGAAGCAGGAGTTGCTGATGCGGGCGTTTCCCGTGGTGATGCCGTCCGGGCAGAAATACTGGACGGTCCTTGATGACGACCTGGAGGTCGTCGCCGTCGCCGATCACTGGCTGCGAAACCTTCGGTTCGGGCGGGACCGGGCCGAGCTGACGACGAAGGCGTACGACAGCGGCGTCGCGCTGTACCTGCGGTGGTGCAAGGCGACGGGCCGGGCGTGGCCACAGGCGGTCCGGGATTTGGGCCTGTTCATGATCTGGCTGAAGTTACACCCCGGCGCCACGGGACGGGGTGATGCCGGTGGTGCAGCCCGGCCCGGGAGCGGCGCCGGCCGTGCTCGGCCAGCAGCTCCAGGGTGGTCGCGATGACCGGGACGGCGTCGTCGTACTCGCGCCAGCCGCCGTCGTTGCAGTCGCGGACCACCGAGCACCACCGGCCGCCCCAGGAGTCGTCGGACACAGCCTCCTGGCGGTTGCCCAGAGCAAGGGCACCAGCGCCGGTGAAGTGCGTGGAGCCCAGGATCACAGGACTGGTCCCGGACCGGTGCCGCGAATCAGCGTAGGCAGTTGCGCAGCACGAGCGGCCTAACCTTGGATGCTCCGCAAGGCGTCCGCTCATAGCCTGGGAGACGTGGCGTCTGCGTCCGCTGAGCCAGTATCTGGAGACCTCGATGGCCCTGTCCCCGCATTATCTGACGCGCAGGGACCTGACGAGCCCCGAGTCCCGACTCTGGGACGCCCTCGCCCGGTGGGACGCAGTGCACCACCACGACAAGCTGTCAGCGCCTGAGGACGCGGTCAACCTCGCGCCGGGCGATCCGTCCCAGGTAGACGTCAACACCGGGGCAACCTGGGGGTCCGATCGGCAGGTGCGGGCCGACCTGATCCGTCAGATCCTGCTGGGCAGAACAGAACGCTGTCGACCGCGCAAGCTGGTGCTAGCCGGTGCCCGCATCACCGGGAGGCTGGACCTGGAGCATCTGGCCCTAACATGCCACCTGAAGCTGGTCTCGTGCTATTTCGACGACACGCTGGTGCTCGACCAGGCCGAGGCCTCCGGCATCTATCTGATCAATTGCCACCTCCCCAGCATCGAAGCGACCCAGCTCCACACCCGGCATAGCTTCAAGGCAGAGAACTGCACCATCCGCAACGGTGTCACTCTGATCGGCGCCCGAATCGACGGACAGTTGGTACTCCGGAACACCAAACTGCTCGGCGTCTCACGGAGCCACAACGACGCGCTCGCGGCGGACGCCCTGACAGTCGGGCGCGGCATGTACTGCGACAAGGGCTTCAGGAGTGAGGGCCCGGTAAGCTTGGTCGGCGCCCAGATCGGCGGGCGGCTCAAGTTCGATGGGGCGCGGTTGCGACATGCTGGCGAGACGGCGCTGCACGCAGACGAGCTCGTGGTTGCCGGGAACCTTTGCATGGCGCCCAACTGCGAAGTGGTCGGCGCCGTCCTGCTGAACGCAGCCCGCATCGGCGAGCTGGACTGCGCTGGCGCTCAACTGGACCACGGCACGGGCGCAGCGCTACAGGCTGTGGGACTGCAGGTGGCCCAGAGCGTCCGATTCAACAACGGGTTCCGGGCCGTCGGCGGGGTAGACATCACGAACTGCCAGATCGGCGGCCGACTCGACTGCACCAAGGGCGAGTTCATCCAGGGCGGAGGGAGACCAGCGCTGGAGATGTCGCGGGCCCGAGTAGAACAGAACATGCTGTGCCGGACTGGCTTCCGGGCGACGGGGATGGTCCTGTTGGACGGCGCCGACATTCGCGGAAACCTCTCATGGGAAGGCGGCCAGTTCAATAACGGCGCGGGTGTAGCGATCTCCGCGCAAGGCGTCCGGGTAGGGCGCAACGTTCGCCTCGCCAAGATCGCGGATCCCGGCAGCCCGCACGCGGTGAAATTCCAGGCAACCGGCAGCGTGGTGCTGGCTGACTCCGAGATCGGCGGCCAATTGGACTGCCAAGGCGGGAGCTTCGACGGCCAGGGGGGACCTGCGCTGTCGGCCCCCGGCTTGATCGTTGGCAGCGATCTCCTGCTAGCCAACGATTTTCACGCTACAGGAACAGTGCGCCTGATCGGAGCCGAAGTCAGGGGGCACGCCGACTGGTCAGGTGGCCGGTTTCACACCGATGTGGGTGCGGTGGCCGTCAACGCCACCCGCCTTGTCGTACACCACAACCTCGACTTCGGGAACCGCTTCTCCGCCGTGGGATCGGTCGTTCTGGACGGCTCGCAAATCAAAGGCAAGATCGAATCCTCCAGGGCATCCCTACATAATCCGAACGGGGAAGCGCTCAGCGCGAGCCGGGTGGAGGCGCTGCAAGGGATCCGTCTGCTCCACAGGTTCGCCGCAACCGGCACCGTCAACCTGGAGAGCGCCAGCATCGGCGTCGAGCTCACGATCGACGGCGCCAAACTCACCGCTGCCGACGGAACGCTGCTCAACCTGCGGGGCGCCGAGATCACAGGCACGCTCCGGCTGGCCAAACCGAGCGAGCGAACGATCAACGGAGAAATCGACCTGTCGTACGCGCGAGTCTTGCAACTGGACGACACCGGGTTCGTGTGGCCCGCTCGGACCCGGCTCGACCACTTCACGTACGAGACTCTGGAGGAAGGCGACCAGAGCCTGACAGGCCGCCGTAAGGAGTGGTTGAGCAGCTCGTCCGCCGGGACGCAGTCTCGGCAGGTGTACCAGCAGCTGGCCAAGGTCTACCGCGCCGCTGGCAAATCGGCAGCGGCCCGCGAGGTGCTGGTCGCTGGCGAGGACGCGAGGGCGAAGGAACTGCCGAACAGCTGGAGGAGGGGGTTACGCCGGCTCCTGCGGTTGACCATTGGGTATGGCCACCACCCTTTTTGGATCATCCGGTGGTTCGTAGGGGCGTGGGCTCTAGGGGGCTTGCTGTTCTACCTCCTCGACTACTACGGACAGATCGCGCTGGCAAACAACCTGGACGGCATCCCCTCATGCTTGCAGCAGGCTCAGGGCAATATCCCCGCCTGCCCGCCGGAGCATACGAAGACGACCGCGAACACCCCACCGTCGTTCTTCGGCTGGGTCTACTCCCTGGACCTGCTACTGCCCGTGGTAAGCCTCGGCCAGCGCGCCGTCTGGTTCCCGCTGCACGGTTGGGTGTGGGTCACCTCGTTCTTCACGTGCCTGGGGTGGATCTTCGCAACGACGCTGGTCTATGGACTCAGCCGGGCCATCCAACGGGAGTGACCCGACCACCGAACGCAGGGGATCTCAGCGAGCGGCCGACGCCCGCCAACGCGAAGCGCCGACGGCGGCAGCCCGTTGTGGAGCGCCTGCCGCCGCCGGGCTGCCGCGGCTGGAGTCGATGGACGGCGAGCAGCTCGCCCTAGCCGTCCGGCTCGCGCGAACCGTACACGAGCACCTGGCGGCCCTGTACGGGGCCTCGGCCTGCCGCCCGACCGGGGACGCGGGCCACCGGCCCGCCGGAGACTGCGAGACGCCCAGCCACAGCCCACGCCCGGCCGGACGCGGGCCCCGCCCCGGCCCCGGTCAGCAGCTGCATGGACCATCGCTCGATCCAGCGATGGCGCCACACATGTTGTTTCGCAACGGTGGACTGCATCGACGCTGAGCTGCACTGAGTCGTTCAATCCCGCTCACGCCACAGGTCGAAGCCCCAGAGAAATCGCGACGCCGCGCCCGACTTCCTCGTACGGGATTTCTCTGAACTAGCGCTCGCGAAGGTTGGCCGTGTGTAAAGTCTTGTCAACTTGCGTCCACTGTTGTTCTTCCGGCCAGAGCAGCTGCTGAGAATTAATGCATGGACGACGATCTGGACCAGGGATCAGAAGGCTCCACCAACCGAGAGCGAAAGAGGTACGGACTCATCAGCACGGCATTCATCGCCGTGTGCTCGGCCATCGCAGGCGGCATAGCGCAGGCAGTGATAGAGAAGCTGATGGGGTCGTGAGTTGACACGACGACCAAAGGGGGATTAGTGCGCGGGAGACCTCGAAGAATCTCGATGCCGTCCACGTCTGAACTGCCACTGGGGGCTCATCGCACTCTGCTTGAAGCAGTGCATGCAATCTATCGCAATGCCGGATGTCCGGGCACGCGCAAGATTAGCTCGACTGCCGCAGAGGTGGATTTCGTCCGAGACGCAATCTCTCATCAAGCAGCGGCGAACATACTCAACGGCAAGAGCTTCCCAGCATGGCTGAGGCTTGAAGCAATGGCGGCAGCGCTGTTGACCCTGGGTAGATCCGAATCCATCAAGGCCGAGCTTGAACGGTTTCGTCCCTTGTGGGTGGCCGCGCATTATAGCGAGGAAGGCTCAGAGCCGCCCATAGTGGGGATCTTGGACGATGCCTTGAACCGCCCTTGGCCTGGGCATCAGCCTGGTTCATCTCCGAAAGCCCCCAATCCTGCTCCACTTGTTGGTCCAGAGCCCGAAACCGCGTCGACCGTGCAGACCCAGCCTCAGGAAGATTCAGCCAACGAGTCGACAGCAGGTCCGGACGCTGCAGAAGATAAGGGCCCCACGGCTCAAGGCGTCCGCGTAATTCTCGAGTCCACTGCCTGGTCGGGGCCTGAAATGTTTTCCGTCAAGAGCGTTGCCGGGAAGCTCATCGTGTCACTAAACACCACGCACCCCATGGGGAAATCGATAGCGAAGGCTATGGGGCGAGATGAGGAGACATCACGAGTTCTCAGTTTGCTTCTGCTCTCCTGGGCGCGAATGGAGGATGAAATCCCATTCATGAAGCAAAGGAGCAGAGTCGAGGACACGAGGCGTGACTGGAGTCGATATGCAGGAATGTTCATGGAGACAGCCAACCAAGCCGAGCGGAGCGAAGATCCATAGGAGTGCTTCTTTGTTGTGCACCATGACTGCTTAACCACCTCACACATCGGTGCCCTTCACGCAGATTTCGTGAGCCACGATCTGGTCGAGTGCGGGAATTCCCAGGAATATTGGAGAATTTCTGCGTTCCTGCTCTGTGTGGAGTTAAGTCGTTCCCGTACGACCGCAGAGTCGTGGCGGCGTGCGGCCTTGCGGCTGGCGCGTCGGTGCCGTGCGGGGTGAACAGCGGGCTGGCGCTGGCGGTGCAGCAGACGAAGTCGGTGCGGAACGTCTGGGTTGCGCTGTTGGTAAAGGTGATGCGGACGGTCATCCTGGCTCCGTCGGAGTAGTTAGGCGGCGACATCAGGTCGATCCCGCCATGAAGCCACGGCCGGGCATAAGCCTGTGAGGATGCCGTGGCCAGCTCCATTTCTGGACCGCGCTGGGGTTGTCGCCGAAGATTCCCGGTCCACCGCGGATGGAGTATCAGGAGACCAGGTCGGGTCAGGCCGAACGTCAGCGCGTGGGCGGGCCTATGCGCCGGACGCACGTCCGTCCCGTCTGAAAACCATCACATCGTTGCCGGTGCCCACTACCAGCGTCTCATCTGTGCTCATCGCGCAAGCACCAACGCTTGTTGGCATATGCAGGGTCCCGGTGGAGCGAAACTGCTTCAAGTTCCAGATCTGCACTGTCCGATCTCGGCCGCCGGTGACAGCCACCGGCTGGCCTTTGACCGTGGCGCATGCCACCGCATTCACTGAGCCGTCGTGTCCGGTGAGGGGTTTTCCAACGGCCTGGCCGGTCGTCAGGTCCCAGATCCGCACCGTCGAGTCGTGACCGCCGGTCACGGCCACCGGCTGGCCTTTGACCGTGGCGCATGCCACCGCATTCACGAAACCGTCGTGTCCGGTGAGGGGTTTTCCAACGGCCTGGCCGGTCGTCAGGTCCCAGATCCGCACCGTCGAGTCGTGACCGCCGGTCACGGCCACCGGCTGGCCTTTGACCGTGGTGCATGCCACCGCATCCACTGAGCCGTCGTGTCCGGTGAGGGGTTTTCCAACGGCCCGGCCGGCCGCTAGATCCCACATCCGCACCGTCGAGTCGTGACCGCTCGTCACGGCCAATGGGCGGCCCTTGACCGTGGCGCACGCTACCGCTGTCACCGCGCCGTCGTGCTCGGTGATGGGATCAGTTTCTACGACAAAGGCCTGGTCGGACGCCAGATCCCATACCCATGCCCCGTCCGAGCCGCCAATCAGAGCCATCGGATGACCGTTTACCGTAGTGCACGCCACGGCACCCACCCACTCGTCGCACCGCATGAAGTTTTCGCTAAGGACTTGGCCAGCCGTCAGGTCCCATGCATACACATGGTCATCAAAGCCCGCGCCAGTCACGGCCACAGGCCGGCCGTTGAGTGTGGTGCAGGCCACCGCGTCTACATTGCCGGTGTGCCCGCGGAGGGGTTGGCCAACGGTCTGGTCCGCCGCTAGGTCCCATAGCCGTACTGTCTTGTCGTGGCCGCCGGTGACGGCGATCGGCCTATCGTTGACTGTCGTGAACGCCACCCCGCGCACCCAACTGTCATGCCCGCGGAGGGGTTCGCCTACAGCCTGGCCGACGGCCAGGTCCCACACCCGTACCGTGGCGTCGTAGCCGCCGGTCACGGCCATCGGCTGGCCGTTGAATGTGCCCAGCGCCACCGCAGCCACGTCGAGGTCGTGATCGCGACCGCGGAGGGGTTCGGCAACGCGCTCGTCCGCCGCCAAATCCCACACCCACATGCGATGATCACCGCCGTCGGTCACGGCCACAGGGCGGCCATTGACCACGCCGCATGCCACCACCTTGCCGCGGTGACGGAGGGGGGCACGCATGGCCTGGCCAACCGGCAGATCCCAAACCCGCATTGTGTTGTCATGGCCGACGGTTACGGCCACCGGCCGGTCGTTGATCGTGCCGCCAGCGACCGCAGCCACTGTGCCGTCGTGCCCTCTAAGGGGTTCACCCACTGCCCGGCCGACCTCCAACTCCCACAACCGCACCGTCCCATCCTCGCCGCCCGTGACGGCGATCGACCTATCGTTGACCGTGGTGCACGCCACCGCGACCACCCGGCCGTCATGCCCCCTCAGGGGTTCACCCACTGCCCGGCCGGCCGCTAGGTCCCACAGCCGCACCGTCCCATCCTCGCCGCCCGTGACGGCGATCGACCTATCGTTGACCGTGGTGCACGCCACCGCGACCACCCGGCCGTCATGCCCTCTAAGGGGTTCACCCACTGCCCGGCCGACCTCCAACTCCCACAACCGCACCGTCCCATCCCAGCTGCCGGTAACGGCGATGGGGCGACCATTGAGGATGGTGCAGGCCACCGCGCTCACGCATTCGGTGTGGCCGGCGAGGGTGTCCAGCAGCGCTGGTGAGGGGGCGGCGCTTCCGGTGGCCCAAATGGGTTTCCAGCTGTTCGCGGGCAGGCCGTGGACCAGTGACTGGTGAAGATGGGTTAGTCGGTAGCGGGTGGCGTCCCGGGCCAGGATGTGGCGTCTTGCATCCGGGGTGGCGTGGCGGTGCTGCTCGAGAGATGCGCGATAGACAGTGGCGGCCGCAACGGCATTGGCAGTGCGGAGGGTGCGTAAGGTGAGGACGAGGGTCTCAGGGCGGGCGTGGATGAGGAAGTCGGGGTCGGTGACCAGGTCGTCCAGATGTTGTGCGGCGTTGGCATGGTCAGGGAGATGGCGTAGCAGGTAGGGGTCGGCCTGGGTCCAGTCGCGGGCGCCGGCCGAGGTGCGGGGGATGGTGGTGAGCAGGGCGTCGTACAGCGCCTTCTCGTAGTTCTGGGGTGCTTCTTGGGCGAGGTCGTCGGCGAGCGCTTGGTGGTAGAGGCGGTAGACGGAGCGTCCGTCGTCATCGAGTGCTTCGACGACGTAGGGGCCGGCTTCACCACTGTGGAGGAGTTCGAGTAGTCGGTCGGCGGTGATGCGGCTGCCGTCGGTGGCGGTGGCCAGGACGGGCCAGATGTCGTGGAGGGGCAGCCCTTGGCCGCGGGCGAAGGCCAGGGGGCGGAGCATTGCGCGCACGTAGGCGGCTGCTTCGGGGCCGAGTTGTTGTTTGAGGGCCCAGCGGAAGGTGGTGCCGACGCTGTGCTCCAGGCTCGGGGCCTGGGCGGCGGGGGTGGGCAGGGTGATAGGCCGGTTGTCGGGGGGGTGCTGGGTGCTTGTGGCGATGCCGCGGGCCATCAGGCGGGCGTTGAGGTACACGGGGTAGGCGTTCTGTGCGATGTCGCCGACGATGTGGCGGATGAAGGCGTCGGGCAGTGGGCTGCTGCTGCCCGGGCCGTGGGGCGCGTGGAGCAGCTGTTCGGCGTAGCTCGTCAGGTCGCCCACCAAGGTCCATTGCGGCTCGGCGAGGTCGAGTATCGCCAGGTGTTCCTCGTTTGTGGTGATGGCCTGGACGAGCTGGGGCCGGGTGCCGGCCAGCACGCGCAGGGTGGGCACCGCCGCAGTCAGGCGGGCCAGGAAGGCGGCAATGCGCGCCCCCTCGTCGGCTGTGGTGCCTGCCTCGTCGAGGGCGTCGATGACGGCCACGAACGGGCGGCGCCTTTGCCGCAGGCCTTCGATCAGGTCCTGTTCGGTGGCGGCGTCCAGTCCGGCGGCGTGAGCGAGCGCGGTGATCAGCTCGGTGAGTGTGTAGTGCCGGGCGTGGACGGCGGCGTCGATGATCTTTTCAGGCACGTCGGTGGAGACGAGGATGGTGTCCTGCGGGATAGCGTCGCGTGTGTCGGGGTGGGAGCGGGCGACCAGCCTTCCGAGAACGGAGGACTTGCCCACTCCCGGGGGGCCGGTGACCACCATCAGCCGTACTGCTTGGTCGCTGTCGCCGCGCAGCCAGCCGGCGAGTTTGGTGAGCACCGTGCTGCGGCCGGTGAAGAAGTGACCCACGTCGCGCACGCTTTGCAGCCCGGATCCGCGAGGCAGGAAGTGCTCGGTCAGCGCGGCTTCGCTCCGCAGTTCAACCGCCCTCATGGGCATGGGGAGGTAGAGGCCGTCGCCTTCGTGTGGTTCTGCGGAGGCGCGCTGCTCGAGAGCATGGATGTAGGTCTGCTGTTCGGCTAGGTCGAAGTCGCGTCCTTCATTGTGCAAGTGGGGAACGTAGTAGGGATTGGGGAAGAAGCCAGTGTCCTGATCGCCGTCGATCGTGTCGTCGCAGAGTTGGGACCAGTCGGCGTGCTGGTCGACCTCTAGGCGGCGGAACTCGGCGTTCAGCGCGCGCGCCAGCTCGGGCAAGGTCAGGTGGCTGGCACGGTTGCCCAGCCGGGTGCGGTCGCTCAGCACGTTCGCAAGCGCGGTGCTGAACGTCCCGTCCTGGGCCTGCTCGCCGGCCCGTGCGGCGGCAAGTACTCCAAAAGAGCGCAGGAACCGCAGATCGGCTCCCGGCGCAGCGGCGACGGCGAGCTTGACCGCGTGGGCGAGGGCTTCCGCCGCCCCCCGCCCGGCGTAGCAGGCGTCGATGATCAGCAGCAGGTGCTGGACGTCGCTCTTGGCTGGCAGGCTCACTAGTCGGGTGGCGGCCAGCGCGGTTTCCTCGAGCTCGGCCGGGCTGGTCCGCGAGTCGCGGCACAGCAGGTAGTGGGCGTCGAAGCCATCGTTGCCGTGTCCGCTGTAGTAGACGATCAGGGTGTCGCCTTCGGTGTGGTCCTGCTGGAGCCAGTCCAGGAGGGGCCGGGTCACGTGGCCTGGCTCGCCCGGGTTCAGCAGCGGGAAGGGATCCGCTGCCTGGTAGCCGCAGGCTCTGAGCGCTTCCATGACGGCGGGCAGATCGGCCTCCACGCCGGGGAGGTCGGGCAGGTCCTCTGCGGTGTACTGGGAGGCGCCGAATGCGACCAGGAACCGGCGCCCCGTCCCGGCCGGCCCGGTCACGGGGTGGTCTTCAAGGCATCGGCGATCGCCCGTCCGACCTGTTGGGCCGTCAGGTGATGGAGGAGGTCGTGGACCTTCCATCCGTTGTCCACCGTGAGATCGGTCACCGCCCGTCCGGGGCTGTCGAACAAGGGTCCGAGCTGTTTCACTGAGGCCACGACGTCGTGTCGGTCGTTGATGTTCGACCAGGCCGCCACGCCCGGGGGCCAGATCCCCCGCCCGGCAGTCGGCGTCGGCAGCAGCCGATTGAAGATCAGCCTGGGCATGCCCAGCGGAGACCCCAGCGTCACCAGTGTCCGCACTGGCCAGTGCGGATGCGCACAGAGCGCTTCATAGGCCACCACCGATCCCAGCGAGTGCCCTACCAGCACCCGCGTGTCCGCGCTGACGCGGTCCGCGACCGCCGTGACCGCTGCCGCCCGTACATCCTCTTCGGTGAAGTACCGCCGTACCTGCCGGAGCACCCCCAGCAGGAAACGCTCGGCCGTGGCGGTGGACAAGCACCGTGACCGCAGCAGAGCGTTGATCATGTGCTGGACCGTCACCGGAGTGGGTGCCTTTCCCCCTGCCCGGGCCGCCTCAGCCACCCTGTCCGGCTCGGCTTCCACGGCGGCCCGCCACCACTGCTCGACCAACTCCGCCTCGAACGCATCGGCGATGTCTGCTGCGCTGCGAGGGGCCTCGGTGCCCTTGGTGCCAGCCTTCCGGAAGATGTGGCCATAGAACGCCACGCCGACGTCCGGCTCGCTCAAGGCCAGTGATGGCTCGGTCAGTTCCACGCCGTCCAGGAGCGCCGCCGCTACCGGGTGTTGCAGGGTACGGCGCCCCAGTAACTGCTGCCCCACTCCGTGCACCACGATCACACGCGCCATTACGCCGCCCCCACGTACCTGTTTGTCGTTGGCCTGCCGTCGAAGCGTAGGAAACAGGTGCCGTCCGCACCTGCGAAATGCAGCACTTGGTTCAGAAGCAGGGCGCTGTCCGGAGCGTAATAACGGCGTGATGCCTCTTCATAGCGGCGGAAGGTGCCGGGACTGGCCGTAGAGGTTCAGGACGGGGTCTACCCGGTGATCGGGCGACAGAAAGTTGGGATCGCCGGCCATCACGCCCCCCGCGTCCTCGCGCGCCGGCAGGTCGTCCCATCCCTGCTCGACACCGGCCCGAACCCCGCTTCGTACGGCCTCCGGAGGTACCCAGAACACACGCCAACTCCCCAGGTGGCACCCTTCTTGATCCGCTTCAACACGCGGATTCAACAGGGAAGGTTCGGCTACTTCTCCCACTCGCCCTGGGACTCGAGAAGGTGTTCAGCAGGGTCTCATGGTCGCCCGCGTACATAGGTACGGTCCGCTCTGCCGTTCGGTCCGGTTCCGGGGACGTGTCGGGTGGGGTGGCCATAGGTCCTCCAGCAATGGTGGCGAGGGCAGCTGTGGCGCGCTGCTCGATGTGGGTGGCGTGCGCCGGGCCGGGGGCGGACGGCGTCGCCGTAGAGGCGCGCGAACTCAGCCAGGGCTTCACTGGGGTTGTCGTAGGCGAGGGCGACCTGGCGCAGGTGGTTCTCGCCGTGCAGGTGGACGCTCTTGCCGCCGCGGTACGTGCCGGCGGCGAGGGTGGTATGGCCGTCGTGGGTGTGGAGGTGGATAACAAGGCGGCCCGAGGCGATGTCGTCGTGGATCTTCTGGGCCGCGGCGGAGATCGCGGATCTCGTCGCGGTTCAGCCAGTGCATGCGGTAGTTGGCCCAGGTCCACTCGGTGTCGATGTCCTCCTGCAGGCCGGGGGTGATGTGGACGATGACGCCCTCCTCGCGCAAGGCGTGGGCGGCCTGGTGGGCATAGTGCGGTTCCTCGTGGTCGATGCGGGCCAGGATCATCGTCTGCTCGCCGACCTGGCGGAAGCCGTGAACGGTCAGCAGGGCGCGGGCTGTGTAAGTGCCGGCACCGGTGATCGTGGCGGTGACGGCGTCGGGGTGCTCGGGGTGCCGGGCGAGGTGAACGTGGGCGTCGGTGGCGGGATGGGGCATGGCGCTCGATTCGAGGTTCCGGCCGGGCAGGGCTCGGCCGGACCGGTGGTGGTGGGGCTATCGGATGGCTCGGGCCGCCGTAGCGGGAGCGGCGGTCCGAGGAGGTGGGCCGGCGCGGGAGGCGGTCGGCGTGCGGGGCGCACGGGGCCTGGCCGCCGTGGGCGGTTGCAGCGTGGTGCGCTGCCAGCGCACGCGCAGGGCGGTGAGGTCGGCCAGCGCGCGCCGGCTGCCCATGATCAGCTGATGAGGCGTGTTGGCCGGGTCGTCGGTGAACGTCTCGATCCGCAGGGCGACAGCGTGTGCCTGGCTGAGCAGGGCACGCTGGAGGATGCGCTCGCCCCAGTGCTCTGGTGAGCCGACCGGCGTCGAGACGAGAGCCATCAGGTCGGCCGATGCGATGTCTTTGGTGAGCAGTCCTCGGTGCTGGGCCTCCCACAGCATGGTGACCGGGTCGACCGGATCGCCGCGGTGCGCGAGGGCGGTCAGGCACAGGAACAGCTGGCCGTGCAGGGGCAGGGCAAAGTCGTCGGCCTGCAGCCACCGCATCGACTTGAGGTCGGCGGGGTGCGCGGTCGCGGACGACAGCAGCAGCCGCTCCTCGTCCAACGCCTCCTCGCCCGTGTCCCGGAGCGGCGGTGGAGGCAGCGGTGTGCGGGGCAGGGAGCCGGGGTGCGGGGCGAACTGGCCGGCCAGGTCTTCCAGATACCGGGTCAGCGCGTCGGCCTGGGCGAGGACGGTGGCGGCCGGGCTCGGCAAGGTGGCGTCGGTGGCCGTCTGGGCGAGGCGCTCAGCGTGCGTGCGCAGGGTCCGGCGGGCGTGATCGGCCCGGATCATCCGCGCGTACGTCGCCGCGTGCTCGGGCCAGGGGCAGGCTTGGATCAGGGTATGCAGGTAGGAGGCGGTCAGCCCGGGAGCCTCGGGTCGCGCGGCATCCAGGACCGCGTTCAGCCACACCGGCTCCTTCACGTGCGCCTCGGGATCGGGCGGGCGCAGGGTGCGCATGGCCGCGAAGAGCGTGCCGTGAGCGTGGTTGCCGAAGTGCTCGGGCAGCAGCGTGCCGATGGTCGTCAGCCGCTGGGGGGCGAGGAGGAGTGCGCCGAGCAGGGCCTGCTCGGCGTAGTGCACCGGTTGCGGGGGAGCCGTGTCGTCTAGGTCGAACTCCTCGTACGGCTCTGTGGGGTTGGGCATCAGGCCGCCAGGGTGAAGTCGTCGGGGCCGAGGGTCTTGCCAAAGTGCGGGGCAAGCAGGTGGGCGGCGAGTCGGGGCGGGACGGCGTTGCCGATCTGGGAGAACTGCTGGCCTTTGTTGCCCTGCCACGGGTAGTCGGCGGGGAAGGTCTGCAGTAGCCCGGCCTCCTGGGCGGTGATCCGGATGGACTCCGGAGACGCGGTCTGTTGGACCGTTCCGTCGGTGACGGGTTCGCCGACCCAGGCGCACTCGTTGGCGCGGTGGCCGAAGAAGAGCGTCCCGGCTGGCTCGTCCACGCTGCGGATGGTGGCGTTGGCCTGGTTGTTGCTGCGCAGCGACCACGACCAGCGGTGCGCCTCGGCCGTGAAAGTGGGAGCCGGCGCATCGGCCGGGCGGTTCTCGCGGGTGCCGTGTCGCTCAGCCCACCCGGAGCCTTCGCGACGGGACTTGAGGACGACCTCTGGGCCGGCAGCATGCTGCTTCCAGGTGCCCCGGTCACGGGCGCCGGCGAGGGCCTTGCGGGAGCCGGAGGGGAACGGCTCGGGGCCTCCGCCCGGTCCGCCGCCGGCGCACACGGTCGGCACCGGGCGGTCGGTGGCGCCCCAGCCGAGGGCCTCGGCCATGGACACCCACCGCTCGCGGCCCGGCCCGAACAGCGTCTCCGGCTCGGCGACCTTGGCATGTGTGGGCGCGGGAGGTTCGGCGGTCCGGGTACGGGAGGCGAGCAGGATCGCCCGCCGCCTCGTCTGCGGCACGCCGTAGTCGGCCGCGTTCAGGATCCCGGCCCACACGGAGAAGCCCCAGCGGCGCAGGATCGCGGCGTACTGCTTCCACAGGGGCAGGACGTCCGGGACCTCCTCCATCGCCACCCACTCCGGCTCGCCGACCGCGTTGAGGGCGTGCAGATAACGCATCGGCTCGGCGGCCAGCAGGGAGCGCTCATCCCGGCAGGAGGCCAGCAGCTTCTCGCGGGTGTCGCGTCCGGCAGCGAGGTCGGCGACAGCCTGGTGCACAAGAGGCTGGTCGAGCAGACCGAGCCGCTTGCCGGCCATCGACCACGCCTGACATGGCGGGGACGCGATCAGCCCCGTCGTCCGGCCGGTGAAGGGCCAGACGGGATACATCGCGACGTCCGTCCGGATGGTCAACTGCCCTGCTGCTGCACGCGTTTTACAGGCCCACTCATCCCACTCCAGGCCCACGTCCCTCACGCCGAGGACCGCCAGAGCGTGCGACCACCCCCCAGGTCCGGAGAAGAGGTCAACTATCACGCGGCCAGCCCGAAGTCGTCCTGCACAGGCTCCACTTCAGAGCCGCGGCACGTCCACGGTGAACATCCGTCGACTACGCCCTGCTCCAGTTCATCCGCGTCCGGCCCGGCGGTACCGGCTTCCTGCTGGATTGCAGCCAATTCGGCGGCGGTGCCGCGCCCGGCGGACAGGTCGAAGCGGGCCGCGCTGTCGGGCAGCGGGCCGGACTGAATGCAGCGGGTGGTCGAGCTGAAGTCGACGAAGTCCATGGTGTGCGCCAGCAGTTCGTACAGGGCGGTGCCGGTGCGGCCGTGCGTCTCCTCCGTCGGGGTGCCGGGCGGCAGGAGGTACAGGGTGCGGCCCTGGTGCTCACGGGCGGTGAAGCCGCTCTTCGCCAGGATGAGGTGGGCCGCGGGAAGGGAAGAGTTGATGACGACGAAGGTGTGCCCGTCGTCGGTCGAGCCGACGAAGACGTCGTGGTGGTCGGTGAAAGCCAGGAGGAACTCCGGGGTGTGGGCGGGCGGTTCTGTTCAGCGCGGGCGGCGAGGAGAGTGCTCAGCCGGCGAGGTCGGCTGCGGCGGCGATGTGACTGGGGTGGGCCTCGGCGCGTAGACGGCGACGCGGGTTTCGGCGAGAGGGTGCTGAGCCACGTGCAGGTGGGTGTGCATCGCGCTGTGGAGTTCGATCCGGTCCAGGGCAGCGGCCATGCTGCGGTGCTCGGTGGGCTGGGTGAGCGCGGCGAGGCGCACGAGGGCCTGGGTGTAGCGAGCGAGGGCCTGGCCGAGGGGGACCGCGGCTACGGTCAGAGCTTCGACCGGTCGCCATGGGAGGCGCGGGTCCTTGTGTGCCTGCTCGGCGTAGTGGAGTGCGTCGCCGCTGAGACGGGTGACGAGGTGGCTGATCAGGCCGATGTGCCGGGTGGCGGTGAGAAAGCCGCCCGGGCCGGGGTCGACCTGGTGGGCATGGACGTCCCTGATCACCGTGTCGATGACGTCGTGCGGGGTCAGTTTGTCCAGGTCGTGCGGTTCGTACAAGGCCGGTGTTCTTTCACGAGGGGGATGGGGTGTCAGGGGGCCTGCCACAGGGTGCGGGCGATGTGGCTGGTGCCGTGGTCGGCTCGTGGCCGGGATGGGCTGTGCCAGCCGGGACGGGGAGGGCGCTGGGCGAGAACGCGCCAGCCTGCTCCGCTCAGGGAGGCGCTCTCCCCGTCCTGGGTGTAGCTCAGCCGCCGGTAGCCGACTGCTGCGCCGCGCGCCATGCCGCCCCGTCCAACATGGAGTTGGCGTTGCTGACACCGTCGCTGGGGGTGCGCGTGACTTCGAGGGTGGCTCCGTCGTCGAGGTGCAGGGCGACAGGCTGGCCGACGATGGCCACCGCCCGCAGCACGCCCGACTCGTCGGCGGCGCCGACGGCGAAGGTCCGCCCGGCGGGCGGCGGAGGGTGCCGGCGCCAGGTGCGGACAAACTCTTTCGCCTCCCGCGAGCGCACCGGCACCAGATGCAGGCGCGACTCGCTCACGCCGCCTTCCCGAAGTCGGACTGGCGAGGCGCTGCCTTGGCGACGGCCCGCTTGGTGATGCCGTCGGAGGCTCGCTTGGAGGCGGCTGAGAGTTCGTCGGCGCCGGGCTCGAGGTACCAGGGGCGAAGGTCGAGCATCGCGGCGCGCATACCGGTGGCGAAGCAGAGCGCGGTGCCCTTGGGCAGGGCGCGGATGGCGTCGGCGGCGAGAATCCGTTCCTGTCGCATCGACACCGAGGTGGACTTCCCCGATTCGGACGCGGAGGTCGACTTCGTCTCCACGTCGTGGTCGCCGATCAGCCTGCTGAGTTTGTCGGCGAAGTCGGGGTCGTCGATGCCGGATCCGATGACCTTGATCGTGGAGGCGGACCACATGGCGTCCATGCCGGCGTCGCCCCAGACCTTCTGGCCCTGGCGGTAGGACTGCAGGATGGTGATCGGGATGATGCCGCGCGATCCGAGGTGGGAGTACAGGTCGGGCAGGTCGCTGATCTTGCAGACGTTGGCGGCCTCGTCGAGGATCGCCAGCATGGGCGGGTCGAGACGTCCGCCGGTGCGCTCGGCTTGGGCGGTCGCGGCCCGCATCACGGAGTCCGCGCATGCCGCGATCAGGGCGGACGCGCCGCCTCCGCCGTCCTTCGACAGCAAGTACAAGGTGTCCTTGCTGGTGACGAACTCGGACGGCTTGAACTCGCGGATGCCCTTCTGCTGAGTGACCCAGGCGGAAGTCTCGCTGTTCAGGAGTGCGGCGGCGTACTGCCTCGCTGTCTCGTAGATGCCGTCGCGGGTCTCGGGCGGGCCTTCCACTGTGCCCTTGAGCTGGGCGGCGACGGCTGCGAAGCCGTGATCACGGAGGATGTCGAGGGGGCCGCGGTCGGCGGGGAAAGCCAGCCACTGCATGACGTCGGTGATTGGCCTGTTGTCCAGGGCGGCGGCGAGGAATAGCTGGGACAGGATGTTGGATCCGGCCTTGGACCAGAAGTCGCCCTGTTGCGAGGCGTCCACGGACGCGGCGAGGAAGTGGCCGGCCAGCCTGCCGGCACCGTCGAGGGTCTTGGCATCGGCGAGCGGATTCCACCACATCTCGCGCGAGGCATGGGCGATCTGCTGCGGATCCATGCTCCACGTCCGCCCGGCCTGCTGCCGGGCGCCGAGGGTCGCGGTGTAGGCATCGCCCGCCGCCTTGTTCGAGGTGAGCAGCACGGGGCCGGGTGCGTTGAGGATGGACGGGATCGCAAGGCTCGTCGTCTTGCCGGACCGCGGGGCCATGATCGCGACGGCGACGTCCTCGTACCCCATGCGGACCTCGTGGCGGGTGCCCTGGAGGTTGCCGAGGAGGATGCCGGTGTCGTTGGCCTCGATGGTCTTGGCGTCCTTCAGGCTCGGCCGCAGGGACCTGGCCTTGGCGGTGATGTCCTTGGAGAGCAGAGGCCCGATGTCCTTCTGCTTCGCCATTCCGGCGACCCGCTTCTTCCGGCCGCCGCTTCCGTTCTTGTGCCGCGACCAGAACAAGGCGCCGAGCAGGGCGAGCGCGATCAGCAGGGCGATCGGCACTATGCGTGCACCGATCAGCAGGGACGTTTCTCCGCTGCCGGGCCACAGGAGTTCGGGGTGGAGGAGGGCGTCGGCCGGCTGGTAGGGGGCCCAGGGGGCGGAGTTGGTGAGCCAGGCGGTGGCGTTTCCGCCGAGCCAGGTGAGGTTGGACAGGGGCAGGGCGATGGCGATGGCGCCGAGCAGGACGCGGAAGGCTATGTCGTAGCCGTCGTTGGACGTGGAGGGGGACTCGGACAAGAGGGCGGTTCCAGGGGGGATGTGCGGGGCGGTTAGCGCGTGCGACGGGGCGGGGGTCTGTGCGGGGGCCGTGGTCCAGGCGTCGGGGTCCTGGTGTGCCGGGCGGTGAGGTCCTTGACGCGGTTCTCCAGCGCGAAGGCGACGGCGTGGGCGGGCAGTTGGTGGGTGCTGGCACGGATATGGCGGCGGCTGAAGGTGGGAAGCTGGAGGGGATCTCGGGCAAGAGGGGCCTCGTCGGCGAGCGCGCGGGTGAAGCCGGTGATCAGGTGGCGTGGGGTGTTGCCGTCGAGGTACGCCTCCCAGATCAGGCCCTCGGGGTCTTCGCTGACGGCGACCGTGGCGTACCAGCTGTTGGAGCCGCCTTCGGTGAAGTGCTCGACGTGGGCGTATCCGTCGGGCGAGTTGTGGCCGTCGTGGTCGCGGGCGTCATTCCACCCTGCCTGCCGCAGGGGTTCATTCGGATCGGGAGCGTGGCCAGGATCCGCGTGGGGCGCGGTGAGGGCGTCGGTGAATCCGGCGATGATCTCCACCGGCGTGCGGGCGCCGAAGCTCACCGACCAGGCCGGCTGACTGCCGGTGCGGGCGTGTTGGAGAGTCCACCAGGGTCGGTCCGGTTCGGGGTCGATGCGCAGTAGGGCCTGCTGGTCGGGGCTCGACAGGTGCACTCGCGGCATCAGCGGGTCGTGTCCGAAACTCCAGCCGCAGGCGCGGTGGAGCGGGATGGTGATCCAGGCGGGGTCGCCGCCGCCGGCGAGGTAGCGGGGCGAGACCAGGGTCTGTTCGATCTCGTCGTGCATGCGCGTCACCGCCTGGCCGTGGACGGCTTGGCGGCCTGGGCAGGCGCCGCCGGAGCTTGCACCGGGGTGATGGCCAGCACGCGTGGCGGGCTGTGCTGGGCGGCGGCGTGGATGTCGAGGACGGCCTGGCCGTGGCTGGACCATTCGTCGAGGTAGTGCCAGGCTTCGGCATACCGCTCGGCGAGCGGCTCGTCGTACTCCTCGGTGCCCGGCTTGGCGGACGGAGGCAGTGAATCGCGGACGTTGAGCCAGTCCCGCTGCAGGGCGGAAAGCTCGACCAGGGCGGTGTCCAGGGTGGCGAGCTGCCAGGCCCACCGGGACTGGATGGTGCGGGCTGGCAGTTGCTGCAGCTGGACCTCGGCGGTGGCGAGCAGGTCCTTGGCGAAGGACCGGACCCGGTTGAAGGACCGCCAGGCGTCGGCGTCACGCCGGCTCGCGCGCAGCCCGTAGGAGCGGGCGTCATGGGGCCAGCCGTCGAGGTCGGTGTGCTCGTCGGAGTAGGCGTCCCAGTTGACGAGGATCTTGTCGCTCTCACGGATGAAGGTGGCGAGCGCCTTCAGGCGAAGCTCGTGGATTTCGTTCGGGGGTGGGGTGGTCACGGATGGGTCTTTCGGGAGTGGCGTCGTCACCGACTGCGTGCCGCAGGCGTGGCGACGGGCCGGGCGGGGGCCGGGGAGGCGTGAGCGGAGAGCTTCTGGCGCCGGCGGGCGGTACGGGCCCGAGCCCGTACCGCGTCGAGGCGGCTGATGTGGGCTGCGACGACCTGCTCGCCCGTGAGCGTGCTGCGTTCCTGGGTCACGCTGTGGTGACCGGTCCGGTCGTACATGCCGCGCTGGACCGGCTCCGGGCCGGCGAGCGCCGCGGCGAACCCGGTCAGCAGGTGCGCGGGGATGGTGTCGCGCAGCCAGGCGTGCCAGATCGGCAGTTCGTACGCCTCGGTGCCACTGGCCTCCGCACGCCAGATGCAAGAGCCGTCGCCTTCGCCGTACCGGACGCGCTGCACGCGAAGGTGCTGGTCGGGTGACAGGGCCTGGCCGGTGCCGTCCTCGTGCAGGATGCACGTCCAGCCCGCCGCTGCCAAAACTGGCCATACGCCGGGTACGGAGTCCGGGGCGGGGGACGTGAGGGCGTCAGTCAGCCCGGCCAAGATCTCGGCGGGGACAAGTTCGCCGAACTCCGCACACCACCCCGGCCCATCAATTGGTTCGCTGGTCAGCCGCCACCAGGCGGACGTAGAGGACTGGGGGTCGAGCTGGAGGCGCACCTGGTAGTCGGGGCTCGTGAGGCGGACCGTCGGTGAAGCGGGGTCGGAGTGGTTCGTCCAGCCAGCGGCGGACAGGGCGTGGGTGACGTGCCGTGCGTCGCCGGGACCGGCGAGGTATCGCGGGCTGGTGTCGAACTGCATCTTGTACCGGTGGTCGTCGGCGAAGGCGGCCAGCTGCCGCTCCGTCACGGGCACG
The DNA here is from genome assembly GCF_044903445.1 of Streptomyces sp. NPDC019890. NCBI lineage: Bacteria > Bacillati > Actinomycetota > Actinomycetes > Kitasatosporales > Streptomycetaceae > Streptomyces > Streptomyces sp. NPDC019890. Next base: position 895,765 of record NZ_JBJDQK010000001.1, on the reverse strand, counting down.
GCGTACCGGGGGCACGGTTCGGTGTCCGCTCCAGGTGACGGAGGGTCCAGTGCAGGACGTGCAGCTCCTGGAGGATGGTGGCGGCTTCGAGGTACTCGCTGATGAGGCCCCGCACTTCGTCGCTCCAAGGCACGTGCGCTCCCTGGGCCAGGAGGCGGGAAACGGCGCGCAGGGCATCGGCCAGCCGCACGGGCACGCCGTCGTCCTCGTCCACGAGGGGCGTAAGAAGCGGCAGTACCTCGGGCAGGGAGGGGCCGGTGCGCAGGTACGCGGTGAGCTGGGCGAGGGTGTGGGCGGCCTGTCGGATGTGCTCGGGGGTGAGACCGTCGTCGAGGGTGGGTTCGGGCATGAACGTCCTTGCGGAGAGGGGTGGGGGCGAAGAGACGGGGCGGGGCGCCGGGTTACGTCAGCGGCGCTGCCGTGCGCCGCCGGCCGTGGCGTACGGACTCGCGGTGGGGCCGTACTTGCGGGGCCGGGTACTGGCCCACGAGTTGCGGGCCCAGGTGGCGGCGCGGGCGGCGGTGATGCGGGCCTGTTGCCAGGCGCTGAGTTCTGCGGGCAGCACGGATACGGAGGTGGTGCGGATCCGGTCGCTGGGTGGGACGTGCCCGCGCGGTCGCATGACCGGCTGAGGGTCGGCCAGGGCGGTGGTGAACGCCTGGACGAGGTGCATGGGGGTGGTGGGGGTGAAAATCGCGTCCCAGGTCCGGCCGTGTTCGGTGCGGGCGCCGGCCCACCAGTGGGCCTCGCCGGGCTCGGACTGGTGGAACTGCATGAACGCGCCCTTGTCCGGGCTGGTGGCGGTGAAGTGCTGCCCGCGTTCGGTTTCCCAGCCCTGGGCTTGTAGGGGTGCCCACGCGTCCGGGGCGTGCGCGGAGCGGGGCCGGGTGAGGGCGTCGGTGAAACCGGCGACGATCTCGACGGGGACCTGTGGGGTGAGGGTCGCGTGCCAGGCGGGCTGGTTGCCGGTGGAATGTCCGCGGATCGCCCACCCCCCAGGCGGGGTGAAGGGGTCGTAGCCGATGCGGACGGAGCGGTCGGGGCTGTCGAAGAGGAGGGGGCCGCCGGGCTTGGAGAGGTCCTTCCAGCCGGAGGCCCGCAGGAACTCGGTCACGTGGCGCAGGTCACCGCCGCCGGCGAGGTGGCGGGGTTCAACGAGGTAGTGCTGCTGGACCTGTTGGTGCGCGGGTCCCCAGCCGGTCCCTTGCTGCTTCTTCATCGGCGCCGCCGGGCAACCAGGGACGAGACAACCGGCGTTGGCGTCATGGTGATGCTGCTGGCCGATGGCGTCTGGGCGATCTGCCGGAAGTCGTCGGCGTACTCGTCGAGGTTCACGCACAGATGGCTCAGGTCGTTCGCGGCGCGGCCGAGGGCGAGCCATACCTCCGGCGGGAACGTCCCCCTCTCGGTGTGGTCCTTGGCGAAGTGGGAGCCGGTAGCCACCAGGGTCGTCAGCCGGCCGAGGATGCCCTCCTCGGCGTCGAGGACCTGCCCAAGGATCTGGGCGGCCTGCCGCGGCGGAGCCTGCGCGAGGTGTTCGCTCAGCTGGTCGATCTGGCGGGAGATATCGCGGGCGAGGCGTACAGGGTAGGGGGTCGTGTTGGTCATGGTCCTCCCGGACAAGGAAGTGGGGGCGGCCGGAGGGTGAGGGGCGTCAGTGACGGAGGTCGCGGCGGCGGGATTCGTCGAGGGCCGCGTACGGGCCGGTGGCGAGCGGTGTGGTCCGCTCGGTGCTGCCGACAGCGCAGGCGCGCAGGTAGCGGCGGAAGAGGAAGACGGCCAGGCGGGGCCGGCGGGCGGCGTTGATCGGGGGCGGGGTGCGGTCGGGTTCGGGGATTGCGGGTGCTCCAGAGGGCGTGCGGTGGGGCGCGGCCCCGGCTCGAGCGGGGCTGGGGCGGCGCGGGGTCAGGCGCTGCGGCGGGGGCGTGCGGCGCGGGTGGCAGGAGCCGGGGTGGCCGTCCGGCGGGGAGCCGTAGTGGCTGCGGCGGCGCGTTGGGCGCGGATCTCGTCGGCGGCTTCGCTGTAGGCGGCTGCGTCGAACAGGTCGTCGGGGATGTTGACGACGTATCCGGCCACGAGCAGCGAGGGGATGGCGCGGCTGGCGAGCTTCTTCTTCTCATCCTCGGTGAGCTGCTCGGGGACCTCGTGCCAGACGTACCCCGGTCCGGCGGTTGTCACGGTCTTGCGTTCCAGGCCGAGGCTGTCGAGGAGGGCGAGGAGCTTTTCGGGGGCGCCGGTGGGGGTGTCGGCGTGGATGGTGGTGGTCAGCGCTTTGCGGTAGATCTCGACGTCACTGCCGTAGTCGTCGGCGCGGTTTCCCACGTAAGGGTGCTCCTGGGGGTGTTCGGGCTCATCGCCTCCGCGGAGACGACGGCGCGGTGGGCTGCTGTGGTGGGGCTGCCGGCGCTCGGTCCGGTGCGGTCTTCGCCACCGGGGGCGCCTTGGCCGCCTGGTCGCGTATCTGCTGAATCTGCCAGGAGTGGTTGGACAGGCTGCTGGTGGTGTTCATCAGCCGTTCCGCGAGAGCGGATTCCCGCCCGGCGTCGTCGAGGCGCCGTGTCCAGGGCGCCCAGGTGGAGATCAGGGTCTGCACCAGGCGGGGGAGCAGTCCGTCGTGGGGTGCGGCGATCTCGGTCAGCACCGCCGCGACGTCGCGGCCGTCGGCAGCTTGGCGGGCGCGCTCGGCGAGCTGATTGAGGTAGCGGTGGGACGCTTGCCGGTCGCCGCCGGGGGCGCCGAGGGCGTTGAGCGAGGGGTCGAGGTGGACGCTGAACCCGGCCAGGAGCAGCGCGTGGGCTGCGGCGGTGGCGCCTTCTCGCTGTTGGTCGACGGGCAGGGCGTGCGGCTGGCGGTGGTAGGGGCCGCGGGGCCCGGGGGCGGAGACGAAGCCCCCGGTGGTCTGCAGAATCCCGGCCGCCCGATCGTCGCCGCCGATGGCGACGACGAGCTGGCTGCGCGGATCCCGGGTGATGGTGATGTAGTCCAGGACGAGGAACCGCGGCTCCTCGTCGTTGACAGCGCTCACCGGGTGCGGGCGGCCGGCCTGCTGTGCGTCGGCGCAGGCGGGGTTGCTGCCGTGGTCTCCAGTGCGGGCCGGGCTGGCGGATGGCGCATGATGACGCCGATGCCGTGCTGGGCCAGCTGGGCGCCGGCCTTCCGTACACAGCGGGCCTGGTGGGCGGTGTCGTCTCCGGACAGGACGAACGCCAGCTCCTGCGGATCCCAGGCGAAGCCGTTGTCGTGCAGGGCCTTGGCCGCTTCCTGGCTTTCGGTCTTCGCGGCCAGGAGTCCCTCGCCGAACCAGGTCATGACGACGCGCTCTGGCGCGGGGGCCAGTGTCGGCGGGGGCGGTGCGGGGTGGTCGGCGTTGTGCTGGACCTGGGCGACGGCCTTGTCGTACCGGGGCAGCAGATCGACCATGACGTGGTCCGACGCGCGGAAAGGATCGTCGGGAACGGCGATGCCGTCCGGCTCCCGCACGCCGCGGAAGGCTTCCGGATCGAAGCCGGGCGGGGCCAAGGCGCCGACGAGGTACTCGTCGCCGTGGTGAGGCCGGCTGATCACGTACAGGCGGGCGCCGTCGTCGCGGGTCAGCACGGCGTCGTGCTCCAGGACCACTTCTGCGATGGCGCTGGAGAGCATGTTCATGTCCCAGACGTCCTCGGCGATGGGGAACTGGTCGGGATATTCGGCGTGCCGGCGCTCGTCCAGTAACCCGGCAGTTCGTCGGCGAGGGCGGTGGCGAACGATTCGAGGTCGCGGGTGTCTCTCAGGTCGGGCATGTTCTCCTCGGTGCAGGGGGTTTGGGGCTCAGCGCCGGCGACCGGCCGCCGCTGGGACAGCGGGGGCGGTGGCGACACGGGGCGGGGGCGGGCAGGCGCAGACGGCGGACGCCTCGTGTTCCTCGGGCGAGACTTCGCCGCTGCACGCGGTGCGTCGCGGATGTGGTTCATGCCGGTCGGCGAGTTCGTTGCGGGTGTACCGGAGGTCGGAGGCGATGACGCCGAGTCGTTCGGCGCCGAGGTAGCGCAGCCGTTTGGCGGCGTAGGGGTCGGCGCTCTGGCCGAGGTCCTGGTAGAAGTCGGCGGTCGCGGTGAGGACTTCGCCGAGGGCGGTGAGGATGCCGTTGTGGGCGGCGGTCAGCTCCGTGAGGGCCTCGGCGACGTCGGCTTCGCGGATGCGGGTGGCGATGTGCGCGACCTGGGCGCCGAGGGGGAGGTAGTGCGGTTCGCGCAGGTCGGTGGCGAAGTCGTCGTCGCAGTCGACGTGGTAGCCGACGGTGCGAAGGCGGGAGACGGCGCGGGTGGCGAGCCGGGCTTCCTCGGCGGGATCGAGGCCGGTGGGCAAGCGGTGGTAGTGCTCGTGGAGGCGGGCGATGAGGACGAATCCGGCGCGCTGAAGGATGCTGTGCGCCTCGGGGTCACCTCCGCGGGCGAGGACTTCGCCGGAGTGCTCGTCGCGCCGCAGGGTCACGATGCGGTCGGCAAGGGCCAAGAAGCATTCCTTCTGGGAGTCGGTCAGCGGGAGCGGCGCGGGGGAACGGCAGCCGGATTGGCTGGCATTCGGGCTGTGGCCGGGGTGCTTTGGGCGGCGCCGTGCAGGGTGGCGTCGTCGTGCGGCGGTCGTCCTGGGGGCTGGCGGCGAACGGGTGTTCCCAGTTCGGGTCGTCCAGGTGCTCCGCCCACTGGGCCGACGTCCAGCACTTCTGCTCGTCGTCGAGGTAGTGGTCCAGGCGCGACCAGTACGCGACGACTGTGTGGTCTGTCAGCCCTTCCCGTTCGGTGACGGGGCGGCCGAGGGCCTCGGCGAGCGCATCGGTGGACGAGATGCCCCGGCCGTGCACGTAGGTGATCACCGGTTGGGCCGGGCGTCGGCTATGTGCACCAGCTGGTTCAGGTGCGTCAGCGAGTACCAGCCGCAGTCGGTCACTTCGGTGGCGTCGGCGAACTTGGGCAGCAGGTAGTCCTCCAGGGCGCGCAGGTAGATGAGGCAGTCGGGGCAGCGGCGGGAGAGGTGGACGAGGTAGCGGGCGTGGCCGGTGACATAGGTGCGCTCGCCCCCGTTGGGGTCGCGCAGCCGCCAGCCGTCCTCGTTGGTCGGGGTGTGCCAGGAAGGGGTGACGACCGTCATGGCGTCGCCCCACAGCTCCTCGCCGGCCACGCCCTTGAGGATCACGACCTGGTCGCCGGGCCGGAAGTGCGCGTGGGTGATGTCCCGGTCGGGGGTCAGGATGTCGACGGGGACGTACGGAGGGCGGGAGACGGCGTCGGGCACAGCGATGAGTCCTTCCAGGAACGGCGCGGGGTGGCGGTGGGGTGGATTCAATGGTCTGGACGATCCCCGGTTTCGCTAACCGGGGATCGTCGGGTAGAAGCCGCCCGCATTACCGGAACGGGTTCTCCGTCCCGCGGTCGTCGTCGGTGGCTGCGTCGAGGAGTTCGGGCAGGTCAGTGTCCTCGGCGTCCCTCTGGTCGATCCACCACCCGGCCCGGGTGACGGTGCGGATCTTCTCCTCCAGCTCGGCCCAGTCAGCCTCGTCCCAGCTGCCTTGGACGGTGAGAGCGGTGTAGGCGGCGGTCACCAACTGGTGGCGGGAACGCTCGCCCCAGTCCAGGGCCCGCTCGGGGCCTTCGAGCGGCGGCATCTCGAACTGCTGCGCCCAGTCCTTCGCGGCCTGCTGCTCCTCGGCGCGCTTGGCAGCGAGCCATTCCTCCTTGCTGGCGCTGTCGCCGTCGCGGGCGGCCTTCCAGCAGTCGGTGCAGTCCTTGGCGGCGAGCCAGCGGGCGAAGCCGGCACGCTTGTCTGCCGGACGGTTCGACAGGTCGTGCGTCACTTCATGTCCACAGGTGTGGGCAACGTTCCAGGCCGTGCGGACAGCCATATATGGGTCTCCTCATGTCGGGGGCGGGGGTGTTGCCGAACGCGTTCGGCTCGGTGGGGGCGTGTGCCGTCGGCGGCAGGGGTGTCAGGGCGCAGGGCGCTGCTGCGTGCTGTGCGGCGAACTGCTCGGCGGCGCGCAGGAACAGGTCCTCCTGCCGACGGGCTGGCCATCGGGAGGCGGCGGCGATCACGTCGTCGATGCGGGGGTCCAGGGTGCCGGCGGAGTTAAGGCCAGTGACGAGGGCGAGGCGTACCTCGGCGTCCACCCAGGCCCAGTGCTCTAGCCCGGGAACTGGGGTGGCGTAGTCACCACCGGGTGATGCGGCCAGCCGGTGCAGGTAGTCGCCGCCGTCGGCCAGGATCGCGGCCGGGATGTCGTCGGCGGCCATAAAGCATCCGTGTTCCAACAGGGTGTGGACGGTGCAGCGCAGCAGCGTAAGGGCGTCGCGGTCGCGTGAGGTGCAGATCGCGCAGTCCTCGATGTAGAGGTCTCACGCGGGTTGGTCGGAAGGGGCATGGGAAGAGCCGCCCCTCGGAGTGGTGGGGGCGTGTGGGGTTCAGGTGCGTGCGGCGTGGACTGGCGTGCGCCTGTGCCGGTCGCGGCGCACCGGGGCTTGGGCGGCGGCCAGTCGGGGGCGGGCGAGGGCCAGGACGGTGAGGGCGGCGGCAGCGCCTGCGGCGGGCAGCGCGGGTCCGGCCAGCGAGAGCGCGGCAAGGGCGCCAGCGAGGGCGGTGCCGCCGGACTGGCCGACGCCGATGGACAGGATCAGCCAGGCGTACGCCTCGGTGGTGCGGGTGGCGGGGGCGAGGGTGTCTGTGGCCATGAAGCCGCAGGTGACGATCAGGGTGAGGAACAGGCCGGGCACCGCGACCGCGGCCGTTGCCGCATACGGTCCGGGCAGGGCGAGCAGCGGCAGCCATCCGGCAAGGAAACCGAGGGCGCTGCACAGGAGTTGGCTGGTGTTCGAGCCGGGCCAGGTGCGGCGTCCGTAGATCAGGCCGCCGAGGAAGCTGCCGGTGGAGAACGTGGCGGGCAGCAATCCGGACAGCAGGTCCATCTCGTGCTCGTCGGCCATGGTGACCGCCCACACGTTCATGCCGCCGATCGCGAAGCCGACGCCGGCGAGCGCCACGAAGAGTAGGACGAGCCCGGCGCTCAGTAGACGGCCGGTCGCATCCCCGGGGTCGGCGGGTGCGGGCCGCCAGGTACGGGAGGTCGGCGTGGTGAGGACCACGACGGTGCCGAAGAGCCCGAGCGTGGCGGTCACGACGATCGCGGTGGCGGGGCCGTGGGCAGAGGCGAGGGCGGCCACGAGCAGAGGGCCGGCGATGTAGAGCAGGCCCTGCGTGCCGGTGTCGAGGGCGAGGGCGACCCGCCGCTGGCCTGGGTCGGGGAGAACGGAAGCCCACAGGGCCCGTAGTCCTGCTTCCAGCGGCGGGGTGCACAGTCCGGCCAGAGCGACGACGGCTGTCGGGACGGACGGATGCCCGGCCGTGCCGACCGCCGGAAGCAGCAGCAGGCTGCCGGAGTTGAGGGCCACCGCCGGGCCGGATACCAGGGTCTGGCCGTAGCGGTCCATCAGGCGGCCCTTGACCGGCTGGGAGAGCGCGGAGGCCAGTGCGTACAGGGCGCTCAGCAGTCCGCCGAACGCGAGCGAACCGCCGCCGGCCGTGATCAGCAGGACGATGGCGACGGGCGCCATGCCATTGGGCAGGCGTCCGACGAGGGTGCCGCCGAGGAGGCGGGCGACATGGCGGCTGCCCAGTACCGCGCCGTAGGTGGTGCGCGGCGCCGGTAGCGGCGGGTGATCGGTCAGGGGCAACAGAGCATGGGCTTTCCGTCAGGGGGTGTACGTGGTGGTCGTCGCCGGGCCGGGTCGGTCTACCGGCGGTGCGCGGGCGCCGCAGCGGGCGGTGCGGTCGCGGGCGGTGTGGTGGTCAGGGCCGGCTGCGACGGGGCGGGCAGGAACCGGGGGCGGCGGGTCCGGTGCGGCGGCAGAACGCCGGCATCGGCTGACAATTCCTCGGCTGCCGCGTGCAGTTCGCGGGACAGGACGCGGAGCTGTTGGGCGATCACACCGAGCCGAACGGCTGCGTGCTGCCCTGCCCGGGTCTCCAGCGCGTCCGCGAACTCCGCGGCCGTGTCGACGAGTTCGGTCATGCGGGTCAGGTGGCTGGGTGCGTGGCCGGTGTCGTCGGCCGCGGTCCACGGGGCCTCGGAGACGTCCCCGCTGTGCCGCGCCCCGACGACGTCCCGGACCAGTTCCTGCACAGAGACCTCCGCGGCGGGGACGCGGAGGCGGTAGTGGGCGGCATCCGGGCGCAGCACGCCGGGCGGTACCGCGGGCGGAGATGCCTGCCCGGCCACGTACTCGTTGTCGTACCGTCCGAGCACCTGCATCTGAGGGCTGTCCAGGTCGCCGGCGAGCGCGAGGACGGTCGCGTCCTCGTCGTCGAAATGCTCGGGCGGTCCACTCCAACTGCTCGTCGGTGCACAGTCCCGGTGCCGGGGCGGGGAGACGGTGCTGGTCGGCCAGGTCGCGCACGATGTCACTGCGCTCAGCCCAGGTCGTCAGATACGGCCACAAGGCGACGTCCTGGGCGCGGGCGGCCTCACTGTCCGGCTCGGCCGGCGCGGCGTCGAGGATGCGGTGGATCTGGGTGGCCGCGTGGCCGAGGTCGTCCAGCAGTGCCTGCCATCCGGTGTGGTGGCGGGCGGGCGGCATCGCGTCCAGCGCGGTCCGCGCGTGGGAGAGCAGGGCTTCGGTGTGCGGCAGCAGGTACGTCTGGAACGCCTGGGCGGCTTCCCGGTTGCGCTCGGCGCACGCCGTGTCGGCTGCCTCCGTGTCGGCGATGGTGCCGTGGCGGTTGCGCAGCGCGTCGAGCGCGGTCTCGCAGCGAAGGTGGATGACCGAGAAGCGCAGCGCGTAGGCGCGGACATGGTTGATGAGGGTGCACAATGTGGGCGTGGTGGTGTTGGGGATGAGCCCTCCTGGGGCAGGTCAGCGGCGGGGGCGACGGCCGGCATCGGGAGGCGCGGGCTGGGCGGTCATCGCTGCTTTGGTACGGCGCGGTGCCGATGCGGGCGGGGAGCTGCTGCCCGGTGCCGGGCGCAGGCTCGGGTCGAGTTGGACCTGGTAGCGGGCGGCGGTGAGCATGTCGGCGGCCCAGCTGGCGTGTTCGTTCTCCCAGGTGGTGCCCATGTCGAACGGCAGCCGTATCCACGAGCCGCGCAGGGTGGGCCAGGTTTCGCATCCGGCGCGGGCCAGGATGCTGGCGGCGAAGGCGTCGAGAGGGCCTTCGACCTCGACCTCGCCGCCTCGCCCGCGGGTGATGCGGATCGGCTCGGTGCTCAGGCTCGCCTGCCCCGCCCGTGCCCGGCAGATTGCGTGGCGCCGACCGTGGGTGCGTAGGTCGGCCGGGGCGGGATCGGTCGGGTGCCGGGCGACGTGGTGAGGGCGGGGCCGCGCTGCGGTGAGCGTGCGGTGGCGGCCTGGGCGATCCGGCTGCGGCGCTCCATCAGCCCGTTGCGCACGGCGGGTTGAGGAGGGCTCTGGGTGAGCGCGGGGTCGAGGGAGTAGTCGGCCTGCACGCTGTAGCCGTGTGTGCGCAGGTCGTGGACGGCCTGGCGGGTGCGCCGCTGGCCGTCCTCGTGGGGGTTGGTGAGCCGGTACAGGCCCGGGGTGCCGGGGACTTGCTCGAACTGCTCGCGGGTCAGGTACCAGTCGGCCAGGTGTGCGGGCATGTTCGCGGTGGTGGTGGCGACGAAGCCGTGGTCGGGGTGGGTGCCGAAGTGGAAGTGCTCGGACAGAGGTGAATCCTTATCTGTGAGGGTCAGCGGCGGGCGGGCGTCGCACTGGGTGGTGCTGGTAGGCCTGGGGGAGGGCGGCGAGGCCCGGTCGCGTGGGGTCAGGGCGGGACGGGCGTCGGGTGCGGCGGCGCGGGCTTGGCGGACGAGTGCGTCGCTGTCGGCCAGCCAGGTCTCGATTGCCGGTCGCACCTGGGTGTCGCGCCGCGTCTTCGCCTCGGTGTAGGTCTCGCCCGGCGGCGATGCGGGGGTCTGTCGCAGGCCCTCCAACCGGGTGTTCCAGCCGGTGAGGACCGAGGCACCCTACTCCAGGGCATCCCGCAGCCGGTCGAGCGCGGCGGCGTCCTCGGGCCAGGCGGTGTCGGCGGGGCGGCACTGTTCCAGCAGGGCAGGCCCGTGGGTGAGGACGTCGCGGAACTCGTACCAGGCGTGGTCGGCGAAGTGCCTTCCAGCCCGGGGAGGCGCTGGGGTCCAGGGGCGTGCCGTCGCTGTAGCGGCCGGCATCCTTGGTCACCTGCCAGGTCCCGTGCTCCTGCCGGAACAAACGACTCACGGCGCGAGTACGCCAACTGGAGACACGCCTGTCCGAGAACCTCGGCGACTCACGGTGGAACACGAACTCGCTGGCACAGCCAACGAGCTGGAGGAGCGAACCGAGGAACTCGAAGCAGCCCGGGCAGCCAATCGCGAAATGACCCGCGCCCTGAACGTCGGACGAACGAACTGATATCTGAGCTGAGCTTCGCGGGCGGCTCGGGGATGCGGCTGACCGAGGCGCATCTCTGTTGACGATCGAAGTGCCGAGGCTGCGACTGGGAGGCACGGGCTACTACATGGGGCGGCTGACGAAGAGGGTGACGAAGTCCAGGCAAGCCTGCACCTATCACCTGGTACCGCCCAAGGTCGGCGAGGTGGAGGGCTACATGGAGTTGCTGCGGGCCCGGCAAAATGACGAGGGGTCTAGAGGTTGGTGAACTGTCGTCCGGTGTTGCTGTGCATGTCGTAACTTGTCGTAATGAGCGCAAGTGGCGGGTTCGTATGAGCTATTCAGTTGGCGGGTCCCAGGATGCCCGGGGCCGGGAGACGGGTATGACCGCAGTCCAGCGTTCCGGCCTGTGGTCGGATGATCCATCAGGTGTGGATCTGCTGTCGTTCGACGCTGTCGCCCAGACGGTCGCCGACGCGCTGCTCGATGAGGCGCTCGATCCGGTAGCCCTTGGACTGTCTGGGAGTTGGGGCAGCGGTAAGACGACCGTGCTCGGCTTGGTTGCCCAAGAACTCGACCGCCGTGCGGCGGACAAGCAGAAGGTGCTGGTGATCCAGACTGACCCGTGGCGTTACGACCCCTCGACGGGCGCCAAGGAGAGCCTTATCGCGGAGGTCCTGGACGCGCTTGCCGCTGAGGTCGACCGTTCGGAGACCAAGACCGACAAAGCAAAGAACCTCCTGGTCCGGCTCGGCAAGCGTATTGACTGGGCCAAGGCGATCAAGCTGGCTGCCACCTCGTCGCTGACCTTGCAGATCCCCGACTTCGACAAGCTCGTTGAGCTGGTGAAGCCCAAGGAGGACGACGCGGAGTCGGTGCGTGGTCTGGAAGAATTCCGAGACGAGTTCGCGGCACTAATCGCCTCCGACGATCTCAAGCACATCAGGGCGGTCGCCGTCTTGGTGGACGATCTTGACCGTTGCTTGCCGGAGACGGTCGTGGAGAGCCTGGAAGCGATGCGCCTTTTCCTGGCTGTTCCGAAGATGTCCTTCGTGATCGCTGCCGACGAGGAGCGGGTCTCGGATGCGATCCGCACTCGGTTCAGGGACACAGGGCGGCCTGACGAGAGCGACGGCGAACGGCAGGACCCGGCCACGCTCTACCTGCACAAGATCGTGCAGACGACCATCCCGCTTCCGGCTCTAAGTCACTTCGACACCCAGGCGTACCTGCTGCTTCTTCAGTTGCAGGCAACCGCCAAGCCCGATCAGCTTGCCACGCTTATCGAACGCTGCGCGCAGATTCGCCGCGACGGCGGCAGCGTCGACAACATCGGGGAGATCGACGGGCTGGCGATGGACGACCAGCTGGCCTTCGCCGCCCGCCTAACGCCACTGCTCTACGAGAAGCTGCACGGCAACCCGCGCTATATCAAGCGTTTCCTCAACGACCTGCACGTCCGTCAGTCTGTGGCCTCGCGCCGTGGCATCAGTCTGGACGCTGCGGTGGTCGCCAAGCTCATGACCCTCGAAGCGCTGATGAAGCCCGAGTTCAAGCTGCTACTCGACTGGTTCGCCAAGGGCGAGATGCGTGACCACCTGGAACGGCTGGAGGAGGAAGCTGGGCGGCCCGCGCAAACCGACACTCAGCGGCAGGACGGGCCTGATGATGTGGCCGAATCAGGTACACAACCACGGCGCAGCGCGTCTACCCGTCGTACCCGGGCGGCCACGCCAACCGTCTCGGGTCAGTTCTCTCAGGCCATGGTGCGGTGGGCCAAGTTGGCCCCGCCGCTACGTGGGCTCGATCTGTCGCCCTACCTGACGCTGGCTGCCACCTTCGCCGGCGTCACGCTGATCGACGACAGCCTGCCCGAGCGACTTCGCGACATTGCCGCCAACCTGCTCTCGGAATCTCGCCGAGAACAGGCATCGGTAACCGATGCCGAATTGGATGAGCTGGGTGACGGCGATGCCACTGACCTGCTGCGCCATATCGGGCGGACGATGCGCGACCAACCGACCAAGCAGAAGGGCGGGGTCAATGCCATCCTGCGCATCGCCCGTCGCCGTCCTAGCGTGGCGGCCGCGGCTCGGGATGCCCTCCTGATGCTGCCGCCCAGCGAGATCACCATCGCGACACCGATGCAGTTCAAGACGGATGACTCCGCGCCAATCCGCGGTGTGCTTACCACCTGGAAAAGCAAGCTGCCGGACGGCCAGGTCAAACGGGCGGTCGACAGCGCCCTGGGCAACCAAGGGAACGTCTGATGGGCACCAGCGGCGCCTACTCCGGCAGCGGCGGCAACGACGGCAAAGCGGTTCGCGATCACATCAGCGATTACCTGGATGGCCTGTCGGGTTCGGACGGTTCAGGTTCCGATGGGCAGCGACCGCCGCTCGATCCTGCTGCACTGGGGCGCGTCATCAACCTGATCCGCCCTCGCGTGGCGAGCGGCGGTGATGGAGGCGGTCCGGGCGGAGGCGGAGGCGCCTCTGGCGGTGGGGGCGGATCGCGTAGCGGCGGCGGTCCGCAACGTACTGCCGCTGGCTCAGCTCGCACTGCCGGCCGCGCGGCGGCGGCAGCTCATGCGTACAGCACGGGTGACGCGGCAACCCTGCAACGTCTGGGCCTGGACTACAACGAGCTGCGCGGGCTCGGGGACGACATCGAAGTGGTACGCCGCATCGTTGACATGGCCTGCAGCACGCCGGACAGCACCATCGAAGACCATGAACAGCGCTTCGTGGCGGCCGAGGTGGCAGAGTGGGTGATGGAGCAGGAACGGGATGGCTACCGGCTGACTCCAGAAGAGATGGTCCGTCAGACCATCGCCGTCATCATCGCCGAGACTCTGTTGGTTGAGTCGGGCGATCAGATCAACCACCATGACCTGGCACATGTTGCTGAGAGCGACATCCGTGACGCCGCGGAAGCGATTGCCGCTCAAGCCAATCTGTCGGTCGACGGCGCGACCGAGGATGAAGTTAGCCGCGCCGTCGAGGCGGGACTAGAGACCATTCGTGGCATCCTCGGAGGAGGCAGCTGATGTCCCGGTTCACGTTGCGCCTGAGTGCAACCGACGATATCCCGGCAGATGAGGCCGCACAGTCCTTCTACTGGCTGCCGGACCAGCGTTCGACATTCACCAGAGGCTTCAGCCCCAGCCTGGCCACACTCGGCCCGGTTCCGCCCCTGAACGTTGATGTGGTTCGGGTTGCGCTGACCGCCTTTGCCGCTGACCGCTCTACGCTACGCAAAGGCCGTGGCGCGAACTGGAATCGGCGCCAGCTCGAGCTTGAGATCCCTGTTTCCGACGCGGCAGCCTGGAACGGCGTGGCGGATGAACTTGCAGGGGTGCTCGGGTTCCTCAGCGGCGACCGCTGGAGCCTGTCGTTCACTCAGCAGCCGGAACCGGCCGAGACCCAGGCGCCCGACGAGACCAGCGTCACTCCCCAGCGGATCGTCCTACTTAGCGGCGGTGCAGACTCGGCGATCGGCGGGCTGTATTCCCGCTCGTTGCTTGCTACGGACCAGCAACACGTCCTGCTGTCGCACTACAACAACACGATGTTGGCACCCATCCAGCGACATATCGCTACCGAGCTCGAACGACTCATCCCCGGCCCGCGCCAGGAACACATAGTCGTGCACCTGGGACGCCGCAGTGAGCGCATCGACGGCACGTCATATCCGTCCGAGTCAACCACCCGATCGCGGTCACTGCTCTTCCTGGCTCTCGGCCTGGCGGTGGCCTCCCTCCACCAAGTGCCTTTGTGGATCCCCGAGAACGGCTTCGCCTCGATCAATCCGCCGCTGGGCCCGGAGCGCCTCGGCAGCTTGTCGACACGCACCACGCATCCCAAGTTTCTGCAGGACCTGGCGGCTGTGCTTACCAAAGTCGGTGCCCACGCGGTCATCGAGAACCCCTTCGCGCATGTCACCAAGGGCGAGATGTACAGGCGCGTCGTGGACCTGGTCGGCACAGACGAAGCCTCCTCGTTTCTGAGTGCCACCCACTCGTGCGCGCTGACTGGGCAGCGAGCCCACGGCATTTCAGCCGACCGGGCCTGTGGCATCTGTTTCGGGTGCGTGCTGCGACGGGCATCCTTCGCCGCCGCTGAGGTCCCCGACCTCAGCGATTACATCGCGCCAAGCAGCGACCCTGCCGTGCAGAAGTGGCTGGAGAGCAAGTCGGTCGAGCAGCCGGTTCGCAACTTCATTCACCGGGGCGTGAGAACGCGCGCCCTCACCACGCTGAGCCTTCCAGACAACTACCCACTGCGCGATGCGTTTGACCTTTGCCAGCGTGGGATCCAAGAGCTACGGAGCCTCTATCAATGAGACGCCTGCCACCGATCGACATGCACGCCCACATTGATCCAGACATCTCGCCCAGCGATCTGTTGGAGCTCGGTTCGCTCATCTTCGCCGCGACTCGTTCGCTCGATGAAGCCGAGCGTGCACTCAGACGATCTGACCCATGGACTATCTGGGGTGTCGGCTGTCACCCGGGCCTCGTTGGCGTGCAGAGGGCCTTCGACGCAGCTCGATTTGCCGAGCTGATCGACCGAACGCCGTACGTCAGTGAGGTTGGCCTGGATGGCAAGTCACGTGTGCCCCTGGACACGCAGCGGGCGACCCTGGACGCGGTTTTGGCTGCGCTGCAATACAACCCCCGACTTACAAGTATCCACAGCTTCACCGCCATCGATGTCACCTTGGAGTGTCTCACGGCCCGACCCATCCACGGCGCGGTGCTTCACTGGTGGCTTGGCAACGAAGCACAAACCGAGCGAGCGGTTGAGCTTGGCTGCTATTTCTCGGTCAACGCTTCGATGTTGCGGAAGCCTGAGTTGCTGGCGAGCCTGCCGCTCGACCGAGTCCTCCCTGAGACTGATCATCCGTTCGGCGACAAGTCCAGTGGTCAGGGTCGCCGCCCTGGCAAGGTGGATGACGTCGAACGTGCACTTGCCCGAATTCATGCGCTTGATCCAGAGCGGGTCCGCAAAGAGACGTGGCGCAACTTCGCACAGCTCGTTCGCTCAACTAAATGCGGAGCCCTGCTGCCCCGACCCGTCCGGATCGGGCTTGCAGCTGCGCCGTAGGAGGGGCTTGACCTCTGATCCTGGACACACGAGACGCTAGATCTTAAGGATCTCTGGATGGACGTCTCGTTGGCGGATCAGATGGTGAGCCGGGCGCGCTCCCGTGTCCGCCAGCTCTGGTGTCAGCTCGGCGGGTCCCACCAACCTCATGAGCAGAGCCCCGGAGGGGCTCCGAATACAAATGCCACTCGATCCAGGACCACTGGATCCAGCGATGGCACCACACGTGTTGCGTAGCCTAGGCTCGAGATGACCGCCGCTGAGCTGCACCAACGCGCCCGGCCTTGCCGCAGCATCAGGGCGTAACCCCAGAGAATTGGTACGGACTTCGTTGAGCGCCAGATTGCGGGCGCATGCGGCGCCGCGGGCGCGGGGCAGTGCCAGAGCGCGGACACGGGGGTCGTTGGTGAGCGGGGCAGGCAGCAGGCCGGATTCGGCGCCGTCGATCGCGATCACTGCCTCCCACGGCACGCTCTGCCGGGCAAGGCTTGCGTGCATGGCGGTCAGGTAGTCCAGCCGGTTCTCTCGCAGCTAGGTGGCGATCACGATCGTGATCTCGGAACGGGCGTGTGGGGGCAGCGGATTCTCCAGGGGCAGGCGTTGTGGGCGGAGTTGAGGTCTGTTGGCGCGCGGACGGGCGGGCAGCAGAGGCGGGCGATCGATGCCGAGCGGGCGCAGGACGTAGCCCCAGTCGAGGCCGTGGGCGGAGCGTTCTTCGACGCTCCACCGGCCGGGTCGGTCGGCGTGCCCGGTCCGGGGGTGGTGGTTGTGTCGGGCTGCGTTCGACAGGTGGGATCTCCGGGACGGGATGTGTTCTGGGGGAGCAGGGCGGGTTTCGTGGCGAGGCGATCGGAGCGGCGGCGGCTGCCCTCGTACACCCCGTAGTCTGGGTTTGGAGGCAGCGTCGGCATGAATAACTCCCTTTCTGTGTAGGTGAGTTCACGCCCTCAGTGCATCCGGGCGTCGGTGTCGAACAGTTGCCCTTCGTGCGGGTGGAGGAGGTGCTGCACGATGAAGGATCGTCCGGCGACCTTCCACAGGCCCCTGCCGCGATTGAGGTGGGCGATGGCTTCGGCTTCCACGGAGGTCAGTCCGAGCAGGGCGGCTGCGGCTTGGAGTTGGTCGGTTTCCTGCCGGTAGACGATGCGGGTCGAGCAGTCGGCGAGGAGCCCTTCGGCCAGGGCTCGGCCTCGGGATCCGGCGTCGCCGGCGGTGAGCAGGTCGGACAGTCGGTGGATGACCATCAAGTTGGCGATGCCCAGGCCGCGGGACAGCTTCCACTGCGACTGCATGCGCTGGAGAAGGCCGGGGTGGCGCATCAGGCGCCAGGCTTCGTCGTAGACGATCCAGCGCCGGCCGCCGTTCGGGTCGGTCAACGCGGATTCCATCCAGGCGGAGGCACAGGTCATGGCCAGCACGAGGGCGGTGTCGTCGCCGGAGCCGCCGAGGCGGGACAGGTCGATGGTGAGCATCGGCGAGTTGGGGTCGAAGCTCACGGTGGAGGGGGCGTCGAACATGCCGGCCAAGTCGCCGTGGACGAGGCGGCGCATGGCGTGGGCGAGGTCCCGGGCGGCCTCCCCGAGGCGCCCGGACATGACGCCACCGGCGGTGTCGAGTGCCACTGGGCTGTTGAGGGTGGTGGCGACGTCGCCGAGGAGGGGGGTGCGTCCGGTGGCGGTGCCTTGGCTGACGACGGCGTCGAGGGCGACGTCGAGGGCGGTGTGCTCCATCGGCATCAGGTCCCGTCCGAGCACGGTACGGGCCAGGGAACCGAGCAGCAGCAGTCGGCGCTTGCGGATCTCGCCG
The DNA here is from genome assembly GCF_044903445.1 of Streptomyces sp. NPDC019890. Lineage (NCBI taxonomy): Bacteria > Bacillati > Actinomycetota > Actinomycetes > Kitasatosporales > Streptomycetaceae > Streptomyces > Streptomyces sp. NPDC019890. The sequence goes on along the minus strand of NZ_JBJDQK010000001.1, from coordinate 878,457 downwards.
GCCCAGTCGGCCTCCGGCACAGATGGCGGGCGCGGTGCTGCGTCCAGCGGGTTCAATTTGCCCTCCAAACCGGGACCGAGGGCGATGGAGGTGCCGCCGAGCGCGGTGGCGACCGGGGTCCACTCACCTTTGGGGTCGCAGGGCACGTAGACGCGGTAGCCGAACGCGACCGATCGCAGTGCGAAGCTCTTGGCCAGCGCGCTCTTGCCCTGCCCGATCACGCCGGCGAGCAGCACGTTGGGGTTGGTGAAGCCTTCGACCTTGCCGTACAGGGCGAAAGGGTCGAAGCAGAACGATGCCTCGGCGTGGACGTCGCGGCCGATGTAGATGCCCTCGGCGCCGAGCCCGCCTTCGGCGAGGAAGGGGTACGCGCCGGACGCGGTGGCGGTGGTCATGCGGTGGGCGGGGAGCGTGAGCTTGTTGCCGCGGGCCGAGGCGGGGCCGGGACGTCCGGCGGGCGGATAGAGGGCGAGCGGTATGTCCTCTTCGACTGGCTCGTGTCCGGCCGGGTCGGACGCTGCTTCGGCGCGGGCTTTCGCGGCGGCTTCGGCGAGCTGGCGCCGGGCGGCCTTGCGGCTGGCGCGGTCGGTGCCGTGCGGGGTGAACAGCGGTGAGGCCGAGGCGCGTCGGGCGCGGCGGTCGGGCCGGTGGGTCATCGGGGGTGCTCGTTTCGGCGGTGCTGTCCGCTCATGAGGCGTAGGTGGTGGTGTGGCCGGGGAGCGGGGTGTTGAGATCGGTGGGGGTGGTCTTGCGGCGGATGGCGTGGCTGCCGGCGAGGTGGCGCTGGCAGATCGTCAGCACTGGCGGGCCTTCCGGCAGCCGCTCGGGATGGCACTCCGCCTCGGCTTCGTGGGCCGACGGCAGGGCGTGGAATGCGTCGTGCACTTCAGCGGTGGCCTGCCACAGCCGGGTGTGCGCGGCGGCCAGGTGCCGGCCTGCTGCCGGGTGCGGCGGCTGGGTCGTTTCGGCGAGTTGGTCGAGCAGCTCGTGCAGGGCGGTGAGATGGGCGTGCAGGACGTCGAGATGGACGCGGTTCGCCGGCCGGGGAGTCGAGGTTGCGGCCGGGTTGAGGGAGCGGGTGTGGTGGCGGACGCCGGCGGTGGCGGCGCGGAGGTAGGGGTGCGCCTCGCTGGCGGGGGAGGGTGAAGTCAAAACGGGGAGTCCTTCCTGCCGGAGCGGCAGGTCAGTGAGGGCGGTCCGCCTGGTGTTGCTTGAGAGCAGGGGGCGATGGGCGGGGCCCGTGGTCAGCGGGCGCGCGGGCGTGCTGCGCAGGGCGGGCCGGACGCTGGGACAGGGGAGGTGCGCCTGCGGCCGGTGCGGTCGGCGAGGATCCGGGCCTCCTCGTGGCGCAGGTCGATGTACATGCCGGGCGCTCGGGTGCCGGGATGGCTTTGGTCGGCCACGATGTCCGCGGCGGAGAGGGGGCCGGTGTCGTCCGGTGTACGGATGTCCGCCAGCCAGCGCTTGTACGAGGGAAGTTGGGTAAGGCAGCGCTGTGCGTCGTCGAGGTCGGTGGCGTTGACGACGAACAGCCAGGGGCTCTCACCTTCCGCATGGCCGGTGCCCTTGAGGGCAATGGTGAAGGCGCGGCGGGCGGGGGTGGCGACCAGTAGCTCCAGCCGTTGGATGACGGTGTCGAGGGTCTCGCTGGCTTCGATGGCCGTCGTGTGACGGGTCTCCTCGTACTCGGCGTACTGCTCCTCGATCACGTCGCCGTCCGCAGTGCGGTGTTCGTCGAGCGCTTCCTGGTGCCGGCGGTGCATCTCGCGCAGCGGATCAAGCAGCGCCTGGATCTCGTCGATGACACCACGGCCCGCGGACTGGCCGGTCACAGGGCGGTCCGGGCAAGCGGCAGGGCGCCCAGGGTCAGGGCGTCGGGCTGCTGGAAGTTGAGGCGGCGCAGGTCGACTTGAGTGGTGACGGCGGCGGTCTCGATCTGCGCACAGGCCGCATCCAGCAGGGCGTCGGTCTCCGCGCTGACGGTGAGGAGTCCGGTTAGGGCGACGTCGGCATGTCCGGCGATCAGCTGGCGTTCGCGGACCTTGACGTCGGCGTACTCGACGGAGTCGGCCTCGGAGTCGACCACGCCGCGGCGCTGCCGTTCGTTGGCGTCGGCGATGATCGCGGCCTTCTTGCGCTGGACGTCGCGCAGTGCCGACTCGAGCCCCTGGGGGACGTATATAAGGGACAGGCTTCGCCGGACTCCGGCGGTGAACATGAGCCCGTGAAGGAAACCTGCGCTGGTTTCGGTGCGGGGCCAGTTCTCGACCCAGTAGGTGGCGTGCCGGGCGGTGTCGGTGATGACCCGGTCGTACTCCTCGACCTGCACGACCGGTCCGGCGGCGGCGGGGTCTGCTTCGGCCCGGCCGGTTTCGGACCACTGCTGCAGGCCGGAGAGGGCCTTGGGGTCGTAAGCGGTGCGGACGACAGCGGCGATCTCGCGGGCACTGAGCCAGCCGGACACCATCAGCCCGGCACTGCGGGCGGCCTGCGCGACCGACGACGTCGTCTGCTCCATCACCGTGAACGCGCCCGGGAGCCCGCCGCCGGCCTGCGAGATGAGCCGCTTGGCGGCCTTCAGGTCCAGGGAGATTGCCAGGTACGCCTCGTGCGGCGCGGCGGCCGGACCGGCGGAGGCGACCAGGTCGGCATACACCTGTCCGGCGACTGGGGTCTCGGGACGGCCCTGCTGCGTCCAGTGGCGGGCGAGGGTGTCGCCGGAGTCCGGCACGGTGCGTTCCAGGACCTGGACGGTGGCGATGTGGCCGGTGCGGGCGATGCCGGCCAGCGCCCGGCCCCAGCCGGCGACGTTGTGGTTCTGCGCGGCCGGGTCGAGGAGCGCGAACGCGCGGCTGGAGACGTGGGCGACGGCGGTCAGGGTCTGCTGATGCGGGTCGTGTACAGCGGCGGCCTGCGATCCGGCGGGCGTGACCACGCGCAGCGAGGCGGTGGTGCCGGGCAGGTGCAGCAGGCCGTCCTGGCGCGGGCGGGTGACGGGCCGGGCCAGCCACATGGTCTGTCCGGTACGGCGACGGTGGACGTAGCGGGTGACGATCGGCGCCCAGTCGATCAGCGAGCGGCCGTGGCGGCGGATGGCCACCAGCGCGGCGATGGCCGCCCACAGGGGAGTGAGGACGATGGCACCGACGAGTCCGGTGCTGACGACCGTGACCAGCAATAGCGCCAAGGCGGAGGAAACGAGGACGAGTTGGGGCAGGGACAGGCCGAGGAGGATGCCGCGCCTCGACCGGTGCGGGAATTTGACCGTGAGCGGAGTGACGGTGAGTTCAGACAAGAGGCCGTTCCGAGAAAGCGCGGGGCGGTGGCCGGGGCGGAACACACATCGGGTGGCGCGGTGTGTCCCGCCTCGGTGTCGGGGATGGGTCAGATGCCGGTCGGCGGAGGCGGCGCAGCGCCGGGCCCGCTCGACGCGTCGGCGGAGTTTGCGGCCGGCGGAGCGCCCTGTGGCGGAGGCGTAGAGGCGCTGGCCGGAGCCTGTGACATCCAACCGCCGCCCCCCTGAGCAGCCGGGGATCCGTGACCGGATCCACCCTGGCCGGGGGCACCGCCGAACTGGCCGCCCGTGTCGTCAGACGCGCTGGTCGGCGGGGGCTGCACGGCCTTCTCCAGACCGTTCTTGAGCGCGTCACCGCCGGGCGAGACACCCGTGCCACCTTGCTGTCCGCCCTGGTCGTCGCCACCGCTTGTGGGGTTGGCTGCAATGTCGCCGGGGAACTGGCCGGGGACGGAGGAGGGGCCTTGTGGTGCTGCGCCTGCTCCGGCTGCCGCGCCGCCGGTTCCGGCGGTGGCGGCCATGGCAGCGGCCTTGCGGCCGGCGCGTTCGGCATGCTGCTTGGCGAGCTGGGCGCCTGCGCCGCCGGCGCGGTGGATGTCCTCGCCGTTGGTGCCCTCGGACGCCCAGTGCACGAACTTGAACGTCGCGTAGGGGCACAGCAGGACCAGGATCATGATGACGATGCCGGACATGACGTCGGCCAGGGCGGCGATTCCGTCCTTCGATTCGGTCTTGCCCATGGCGGAGATGCCGAGGAGGAACACGATCGTCATCAGCAGCTTGGAGACCACGAGTGTGGCGGTGGCTTCGATCCAGCCCCTGCGCCAGCGGCGGGCGACTTCCCAGCCGCCGCCGGCTCCCGCGAAGACGGCCAGGGTGACGAGGACGAGGATGCCGACCTTGCGGACCATCATCACGCACCAGTACAGGAAGGTGCCGATTGCGGCTCCCAGGGCGGTGATGGCCGGGACCATCCAACCCAGTCCGGACATGGCGCCGATCTGGCTGACCTTGACGATGCGGCGGACCGCGTCGTCGACGCTGCTGTTCGCGGCCTTGAACAAGCCGTCGCTCAAGGCGTCGACGACTTCGATGGCCACGGTGGTCAGGGCGATGGCCGAGAAGGAGAACAGGACGCCCATGGCGGTGCCGGTGAATGCCTGGGTCAGGGACTGTCCGTCGCGTTTGATGGCGGCCCGGATGAGCTGGGCGCAGAAGGTCGCCACGAGTACGACCAGGCCGATCGGCAGCAGCAGCTCGTAGTTGTCGCGGAACCAGCCGGCGTTGAGGTCTACCGTGGTGGTGGCGTTGACGGCCTTGGCGGCGAGATCGGCTGCGGCGGCGGCGAGTTCGCCGCTGCTCTTGGCGATCCAGTTGCCGATGCCGTCGGTGATGGCTTTGCCGGGGTCGGCGACGAAGTCGATCGCGTCGGCGGCGTCACAGAGCTGGCCCGCGACGGGTATGGAGCAGAAGTCCACTGGAGGGCTTCCTCCTTTCGGTCAGTGGGGGCATCAGGGCGCGACGCGGGGGGCGATGGCGACGAGGGCGCAGTCGTGGGAGGGCCGGCACTGGACGGCGAGGGTGACCGACCGGTTCTCAGCGCCTCCGCCTCCGCCCTTCCAGGCGATCTGTTGCTTGCCGGTGACGGTGACGGCGTAGATGTACGCCTTGGTCAGCGCGGCCGGGTCCTCTGCCAGTGCCTGCTTGAACGCACTGGGGTAGTGGGCCTCGGTGATCGTCGCGGTGGCGTGCTGGGCGTTGTCCCCCATTCGTGACCACAGCACCGGATCCGGCACCTGCGCGGTGATGGAGGTCCAGTCGGTGTACTTGGTCTCGCGCGTCATCCACGCGTTCATCCCGGCGAGCTGCTGGTCGCGGGTGGTGGCGCGGGTGTCGTAGGACCACAGCATCAGCGCGGCAGCCTTGGCGTGCGCGAGCGGTTCGCTGATCTGCGGCGGCTTCGGCACCGACCCGGTGCCGGCCGACGGCTTCGGCGCGGACTCGGAAGGCGACGGGCTAGCTGTGCTGGTGGAGCGGCGGGCGTCGTCCTGCTGCTCGCCGCGGCCAGTGAACCAGGCGGCGAACCCGGCGACGGCGAGCAGCGCGGTGATGACGATGGCGACGATGGCGATCCGCCGGTTCGCCGACCGCCCGGCGCCATAGCTGTGGAGCGGGGAGAGGGATCGTTTCATCACTTGATCTGCGTCCCCAGCGCGGAGAAGAACGCGACGATGCCGTTTGCGGCGCCGAGGCCGAGTGCGGCGCCCGCGGCGACGACGGCGCCCTTCTTGCCGTTGGCCTCGGCCTGGTGGCCACCGGTGTGGTGGCCCCAGGCCCAGACACCGAGGGAGACGGCCAGCGCACCGACGACAGCCACGATGCCGAACAGGTTGATGCTGCTTACGACGTTCTTCAGGACGGACAGGCCCGGCAGGCCGCCCTCCTTGGGCGTGACGCCGGGGTCGTAAGCGAGGTAGATGACGCGGTCTGCGAGAGACATGGGTATGGCGGAACTCCTTGCATACGCGGGCTGGTTGGGGCCTGCAGATAAATGGGAGAAGAAGGGGAGAGCGGCGCTCGCGGCGCTCAGAGACGCCAGTCAGGGATGGCCCGGAGGCCGGGCGACGGGTGCGGCGTCAGACGACGCGGCGGGCGGCGAGGATGTCCCAGTCCTTGATCGGCTCGATCCGGACGGGCTTGCCGGTGCGCGGCGCGTTGATCACCAGACCTGCACCCATGTACATGCCGACGTGTTCGGGCACGGCCGCCGTGCCGCGGGTGAACAGCAGGTCACCGGGCTTCAGGGCCTTCGGTGAGACGGCCTTGCCCTCGCCCACCTGCGTGTACGTGGTGCGGGTCAGCTTCACCTTGGCGGCGGCGTACGCCTGCTGCATCAGCGAGCTGCAGTCGCAGCGGCCCATCGGGTCTGGCCCGTGGGAGTTGAAGCAGGTGCCACCCCACTGGTAGGGGGTGCCGAGCTGGTGCATCGCCCAGTCGATGGCGGTGCGGACCTGCGGCGGAGCGTCCTTGGGGATCTCGTAACCCTTGGGCACGGAGCCATCTGGGATGAGGCCGTAGCCGGAGCCGTCCTCGCCAGGTGTGCATCCGCCTCCGGCCGGCTCGTCCTTGTTCTGGTCGGCATTGTCCTTCCCGTCATTCGGCAGGGACTTGGCGATGGCCTGCTGCAGTGCCTTCGACAGGCCCTCCCACTGCGCATACGCGTCGGGATAGCCCGAGCGCTGCACGGCCTGGGCGGCCTGGGTGACGGTCATCTGCTGCCAGCCGTTCACGTCCAGCAGGGCCTTGTAGAACTTGGTGCTCGCGTAGACCGGGTCACGGAGCTGCTCCGGGGTGCCCCAGCCATGGCTGGGGCGCTGCTGGAACAAGCCCAGGCTGTCCCGGTCGCCGTAGTTGAGGTTGCGCAGGCGGGATTCCTGCATGGCGGTCGCCAGTGCGACGACCTGCCCGCGTTCGGGGATCTTCAGGGAGATACCGGTGGCGACGATGGTCTTGGCATGGGGGATCTGCTCGGCCGGCAGGTCCAGCCCCTCGATGCGGATGTCCCTATTCGAGTCCTTGCCGCCGAGGATCGCGGCGACCTGCTTGGCGACGGCGTCGGTGTCGACGTCCGCGCCCGTGGCACAGGAGGCGCTTTGGGAGGCGGCACCGCTTCCGGCCGCGGCCATCGCGGCGGTGCCGGCGAGGAGGAGAGGGGAGAGGCAGAAGACGCCGATGGCGGCGGCTAGGCCCTTCAATCCTCGCCGCCTCCCGGTAGGCGGCGGTTGGTCGTCGGCCGGTTTTCAGGCAGGGGAGGGTAGGGGTGCGTCACAGCGGTGTGTCCTTGGAAGTGAAGCCCGGCCGCGCGGTGCGAGGTGAGAAGGGCGCTGCGGCCGGGTGAAGGTGATCGGGTGCCTCGGAGCGGGGCGAGATGCCTCTCGCACCCACAGCGGGCGTCGGGTCAGGTGTGCCGGGACAGAGGGGAACCTCCACGGGGGCATGAGCGGGGGAAGGGCCATCGGCGGTGTTCGCCGGGCAGTTCCAAAACAGTAAGAGGCGATCCCCGGTTGACCTAAAAATTGGTGATCAAGGCTTGATTCCGGGGGTTTTGGCGGCGACACCGCTCAACCGGGGATCGTGCCCTACAGTTTTGGTTCCTCCCCCCCCGCCTTATGGCCTGCGGGCTTCGTTATGCCGCGCATTCGGCCGACGGGGATCACGTGCGTAAGCCGGAGGGCTTCTTCCCCTCATCTCCCGACCTGAATTGGGGCACCCCTTTGCCTTTTTCCCTCCACCAGGGCGACGCGCTGAGCGTCCTCGCCGAACTGCCGGACGACTGCGTCGACTCCGTCATCACCGACCCGCCGTACAACTCGGGTGGTCGTACCGCGAAGGAGCGCACGAGTCGCAGCGCGCGGCAGAAGTACACCTCCGCCGACGCCGGCCACGATCTGCCGGACTTCACGGGCGAGAACATGGACCAGCGCTCTTACGGGTTCTGGCTGACCCAGACCATGACCGAAGCCCACCGCCTGACCAAGGTGGGTGGCACGGCGCTGCTGTTCACCGACTGGCGTCAGCTGCCGGTCACGACGGATGCGATCCAGGCCGCCGGCTGGTTGTGGCGCGGTGTGCTGGCCTGGCACAAGCCGCAGGCCAGGCCGCAGAAGGGGCGTTTCACACAGAACTGCGAGTTCATTGTCTGGGCGTCCAACGGGCAGATCGACGGCTCCCGTAACCCGGTCTACCTGCCGGGCCTGTACTCGGCTTCGCAGCCCTCGGGCAAGAACCGGCAGCACATCACGCAGAAGCCCGTCGAAGTGATGCGCGAGCTGGTGAAGATCAGCCCGGACGGCGGCACAGTGCTCGACTTCTGCGCTGGCTCCGGATCGACAGGCGTGGCGAGCTTGCTGGAGTGCCGGGACTTCATCGGCGTCGAGAAGACCAAGCACTACGCGGAGATCGCCGCCGACCGCCTCACCGAGACGGTCCAACAGACCCTCTCGCAGGACGATTTCGTCCTGTCCGCCTGATACCTCTGCCGGGCGTCCGGAGCGGGCTGAATGCCCGCCCCTGCCCGGTGCCGGAGGCGTTATAGCAGGCAATCCCCGGTTAGTGAAACCGGCGATTGTCCGGATCGTTGAAGCCGCATTTCCTCAACTCACAGGCTGCGGCTGCAAGGAGACCCATTCGTGCCTGAATCCATAGACCCTCGCGACGACGGGGAAATGGACCCGATCCGTCTGCCGGATACCGGTCTGGAAAGCATCGAGGCGAGTGTCCGGAAGCTGCTGGACCAGTCGGCCGAGCAGGCCAGGCAGCTCGACAGCCTGTCCGCCGCGCCCGCGCTGTCGCCCTTTCCCGGCTTCCCGATGCCGGGGCTGCCCGGCATGCCGCCTCAGCCCATGCCGACGGAGCCGCGGCCCATCCTGGAACTGGAGGGCGAGGAATACGAGAACGAGTTGGACACCCTCACCGACTGGGTGGACGACTTCCTCATGGAGACCTACGGGGCGGAGGTCACCACCGCGGCGCCCTGGTGCGAGCAGTGGCAGGAACACGACGACGTCGTCGCCTGGCTGCACGCCCTGTGGATGGCCTACCAGCAGCACAAGGACCCCGAGGCCGGCCTGTCCGGCTTGTTCGTGTGGCACCGGGACTTCCTCACCCACGCCATGGCCACGGTCCGCGCCCCGGGCGGTCCGCTGTCCGCGTGCATGACCTCCCCGGACCGGCCCTCCCACCGCCTGCTGCCCGGACCGAAGCCCTCCACCCGCTCCTCGAACACCGAACCGCAGGAGCCGGAAGAGCCCGAGGAGCCGGGCGAGGCCACGGAGTGAGCGGTCAGGAGCACCGCCCGGCCTTCGGCCTCAGCTTCGATGCCCGCGCTCTGACCGACCTGCTCCAGGCTCCCGGCGATATCCGTGACCTGGCTCTTGCCCAGCTCCAGGACGTCGTCAACGCGCAGTTGTTCGGCAGCAAGCTGACCGGCGACCTCTCCGGTCTCCGCAAGCTGTATGTCGACTCGCGCAACGCCTGGCGCGTCGTCTACGCCCAGCGCCCGGCCCCGGCGAACTCCACCCACACCACCGAGATCCACGTGGTGGCCGTACGCGAGCGCGCCCGCAACGACGTCTACGACACGGTCGCCGCACGCCTGGGCATGAACCGCCGCCCCGTCAGCGCCCTCACTCACGCCGCCCGCGCCCGCTCCCCGCAACTGGCCACCCAGCGCCCCATCCCCAAACCGGGCCCGCCCTACGCGATGCCCGGCCTGCCCCAACCCGCACTGTCCCCGAACCCGAAGGGCCCCGTTCGTTGACGACGACGTTCCCCACCCTCCTCGACTCGCTCGCCGCCACGTTGCTGGAGACCGAGCCACCGAAGGAGAGCCCCCACCACCGTGCGCTGCTGGACACCTTCCTCGAGATTCAGCATCTCGACCAGCAGCTCCTGGACCTCTCCAGTCCTGACTGTGCCGTGGGTGCCAGCGCTGGCGAGCAGCTGGAGCAGCTCACCGACCTCCTCGTCGAACGCCTCGCCGCCGGACACGTACTGGCCCGGCTGCTGTCCACGGAGTGCTGCTGCGCCGCCAGTGCCGCCAGTGCCGCCGAGGACGCGACCGACGAGGCCGAGGACGACGACTTCCTGTCCTGCCCGAGCGAGCCTCCACAGCCGGCCGGCGTCGTGCACGCCTGCCTTCGGGTCTTCGACGCCGCCGGTGACCCGGACGCCATGTCCTCCGCCGACCTGGTCACGTGTCTGCGCGACCTGCCGGGGGTGGCCGAGAGCCGCTGGCGCTACGCCGACCTCACCCAGGCCCGCCTCGCCCAACTCCTGGCCCCCTACGAGGTCTCCACCCGCGACGTCACCCTGCCCGACGGGCGCCGGCGCAAGTCCTACCGGCGCGGCGCGCTGCTCGCAGCCGTGCCGGCCTGCCCCTGCTGAACCACCCCGTCCTTGCCGGTACACGCCGGGCAACCGAGGCCGACTGGAACCTCATCGACGCCTTCCACCGGCGCTGCTCGCGGGACAACCTGCTGCGCCGCTGGGGCCGCACGCACATCACCCGCCGCGACTTCTCCCGTCTCCTGGCCCACGGAGACTGCTGGATCGCGCCGGGCGTCGGCGACGGCCCCGTCGCTCTGGCGTCCGCCGGTCCCCTCAGCCGCGAGGCGGGCGTTGTCGACCTCGGCCTGCAGGTCGCCGACGCCCACCAGCGACGCGGCATCGGCACCGCCCTGGCCCGGCACGTCGCCGAGCACGCCCGCGCACGCGGTGCCCACACCCTGTCCGCGTACATCCAGGCGTCGAACATGCCGATGCTCCGGCTCCTGCGCCGCCTCGGTCCCACCCGGCACACGCGCGACGGCACCCACCTCGATGTCTGCGTCGCCCTGGCCACGGGATGACCGCCGTAACACCACCCCAAGGAGCTGCTCTTCTCCATGTCCTCCACACCTGCCCCGGCGAAGAAGGCGCTGACGGCACTCGATCACCGCATCGAGGCGGCCGTGGGACACAGCGTCGAGACGCTGTGGGAGCACCGCGACCGGGACCTGCTCGACGAGCCGCGCGCCCGCCTGGTCGATGCCCACCGCGACCTCGCGAAGGCGGAGACGTCCCTGACGTTCTACCGCGTCCTGCTCCAGCGCCTCGGCTCCGGCGAGTTCCCCGTCGACCAGGCGCTGTTCGCACGTATCGACCGGACCGTTTCCCAGATGAAACAGGCGGCGGCCATCCGCGACGAACACCAGGAGAAGGTCCTGGCCGCACTGGAGCCCATCGAGACCGCCGCCCGCACGCAGCCCCCGGACGAGGGCCGGGAGTTGTCCGCACCGCAGTTCGCCGCGCTGCTGGCCATCGCCCAGGGCGCCAAGCTCCACGAGCACCTCCTCACGGGGCGGCTGTCGGTCGTCACCGCCTCCGGCACCCGCGTCGCCTACAGCCAACTCCAGCGCCTGGAAGAGGCCGGCCTGCTGGTGCGCGACACCTCCCACCCGGTCCACGCCGGTCAGCCCGTCGCCCTCACTGACGCCGGCCGCACCACCCTCGCCGGTTCGCGCCGCACCAGCGTGGCAGCTGCCGCCCCCGCGCAGCGGGCCGGAGCCTGGCCCGCCCCGGCACGCTCCCGCCGCTGACCCGAGGCGCCAACGCCGCCCCCGATCAACGCCGTTCGCCGTTCGCTGTTCCGACCCGAGAGCCTTTATGCCCCAAGCCGAACCAGATTTCCGTCTCGATGGATACGAGGCCGTCAACGACCGTGTGGAGGAGACGTTCTGGCAGCACATCGCGAGCGGGCAGGACATGCTCACGGTGCTGGCTGAACACCACACGGAAGGTGACCAGCACAGCTTCTACGTCCTCCACGACAGGGCTGTGACCTGGGGCATCCCCGGCGAGCCCCAGCTCGCCGCCCTGCACCTGCAACGCGACTGCGCCGCGCGCACGTTCCGTTTCCAGCACGAGATGCTGCCGCTGCCGGCCATGGCCCAGTCCTGGCTGATCGCCCGCGGTTGTCCCAAGGACGCCATCCGCCTGCTGCCGGGCATGGGCACCGCTGCGGCGGACGACGCCACCAGGGCTCTCGAAGAGCGCTTGATGAGCGACGGCGACCACTTCGCCCTCCTCACCAGCTACACCGACGACACGTCGGCGAAGCCGGAGACCACGGTGCTCCTGCGAGCAACCGGCGAGCGGGCACCGCTGCCGTTCCGGGTGCTCCTGGAGGAAGTCGACACCGACGCGTGGACGCACACCCTGCGGGAATGCGGCTTCGCCACCTTCGAGGCCGCCACCGAGTGGTGGGAGAACCGGTGGTCGGGCCAGGACATTGCGTTGCCGACCACGCCACCACCCACGCGCCGCAGCCCCCTGCCCGCCGCGCCAGCGCGCCCCGCTCCTGGCGTACCGCCGCGAGGCCGAGTCCGTTGAATTTCCACCGCGGCACGCACCTCACGGCTTCCCAGACCCCGTTCCCCGGTCTCGATGCAGACGCTCGGATACGCACGGCGGCCGGAACATAGCAGGCAATCCCCGGTTAGCGAAACCGGGGATTCTCCGGACTCTTGAATTCGGCCCGCACGGCAACTGCGCGGGCCCTCTTTCCGCATTCCCACCCTCATTGGCTTGGAGGCCAATTCTTCATGCGCTCCTCCCGTATCGCCGTATCCGCCGCCGTACTCGGCGCACTCGCCCTGCCGCTCATCTCCGCCACCACGGCCAACGCCGCACCCGCTGCTGCGTCGGCCGCCGCCCCGGCCGTCCGCGACTGCGACCGGCCCGGACCGTGGGTGATCGGCACGAAGGCCGTAACCATCCGCTCCAAGGCGACCACCAAGTCCACCGCCGTCGGCGTCCTTTACAACGGCCACAAGTTCACCGTCCACAAGACCAGCGGTAACTGGCACTACATCACCGACAAGACCACCGGCGTAAAGGGCTGGGTGTCCGGCACTTACGTCTACCGCGACGTGCGTATGTGCCTCGACTGACCTCCTCACCAGCCCGCAGCACGCCCGCCAAGGGCTGAATTCGGCACGTGGGGGCGGGGATTCTTCCCCGCCCCCCGGCAGCCCAATTTCCAGGAATCTCACCGAGAGGAGTTCGCTGTGCCCGACGGCGTCGACGACGTGATGGGCGTCATCACCGAGCAGTTCGAGGCCCGCTTTCAGATGAGCCTTCCCGAACTGCGCCAGGCTGTGGCCGCTGAACCGCAGGCCAACCGCGAGGCCACGGAGGTCGTCCACTGGCACGGCCTCCTCGTCGAGGCACAGAGGGCGCTGGAGAAGGCCGAGGACGACCTCGTCGGCGTGCTCAGCACGGAACCTGGCGAACTCGACGACCCCGCGATGGATCTCGCCCACCAGGTGAACTCGGCGGTCAGTGTCCGCGACGGGCGGGCCATGGTCGTCCGCTTCCTCCTCGACCGGAACGCCCCCGGCAAGCGTGGCCCCGGAGCCTGGCGCGGAGCATCCCCGGCTGCCAGCCGGGGGCCTGCCCTCCAGACCAGCCCGCAGCACGCCCCGTCGCTCCGGCGGCTTCGGTCAGGGGTGTGACGCGGTGAGCGTGACCGCGAAGCCCACCAGCAAGGACGCCGCACTCGAAGAAGCCTTCGGTGCCCCGGTCCCCCAGCTGTATGCCGCCGCGACAGCCGGAACGGCTTCGCCGGCTCTACAGCGGGCTCTGCACCTGCGTTCCTTCCTGGCCGTGGCCGAAGAACAGGTCGCCGTCGTGCGCGAGACCATCCACCAGGCCACGTCCACTGACCGCGACCTGAGCGAACTGTCGGCGGAGGCCATGGGCTTCGACGCCCAGTGGCTGGAAGCGGCGCTCGACGCCCGCGACAGCTACACCGCCGCTTTGGGCGAGCTGCTGCGGACCATGCCCCCGCCCGGCCCGGCGACCGCCCGGCCAGTGCAGTTTGCCCAGCCGCAGATCACCACCGCCCGGCCTCCCGCTGCCCCCGTCGCCCCGGCACCCGCGCGTGCCGGGGCGGCGCTGGCCCGCCGACCGTGAAAGCCCGCTGATTGCCCCACACCACGTCCACCACGATCGCCGAGCGCATCGAGGCCCTGTACGGCCGGCCACTCGCCGAACTCGACGCCCTCGCTGACTCCCACCCCCGCGGCAGCATGCTGGCCGCCCTCCTCGGCAGCCACAGCGACCTGCAGTTCGCCGAGCGGAACATCGACTTCCAGCTTCAGCGACTACGGCAACTGACCGACCAGGAACGCACGATCGGCCCGTACGACGCCGGTCACATCTTCGACTGCGCCCGCCGCATCGCCGAATCCGTCGCCGTCCGAGACGCCCACACCAAGGGTGTGAGCGCGGTCCTGCAGAGCCTGCACCGCGTCCCCGCCCCCGGCGTCCAGCGCCTGGCGCCGGCCCCGCCCGCCGTACCGGCTCCCGCCGCCGCCCGTACGCGCTGACCCGCCTGCCAGCCCCCTGTTCAGGAGTTTCCCCTTTGGCCACCACCGGTCTGCCCCGCACCACCCTCACCGACCTGTCGCGCGTCACCGAGTCCCTGGAGATGATCACCCCGCGCTGGAGCGTGTGGGTGCTGATGACGCTCTCGGCCAAGCCGCTGCGATACGCCGAGATCAAGCCCAAGCTGCCGTGGCTGGCCGACGGGCAGCTCCACCCCAGGCTCCGCAAGCTCACCGACGCCGGCCTCGTCGAGCGCACCGAGTACGCGCCCCGGCACGTCACTTACGGGCTCACCGCCCGCGGCGCCGACCTGATGCCGGTCCTGACCGTGATCGCCGCCTGGGGCAACACGCACCTGGAGAAGGACCTCGTCGTCGACAAGACCACCGGCAAGGAGAAGCCCGAGCGCATCCCGCCGGCGCAGAACATCGAGGACACCCTCACACTGCTCACCCCCCGCCACGCCACGCCGATCCTGTGGGCACTGCAGGCCCGCGGTGCCACCAGCGCCAAGTCCCTGGCCGCCGTGGCGATGCCGGACTCGGGCCTGAGCGCCGTCTATCCACCCCTGCGGCAACTGGTCGACGACGGCCTCGTCGAAGCAGCCGGGGAAGAGGCAACCTTCCAACTCTCCGAACACGGCCGGGCTCTGGCTCCCATCTACGGGACGGTCTCCGCCTGGGCGGCCGGACGCCCGCTCGCCGAGGCCGCAGCCCACCCGGTGTGGGGGCACACGCCAGCCCCGTCCCAGACCGGGCCGGGCACATGGATCACGAACCAGTCGCGCCTGCCAGCACCCCCGGCCACCGCTCCAGCAGCACCAGCGCTCTCCGCGCAGCCGGCTCCGGCCACGTGGCAGACGGGCGACCTCTTCTCGCACCAGATACCCGCCCGCCCCATCGCCATCTCTCCGGCAGGGGGACACCGCCGATGAACTGCGCCGACACCCTCACCGCAGCGCAGGTCGACCGCGCCATCGCTGTGCTGGCCCATCCGGGGCTCATCCGACTGGTCAGCGAGATCGACGACAACGGCCCCTTCCCGCGCCGCACGCTCGCCCGCACCCTCGCCGACCTCGCCCGCCACCAGGTCCGCCACGCCCTCGTGGCGGGCCGCGACCACGGACTGGTGAAGGCCGGGCAGCACGCCGGGAACCCCTCCTACCTGCTCACCGAGGCCGGGGCCGAGCTGGCCGACGTGTACGACACGGCCGCCCGCTGGGCACGCGCCCACCACTACCCAGCCATTGACAGCGACTTCGTCACCCGCGTCCAGGCCACCCTCGCGCTGCTTTGCCAGGAGCCGGTCCTCGACGCCCTTCCCGATACCAACGATGCGATGGCGACAGCCGTGCAGGAGGCGGTGGACGCCGATCTGCTGCCCACCACCGACGCCGCGTTGGGCCTGCGCCGGCCGTGGGCGGCACTGTCCGTGTGGATCCGGACGAATCCGTCCGTTCTTCCTTCAGCCGGAGACCGGCCAGCCAGCACCGCGACGGCCGATGCGGAGTTCGCTGCGTGAGATCCGGCTCCGAGCCGCGGCATGCCTGCCGTCCGGTCCCCAGTCTGCTGCGCGGCATCTACCTGCCACGCAGCGCCGACGCCGGGGCGTTCGCCATGACGACGTACGGCATCCCCCTTCTGGTGCTCGCCACCACCAACTCCGCGGCCCTGACCGGCGTCGCGTTCGCACTGGCATGGACCCCGCGCCTGGCAGCGTTCGCACTGGCCGGGGGGATGGTCGACCGGGCGTGCTCACCGAGTTCTCGTACATCGCGGCCGAGACCGCGGGCGGCACCGCCAGCCGCAGGGCCGGCGACAGGGCACACCGCGTGCAGTCAGTCCTGCTCGGGATCGACCAGGTCGCCACCCTGGCCGGGCCCGCACTCGCCGGTCTGATGCTCCAATGGATCGGCGCGGCCGGGATGCTGGCCACGATCGCCTGCTTCTCGCTGCTTGGTGCCGTCCTTGCCCCACGGCAGAATCTGGTACGGCATGCCGCCGATCCGATGCCGGTTGTCAAGGGGCTGCGTACCGGATGGGCCACCTTGCGCTCCCTGCCGGCCCTGGCCTGGCTGGTCACCGGGCTCACACTGTCCAACCTGGCGCTCGGTCTGCTCCAGGCCGCCGCACCCGTCATCGTGGTCAAGGAGCTGGGGCACTCCAGCGTGGAGGTGGGCCTCATCTGGTCGGCCGCCGCTGTCGCCTCCCTGCTCGCGGTCGCCGTCTGCCGCAGTGCGATCGACCGGTACGGGCTGTGGCCCGTCGGCGCGGTCTCCGCGACGATCGCCGCCTCCGCGTGCCTGGCCGTCTCCAGCGCCCACAGCTACACCACGTACCTGGTGCTGATCGCCGTCCTCATGGCCGGCGAGGGCGGCATGACCGTGGTCCTGCGAACCCTGCGCTCCCACCTGATCCCCACCGCCGTGTTCGGCAGCACCCTCTCCCTGACCATCCTGCTGCTCCAGCTGCCCTTCCCCCTCGCCGGAGTGCTGGTCGCAGTGACGCCGCCCGACCTGCTCGGTCAGGTCATCACCGCCTGCGCCGTCCTGCAGGCCCTTGGTCTGGCCATCGCCTTCACCCGGCGCGCGCCCACCCCGTCGCCCGTGCGGCCACCGGCTGACCCACCCTCTCTCTTCCGTTGCCCCCTGTTGGGAGTTCCTTGTTGTCCGATCGTCCCGTCGTCCTGGTCGTCGCCGCCGCTGATATGGAGGCCGAGGCATACCGCGGGTACTGCCTTGAGAGCGTTGCCGCCGCCTACGACGTTGTCCTCATCTCCGGCGCCGAGCCGACATGGGAGCGGCCGTTCCTCACCGACTACGAGGTGGCCGATCCTGCTGACCCGCACGCCCAGGCCGCCGCCGGCCGTGCTCTGGCCGAGCGGCACCGGCTGGCCGGGGTGGTGACGTGGACGGAGTGGTATCTCGTCCCGGTCGCCCGCCTCGCCCGCCAGCTCGGCCTGCCCACTGCCGCACCGGAGGTGATGCAGGGTTGCCGCAACAAGGCCACCGCCAGAGCGTTGTTCGCGCGCCACGGTGTCCCGTCCGCCGCCTCCCAGGGTGTGCGCACGGCCGCAGAGGCGGCCAACGCGGCGGATCGGATCGGCTACCCGGTCGTCCTCAAGCCAGCCGCTCACGCGGCCAGCGTCGGCGTCATCCGCGTCGATGGTCCGGCCGAGCTTGCCGACGCGTACACGTTCGCCGTGCAGGCCGCCGACCATGGCGTCGAGAGCACCCAGGTATTGGTCGAGGAGTACCTCGACGGCCCGGAGGTCTCCGTCGAGTGCGTCACCTATCAAGGCGAGACCACCGCGGTCGCCATCACGCGCAAGACCGTCGGCATGGAGCCGTACTTCGAGGAGCTGGCCCACTCCGTCGATGCGGGCGACCCGCTGCTCGCAACGGTGGCCCCCGTCGCCGCGGCGGCGATCCGGGCGCTCGGCATCCGCGATGGCGTGAGCCACGTCGAGATGAGACTGGTCGACGGCCGCCCGCGTCTGATCGAGGTCAACGCACGGATCGCCGGAGACATGATCGGCCACCTCGTCCACCTCGCGACCGGCATCGACCTGCCGCGCACTGCAACCGACATCGCCTGTGGCCGCGCTCCCGACCTCACCCCCACCCGCCATCAGGCGGCGGCGATCCGGCTGATCTACCCCGCCACCTCCAGCACGCTCACCGCCCGCCGCCTCGACGAACCCTTCGCCGCCAACACGCCGTGGCTGGAGCGTGTTCACTTCCTGCGCCATCCCGGCGACCAGCTCGTGCTGCCCCCGGCCGGCGACATGTTCACCTCGCGCATCGGGTTCCTGATCGTCACCGCCCCGACGGCCGAACTCGCCCAGGAACGGTCCGAGGAGGCGTACAGGCAGCTGACCGTCGAGGTCGCACCCGCGGCCCCCGAATCCGCCGCGTGATCCGGGCGACACCGGATTCCCCGAGTCGATACCCCCCGGCCCGTAGCGAGCCGCTGAGTCCGTACCAGTGCCCGTGCCCGATTCTCCACCGGATGTGCCCATGCCCGACCCCGACCCGATCGACGGGGACGTCTACGTCTCCCCGCGCTACCTCGCCGGCAGTACGTTCACCGGCGACCCAGCCCTCGCACCGCTGCTCGCCCTGGGCTGGGACCTGCACCACGACGAGGACGGCAACGCCTATCTCACCGCCCCCGACCGCAAGGTCCGCCTCGGATTCCTGCCCGAGGGAGACGACGACGGGCTCTGGCGGATCAACGCCTATCAGGACCGCTTCGGCCCGCCCGCCTGGGGCGTCAGCTTCAACGACTCCTGCCCCACCGAGTTCGTCACGGCCTTCACCACGGCCCTGGCCCAGGCGTACCAGGACGGCCCCGACCACTACCTCGCCCCGCCCGACCCCAAGGACCCCGAACTCGCCGCCTTCGGCGCCGTAGTTCCACTGATCAACCGCGGCTGGAAGATCCAGCACCCGCGGTGGGGCGTCCTGGAACTGCAGACCCCGGACGGGATGGCCGGGCTGGAATGCACCACCGGCCGCCTCGACCCGGAAAGGGAACTCACCACGCTTCAGGCCCGCTGGTACATGTGGGGCGGCCCGAAGAATGGGCACGCCCGGTGGTACGCCACCGCCTCCACGAACACCCCGATCCCGTTGGTGAAGGCCATCACCCTGAGCGTGTCCGACCCCGCGCCGCTGCCGCGTTGGAAGGACGACATGATGCGCGGCCTACGCGAATACGCCCGGCTCACTCCCATCACGCCCCCGCCGCCACGGGTGCCGACGCCACTCGACGTCCAGCGCACCGCCCCCCGACGGCCGCCCGCGCTGACCACGCGCAGCGTCCCGCGCTGGAGCACCACAACGACCCCGTCGGCAGCCCTCCCCGCCGGGCGCTCCGGCCCACGCCGCTGACCTGCCAGTCCCATTCCAATCGAGAAGGGCCAAGTGTCCCTGCACGTACAGCAGTTCTTCGATGACGTCCTCGCGCTGCCCTTCGACGAGCACGCCGTCGTCGGCAACGCCTACTACGCCACCCCGCAGCCCGACTCGACGCTGCGGCTACGGATCGACTTCGCCCCCACCATCCGCCACGGCGAGTACGACGGGCTGCGCCTGAGCGTCATCCACCCCGACCAGGGCGTCGTCGACACCGCGATCCTCCCCTTCGCCGAACACGGCACCTTCGCCCGACGAGACGCCGCCCGTGACCTCGTGGCCGGCAGAGACGGATACGCCGTCTTCCGCGACTGGCACGCACACACCGGCGAACCGCCGTGGAAAGGCGCGGACGGCGCCGGACTACGAACGGCAATCCAGCACTACGCCCGCGTGTGGTCCCCCGGAACCCGGGCCGAATCCGGTTCCGCCCGTCCCCAGGCGCGGACAGCACAGCAGGCGCCCACCACGCCCGTCACGGGCACGCCCTCCCGCTCCCGCTGACCGCCCGCCCTTGTACCCCTAGGCATTTCCGCCCAACAAACCAGGAGAGACCCTTCTTGCGCACCCGTTCCGCCCGCCGCATGCCCGCCGCCGTTGCTGTTGCCGCCGCGATAACCGGCACCCTGTCCTGGGCCCCGGCCGCCTCCGCCCAGAGCCCCGAGCCCGCTCCGTCCAACTCCACCGCCCCCGCACCGCACAATGCGGCGGAGACCGGTGGCGTCGCCATCGTGAAGAAGGACCCCGGAGGCGACGTCCTCGCCGGGGCCACCTTCACGCTGTTCGACTCCACGGGCAAGGAGGCCGGCAGCGGCAAGACCAACGCCCAGGGGCAGCTCGCCTTCAAGGACCTGACGCCGGGTGTCTACCGCCTCAAGGAGATCTCCAGCGGCAGCAAGCTGCACGACACGGTCGACGACCAGGACGTGATCGTCACCCCCGGCGCCGACACCCCGCTGACGATCGTTGACCCGTTCAAGCCCGCCTCGGTCCTGCTGAAGGCCAAGGACGACAAGACCGGCAAGCTGCTGGCCGGATCCACGGTCGACATCGGCAGCGGCGACAAGACCATCCTGACCCTGACCACCGGATCCGACGGCACGGCCAGCGGCAAGCTGCCCATCAACTCCCGTACCGGCAGCAACTTCTGGGCCAAGCAGGTCAAGGCACCCGACGGATACGAAATCTTCAAGCCCTCGAAGGCATTCAGGGCCAAGCCGGGCGACCCCGTCACCGTGACCGTCACCAACGCCAAGAGCTCCACCACCCCGTCGCCCACGGAGAAGCCGACCGACAAGCCGACCGACCGGCCCACCTCGGACAAGCCCGGCAAGGACGAGGACACCTCGACGCCGTCCGCCTCGGCCTCAGACACCCCGGCCACCGACGAGGCCACATCGAGCACCGCGGCCCCCGCACCCGAGGGCGCGCTCGCGCACACCGGCGCAGACGCCACCCCGTGGCTGATTGGTGGCGCAGGGGTGCTTCTTGCCGCCGGCGGAGGCGCTCTCATCGTGGCCCGCCGGCGCCGTATGGACGACTCCGACGACGGCTCCACTGCGAGCTAGCCTCACCAACCCCACCGCACCCGGCCCCCGGAATCCTCGCGATTCCGGGGGCTTTGGCGTGCCCCGGCGCCGTGCAGCCGCTCGCCGCTGCGGAGACGAATCGCGCGGGCCTGGGCCGTCCGCGGCGGTTATCCATAGCCCTGGCCCAACTCCATTGCAGGGAGCAGGATTTCAGCGGCAGCGCAGTCATAACAGGCTTTCGCGCCTGGGTGCATCAGCGCGTCCAGCGCTTCCAGGGAGCCCATCTCTCGGCCTCCGCCTGCCGCCTGCCGGCATGTGGCGTCGTGGACGAGCGTGCCGCCGCGGCGCTGTGGGTCGGGGCGGACGACCCAACCGGAAGGCTTCGGCAGGAGCGGAGGCTCCACCCGTCGATGCGTTGGCACCGTCGAAAGGTCCACTCCGTCGATCGGACGGAGCTGCTGATCGGTGACCCAGACCGAATACTCGGCTGGCTCCACCCCGCCTTCGGTCGCCACCCAAGCAGGGATGCCGATACGGAATCGCCACGGAAACTGCCCCGTGGTCTGCAGCCTCTCGTACAAGCGCACCTCGACGGTCTGCGCGTCAGGCAGCAACAGAGATATGCGAGGGTGCGGTTCTGCCGGAGATCCACTCATGGGACGCCTCCGCTTACGCCGCTCTGGGCTCCAGCGCGCGAGCCTGCCGCCGCAGCTCAGCGCGGTCCGCCGTCGAGCCGCTCGGAGATGTCCAGTACGGGTGCCAAACAATCCGAACGGAGAGTCGCAGAAGGCGTCGACGCAGAGCTGTCGCCCGCCGAGTCCCAGGTGAGGCCGCTAGTGCCTCGTACGTACGGTTCCAGTCGACCTGCGCATGCAGGAGATCGTCGGGATAGATGGGTGCCTCCATAGCGCCGATTCAATCATGTGTTCGAATTCTGACGCATGTGGCACTCCTGGCGACGTGGTCTGACTGTGACTTAGCACTTCATCTGGCGAGTGAGCAGTTCACCTGGCGGGGCTGAGCGCCCTAGATGATCTAGTCCAAGGGGTCAGTGATCGTAGGCGATCAGTGAGCGTAGGACGGTTTGTCCGGTGGCGTCGTTGTGCCAGATCGCGGCGGTCAGCGCGAGGATGCGTTGCATAACGCGGGCTATGACACCTCCGGGTGTGCGCCCTCGGTGCCGTTCGAGGTCAAGCTGTCCCTTGAAGGTCTCGTTGATCGATTCGATGACCTGTCGCAGCGGCTTGAACAGGGCTGCGCCAGGCCGTTCCCGTTCACCTTTACGGGCAGGCCGCAGCAACTGGACTCCGTGCTCTGACAGTTCGCGTTCGAAACCACGGCCGAAGTAGTTCTTGTCGCCGATGAGAGTCTGTCGGGGGCGCTCTCGCAGAAGCTCGCATTCGGCTGCCAGGAGGTCAAGGAGGGTCTCGCGTTCGTCGGCCTTGGCCCCGGTCAGGGCGAAGGCGATGGGCAGGCCCTGAAGGGTGCAGACCAGGTGCAGGCGCAGGCCCAGAAGAAGCGGCTGTGGCTGGCGCAGTAGCCGTATTCGGCCCAACCTGCCAGGTCGGAGCGTTTGACGGTCTCGCGGGAGCGGCCGCATTCCACCGGGGTGGAGTCCACAACCCATACGTCGTCGCTCCACACCGAGGTGGTGGTGGCCAGGATCCGGTTGACGCTTCGCATCAGACCGGCGGCCTTGCGCAGCCGCTTGTTGTAGCCGGGCTGCTGGGGCAGGTAGGGGAAGAGGTGGCGCAGGTGGGCACGGGCATGGCGGAGCCATTTGGCCTCGGAGGTGTAGCCGAGTATGGCCTGCATCGTGGCGAGGGTGACCAGTTCGGCATCGCTCAGGCGGGGCGTAATGCCGACCGGCGGGCGCCACGGCGCCAGGTCGGGATGCTCCTTCAGCATGTCGTCGGTCGCCGCATAGAGTGCTGTCGCGAGGGTGTCCACGTCGTTCGTCACAAAACGATCTTGGACACCCTCGTTCTCGTCTCCGCAGGCACCCCTTGGACCACACCACCAGGAGGAACCAGTGTCATACCCGCAACTGCTCACCCACGAGGAGAAGCTCGCCGACGCGAAGAAGCTGTTGAGCCTCCCGCGTATCGTCGTGATCTGCGGCTCCACCCGCTTCATGACCGAGATGAACGAGGCCGATCTGCGGGAGACTAAAGCCGGAAAGATTGTCGTCAAACCGGGCTGTGACATGAAGTCGCCGCACGAACTTTGGTCCGATCCTGTCGAGGCCGAGGCGCTGAAGGTTCGACTCGACGATCTGCACCGGGCGAAGATCCGGCTCGCTGATGAGGTGCTCGTAGTCGGCGACTACATCGGAGACAGCACCCGAGCCGAAATCGCCTACGCCCGGTCGCTGGGCAAGCCCGTGCGGTTCACGCACCCCGAAGTCGACCCTGACGCCTGACCGCCCGCTGCCACCTCGACAACCAGGGCCGGCAGCCCGCCGCCTGACCGTCTCGCGGTGGCTTCGGCCGCCGCCCACCCCACACCCTCCGCAGGCATCACTTGGAATTGATCATCTAGTTGGCGAGCTGAGCATTGCGGCTGGTGAGCGAGTTGATCTTTGTTTGGCGATGGTGCGGATGTCGTTGCAGAGCGGGTGCATAGGATCGCCGGCATGGCACTGCGACCTGTTCAGGTGAACATAAAGGCTCTTGATGACTCGGCGGTCGGCCGGTTCTGGGCGGAGGCGCTCGGCTGGAGCGCTTACAGCCCCGGCGTGACCACCTACGTCGGACCCGCCGG
The DNA here is from genome assembly GCF_044903445.1 of Streptomyces sp. NPDC019890. NCBI lineage: Bacteria > Bacillati > Actinomycetota > Actinomycetes > Kitasatosporales > Streptomycetaceae > Streptomyces > Streptomyces sp. NPDC019890. Next base: position 855,023 of record NZ_JBJDQK010000001.1, on the reverse strand, counting down.
CGGCCCCGTCTGGCCGGACCCGGTCGCCGTCTGCATCGACGTCGTTCCCGTCCCGGAACCCAAGGCAGCAGCAAAGAACCGTTTGCACCTCGATCTCGCCACCACCTCTGTGGCGCATCAGGCGGAGTTGGTCGCGCGCCTGAAGGCTCTCGGTGCGACGCCCGCCCACGTGGGCCAGGGCGAAGTGCCGTGGACGGTCCTCGCCGACCCGGAGGGCAACGAGTTCTGCGTGCTGGAGCCCCGGGAGATCTACCGGGACACCGGACCGATCGCCGCGGTGCTTGTCGACTGCGCGGATCCGCGGGCCATGGCCCGGTTCTGGGGCGAGGCGATGGACTGGACCCTGCACGAAGTGACCGACGAACATGCGGTGTTGCGCTCAGCAAAGGGTGTCGGCCCGTATCTCGAGTTCCTCCGCACGTCCGAGGTGAAGACCGTGCCGGACCGCATCCATCTCGACCTGCTGCCGTACCCCGGTGACGACAAAGAGGCGGAGGTGACCCGGCTGCGGGCCCTCGGCGCCACCGACCTCGACCTCGGCCAGGGCGACGTCCCGTGGACGTGCCTGTCCGACCCGGAGGGCCATGAGTTCTGCGTCCTCGCCCCGTCCTGACGCGGAGCCTTAACGACACCCGACACGTGAGCCTTGTGTGCTCATGCGCCATGGCCCCGGGTGGGTTGGGCTGTGGAGTCTCGGTCGATTCCGGCGGCGAGAGCTTGCGTGTCGGGGGCGAGATCAGCTCGCTCGCCGACCGCAACACTCAACTCGCTCCCAACTGAAGCCCGGCTACCCAGCAACGCCGACGAGGCGGCGGCCGTGTGGGGGCTTCCCTCTCCGCCGGCGGGACGCCCCGTCGCTGCAGTACGCGCCTCGTTAGGCTGCCGCAGTGATCGAGCCTTCCTCGTTGCCCGCAGACCCCACCGAGCTGCACCTGCGCATTTCCTATGTCGACGAACTCTGCGACACCCCGCAGGCCGACACGCTGGAGCGGTGGGATGTGGCCATCCTCCACCGCCGGCGTACGCATCACGGCGGCAACGGCCCGGCGGAGACCAGCGGCTGCGTCAACGCAGTCTGCCCCTCGTGCACCGTGGAGGACATCGCCGTCGGGTCGATGACCTTCTATCGGGTGCATCTCGACCGCGGCCGGAACGCCTACTGGGCCATGGAAGAGGAATCCGAGGAGCTGTACGAGACCGCCCAGGTCCTCCTCGATCAGGGGACGGGCTCGTTTACCAGCGAGGTCGGCGAGCTGCTGGAGTACGTCGGCTCTGCCCTGCTCGTCATGGACCGGGTGACCCTGGATCAGCAGTGGCGAGGGCATGGCCTGGCCGCCGTACTCGCCATCGAGGCGATCCACAGGCTCATGGCCGGCTGCCGGGCCATTGCGTGCTCACCCGGCGTCACGGACCTGGGCAGCCAGTGCCTGAAGGACCGATCCGAGTGGGACCGCGTGAACGCCAAGATCGCCCAAGGGTGTGAGCGCCTTGGGTTCCGCCTCTACCGCGACAACATCTATCTCCTCTCGCCAAGCTCGCAGGACCTGGAGGAGCAGCGCGGCGTGCTCCGGGGTCGGCTCGTGGAACTCGGTGCGTCCTGGAGAGCCGCGACGTCCTGACCGACGCCGTGAGTGACGGCAGCCTCAACGCGCAGTGGCCCGTCTGATCCAGTTCGCCTGCGGCAGACAGGAAAGATCCCGAAAGGACTGGTGGACGCCGCAGCGGCATGTCAACCTAAACGACCTTCCCGGAAAACCCCAGGTCAGAGAGGTGATGCTGTGGCATTGGATGCGGCGCAACCCGGATTCTCCACCACGGTCGCGGCCCTGCGGCTCCGCTCCTGGAAGCTCGGCGCCGGCCAGCCGATGCAGGTCATCGACCAGTTCACGGAGGCCGAGTTCACCCACATCGTCGACGACCGGGCCGACGTCCACATCAGCTCGCGCGACGGCCGGTTCTACCTCGGATACTTCCCGAACGGCCGGCCCGGCGGTGCTGACGAAGACTGGGTGACGGGCGAGGGCTGGGTGATCGCTGTCACCGGTACCGAGCATGTCCCCGGCTACCGGATGTCCTTCGGCACGGAGACGCCAGCGGAGATCATCGCTGCTGTCGTGACCCGGATCCTGGCCACCTCCCGGCCCCTGTGACCTGCACGTCCCATCCATTCGTACACAACGCCTACCCTGCCCCTGCTCTTGCGGCCCCGCCCGCTACTGCTTGGAGAACGCCTTGGCCCTGCACCCGCACGAGATGACCGTCGGGGAAATCCTCGACCTGCTGTCCGCATGCGACCGTGACGCGCCCGTCCGCCTGGCCATCAACCCCTTCTTCCCCATGGCCCACCGTCTGGGTGGTGTGGAGAAGGCGGTGGACGAGCACGGCCGACCGGTGGTCTACATCGCCGAGTCCAAGGAGGCCGAGCAGTTCGGCCCCCTGCCGCCCGCCGTGGCGGTCGCTCTGACCTGGCAGGCGCCAGCCGAGGCACCCCCGCGCCGCCGACGTGGCGCGACCGGGCCGAACGCCGGCCAGTGATCCATCCCCGAACCCACGGAGGCGCCCCTGCACCCGCACTACCCCATCGATCCTTCCCACCCCGACTCGCCGGACCCGGTGTACTGGGTCACCCCGCGCCACCTAGCCGGTGACGACGACGCCCTCGCCGAGCGGATCGGCGACACCCTCACCGGGCTCGGCTGGCGCATGTGGCCGACCTCCCGCAACAGCCTGCTCTATGTGAGCCCGGACGAGCTGCGTGCCGCCGAATGGATCCTCGCCGCCTACCCGTTCGAGCTGGGCGGGCTGCCGGTGGCCTGGCAGCTCTCGGCGCGCCCCCACGCCGCCTCGGCCATGACTGAGTGGAACGCCTACTTCACCGCAGGCGTTCCGCACGAGGCGCTCGCCGACCTCCTGCTCGCGCTCGACGCCCGCGAGGCACCCGACACCGGATTCGAGAGCGCCGAGTCGGTGCTCACCGCGCTCACCTCGCGGGGCTGGCTCCGCGACATGGACCGTCCGCGCACGACCGCCACGGACCCCGGCTTCTCCGCCAGCGTCTCCCTGGAGATGCTGCCGCCGCTCATCCACGACGCCGATCCCCGGGATGACCTTCTGGGGTGGCAGGCGTGGGCGGAACCCGTCCTGGGGGCGCCGTATCTGTGGTGTGCCAGCTTCAGCGCGAGCGTCCCGCACGATCTGGTCGCAGCATTCGCCTCCTCGCTCGCCGCCCCCGGCCCGGTACCGCGCCGCACGCTGCCCGAGGTTGCGGAGGACCGCCTCACGGTCGTTCGCCGGAGTTGACGACGGCGGGTGAGCCGCTCATAGCCACTGACCGAGCCACGGGGGCGATGGCGTGAAGCCGCCCCTGTAGGGCCCGGTGGTTCCACACCTCCAAGGGTGTGGAACCACCGGGCCTTCGTCGTATCCGCGGTGGCAGTCACCGCGACGACACCCTGGAACCAAGATCCAGACCGCCCCTAGGATCACCCCGTGACAGGCAAAGTAATAGGCAAAGGACCATTGCGCGGGTATCTGCTGGAGGAAGTGCTGGCCTGGTTGCTGAGGTCCAGTGGCTTCGAAGTCCTCACGCACCGGGACGACCAGGACAAAGAGCCATGGAAGGTGCTGAAGGAAGACAAGAACGGTTTGCTGGTCCGCGGGCGCGGGGCATGGCACCAGGTCGACGCCCTCGGACAGTTCCGATATGTCCCGCCGTTCTCGTTGCCTGTCCGCCTGTTCGTTGAGGCAAAGTACCTGACTTCGACGCCAGTTGGTTTGCCCACAGTGCGCAACGGCCACGGCGTGATCCATGACGTGAACGAGGGTGAGACCACAACGCTCACCGCCTTGGGGCCTCGCCGGCCGAGGACTCGATACCGCTACAACTACGCGATCTTCTCTACGTCCGGGTTCAGCAAGGAAGCACAGGACTACGCGCTGGCCCACCAGATATCCCTGATCGACCTCTCTACCCCGGACTTCGCGAAACTGCGGGATCTGGTCAAGACCACAGCCGACACCATTCACGCAGCGCTCGAAGCCACGCCTGCAGCCCAGCGGCCGAAGATGCACAAGATACGGGAGTACCTCCGCGGCCCTCTGCTGGACATGTACGGCGACGACGTGCACCTGCCGGATACGTTCCGCGAGCCGCTCGATGACCTGGCACAGGCACTGCACAGCCGATCGAAACTCGGACTCGTCCTTGCCTTTCCTGCAGCGCCGTTCGTGCTGGGTCTGGCCTCGGAAAATCTGTACGGCTTCGTGAACTACGCGAGGGAGCACCCCACGCACGCAGTGCGCCTCCGTCGAATCAATCAGGCAGCCTCACACCCCGTCTGGGAACTCCGCTCGGCGGAACACCCGGACGAGTACGCGTTGAGGTTCGGTCTGCCGGAGCGCGTGGAAGCGTGGATCGTCGAACAGGACGAAGGAATGCCCTCGCGAACCCGGTATGTCAAAAGAAGCATGCTGTCGACCATGACCCTGTACTGGATGGACGGGGATCACGCGCAGACATTCCAGCTCCGGTACGAGCCAGGCGAACTCCGCCAGACTGGCTGATCCTCACGAGGCGATATCGCCAGAGAACGCGTACACCGAGGAATAGCCGTTGGTGGCTCATGCGCGGAAACGCCGGCGTCCCGGTCTGTCGAGTGGACAGGCCGGGACACCAGGGCGGGACGGTGGAGCGGGTCAGTGTGCCGCACAGGCCTTGGCGAGCGCTTCTTCCAGGTGGGCGTCCACGAGGCCCGGCGAGCCGGAGACGACCACCAGGACGTTGCCGGTGCGGATCGCCGTCTGCTTGACGACGCTGCGCCGCCCGCCGGCGGAGTAGGTGAGCAGCTGGCTCCACTGCTCGTCGCCCAGATTCGGCGCGGTAGTCCTCCGGGTGCCCATGTCGATGACGGTGCTGCCCGACGCCACCTGGTAGGAGGGGCAGGAGACCATCGCGTCGAAGACCTTCCCGATGCCCTTGGACAGCTTCGCGGCGCTGTCGCTGTACAGCTCCTCGCTCACCTCGGAGCTGCTGCTGCCGGCGTACGTGAAGGACGCCCTCGCCTTGCGGGGGAAGCTGAGGCTGCTGCCGGTGGCCGTGTCGCCGAGCTTCTCCAGCGCCGGGCAGCCGATCACGGTGACGTCGTCGTGCCGGACCGCAGGCCGGGGCTTGCGGGTGTAGCCCTCGCCCAGGTCGCTCTCGTTCAGGAGCCGCTTGCTCAGCTCGGCCGAGGACAGCGGCGCGGATGCCTTCGCGGCGTTGCCGCCCCGGTGCGCGGGTGCGGAGGACGCGGCCGGGGCGTCGGCGGGCTCGGTGCTGCTGGAGCAACCCGCCAGGGCAAGGACGGTGAGGGCGCTCAAGCCGAGGGCGGTCGTGTTGGAAAGGCGCATGCGGAAACCCCTAGGTGATGCGAGACGGACGGTCTGACCGGTCGGCCCTCCGAGTGCCGACGAACGCAAGGGTGGGGAAAGGGGTTTCGCGGGTTCAGTGGCCGAGGTGGCGCAGGCCATCTTCGAGGGTGGGGTGGAAGTGGTCGACCGGACCGGAGTTGCGGTTGTACCAGGCGGTGTCCAGGCGCGGCTCCTTCCTCTCGTGGCCGGCCGTGCAGCGCAGCCACACCGAGTCGTCGCGCATGTTGAAGACGACCCAGTTCCGGTACGCGCCGCAGTGGCACTGGTGAACCTCGCCGTCGATGACGAGCGGCTGGTCCCAAGGCATCATGAACCCGGAGACGTCCTGGCGGGACGGCGCTCGGAAGTCCGGCGGGAGGAAGTCGGGCACCGGGGCCTCCAGCGCGGCCGGGGGAGCCGCGGCTGCCGGGCCAGGTGCGGCGGGCAGCGGCAGCTCGGTGTGCTTCGCCAGCATCGCCTGGCCGGCGCGCTGGGCTTCACGGAACTCTCGGTCCGCACGAGTGCGTCGGAACATGCCGCCTCCGTCTCTGTCGTCGGGCCGTGCACGAGGAGAGTGCCGTAAGTCTCTGACCTGCTGCAACTCTAAAATTGTTGAACTCAGCGGGACTTGCCGAGACTGTCGTTGCCCTTCGTCGAGCGCTGCGCGGTACCGCGGGTGGCTGTGGGCGCGGAGGTGGTGTGCTCGGGCATGGCGGATGCGTCGGCGGGCAGATCTGCCATCCGCCGCAGCCGCCACACAAGCACGTCGCTGATCGAGCCGGCGGTGTCCAACTCCCGTCGCTCGGCGGCCTTGGCCAGGAGCGCGGCCGGGTCGTGACCGGCGCTCTCGGCATCGGCGAGCGTGGCGGCCAGGGAGTACCAGCCGGGCTCGGCCAGGACCTGCTCGGCCAGCTCCGGCACCGCCTGACGCAGGTAGACGATCTGCTCGTGCCGCAAGGGCTGGGACAGGCGCCGGCCACGCTGGTACAGGGCGCCCAGCGGCGTGGGCGCGGCTGCCTGGTAGGCGGCGCGCAGGTGTTCGGCGGCTTGGCGGGCAGCAGCTGCCTGCTGGGCGTGCTGCTTCTTTCCGTGCCAGTGGGCGGCGGCGGTGACGAGGAAGAACGCCATGTCGATCAGCATCGCCGTGGTGGCGCCGTCCTCCCCGCGGCCGAGTGCCGGCCCGCCGTAGACCAGGTCGCGGGCGGCCTGCCGCAGGGCACGGTCGTGGCCCCGCTCGGCCCGGATGTGGGAGCGGCAGGCCCGCTCGAACGCCCAGGCGGCTTCACGGAGTTCACGGCGTGTGTGCGCGGCCGAGGTCTTGGCGAGCGCGTCGAGGACCTCGCCGGCCGCTGCGAGGTGCGCAGCGATCTGCCCGTCGTCGCCCTGGTCGAGGACCAGCACGGCTTGCCAGACCGCCGTCGTCGCCCGGCGCCGTGCGGTCGACGGGCTGATACGCGCCGAGTCGGCGGAGCGGTCCGTGGGAGCGTCGCTACTGTGGCCGTTCTCGGCGCCGGACCACCGCTCGCGGATGCGGGGCAGAGAGAGGTCGGGCGCGAGGGTGGAGCCCGAATAGAAGATCGGCTCCTGGTCCTCGTTGCGGTCGTCGGCCAGCGCGACCTTGTAGCCGAGCAAGTCGCCGGAGGGCGCAACGCGCTGGCGGATCAAGAGGCCGGCGGCGGCCAGGCGATCGAAGAACTCCTGCTCGCTGGTGGCGCCGGCCGCCGCTCGACGCACGGTTTCACACAGCTCCTCGCGCGGGGTGCGCTCCTTGCCCTGGCGCTGGGCCTTGTGGCGTTCGGCGCTCGTGGGACGCTTGGCGGCGGTGCCGTCACCGGCGTTGAGCCTGCGCAGCCCGTACTCAACTTCGATCTTCCGTGCTTCCGCCTGCGAGCGGGCGCCATCCTGGCGGATGCGGGCCTGGCGGCCGTCCTCGCGTACGACGGTGGCGATGATGTGGATGTGGTCGTCGGCGTGCCGTACGGCGGCCCAACGGCAGGCGGCATCGTCGCCTGCCGGGGCGATGCCGGTGGCGGCGACCATGCGGCGGGCGATGTCCGCCCACTGCTCGTCGGTGAGGATCGGGTCCTCGGGAGCAGCGCGCACGGAGAGGTGCCACACGTGCTCGGCGGGCCTGCGGCTTTTGGGCAACGCCATGACGGGCTGATCGAGCAGGCGCTGCAGGTCGCCGTACGTCGCCTTGGGGTCGCGGCCAGGGTCGGGGGCCAGGCCATCCCATGCGGCGACGAGGTGGGGGTCGATGTGCTCCTCGTGCGTGCCGGGCCCGTACAGGTAATACAGCAGGCCGATGGTCCGTGTGCCCATGTCGTGGACTCGGGGGATCATGCAGCCGGGGCCTCGCTGTCCAGGTAGTGCTGGGTGAAGGTGTCCACACGCTTGGCGGCGCGGTGTACGGCGGTGAGGACTGCCTCGGCCTGCGGGGCATCGGCGCCCGAATTCAGGGTCTTGGCCACCTGGTTGAGGTTGTTGCCTACCTGGCCGAGGTGGCGTCGCAGGGCGAACAACTCGTTCAGCATTTCGCGTTCGCCAGCGATTTCGGCGGCCGTGCGGTCGAGGTCACGGGCGGCTTTGAGGGCAGCGTGGGCGAGGAAACTGGCGACGCTCAGCTGGCAAGCAGCAGCGGCTCGGACGAGGAGTTGGTACTCGTCGTCGTTCATGCGGCAGCTGGGCTGGTGCATGCGCTTCTTCTCGTCGCGCAGGCGCTCGCGCTGCTGGACGCGGGGCTTCGGCGGCTCGGCGTGGGCGCAGTCGGCACTGTGACAGGAGTGCTTCTCCTCCCCTTCAGGATGCGAGCCGCCCTCGGTCGCATCCTGAAGGATCGGCGCCCCCCAGTGTCGATCCGCTCCCGCCACCCCCGGGGCGGGAGACGCAAGAGCATTGCTCCCACCGGGAGCAATGCTCTTGCACCAACTTGCTCGTGGTGAGGCCGAGTTGGTGTCCTCCTCGCCCGGCTCGGTGGTGTGGTGTGTGGTCCGGTTCGTCATCGGGTGCGGGTCCTCGTGGTGCGGGTGCGGTGCTGGATTTCGGCGGCGAGATCCACCATCGCGGCGGGTCCGGCGAGCACCAGGACGGGTGCTTGGGGCCCGTGTTGGACGAGCCACTGGCCGTTCGTCACCGGGAGGGCGGCGTGCAGGAGCCGGTAGCGGACCAGGACCTCTGCCCAGGCGTCGGCCTCGGCGACGGTCGCTGCGGTGGTGCGCGAGTGTCGGGGATGGATGGCGTTGCCTCCGTTGGGAGGGCGGTGGGGCGGGGCCGGGCGGGGCCCCCCCGCCCGGGGGGGGGGGTTTGGGGGGGGGGGGCCCCCCCAAGACGGGGGTAGGCCCCCAGGGGGGCGCCGGCCAAAAGGCCGGGGGGGGGCCCG
>NZ_JBJDQK010000001.1:504440-846246 GCF_044903445.1 Streptomyces sp. NPDC019890 | reverse complement strand
CGGGGCGCGCTCCCCGGCCCCCCCCCCGGGGGGGGGGCGCGGGGCGGGGGGGGGGGGGGGGGGGGTGTGGGGGGGTTTGTTCGGGGGGCCCCGGCGGGGGGGGGGGGGGGCGGGGCCCCGGCCCCCCCCCCCGCGTCGATGGGAGAGAGATTCGGGCGCGTGACCTCCGCCTATGCGGGTTTCAGCCGCATTCGGGGCAGCTCTCGAAGTGCCGGGTCAGAGCCCTGGCCATGCGCTGCTTGGCGCCATAGGCGTTCTTGGCGCTGGTCTTCGCCGAGGCGGCGCCCTGGTGACGCTCGGCGTGGTTGCGCAGGAAGCGGATGTCCTGCTCGTAGCCGGACTTGATGCGCGTGAAGCGCGGGCACGTCTTCACCGTGCACTCCTCTTCGTGGCGGGGCTGCCCGACTCGGTGCGCAGGCGCTGGAGGACCGGCGTCAGGCGGTCGTTGCGGATGGAGATGTGTTTGGCGCGCATGATCTGGCGCAGTTGGACGCGCGTGATCTCGCTGTTGCCGTCGCGCTCCAGTACCGCGGGTACATGGGGACGGAGCCGAGTGACGACCTCGTCCTCGGAGAGCTTGGGCTTGGACCGGGTCCGCTTGCCTCGGCCTCCTCGCGACCGGTCCCCACTCTGCTGGAACTTGGTCTCGGAGACCGGGTGGGGACGGTCCCCGTCTTCGCCGGTCCCGGGGACCGTGTCCGCCTCGCCCTGGTCCCCAACGTCTATGGGGACCGGGTGGGGACGGGGACTTTCGTGGTCGGTCTCGGGGACCGGGTGGGGACGGTCCCCGCTTTCGCCGGTCCCGGGGACCGTGTCCGCCTGGCCCCGGTTCCCGTCGTCTGAGGGACTTGCCGCCTCAGCGTCGGTCCCCGTCGCACCGTCCCGACCGACATGCACGTACCCGTTCCCGTAGCCCGTCGGCTCCTCGGCACTGGGGACCGCGCTGCGCCGGTCCCTGTGTGTGTTCGGGACCGAGCCGTGGTCCCCGCCCAGCGGACGGCCGGTCCCGTAAGTCAGGCTCGAGCCGTCCCCGTCGGGACGGTCCCCGACACTCGGCCGGTCCCCGTCCACGCTCAGGACCGGATTCCGGTCCCCGTCCCGGGAGGGGATGGTGGTCTCGTGGGACGGTCCCGTCTGGTTCCCGCCGGGGCGATCTCCGGCAGCACGGTCCCCGATCGAGGACGGGTCCGTTTGGGGACCGGGACCGGGGACCGGATGAAGCCAGCGCGATCGGCGGTCCCCGTCGACTGGCGGGTCGGCGGTGGGGACCGAGGCGTCTCGGTCCCCACCGGTATCCGCTGCTTCCTCGGCCGCGGTGTGGGGGTGGTGCCGGGTGATGAGGATGTACAGGTGGACCGCGCCGGCGAGGGCGAGCGGGGCGAGGGTGGACAGGACGGCGACGACGGTGTCGCCCAGGCGCAGACCGTCGTGGCTGGTCTGCTGGTTGAGGCGCACAGCGTGCAACGCGTTGGCCCAGATGCTGGCGGTGGTGGCGGTGCCGAACAGTAGCCAGACGTAGGCGCGGGCGCGCAGGGGTGCGGTGGAGAGCACCAGCAGGGCGCGTACGCCGTAGGCGATGAAGCCGTCGATCACGAGCGGGAAGAGGTAGGTCAGGAACCCGCGGACGTGGATGGCGACGGCCATCTGCTGCAGGGCGTCGTAGCTCAGGGCGCAGCCGGCGGCGCCGAGGGCGACGATGGCGAGGCGGTCCCATGCCCCGACGGGGGCGACGGCGAGGGGCACGGTGGTGGGGTGGGTCATGCGGCCTTTCCGAGCGCGGTGATCAGGGCCTGGGTGTGCACCTGGCGGCTGACGGGCGACGAGCTGGTTTCGCTGTCGTCCTCGTCCGTGGCCTTGGTGTTGTCCGTCGTTGTGGTGTCGTCGTCCTGGTCCTCGTCGTCGTAGAGGTCCCAGTACCGGTCGCGGTCGGCGATGGCGTGAGCGGCATTGCGCAGCAGGTCCCGGGCCCAGTCGAGGTCGACCTGCAGCAGGTAGGCCAGGCGTTCGGCACTCCAGCCGCGCAGGTAGGCGTGGCGGGTGACCGTCTCGCGCTCCGGTTCGCTGAGGTGCACGTCGCGCCCTTGGAGGGCGGCGCGTACCCGGCTGTAGTCCAGCCGCTTGTTGATCTTGGCGTGCCAGGGGCGGCGTTCGGCTTCGGTCAGGCCGCCCCAGATGCCGTCCTTGATCGTGTTGTCGAGGGCGTGGTTGAAGCAGTCCTTCTTGACTGGGCACCGGCCGCAGATCTGCTTGGCTTCGGCGATGGCCTCGTGGTCGCGGGGCTTGGGGAAGAACAGCTCGGCGTCTTCGGCGTCCATGCCGTGGCACAGTCCGCGGACGTGCCAGCTGTGGTCGGCGATGCCTCGCAGGGTCGGGGGCGGGGCGTCGTCGGTGGTGATGTAACGCAAGGGATTCTCCGGGTACGCCTCGTGGGCCGGCGGGCGGGCAGCGCGGCACACCGGCGGTGAGCGGGGTGCGGGCGGCCCGGCGGCGAGGCGGGGCAGGGGCGCGGCATCAGCTGCCGGGCCGGAGGGAATCGGTGGCGAGGCCGGGTCAGCGGCGCTGGAAGCGGCGGTCCGGGCCGGTGAAGTGGACCGGGGTGCACATGCCGGACAGGCGGGAGAGCACCCGGTCGCCGACCTTGTCGCGCAGTACGGGTTTGCGCGGGTCCGTGTCCTCGGTGCGGACGGGCGGCAGGTTGGTGGTGACGATCGTCGGAAGGCGGTTCTGCGCCCGCCAGTTCAGCAGCCGGAAGTTCAGCTCCTCGGTCCACTCGCTGCCCTTGGCGGCGCCGACGTCGTCCAGGAGCAGTAGCGGTACGCGGACGATCCGCCGGAGCATGAACTCCGGGTCCACGCCCGTGCGGGGGCGCATCTCGGCATATAGGTCGGCGGCGGTGGTGGCGTGCCACAGCACGCCGCATCCGGTGGCGGTCAGGGCGCGGATCGCCCCGTACGCCTGGTGCGTTTTGCCGGTACCGGTGTTGCCCCACAGCAGCAGCGAGGGGCCGTGCGCGACCCGCCGGCGCCCCGTGTTGCCGTAGTGCGGGTGGAGCCCGTCGGCGTTCGGCGCGACCGCGGCGTCCGCGATGGTGCGCACCCACGCTGCGACGTCGGGGTGCTCGGCGACCGCGTCACGGTAGGCGAACGGGATGCGGAGCTGGGCCGCCTCCAGGGCCGGGATGGGTTGCGGGGTGTCCGGCAGCGGTCGCTCTGCGAGGTCGATGCCGCGCTCGGCCATCTTGGCCGCCAGGCGGGCACGGAGCCGGTCGGAGACCACGGGCTGGGGATCGGCGAGTCGGGCGCGGGTCACAGGCGGCCTCCAAACGTGGTGGGTGCGGTCGGGTTGAGGTACGGGGTGTATGCGGATCCGCTGGCCCATGGCCCCGCGCCGGAGGCGTTCGACGGCGGCGAGGCGTTGACGACCTCGTTCACCATGCTCGGCAGAACGCTCGGATGCAGGCCCTTGGTCCGCAGCCGGTCCATCGCGGTGCGGATGTCATCCGGCTCGAAGTCCTCGTCCAGCAGGGTCTTGATCTTGCGACCCAGGAGTCCGAGCGTGTCGCTCGGGGGACGGCGGTTGCAGCCCTTGGCGTACTCGGCCACCAGGTCCTTCGCGGAGACCGCTCTGCGGGGGGTGCCTGGCGCTGGCGCCTCGCGCCCCGCAGGTATTGATCCAGGATCCAAGATCCTAGATCCAGACGACGAGCCCTCGACGAGTCCTCGACGAGGATGCGGCGAGTCCTCGTCGAATACCGTCTGACCTGCGGTTTTCGCGGAAGGTGCCGTCGGGGTCAACTCGTCCTCGGACGGCGGCCCGGCCGAGGCTGCTCCCGGCGCGGTGACGGCCTCCGCTGCGGCCTGCCCAGAAGCCGAATCGGGCGAAACCACCTGATCGAGCCCTCGTCGAAGGCTCGGCGAGGGCTCGTCGAGGATTCGACGAGGATTCGACGAGGCCAGCGCAGCCGCTTCCGTGCGCGAGGCGCCGGGGCAGTGCGCCGCCTTGCATTCGCCGCACTTCTGGCCGCACTGGTGGCTCGGGCAGCGCGGTACGCGCGAGTCGGTGGGGCGGTCGATCTTCTGGTGGCGCTTCCAGGTCACGATGTGGAGCCAGGTGCGCCCGTCGCACCCGGTGTACCGGCAGATCAGCCCGGCCGCGGCCAGCTCCTCCAGGTCGCGGGCGACGTGGGTGGCGGTGTGCTCGGGGCGCAGCGCCCACAGCCGTCCGGCGATGATCGCCGGGTGGTCACGGTGCCGGCCGGAGTCGTCCGCCTGCGTCAGCAGACCGAAGAAGGTCAGCATGGCGGTCACCGAGCATTCGGCCAGGGACTCCGACTCGAACGCCTCGGGCTTGATCGTGCGGATGCGTGCCATCAGGCATCACCCCCGCGCCGAGGGGCGGGCTCCCGACGGGCCGCCGATTCCCGGGCGTTGGGCGAGGAAGGGGTACGGGCTGCCGCGCTGGCCGGGATGTTCGGCCTTTTGCGCAGGGCAGTCGGCATGCGACACTCTCCTTTGAAGTGAAGCCGCTCCGGTATGCCCCGTGGAAAGGGCCGGTGCGGTGCTGGTGGGTAAATCTCCTACCCTTGCCTGGGCAGGAGTGCCATTTAGCGGTCGGCGTCTGAGAGTTGCCTCTCTCAGGCGCCGTCGCTGTTTCCCGGGTTACCCGGCCGGGTCGGTCCGCGCGTTCCGTATATGACTCCATTGACGTCTTCGCTGGGCGGACTGCCCGGCGAGCGACGACGAACATATGCGGACCCCGCGTCAAGATCCAGAGTTAGCTAAAGAACTCTCTACAAGTCGCAGGGAAGGCTGGCAACACCCGCGACTGGGGGTCGCTGCTGCCGGACGCGACGAGGGCGGCAGGCAGGTCGCCCCGAGTGCCTCTGCGATGAGCGTCACTGCAACCTCCCCCACTGGATGACCTCCGGCAGTCAGGTGTTGAACCGGCTGGTCAGCAGGATTTAAGCCCCACTGCGGTGCCTCGTCAAAGCGTCTTAAGAGGCGATGTGATGCGCGTAGATTACGCCGCCGTCGACTCGGCCGCACAGCTGCGAGCGGGCAACTAGCAAGTTCTGAAAGGCAGATGAGGGCACTGTCGGTGGTGAAATATTGCGCCCTGAATTGGTCTATACATGTGACCTGGTGGCCAGGAAGGCAAACCGGCAATTAATCGCCGGTTTGAAAACCGGCGATTAATTGCCGGTGGAGATGTCCGGTTCGCGGGTGAAGGTGGCTGGTTGCCCGCCGGAAGTAGTGCGCGTTTAAACAAGTGGCCTAACTGGATTGTGGTGCGGGCCACATGATGGAGATGATCTTTGTCAGGCTCGGATAAAAATCGTCGTATTGTTTAAGGCGGAAGCCAGAGGTCGGGGTCGGCGTGGGCGCGCCGATCCCTTTTTCATGCCTCTGAACACGGCAGTGCACGCCTGTATGGCATGCGTATGAGCGCGAGAGGGACGATCTCATGGTCGCAATCGGGGGTAGCCCCAGCGACGGAGCTGAACACGAGGAGATATCCCTCGCAGAGGCACCTCGGACCGGAGAGGTTATGGGCCTGGCCGGTCTGCTGCGCGCCTGGCGGAAAGCCGCTGGCGCACGCAGGGGCAAGCCGCTGACCCAGCCGGAGGTGGCCGAAGCCGTCGGTCGAGGGGAGCGCTGGTATCGCGACCTGGAACGCGGCGCCACCACGCGTCCGCTGAACCGCGAGCAGTGTGAAGCCCTCGCACAAGTGCTCCAGTTGAGCGAGGACGAGCGACACGCCCTGCTGCTGCACAACATCGGCGGATCCCTCGACGCCTCTGTCCCCTCCGGTGACCCCCGGGTCCGCAGGGCGCTGCGGCTGCTGATCGACAAGCAGATGCCGTCGCCCACCTACCTCTGCGACAGCAACTGGAACATCCTGGCCTACAACCAGGCGATGGCCGAGTGGTGGCCATGGGTGATTGAGCTCGGCGCCAACCTCATGCGCTGGGCACTCCTCAGCCCAGAAGCACGCGTCCAGTATCACGACTGGCACCAGCACGCGAAGGCGTATGTCCGCCTGCTGAAGTTCGCCCAAGCCAGCAACCGCGACAACGCGGAATTGATGCAGCTGATCAACGATGTCCGGAAGGATCCCGACGTCCGGCACATCTGGGAAACCTGCAACGAGTTCGCCAAGAACCGCGACGGACACGTCTTCCGCATGAGCTTGCCGGCCATGAACTGGGAGACCGTCGAGGTCGTCAGTCACCTCCTGTATCCGGCGAGCCTGCCCGACTGTCGCCTGGTTGTGATTACCTGGCTGCAAGGTGACGACGACGAGCGCGACAGTCTGGGTGGAGAGCGCAACGGCTGGGCTGCGACGCCGCCCGAGAATGACAAGCAGGTTGACCGTGACGAGGCGGCCTCTCGGCGCCGGATCGCCCACACCTTGACCAAGCGCCTGTCCGTCCCCTCCGCCAAGGACGCCGCAGCCCTCGCCGGCGACGATCGCGTTGACCTGCCTATCCTCAGCCAAATGATCGGCCCGAACTGCCAGTTGACGCTCTCCCCGTCAACGCATTCGGTGATCTGGGCGACCAAGGAAGAGGACGGCGAGTGGGGCATCGCCGAGGTCGACGCCTACACCATGATCGTCCGGACACCCGAGGCGGCCTCCGTCGAAGCCGCGTACGAGGAGCTGAAGGCCCTCATGCGCGCTGTCCTGCCCGCAGACCCGACGGACGCCGTCACCCGGATCCAAATGCTCGCGACTCAGTGGGACCAGAGGATGAAGCTTCTCCAGGCAATCCACCGGGACCTGTGGCAGGCGGACAAGACCCTGCCCTACATCTGGCACCCGGTCGACGAGATCTGACGTAGCCGTCCGGCTCGGTGTGGTAATCACGTGGTGATCGCATCGAGCCGGAGGGCAGTGGGCAGCGAATCCACCGAGGTCTGAGAGGTGGACGGCATCGCCGCTCCCCAGGCTCAACTCTGACCCGCCTGGCCCCGAGGCAAGGTGGTCCTGGACCATGGCTGGCCACGCAACGGGCCCGTACGGCGTCTCGGACAGACACACCGCCCCCACCCGCGTGAGCGGACCCAGGATAGTCAGGATCTCGGCGTAGTTCTCCGCGTATTCCTTGATGCCGACCGCCTGAGCTTGTTCCGCTTTGACGGACACCATTGGTGTGGTGGTCAGGCTGCAAGTGCGGTCTCGTAGTCGGCGGGACTGCGGTAGCCGAGGCTGCTGTGCAGGCGGTGCAAGTTGTACCAGCCCTCGATGAAGTCGAAGATCGCGGTGCGGGCGGCGGCCCGGCTGGGCCAGGCGGCGGTGTCGAGCAACTCGCGTTTGATGGTGGCGAAGAACGACTCGGCGAGCGCGTTGTCCCAGCACTGCCCGGTGCGGCCGACCGCCAGCCGGATGCCGAACTGGTCGGTCATAGCGGCGAATTGTTGACTGGTGTACTGGCACCCGCGATCGCAGTGGAAGATCACCGGACGAGTGGGGCGACGCTGTCGGCAGGCGGCCGCCAGAGCATCTTCGACCAGCTCAGTGCGAAGACGATTGGCCGTCGCCCATCCCACCACCCGGCGCGAGGCAATGTCGATGACCGTGGCCAGATACAGCCAGCCCTCCGCGGTCGGGATATACGTGATGTCGCCGCACCAGCGAGCGTCGACGGCCGCGGTGTCGGGCCGGAAGTCCCGGACAACGAGGTCGGGCCGCATGGCAGCTCGTGGATCAGGAATCGTTGTCAGGCGCCGCCGTCTACGGTGTCGGCCCTGCAGTCCGGCGGCCCGCATCAGCTGGGCGCTGCGGCGATGGCAACATCTGGCGCCCTCCCGCTTGAGTACGGCATGCACACGTGGGGCGCCGTAGGTGCCGCGCGACTGCTCATGGACTGCGGTGATCTGTTCGGTCGGCTCGGCATCGCGGGCCGCCCGCGGACCCAGCTTGCCGTTGGGGCGGGCGTAGAAGACGGCTCGGGAGACCTTCAGCAGTTCACACGCCCGCTTCACGTTGTGGCCGCTCTGCTTCTCCGCCTCGATGAACGGGTGCACCGTCACCGGGTCTCCTTCGCAAAGAGAGCCGTGGCCCGCTTGAGGATGTCGACGTCCTCGCGCAGCCGGCGGCTCTCCCGCCGCAGCGCGGGCCAGCTCCTCACGTTCACTGCTGTTCAGGCCGTCGCGCCCGCCTGCGTCGACTTCGGCCTGCCTGACCCACAGCCGTACTGCGGTCTCGGTCAGATCGAAATCCTTGGCGATCTGACCGACCGGTCACCGCGCCGACACAGCTCCACGATCTCGGCCTTGAACTCCGGCGTGAACGAGCGGCGAGGGCGCGGCTTCTTCTTCCCCATGCTCGCCTTGATGGACACCTGCCCGGGGCAGAACCCCTGATCTCGGATGTCCGTCAAAGCGGATCAAGCCCACGCCACGGCGATGCTCCTCCACGGACACCGTCCCACCGATGGGCGGCAGGCCGGCTGGGGATTGCTCATGTCGGCGGAACTGCGTCAACGGCTGACTGGCTTCGGGATGAAGGCGTAGGTCGGCTGGAGCGCTGGCACTGACGTGGCGATTCGACCTGGTATGGCGGCCGCAGCGGCTCCCTTGCTAGCCACGATGGGTCTGTCCCATCTGGCGTGGGCTGCCTTCTCCCATGACCAGGGGAGGCTGCCGCGGTAGCCCTTGGAGCTGTCGCCGATAGCTTGGCTCGGACAGGGCCAGGCAATGGCAGGACGAGTCCGAGGGAGCTGGACGACCCGTATGCATTGCCCGTTGCTTGGCGCAAACCGATGCTGATCTGGTTGAGGCGTGGCACCTGCTGACCACGGTGCCAGAGCACGGCCGGGACCCTTTGGGCGATGCGGACTGACGCCGTAATAGTGGCAGGTGGCGGCCCCGCTGCCGCTCACGTCCTCCATCCATGATGACCGGGCACTACTACCTCCGCATCACTCTGCGCTGCACTCATCGCGTGCATTGCTTCTGCCACCACAGCCCTGACCCAGGCTGCTGTCTGTTGACGAATTCGGGAAAAGGGGCCAAGCGGGCTAGCTACTTGTGACTAGACTGCGCCATGCCTTCGTCGCAAGCCGTACGCCCTTTAGTCGCAGTCGTCGGCAGTGTAGATGCAACCCGCGCATTCGCGCCCCCGCTCGCGGCTCTTGATGATGCGCCCGAGGCCTGTCGGCAGTTAGGGCGTGAGCTAGCGTTGGCAGGGTGTGACCTGGCGGTCTTCTCGAGCAAGAAGACGTACATCGAGGCTGCTGTGGCGCACGGGTATGCAGAGGCTTGCACCGAGGCCAATCCGGGCCGAATTGCGGCGTATCCGCCACGCCACCGGAATGTGGACTTCGAACTTGATGAAGGCAGCCACGTGACGGTTGACGTGGTCAGGGATACCAGCGGTGAGTGGGAGGTCGCTTACTATCGAACGTTGCTGGCGTGCGACGGAGTGTTGCTGATGGGAGGTGGCCAGTCCACGCGGGTGGCGGGGATCATCGCTTTGGCTCAACGTATCCCGGTCTTGCCTGTCGCAGCTTTCGGAGGTGGCGCTAGCCAGGTCTGGATCAATCTTGACAAGGTCAGGAACGATGCTGACGACACCGATATCGCCCTATTGGGTGACAACTGGTCAGCTCAGTCGGCAGCCCGGCTCGTGGCCTGCCTGTTGCGGCAGCGCGAACGCGGTGCAGCGTATCGCAAAGCCGCGGCCAGCCAGAAGCGGTCGGCTGCCTGGGCGGCCTTCCTGGGCTGGCTGGTGGCAGTGCTGTGCATGGCGGCGGCTGTAGCGGGTCTGGTCACAGCGGGGCCGACGAAGGCTGCGGGTCCGAAAAATCTCACCATGCTGATCTGTGCCCCCCTACTGGCATCGATCGCTGGTGCGGTCATCCGGAACTCCTTCGTAGCAGAGTCGAGTTGGCCCCGTGCCTGTGTCAGGGGGCTGGGCGCCGGTCTCGTTACGATATTGCTGTACGTCGCGTCGCAGTTGCTGAGTGTCCCAAATCTGTTGGAGCGGTTGGACGTGCGGCGGTTGTTGTTCATCACAATCCCGCTGGGCTTCACCGCTGGATTCACGTTCGATCTGGTCTTTGACAGGCTGCGATCTGGTGCTGTGGCCAGTCCCCCGCCTGGTTCCGAACTCTTGTCGGGTTCTGCGCCGTCCGTGTCACAGCAGGAGCCATGTGGATGACATGCCGTGGCCACGGGCTTCCTAAGCCGTTATAAGGGGTAACAAGAAGGTCCGTGGATGAAGCTCGGTCAGGGCCGGCGGCCATCGGACCGGGGATGGAGGGGGGGCCAGTGGGTGCGGTGCCGATGTCGGTAGCTCTGTTAGTGAAAGTGGCCTTGGAGGCTGCTGGTCCAGGGGCTGCTTTGTGGGGGAAGCTAAAAGCGATTGTGGAAACGCCAGGTACCTTTTCCGGGGCTGTTGACAGTCGTCTGGACACCGACGTCCTGGACGTCTTGGTCGACTCACCACTCAGCGTGGATACCGCGCAGTCGCTGTTTGCTGGCCTGCTCGAGCGGGCGCAACGTGATGACACTTTCCGTGCCGAGTTGGAGTCTTGGGCGCAGCAGGCTTGGTCATCGAGTCGTGATGCGGTGAGTGAGAAGGCGACTACTCCGGGTACGTTGAAGGGATCGTCATTGCAGGCCCGTCCGGGTGTGGAGGCGCATTTCGCAATCTATGGTGTTGCGGACTATGGCCATGCCGCGGAGCGTGCCGGAGTGTCCTCCTCACACTGAGGGCGAGCGGCCCAGCGCGAGGGCGGTGTGCAGGACCTTGGATGCTTCAGCCTGTTCACCGGCTGATGTCAGCAGATGGCTGGCGCTCAGCAGATCACTTCTGAGTGTCTGCACCTCTTCTCGGAGGCTGTTTTCCAGGTGCGCTTGTGACGCAAGTTCACCAACCGTCGTGGTGCTACCCTGGCCGCCGATGTCTCCGCGTTGCCTGTAGGACTGTTCGATATCGAGCTGCTGGTAGAGCTCGGCACTGCGGGTGAGTGCCATACATGCTGCGGGCAGGTCGCCGTCTCCCATGAAGGCGCGCCCGAGTTTGGTCAGGGCTTGTGCCTGGCCGTGCTGGTCGCCGAGTGCCTCCAGGTGTGCGCTGGCGTTGCGCAGCGCTGGGATGGCTTCGGGATATCGGCGCATGTGGAGAAGGATGTTGCCGATGTTGCGAAGCGATACGGCGGCTTCGAGTTCATTGTGGCTATGTTCGTGCAGGGTGCGGGCGGTCAGGAGCTGATCCAGCGCCTCTTCGTAACGGCCTTGTGAATGCAGGGCCAGTCCGAGATCGTTGCAGACGTCTGCCGCTGCGGCCGTATTGTTCAGTGCGGTGAATAGCGTTCGCGCGTCGTGCAGATGATCGATTGCCTCTTGGGCGAGCTCGCTCCGCAGATACAGGCCACCTAGGTCTCGATGTACCCGGGCCTGCGCTTCGTGGTCGCCGAGCACGGTGAAGCTGGCCAGGGCCCGTTCGAAGCAGTAGGTGGCTCGCTCGGTGTTTCCGGTGTCGGCGAGGACCTCGGCAAGATTGCGAAAGAGTGAGCCTTCTTCAGCCGCGGGGAGCGGGGAGCGAGTGGATTGCTGTTCAGCCTGTACAAGCACGCGCAGAGCCTGCCCGGCGTCACCGGCCTGGTGCAGTGCGGCGCCGAGGTTACACAGTAGTGAGACCAGGCCAGCTGGCCTGTCCGCTTGGTGCTGGGCAAGGGCGTCCTTGAGGACCACGATCGCCTCCTGCGTCTGGTCTGCATGGAGCAGAACGGCACCCAGATTGCTGAGCATCTGCAGGTAGTTGGCACTCTGGCTACGCGCGGTCGGAAGATCTGCTGCCTTGGCAAGGGCCGCGCGAGCTTGTTCGTAGTCGCCTTTGGCTGCGTTACTGACGGCCAGATTGTTCAAGGCGGCGGTTTGCATCTCGCCGTCCCCCTGCTGCTGAGCCCAACTGTAGACCTCTGCCATCAGCTGAAGCAGCGAGGTGAACTCCTTTTGACGGAAGAGGAAGGGGGCAAGGCCCATGGCCAGGTCGGAGGCCTTATCTTTCTGCCCCCACTCAAAGCAGGCCCCGGCGAGCGCGACCAAGCTCTCCTGCTCGGCTCGCAGCCAGGCGAGAGCCGCATTGCGCTGTTCGGCGGCGGCGATGTCCTTGGCCTGGGCTCGATGCCCACGCGTGAGTCTGTCGGCCTCTACAAGTTTGCTGAGCGCAGAGTCGACAACTCTCATTTGCGCTGCGTACACCTCTGCGCCCTTGAGGTACTCGTCGGCGACAGCCCGTCCGTAGGTCTGCAAAATGGGATGCATCTGCCAGCGGCCGCTTTCCTCGTTCTTCGTGATCAAGTGGTACAAGGCGAAGTTCTCGAGGACCCGATGTATGTTTTCTGGCTGCTCTATGAGCACGGAGGCAGTGAGGTCGGAGAAATCGGGACCAGGCAGCAGCGCGAGTAGGCAGAAGGCGCTCCTCTGCTGAGGGGTGACGCGTTGGAAGGTGATGTCCAGTGCCCGGCGCACGGGGGTGTCGCCATAGTGCGGCAGATCAAGCGCTGAGTGGCGCTGCAACAGAGCCTGGAGTTCGGCGAGGCTTCGGCCGGGGTCGGCTGTCAGCCAGCCTGCAGCGATGGCCAGGGCCAGGGGGAAGCGACCGCACAGTCTTACGATCTCTCGGGCCACGAGAGGGCCGCGATGGATTCGCGTGTCTTCGGGGCTGCGCTGCTCGAGGAAGAACTGCAGCAGCTGCAGCGCGTCCTCCTCGTGCAGTGGGCCGAGCTCAATCATGCGGACGTCAGGCAGAGTGATGGCCTGGTGCGAGGTGGCGAGCAAGGTGAAGCCCGATGGCGTGATTGCGGCAATGTCACGCAGCTGCGGTTGTGTGACGTCGTCGAGGACCAGGAGGACCGGGCGCGTTCGATCGCCCAGGAGCATGAGCTGAGCCGCGCACAGGGCGCGCAGGCTGCTCTCGTCTTCGTCCCGTCCATAGTCTCCACAGCCCAGTTCTCTCAGCAGGACTGGCCAGGGGGACGCTTCGTAACCCATCGCCGCCTTGAGTACGCCACCGCTGAACCAGCCGCGTCGGCGGGCAAGATGTGCGGCCTGGACAGCCAGCGTGGTCTTCCCGACGCCCCCTACCCCGGTGATCAGTGTGAGGGTCGTGGCTCTGCGGTCCCTGCTCAGGGCACTGAGAACGCCTTCGAGGGCGGCCTGACGGCCGGCTGGCTGACGTGGAGCCGGCGGCAGCGAACCAACCGGATACGTGCGGGTGTAGAACGGCTGTGCCCTGAGCGTGCCTCGTGTGATGTCCAGCGTCTCTGCGTGTCGCAGTAGTGCGTTGGAGGCTTGTCCCAAGCGGGGCAGGCGCACGTGTACGTCCTGGATGGTGGCCAGGAGAAGGACCGGATGTCGGGCAGGATCTTCCAGGAGTTCGATGAGAGCGTTCGCTAGTGCTTCGCCGGTGTCCGGGTCGGCCAGGGCGACGTCGAGGTCATCGAGCCACAGTACGGTGTGCGAACCTATGCCGTCGTTATTCAGGGCGCGCAAGATCGCCTGGTTACGGTCGATGGGTGGCGGCGACCAGGCCCACCAGTTGGCCAGGCTGCTGCGCAGGGCCTCCCACGCCGTGCGCGTGCGGCCGCTTCCGCGACGACCGCGGACGACCACGAGCTGACTGTGGTGGCGTGCTGACTCGATGCGGCTTCGCAGGAGGGCGTCGACGCGGCGGGGTTGATAGGTCTCCAGCGGAGGAATGACACCCGTGCGCTGGATGTCAGGCAGCCGCGGTGCGATGCCGAAGTGCAGGTAGTCGTGGTCTTTGAGGTCAGCGATCGGGCGTCCCAGCAGTTTGCGCGCGAAGGGGTGTCCCGACGGTGGGCGGCTGATGACTTCGGATCCGCCTGGCGCACCCACCCGGTAGACAAGGCCGCGTGCGGTGCGGACGTACATCGGTACGTGAGTAGCTTCGGTTGCGGTGAATCCTGAGCGCGGGACGCGAACTTCCACCGCATCCCGCCACTCGTTGACGTCGTGAGTGACCTGCAGAATGCGGGGTTGGGTGTCGGGCACCAGGATGCCATCGGCCGGCCAGGTCGAGTCGCCGAAGGCAAGACTGGCGCCGTCGTGTCGTACCGGCAGGACGACATCGCGGACGTGGGCGGAGACACTTGGTCCTAGTTCGGCGGAATAGAGATGTCCGCCCGGTTCCCCCAACAGCTCATGCAGATCGAGGGCTGTTGAGGTCTGGCGGGCGCGTTCGGGTAGACGGTGCCACGCCTGCGAGAACCAGCGGCGTAGGCCGTCACGGCGGTGAGGGTCTTCCACGGCCGTACGCAGAGCGGACTGCAGCATCTGGTCGAGATCGGCGGGAGGATCGACGCCCGCGTCGGCTAGGAGGGCGTTCCAGGTGACCTGCTCTTCCATGGCGAGCACGGGAGGAAGATCGTGATGGACTTGCTCAATGATCTCGCCGACCGTGCGGATGGCGTCACCGGGGGAACTCTGCTGCAACTCATGGACCAGCTTTTGGCGGACCGCCAGCAGAACTGGACGGCGCAAAACCATGTACTGGCCGGGGCGATGGGCTGCCCACGGGCCGAACCACAGGCTGGACTCGGCTCCGACGTCCAGAGTGGGCCGGACGCGCAGCCGCACGACGCGGATGAGTTCGGGTTCGATCCGCACCGCGGACGCCAGAGCGGTCGCCAGCAACAGGGCCGAAAGAGGCAAATCGTCTACCGAAGGTTCCCGGTGCAGTTCATGGTCGGGGATGCGCGTGCGGCGTCTCATGCCAGCCTCGCGTAGGCCGTGGCGGCCGTCGTCGTGCGGTCCCACGTCAGGACGGGCATCAGGGCACGCAGCCAGGCTGGTTGCCGTGCAGGCGGCAAGGGCGTCAGGCCGACCGGCAAACACCCGCCGCGCTGCAAAATCGTCACCGTCTTCTGCCAGTCACGAGGTGCCGCTGCCTCGCTGGCGTGAGGAGCCTGGTGCTGGCCGAAGTCGCTGAGGATCAGCACCCGGGTGCCCAGAGGCGGCGCCACATAGGGCTTCCACGTCCAGCCACCGCTAGCACCATTACGCAAGGGACTGCCGCCGAAGTAGCGCACATCGCACGTGTGGCGGCCGACGATCGCGGCGATACGCTCCAAGAGCTCTTGTTGATCCCGCATGAACAGCTGCATGCCGACGCCGAGGTCGACGAGGACCTGCACGCCAAAACGTAGTGTCCGGATGGGCTGACGCGGCAGTTCGGAAACATAGGAGCCGCTGGCCAGCGTGGTAAGCATGCGCTCTACATCGATGGGCCCCTCGTTGACCACCCGCGACAGAAGCAGGCGCAAAATGGCCGCCTCTGTGCGGGGCGGCAGCAGCGGCTGGTAGAGACTGCGCCGGTGGCTCCGCCGCACCGGCCTTTCCTGCAGAACCGGCTGCGTCCAGGAACGCTGCACGGCCAGCTCGGTTCCTAGCGGCACAAGCAAGGACATGGGGAGGTCGGGCTGACTATGTGACGCAGGTGCCAGACCTCCGGTCCGCAGGGGCGCTGACTTCGAATCCGGCGGCTGGGCGGCGGTCGGTTCACCGGTGGAAGCAGTCTGCTCCGAGGAACGGGCCGACCTGCCAACGGGAGGTTTCCGCAGACCGAGCATGGCAGCTACTTTGGGGAAGCTGTTGTCGTCCTCGCCGTCGAGAGCTGCCATGGCGCGAGCCATGTCGCCAATCCAATTCTCCCCCTCGGGAGACAGACGCTGTTGCTCCCAGAAGGGGTCTTCGCTCGGTTTCCTGGACATCCTCAGCCCTTCATGTGCTGAGGCTTGACCAGTGTCAGACCGCGGAGCTTCTCCCAATCGTCACCGCCGACCTTGATGTCCAACGCACGGCAGGCCCACAGGGCATCCAGGTACTCGGCCGTGCTGGGTGGCCTGATGCCGTCCTTGAAAGCTGCGGTCCTCACCTCGAGCAGTTCGTCGGCCAGTGCTTTCGCAAGGGCTTCGTCCTGCCGACTGACGCGGGTAAGCCGGGCTTTGAGATGCGCTCTGGCGATGGCCACTAGCTCCCCCGTCTTCTCCGGTTCCGGAGCGCTGGCGATGACACAGCGCCGTAAGAACGCTTGTGGCAGTTCCCGCTCCTCATTCGTCGTGATGATCACCAGGTGGCGTGAGAACGGTGCATCCTCATGAGGCTTGTGAGCCGGCTCCACGTCGACCCGGCGCCCGGTCTCGGTCACGGTGAACCCGTTGGAGGCCAGGGGAACAAGCAGACCGTTGGGTACATCGGGGTCAGCCTTGTCGATCTCGTCGATCAGCACCACCGCCCGGTCGGTGCGCCTGCCCCTGTTCCACCGCTTGTTGCTCGGGTCAGTGCTCTCAGTCTGGGCAGTCCCACGGGCCACGCGAGCCGCATGGGCCTTCCTCGCCACGGCGGCAGCCGACTTCGGTGCAAACGCCCACCACAAAGGACCGGGCTCCACGTAGGCGTCCTCGTCAACCTGCTGCTTGCTCCCCTCGCCGAACCGCGCGATCTGCGCGTCCGCGAGTCGGCGGACTCCGTCGAACGTCCACAGCAGATCCGTCGCACGGGTCTGCGACGTCACCACGTACTCGTAGTACCGCCACTTTTCCTTGCGCGCGACATACGGAGCCAGTGATGACTTACCCGACCCGGGATTTCCCCGCAACAGCAGCGGGCGGCCCGTCGCCTTCGCCACCTTGACCGCCAGTCGTAAATCCTCCGGCATGACGTAGACCAGCCCATCTCGGCGGTCAGGCATGTCCGTTGCGTTTGTCTCAGTCACCGTTCTGCTCCTCCTCCAGGGGTTCAGGCACCCGCCAGCGCCAGCCGGTTATCCGCACTGGTCGAGTAGGTCATCGATGGTGGCCTGGAGCCGGAAGGCATCGGTCTGCTGCTTGAGGCTCGGGCGCGGCTCAACCGGCACCGCTTCGGTGAGACCATGCGCCTCCAGCTCCTTCTCGTCCGGCACCTGATCGGGGGCAAGAATCACGAACCCCAGCCAGGGGTAGCGCTCCTGAAAGGAACGGGCTACCTCTGCTACGGCATCCAGCGGGAAGTCGCTCAAACTGACAACCAGGTACTCGAAAACACCCGGCGTCTGCTCGACCGTCTCCAACTCCGCCCACCGCGGCAGGCGGAACAGGTCATACAGACGCTGCGTGCAGGCATCATGCAGGCGCTCGGTCGGGTGCTGCTCGTCCCACGGCAACTCCTCCTCGTCGCCGAGCTCGGCGACCCGCCAGCTCGCTGGCTTGACGAACAGGGCACGTTTGACATGGTGTTCAGCCATCCAGCCGTCGTAGGCCGGGAAGACGATGATGCGCCCCTGCACGCCGTAGTCGCTCTGCTGGGGTAGGAAGCACTGCGCGGCGTCCTGGTTCACCCAGCCAGGTACAAGCTGCTCGGCCAGCCCACGCAGCGACCTGTCTAGAACAGGGTGTAACTCGGCAAGTGCTTGGGCGAGGACGATGCCCTGGCCCGCCGCGGCCAGGAGCCGGAAGGACAGCAGCAGATCCGACCCAATCCGCGACATGATCTGGGTCAGGTCAGCGCCTTCCAGCCCCAGTCGCTGAGCGGCAGCCAAAACCTGCTTCGCCCCGCGCTTGCTCGCCTTGTCGAGATAGGCAGCGATGCGCTCGGCCCACTCGAAGACGGCCTCATTTTGGCTCACCGGACCGACATGGGCGAACTCCTCGAGGATCCACTCGACTACCTGATTCGCCGCTGCTTCACCCCAGGGAGGTGGATTCGGGTTGGATGACCGGTCCTCGATAGCCGCCTGCAAGCGCAGCAGAGGGCCGAATCCCTGCTTACGCGCACGTTTCGTGTCAACGTTGCCCAATAGACCCGGCAATACGTGAGGCAGGCTGTGCATCACGTGCCGCGACATGAGGACCTCGGTCTCCCGCCGCACCCACTCCGAATCATCCACCGTCTTCGGGCCGAGCAGCACCACAGCCGCGTCGCACCGAAACAGCGCTGTGTAGAGCTCTTCGGCCCAAACGTCGCCCTTGCGTAGGCTCTCAAGATCCCAAAAGACCTCGTAGCCGAGCTCCTTCAGCCTTGGCACAAGCAAGTTGACTGCGTCCTCGACACACTGGTCCTTGCCCGCCCCATGGCTGATGAAGACCTGTAACGCCACGGTCCCCACCACACAATCCCCGTACTTGGCAGCCCAACCGCGGCGCCGCCTTCCCATGACCACTGATTGTGACGGGCAGTCACAGGCCGCGCAGCCGTTTGCACAAAGACCACGAGGTTGCACTTCACCGGAAGCCCCCGCGAAAGCCCCATGGCGCCGCCGCCCTGCCGCACGTCGAGCCGGGAACTGTACGCCTCCAGGTGTTCCATGATCGACGTGCCGAACCAGCCGATGGCCAGCGCAGGACGCGGCGGTGAGGTTGTCGTGGGCCACGGTCCGCCACTTCATCGACCGCCGCTCGCCGTGGCCACCGCGCAGGCCTTCGGCCAGGCCGCGCAACGACACCTCGAGATGTCCTGAGCCCCAGCAACGGCGGATGCTGAGCACCGTCCGCACGCCGAGTTAAAGAGGGACGAGCGGGGCGGGAAGGCTCCGGTGGGCACCCCAGCGCGGTTGCGGGCAACGAGGCGGTAGTAGGGCGCGTGCCGGGCCGGGTTGGTGGCTTGGGTGGTGGACCTCCACCCCCGGCCACGTACCAGCAGGTCCGGCCAAGGTCCGTAATCGTTAGGCGAGATCGGCACCGCGGCGCAGGCAGATCGCGTCGATGCCGACCCTGGTCGTGTCGGCGATATCGCCATGGGGGGGGTGTCCCCAATCATCACCAGTTGGGCGCGGGGGTCGTCGGTGATCCGGCCAGGCGGAACGCTTCGTGATGGTGCAGCACTCGGCTGGATATCGGCAGAGGTTTACCTCCAGGGTGGGAAATGCCGAGATCATCCGTGCAGGTGACGAGCGCGCGCCCTGCACGCATTGCAGCGGACGACGCCGTCACGGCGGACTCCGGGAAGGTCATGGCCATGCGGGCCGCCAACTCGAACCACGTGGTCTTCCCTGCTGAGCACGGCTGCGTTCCCCAGGCGGTCGCCAGCGCGTCCACGAGGACGAGGACGAGGCCGCGTCCGCTTTCGTCCTCCGCCCCAGCCGCTGATGCGCTCAACTCGGAGGAGTCGACGTCGGTGACCTCCACACGCAGCCGCTCCCCGGTCCACCGCACGCACACCACGCATGGCGCTCCCGTGTGCGTGATTGAGTTCGCGACGACCTCACCCGACACCAGCTCCAGGTCACCCTGTAGCTCGTCGTCCATGACCACGCCGAGGTGCCGAGCGCGCTCGACAATACGACGTCGCGCGGGCGCTACTTCCTCGACGGCGGCCGGAACCTTGAACGCGTAGGGGAACTCTTCGAGCTGGCGGCGCGGCATAGCTGAGACCTCTCGCAGGGCTGTGAGCCAGAGCATCAACGCGATTTCCCACAGGCGAACGGATCCTCGCCGGCCTAACGGGACAGTCCCGGAGGACAACCAAGTCCTCCAGCGGAAGCCCGGCCAGGCGGGGGACAACCACCATGCCCAGGAAGGGCCAAACTCCCTATCCCCGCGGTGATATCACCTCAGCAATGTCACTGCGCCTGCGCCAGCCAGGAACTCATGGCACGACGGTTGACGCCTTGCGCCACTGGATGAAAGAGCGGTCCTGGTCGTCAGTAGGCAGAGCAGAAAGGGCCGTCGACGCCCCTTTGCGGAACGAAGATCGACCCACGGACCACCTATCCCCGACCAGCTTGCAGCCGGGCAGGACGTACGGGCATCAACCGCATCCGCGAGCAGTACCTCTATCCGCATGTTGCAGCCGTCGCTCGGGTTCTGTCCGGCAGCCGAGCACTGGATCGTCCACCCGCGTCGGCAACGCCCGGCCTACATCCTGAATTGGGCAATGTCTGCTGCGGACCCCAGTCCGGCGATGGGAGCTGCCCGACCAGTGTGGATGCTTGCTACGGAGTGCGGAGGTGCTGTGTGAGTTGCTGGAGCGTGTCCCAGGCCTGGGCGTTGGTGCCGTCACCGAGGGGGTAGTGCAGCCCCGGATGGGTGTCGGGACCGAGCTGAAGGGGGCGGAGGTTCAGCGGTGGGCGGCGGGCGTGGTCGAGGCCGATGTCGCTGACGCTGTCCGGCCCGAGGGCGAAGGCGACGGGGACGGGCGGTGCTTCCAGTTGGGGAGGCACGGTCAGATCCCGGCGTCCGGCACGCAGGGAGGCGATCAGGGACATGAGGCCGTGCCGGGTGGCGAGCGTCTCGGCGAGGGGCTCGATCGCGTCCAGCGGTGGGGTCTCGTCGTGGCCGTAGCCGGTGACGAAGGTGATCTCCTCCTCGACGCCGTCCTTGGTCCGGATGATCCGCAGGGTGGCCATGGCTGGACGGTTGGGGGAGCCGATGGCGAGGAGCCATGTGGGGCTGGGAGCTCGATGGCGTGCGAGGTCCGTCAACTGGCGGGTGGACCATGGCAGGTTGATCGGCTCGGCGGTGCTCCAGCCAGCTGGAGCGGAGCCGGTGAGTGCCTGCCATGCTGCCTCAAGGGCGCGGCCGAGGACGAGTTGCTCGTCGGGAGTGTGTCGGGTGCTGAAGGAGAGGATTAGTTGCCGCTCTTCCGTCACGTCACCCTGGGTGAACGACGAGGCGGCGACTGTCACGCCGTCGTCGGCGCGGACAGGGGCGAACGTGCCGTCCTGCCAGCGCAGTACGGTTCCGGAGAGGCCGTCGTAGTAGCCGCATTCCTCGTCCTGGACGACCCAGCGGTTGGGCGCGCCCGTCAGTGCGGTGCGCGTGGCCAGGGTGAGGCGTGTGTGGGGCGGGGTGACGATGTGCAGCGCCGTTTCGGCTTCGGTGCATAGGCTCAGAATGTCGGAGAGCCACGCGGTCATCGCCACGAGCGGTCGCTCGGAAATGACGACGGCCGTGGATCCGGTGAGTACGTCCACGGCGGGCAGGGCGTCGTCGGCCGCTGGCAGCGCGGTGATGTCCGAGGTGAGCGGGACGACGGCGGTGTGTGCGGCCTCGGGCGGCCAGGTGGCGCCGCCGAGCACGGTGGTGAGACGGCCGGCGAACGATCCGGCCAGGCGTTCGGCCTCGGGGACGGCGGTGGAGGCACGGGCTTCCGTCCACCAAAACGGTGCTGTGGGTGCGCCCGGAGCCGCAGTGCCCAACAGCCGTTCGACCTCCCCCGGGGTTTGAACGAAGATCGGTGCCTCGATGGAGACCAGAGGGCGGCCGCCCGGTGCGCAGAGCTGGATCACAGCCCCTTCCGCGGTGGTGGCCACACCCAGGTCCGGCCCACCGGCGTGGAGTCCGGCCAGGACGGTCCACACATCGGGCATCTTCGGAGTGAGAGCGATGACGTCTTTCGTCACAGGGCGTGTCCTGCATCTTCCGGCTTGAGAGCGGTCTGTATCAGCTGGTTCGGCCGGCCACGGCGTACGAGCGTGCCGCGGCCCGGCGGCTGCGCGGATGCGTACATGCCCGGGAACAGCTGCCCCTCGGAGCGGTCGCCGCTCATCACGACGGCCGCCGTTCCCGTCTCGCGCAAGGTAGTCAGAAATGGCTCGTACAGAGCGCGGGATGAGCCTGCCACACGGCGGGCGACGACGAAGTGCAGCCCGATGTCCTCCGCGGAGGAGACATATGGCAGGAACGGCGCCAGCGGCTGCTGTCCGCCGGTGGTGAGGATGTCGTAGTCGTCGACGAGGACGACGATCCGCGGTCCGGTGAAGCCGGGAGCGTCCGCCAGGGCATCGTGATCCGCGGTGTCGTCGGGCAGCCGCTTCTCGAGTTCCGTCGCGATACCGGTCGACAACGCGGAGGCGAGCTTCGCGTTGTGGGCGTATCCGCCTCGGTACGGCTCCGGGACCACTCCGCGCAGCCCGCGGCGCGGGTCCACGACCGCGAAGACCAGCTCGTCCTCCGTATAGCGATCAATAAGCTGCCGGGCGACGAGCTTGAGGAGGTTGGTTCGGCCGCACTCGGTGTCGCCGAGGATGAGCAGATGCTGGTCGTGCTCGAACAGGTCGAGGAGCACGGGCTCCAGGTCGTCCTGGCCGAGTCCGATGGGGATCCGCTGCGGCTCCGCGTCCACGGTCGGCAGCCGCTCGGCAGCCAGCCTGGTTGGCAACACCCGTACGGGAGCAGCAAGTTCGCCGTGCCAGGTGGCACGGACGGTGCGAGCGGCCTCCTCCAGAGCCGGACCGATCCCGACGGCCGAGGCAACGGCGTCGATACGGGGCAGGGCGACCTGGGCGAAGAGCTTGGCGTCGGTGAGGATCCGCCCCGGCTCGTCGGGGGCGAGCGTCTCGGAGAGTTTGCGGTCGATGCCGGAGTCCGCCGGGTCGTTGAGCCGCAGTTCCGTGCGTGTGCCGAACAGCGATTGGGTGGCGATACGGACGTCGCCCCAGCGGAGCATGCCGGCGACGATGTGTATGCCGTAGCCGCTTCCCCTGCGCAGCAGTTCGGCCACCGTGTCGTCCAGGTCGTCGAAGTCGTCGCGCAGCGCGCCGAAGCCGTCGATGATCAGGACGATGTCGGTGGACGGCAGCTGGGGAACCTGCCCTGCGGCGCGCAGGGCACGAAGCTGGTCGATGGAGTCAATGCCCAGCTCGCGGAAGAGTTCCTCCCGCGCGCCGAGCATGGCGCGCATCTCCGCGACCGTGCGTGCGGCCCGCTCGCGGTCCATGCGTCCGGCGACCCCGCCGACGTGCGGCAGCCCGGCCAGGGCGGCGAGGCCGCCGCCGACCAGATCGAGGCCGTAGATCGCGACTTCCTGAGGTGTGTGGGTCATGGCCAGCGAGAGGGCGAGCGTGCGCAGCAGGGTTGTCTTCCCCGACTGCGGGCCCCCGATGACGGCGACATGGCCGCCGGCCACGGTGAGGTCGAGGTTCCAGGGGCCTTGCCACTGCCGGGCCGGGTCGTCCAGCAGGCCCAGCGGCACGCGCATCGTCCCTGAGGGCCGGGCGAGGTGGAGGCCTCGCTCGGAGGCCTCGACAGGACCGGCGGCGGTATCGAGGGTGAGCGCGGAGGGGAGCGGGGGCAGCCAGATCCGCCGCACGGGTGCTGCCGGTGCCCGCAGTTGGTCGCCCATCACCGACATCACGGTCGGTCCGGTCTCCCGTTCCCGCATCTCGGGAACGGTCGCGGCCGCTGTGTCCAGACCGGCCAGCGTGTTGAAGACACCGTAGGGAATGGCCGTCGGCTCCTCGCTCACCGCCTCCCGCAGAGCAGGGCCGCGGTAGGCCCCGGAGACGTACCCCGCTTTGAAGCGTTCGTACGTGGAGGTGTCGACCTTGAGGTAGCCGAAGCCGGGCAGCGGCGGGAGATGGAACGCGTCGGTGGTGTCCAGCACGGTGCGCGACTCGTCGGCCGAGAACGTCCGCAGGCCGAGCCGGTACGAGAGATAGGTGTCGAGGCCTTTGAGTTTGCCGCCCTCGATGCGCTGGCTGGAGAGCAGCAGGTGCACGCCGATCGAGCGGCCGATCCGGCCGATGGAGAGGAAGAGATCGATGAAGTCCGGCTTGGCGGTGAGCAGTTCACCGAACTCGTCGATGACGACGAAGAGATGCGGCAGCGGTTCCAGTTCCGGCTTCTGGGCGCGCAGCGCCGCGTAGTGCCCGATGTCGGCGATGTTGCCCGCGTCCTTCAGCACCTGCTGGCGGCGCTTGACCTCACCGGCGAGGCTGGTGTGGACGCGCTCGACGAGTCCGGCCTGATTCTCCAGGTTGGTGATGACACCGGCGACGTGCGGCAGGTCCGCGAACGGTGCGAAGGTCGCGCCGCCCTTGTAGTCGACCAGAACCAGGGCCAGATCCTCCGGCGGATGGGTGGCGACCAGGGCGAGGACGAGCGTACGCAGCAGCTCACTCTTGCCGGAGCCGGTGGCGCCCACGCACAGACCGTGCGGCCCCATGCCGAGCTCCGAGGACTCCTTGAGATCCAAGAGCACTGGCTCGTGGCGGTCGTTCAGGCCGATCGGCACGCGCAGAAAAGCCCGCTCGCCCCGCGGCGCCCACAAGGCGTCCAGATCCAGGGCCGCCGGATCGTCCACTCCGAGCAACTGGGCGAAGTCCACGGGGCCGGAGACAGGTGTGCCCTTGGATACGGATTCGGCCGACAGCCGCAGGGGCGCCAGCATCCGGGCCAGCCCCTCCGCGCCGGGCGCCGTCAGTACGTCGAGGGCGCCGTGCGCCGGACGGGCCTGGGGGGTGCGCAGGTCCTCGATCGTCACCTGGTCGCCGTCCACAAGGATCCGTACCGCCACCTGGTCGGGCTCCTGAACCTGCTTTTCCAGCAGATGCAGCACCGTGACACCCATGTCGGAAAGGGTGACCGCCTCGTCGGGCCGGGGGAGTTCGGCCGCATCCTGTCCGTACTCGTCGCTGATCACCACGAGCCGGCCGGTCATGCGCAACGCATCGCGGCTGGACAGACCCCGCCGTACCTCCGCCGCGTAGGCGGCACGCCCGCGCAGATCCGGCCCGATCAGTTTCGCGAGCTGGGTGAGGCTGGGCGCGGTGCGCCGGGCAGCGACCGGGCCGTCGCCGCTGTCGAGGGCCAGCGCATGCGGCAGCCACTTGGCCCATGCCCAGTCGTCCTCGCGCTCCCCCGGGAATCCGAGGGCCACAGCGACGTCATCCGGCGAGTGCGCCACTGCCGTCTGGACCAGCAGGGTGCGGGTGACGCGCACGACGGCTTCGCGATCGCCGATGATGCTCACATTGCCGACGCGGTCCAGCGGGACGGTCAGCGGGAAGTCGGCGGCGGCCGTGAAGCGTGAGATCAGGGCGTTCGCCTCGTTGAGCATGAAGGGATCTGGCGGTGTCAGCACACTGCTGCCGCTCTGCTGTCCGATCGTCAGCTCCTGCTGAGGGACCGTGCCCGTGCCGACCCTCATCTGCAGGAAGTCCGCGTCCGGGCGACGCCGTTCCCACAGCCGTGACGGGTCGCGCACGATGTCGTAGAGCGCCTTGGGCGGCGGGCTGAGCAGCCGGGCCGTTTCCCTGCGTTCCCGCTCCAGGCGGCCGAACTCCTGGCGAAGTTCCTCCAGATACTCCAGATACCGCTCACGCTGGGACCGCCGGGTGCGCTGAGCTTTGCCGCGCTGGGACACGAAGAGAGCGACTGCTCCCAGCAAGGCGAAGACGAGCACCACCGCACCGATGGCGGCGAACTGGCTGTTGCGGATCACCGTCATCATCACGACCGAGCCCATGACGCCGGCCATGGGCAGCATGGCTGTCGCCGCATTGCCGATCTTGCCCTCGGGCAGATTCGGCGGCGCCTCGACCGTGACGGGGGCCGGCTGCGGGAGCGGATGCGTGGAGCGGGCCGGCCGGTGGATCAGACGGTGGGTCATCGCAGCGCCGCCGCCCGCCGCAAGACCTCAGCGGCCAGCAGGGTGGCGCTCTGCCGGGTGGCCTGTCCCAGCAGATCGGTGCGGACCGGACCGCCCGCCGCCAGATGCCGGTCGTACGGAATCCCGATCACGGGCACGCCGGTCTCCTGCAGATGCCGGGCAGCCGCCTTCAGATCGGTCGTCATGTCCGGCGAGACCGAGGTGAGTGCGACTACCGTGCCGGGCAGCGCGGTGCGCGGCAGGCCCGCCATCCAGTCCAGCACCGTCCGCGCACCCACGACCCCCTCCACGGTGGCGGGGGCCACCAGAACCCGGCCGTGGGCGGTGTCCACCGCGGTACGTGCGATGTCGCCCGGAAGCGATTCGCAGTCGATCACTGTCACTCCGAAGTAGCGGCGCAACGCCACGGTCACCAATCGATAGGTACGGATGTCGAGTTGAGCGCCCACACGTCCCTGCCCAGCGGGCAGCAGCCACCCGCCGTCTTCCAGCGGCACCAGATAGCCGGTGATGTCGGTCAGCTGCATCGACGGCTTCAGGATCCGCGCCAGATCGGCGCACGACCAGCGGACCGACTCCGCGCCCAGCCGCACCGGCAGCGTGCCCAGGGCCGTATCGGCCTCCAGGCTCAGCACCGGGTCGTGCCGGTAGTGATTGAAGATCCGGCTCAGCAACGCGGACACGGTGCTCTTGCCCGCCCCGCCGCGGATGCTGGTCACCGCGATGTGCCGCCCGGTGGTGACCGGTTGCTGCAACTGCTCCGCGATACGGGTCGCCTCGGCGACGTCCCGTGCGGCGGAGGAGGTCAAGCGGCGAAGGGAGTGCCCGGTGCGCCGGACCACGGAATCACCGTGCTGAGGGCGGCCTTTGACGAGGGCGAGCCGCGGATCGATGACGGGGACGGACTCGGGGGTGGGCATGGGGGATTGGGGGGCCGGGGTGGCTCCGGTCACGGTCGGTACCGTCGCTGCCGGAGCCGCTGGCGCGGCGGTGCCGGGAGGCTGCGGATCGTCCGGTGTTGTGGCCTGGTCCGGCACCGCACCCGGCTGCCGCAGTTCCCGCAGTACGTCCCGCTGCCAGTCGCCCCCCGCCATCGCGTACCCCCTACCGGAACGTGTCGAGCAGACGCCCGTACACGCCGAACACGCCGATCGCCAGCGGGAACAGGAGAACGACTCCGACGGACTCCGCCACGTCCCCGATCCGCCGCAGACGCACCCGTACATGCTCAGCAGGCTCCACTGCCAGCACAACGAGTCCGGCTGCTGCCAGCCCTGCCACCAGGGCGAGCGCCCCGTACCCGGCAGAGTGCCCCAGCCACAGCATCGTCAGGCGGACCGCGAGAACCAGCCCCACGGCCAGGAGCACCACGACCTCGGCCACGAGCGGAAACGCCCGCGCGCGCAACAGCAGCACCACGGTCACGACAGACGCCAGGACGACGGTCCACGCGTTCCGCTCGCTGACCACAAGCAAGCCGGCGGCCCCGGCGGAGACCGTAACAATCATCGTCGTCAGCACCAACCCTCGATGGGCGGCCGCCAACGCTGTGGCGACCTGATGCCGACTCACCGAAGCCCCTGCAGAGCGCGTGTCGTCCAGCCGGGTCAGCCCGGCGCCCATCAGGGCCACACGCGGCAGCACCCCCAGCACCACCACGGACGTCACTGCCAGCACCGTGCCGAGCCTGGCTTGTTGAGCCGCGGTTTCCGCGCCGCTCTGCAAGGCGGATACGACCTCCCAGCTGAGGCCAATCGCAGCGACCGAGCCCGCGCCGAGCATTCCTCCGCGCCCCAGCGGCGAGAACCAGCCAAGGAGGAGCAACGTCAGCGCGACGGCTCCGGCCACACCGGCCAGCCGCTGCGGACCGGACCATTCATGTGCGTCGGCCAGCAGCCAGGCGCCCAGCACGGCCAGCGCACCACCGCTCGCGACCAGGGTGGTGGCGAGCCCACGATTGCCCAGCCGGCCGGCCAGAGCGCCGCAGCCCGCCAACACCACTGCGATGAAGGGGAGGACAGCACCCACACTCGCCGCGGAAAACTCGCCCCGTGCCAGAAGCGCCGCCGTTGCGGCCAGACACACCGTGACGACTCCCGCCGTCACCCTCCGCGCCGCGGGCTGCCACCGCCATGCCCGTACGCCGAGATCCTCGGCCACTTCATCGGTGACGTCATGCACCACCGCGGCCGACGGCACATCCTCCACTCGCACCAGCCGCAGCACCGCACCGTCAGGAACGGCTGCCGTCGCCAGTGTGCTCTCCTGAGGGATCACCGAACCGTCGGTGGTGACCAGCTGCCGCAGCATCGGCTGGGCCGCTACCCGGTCGCCTAGCAGCCGCATAACCTCTGGCAGCAGCCGCCCTATTGGTTCATCGGAAGGCAGCACGAGATCTATGCGCCGCCGGTCACCCACCAGAGTGACCCGGCTCAACTCCGCACGCTGCACTGCTGCCGCCCCCAAGATCACCATCCGATCGAACTTATCACCGAGCAGAACTGCTCACCGGGCCCGGCACCGCCCCCTGCCCCTGCCCGGCCAGCCGGTTCGAGATGAACGACCACCCCACACACCCGGCACACAACACCGCCGCGATCACGACCCCGGCGAACACTTTCCCCAAACGCTCGTTGGCCGAGCGCCGCCCCCGCTGGGCACCGAACAGCAGGGCGTCACACATCCGCCGGCGTCGAACCGATACCGACTCCAGCAACTGGCTGTCGTAGTCCTGGGACATCAGACCTGTCCGCCCTACCGCTCCACGGCCATGGTGTCTGCGACCTTGTCGTGCAGACACTGCTGGAACGGCTTGTCCCAGCAGCACCACAAGGGGTTCAACAAGTTGAGAACCGGGATGACGATCGAGACGATCCAGAACAGCTCCCGCAGGACAGCACGCCAGAATCCGACCGGTTCCCCTGTCTCACGCCGGGTGATCCGTATGCCGCAGATCCGCTTGCCGAGCGTCATCCCGAACTTCCCGATGCTGAAGGGGAAGTACAGCGTGAGCGACGCGGTGATCCAGGCGACCAGAAGCGTCCGAGGCAATCCGGACTCCTCCGGCCCCAAGAGGTCGATCCACATCGTCAGCGGTAGGGCGAGCACCCAGTAACCGGCAAACCAGAAGACAACGTCGAGCACCCGCGCCCCAAGCCGCGTCCCCACACTCGCCAGAACGGGCAGCCTCGGCTCGGGACCGCTGACGGGGTAGACAGGGAGCCCAGCGCCGAAGTGAGCGGGGTACTGATCCGTCGCGGACGCGAACTGCCACGGCTGCTGCCCGGTCCCGGGAGAACCGGGCGACGGATAGGGCGGCAACGACATGTTGCTCCTTCTGTATTGAAGCGGCATTCAAGAGAATGTCGGTGAAGGGACTCGACTCGTGGCCACCAAATCGGACACCACCAACCCGTTCACCAGGTTCTCCACCGTTAAAGCACGCCTATGGCCCAATACTCAACCCGTGGGTCAATCAGAGCTAAGTGTTCCCTTCGCGCGGCAGAAATCATCACTGGCGAGTTGAAGTTAGGCGTTGCCAATTGGGCGAGTCACGCCCAGTGAAAGTTCCGCATTGGCAATCATTCGAGTGACCTCGATCGGCAGATTGCGAAACTCCACCATCACGACATCGGCCGGATCGACCCGATGGAGGGACTGATCGAGCCCGGTGGCTTCGATCACATACCGATACCCCCGCGGCGCAGCCGCATCGTCCGCGACTACCCAGGTTGCGCCATGGCGATGAACAAGGACGTCGGCTAGGTATGAGGTCAGATCACTGTGCAGCGTTGCCCAGTCGGACTGTTCGAAATCGGTCAAGGGAAGTCGGGACACGTAATTTTGGAGCGTCGCAATGAGATTCAGCGGATCGCTGGAGTACGCATCGCGCGGGACTCCAAGCATGTCCGCGATGGCAAGCGCATTACTGTGCCCGCCCTCACTCCAATGCTGAAGTTCGGATCGGGGTTCCTGAGAGCTGCCCTGCACGTCTACTCGCCTTTCGGTGGCACGTGGATCACGGTGTCTTCTTGGGTGTTGGGCCGTACTCCACGAATATTATACGTGCCTGGATGAGGTACTTTCGGAGCTCGAGAGATGGCGGTGCATGAGTGAATATCCAGCGAGGATCGAAGCCGGGGTCCATTTCGCGTAAAGCGAGATCCTTATGAATCTGCTCCCTGATGTGCTTACTCAGTGGAACCTCTACCTTGGTGGTCTGATTCCCTCCGTCCTCCAGCTTGATTGTCCGATACTCCTGGTAGGTTTTGATTTCCATGGCAAGGGTTCTGCCATCGGGCAAATCGACAGGGCTGTCTACCTTTCGACCCCCTGCGGCTTCCACTGGGTAAAGGGGATGCTGACTCGTGGGGACGGGATAGTGCCGCTCCGGCCCACCCCCATACATCTCACGGAAGAAGACCTCCGCGGTGGACCACCGCGTCCGCTTGTCACGGAGAGCCCGCACTTCGGCCAGGGACAACTGCGCCTGACCTGGAGGCAATGCCGGACGAGACCAGTCAGGTTCTCCCTGCGGTGCACCCTGGTTTGCCTCGTCAGCTTCATCAATACCGGCGGCAGGAGAGTCGCCGTCATCGCTGCCGGACTGCGCGGCTCCATTCTCCGAAGCATCAGGCTCGCCCGCTGACCCGTGCGAGCTGCCCCGGTCGGCACCTTCCGCCAAGCTGTTGCCGCCAGACCCGCCACCGCCAGCTGGTGCCTGACCGTCTCCCGAATGCGCACCGCCTCGAACAGTCGGTCCTCCGCGCCCGCCTGCTTCGTCAGCGCCGCCGCGTCCACTCCCGACCGGAGCATCATGGTCGACCCTGTCGGAGGGACCACGACTTGCCTGCGCGGGCAGCCCGTCGCCTGCATGGGCGGTGCCGCCAGGGGCATGGACCGCCCCGACGCTCGCCGGCGGCCGCTCACGGGCGCGAGCGGCGTCGTCCAGGGCGGCGCGGTCTGCGGCGGACAGTTCGGCGGCGGCCCTCTCCGCAACGCTGCCGTCCGGCTTCGTGATGACCAGTTCCCCGTCCACCGTCCGCAGGATGGACCCGTCCGTGAGCCGGACCGACCCGTCCCCGAGGTCGGGGAGGTCCGGGACGGCCTTCCGGAGGCCAGCCGTAATCTCCGCGATCTTCGGCGCGGCCGCTCCCGCCGCCTTGACCGTCGCCGAGACAGGGTCGAGCAGCTCACCGATCTTGGCTGCCGTGCCCGCTGCCTTGGCACCGAGGCCGGCCTTGGCCGCCGTTCCGGCCTTGAGCGGACCCACGCCGAGGGTAAGGACGTTGAAGACGACCGTGGCGGAGGCGCGGGCCGGGTTTTCGCTCCACATGTCCCAGGCAACCAGGCCCTTGGCGAACTCCTTGGCGTCATTCCTGCTCTGCTGACCGAACGGCGTGTCCCCCAGGCCCCCCGGACGGTCGTTCAGGGGGTCTTGCAGGAAATCGCCCGCTCCGATGAATACGCGGCCCAGGGCTGCCCATGTGTCGGAGGCATCCGCGCCGATGCCCACCAGCGCGCCCAGGCCCTGGATCGTCCCCCAGATGTTGTCGACGATCAGCCCGTCCCAGACGAAGCTCTTGATGTGCCGGTCGATATTGCCGGGCAGGAACGTGCGCTCCTCGACCGAGCCCCAGGGAAGCTCCGCATCCTTCAAGGCATCGGCCGAAAACCCGTACATGTCCGGTTTGTTGGATCCGTCGTTGGCCCGGTACTTGATGCAGCTGAACAAGGCCATGATCTTGTTCGCGGCGGTGCGTTCGGCTTCCCAGAACGCGGTCGTCGTGGCCGTGACGCCGTTGACCAGCTCCTCGTTCTTGTCGACCTTGTCCTGGTCACGTTGCCAGTTGTTGATCAGGACGTGGCCGCGCTTGGCCTCGGCGACGAAGGCGATCGCCTCGCTCCGCAACTGCTCAAGCCGGGCCACCAACGGCCTGATCTCGTTCGCGTACTCACCGAGCGCGCGGGCCACGCTCTCCACATCGCTGCCGAGGTTCTCCCCGGTCGTCTGCACCGCGGCGGTGGTGGCGAACAGCTTCTCGGCCTCAGGGGCCTCGTAGTACGAGGCCAGTGACTGGAACCGGTTGTGAATGTCCGAGCCCGTGGAAGTGAACCCGGATCCGTCGGCGTCGAGTGCCGCGACGGCCTTCTCCAGCACCTCCAGGTTTCCGGTGAACCTGGGTATGTCCTCCGGCTTGATCACTTCGCGCCCTTGCCGTCGACTCCGGGCATCTTGAGATCAGGAATGTCGGGCGCCTTGAGCGCCTCGCTCTGGGCTCGCTGTGCCATCTCGAGGTTGCCGGCTTCGTACGCGGCCGCCGCCAGGGTGGCGCCCTGCAGAGACTTGGCCGCACGCCGCTGCATGAACACCAGCTGTTCCCTGCGGGCCAGCGCGAACTGCATGAGTGCGGCCCCGACGAGTCCCGGGGTGCCGTCTCCGTCCGAACCCTCCTGGCTCAGTGTGCCTGCCCCCTTGGACGCGCTTTCCAGATCCGAGGCGAAGGCCTTCACCTGCGCCGGCAGAGAGTCCACCGAGATCGAGGTCACCGCGAGCGTGCCCTTCACCCCGGCAGGCTGGATGTCCCAACCCGTCACGTCATCCCCCTAGTTGTGAGCGGCCGAGTTGACCGGGTCAGCCGATGGCGTCCACTGCGGCCTTGGCCCTGGCCAAGGTGGCCTGCGCGGTGGCGTCGTTCTGCTCCAGCGTCGTGCGCACCAGCTTGATGATGTTGCGCACCTCGTTGGCCGCCGCGTTCCAGCGCAGTTCCTTGCCGTGGTACTCGTCCGAAACCCCGTCGGCGGTGAACTCCGTCATCGCGGCCTTCACGGCCCTGTCCCGGTCTGCCAGCACCTGCTCCAACTGGCCGACGATCCCCTGCAGCCCGCCCTGCACCTCCACGGATGCGCCCGTGTCGTAGCTGCGCCGGTCGTCACTTGCCATGAGAGATCCCCCTATCGCCCGGAGAACCGGGCAGCGTCGAAGTTCGCAGAAGCCATGTGCTGGGTGGCGTTGTCCTCGGTCTCCTGGTCACCGGTACCGAAGGCGTTGTCCATGCCGGACTGGCCGCCCAGGATCGACTGCAGCGATCCGTTCAGCGCAGCGGTGATCTCGTCCGAACGGTTCTTGAACGAGTCGAACGCGACCTTCCCCGCCCCGTTGAACTTGCCCTCCAGCGGCTCCGCGGCAGCGATCAACATCCGGATCAGCGTGCCGAGATCGCCACTGGAGCCCACCGTGCTGTTCGTCAGTCCGGACAGCGTCGTACTGCCCATGTCGAACTTCATGCCCACCCCCGTGTGGTCTGTCGGAACGTCAGGTCGAAGGCTGTTCTGCTCAACAGCCCACCCACATACGTCACTTCCGACACTTGTAGTCCGCGCATATTAGCCAACTCGAAGTTGCAAACGCCACGCCCTTGTCTCCACGGTGGCGCGAAACACCCCATGGCACGTGAGGCGTGAGCGGGAGTTGACGGCAAGGTTCGCGACCGGCCCGTGCCGTTTGCAAGTGCTGGCACCAGAGTCGGCCACCGACACCAGGGAGCAAGCGTGCGACAGGCGAGGTAGGGACTCCGCCCCCTCTATCAATCTTCCGTACATGGATGGTGCTCCTGGATGACTCGGTGATGGCTGCCTGCTGGGCGTGGTCAGCCGCTGCTCGCACCGGACCCTGTGACGTGCGGCGTAGGGCGCTGGTCACGCGGCAGGTGTTGGCGTTGGACTTGTCGAGTGCGTCCGGCGGGCCTGGATGAGTCGGCACGAGACGGGACTCTCACTGCTCTCCGGGCCGATTTCCGTAATCGCTTCAACGGTGAAGTTGTGCTCCGCGAGGAGGCGCTCCCAGGTTTCGGGTGCCAGGACCCACATCCGCACAGGCAGCGTGCCTGCGCCGGGGAGCGTCAGCTTCTCGGTCCGCGGCGTCACAGTCGTGCACGGGCCAACGCCGGTGACGGAGGTGTGGAGTACGGAGGCCACCAGCCGCGCGCCTGGCCGTGTGGCCTCAGCGAGCGCCGGAAGCAACTGGTGCGGGTCGACATACATGAGGCCGAGCACGGAGTAGATCACGTCGTACGGGGCGGCGAACTTGAGATGGTCGACGGCATCGGCATGGTGGAAGTGCACCCCGTTCAGGTGCCCGAAGTGGTGTTGTGCTCGCTGGAGTTGGGTGGTCGAGTAGTCCACGCCTTCGACCAGTGCGCCGTGGCGGTCCGCGAGATAGG
This sequence comes from Streptomyces sp. NPDC019890, assembly GCF_044903445.1. Taxonomy (NCBI): domain Bacteria; kingdom Bacillati; phylum Actinomycetota; class Actinomycetes; order Kitasatosporales; family Streptomycetaceae; genus Streptomyces; species Streptomyces sp. NPDC019890. Next base: position 812,684 of record NZ_JBJDQK010000001.1, on the reverse strand, counting down.
CGGCGTGCCGGCCAGAGCCGCAGCCGAGATCGAGGACCCGCTGCCCGGCGACGTCGCCGAGTACCTCGACACCGGGGCCGGTGCCGTACATGGCCCAGTCCCAGGAGTCAGGGATGGGGCACGGCTTCTGTCGCTCAAAGTAGTGGCGGCCCACGGCCTCCCACGCCTTTTGGTTGACCTGGTCTGCGTTCGCCGCTGCCCCCTCTGCTGTCAGCTGGGCAGCATGCAAAGCGCCGGCGTTGGTGGAGGCTTGATCGGGTTGTCTGGCTTTCAGTTGTCCTGTCACAGGCGCTTCCTTCCTCGATGGGCCCGGCGGGCGGCGGGGTGGTCAGGGGCGCAGGGCATAGCAGCACAGCTGGTCGAGATTGACTGTGCGGCAGCGTGACCAGTTCGCTGCGAGTTGCTCCGCCTCGGCCGTGGTGAGGCCGCGGTTCTTTGCCTCTCCTTCCAGGCAGCCGGCCAGTTCCGTAACGACCCAGAAGATCCCTCCGGGCGCCAGGAGGGAGCGCACTCGGTGCAGGAAGCCTGGCTTGTCCTCGACCCACCGGTAGACCAGACGGCAGGTGATGACCGAGTAGGCAGGCTCATGGAGCTGTCTGAGGTCGTCGGTAGCGAAGTCCAGGAGCTGGAAGGCGATTTCACCAGCATTCGGTGGTGTGGCTGAGGCGGTCGCGATCGCTGTCGGGGCGCAGTCAATAGCGGTGACGCGGTAGTCGAGGCGCTCGTGCAGGTGCCGGGCGAGCTCGCCGGCGCCGCAGCCGATGTCGAGCGCCGAACGCCCCCGGCCGGGCCCGAGGTAGCGGGCGAGTACCTCTTCCTCCTGGGAGATGAGCGGCCGGTAATGGCGGCCATCCCGCCACAAGGGCTCCCAGTACGTGACGGCGCGCTGTGGCACGTCGGTGAGGCTTCCTTCGTCGAGGCGGCCGGGGCGCGGTGGGGTGGGCGTCATGAGGGGCTCGCTGCATCGGCTGGGAGGCTGGGGGCCGTGGGGACTGCGCGGAGGGTACGGATTGGGGAGGACCAGAGGACGAGGAACGGTGCGATCAGGGCGCAGGTGATCACGGTAAGAGTGGGGCGCAGGCCGATCAGCGTGCCCGTTCCTCCGGCCAGGAGGGCGGCGAAGGGCCGCAGTCCGAAGGCGAGCCACGCTCCGGTGGACTGGGCCCGGCCCTGGAGATGATCGGGGCAGTGTTCCTGGCGGACGCTTCGCTGCAGGCCCCCGTGGGCCACCGCGGCGCAGGTTTGGATGACCATGCCCGTGCCGATGGCGAGTTGTCCGCCCAACCCGGGCCCGGCGAGGACGAGTGGGACCTGGGCGAGGGGTTCAGGGCAAGGGCAGTGAGCATGACGGGCCCGGCTCCCCACCGCCGCTCCAGCGGCCGCCATGCGAGCGCGCCGAGGAACCCGCCGGCGCCGCCGGCGCCCATGGCGATGCCGAGCGCGGTCGGGCTCCACGACAGTTCGCGCATCAGATACAGGGACCAGATCGCGGAGCTCGCGGCGAGTACGAACGACGTGGCGGCGTTGGACAGCACGATCGGCCGCACCACCGGTGCTTTGAGGGTGTAGTCGAGTCCCTCACGGATCTCTGTCCATTGGCTGCTGCCCGCGGGCCGGGGTGCGGGTGCGGGTTCGCGGTGGCGGATACGGAGCAGGCACCAAGCAGAGATCAGGTAGGTGACCGAATCCAGCGCGATCGCCCGGGCGGCGCCCAGCGCAGTGACCAGGAGCCCGCCGAGGTTGCTGCCGGCCAGGTCTGCGAGCGAGTTGGCGGCTCCTAACTTCGAGTGGCCTTCTTTGAGTTGCTCTCCGTTCAGGAGGGTTGGGAGGTAGCTGATGGAGGCGTTGCTGCCGATGACGTGGAGTGCGGAGATGAGGAACGTGACCACGTACAGCTGGCCCAGGGTGATCTCGGCGAGCCATTGAGCGAGCGGAATGGTGGCCAGCGTGGCGGCGCACAGCACGTCACAGCCGATGATGATCGGCCGCTTGCGGTAGCGGTCAGCGAGCACGCCTGCATGCAGGGACAGCAGCAGCTGCGGCAGCTTCCCGGCGAAGGCGATCAACGCGACGTGCATGGTCGAGGCGTGCAGTTCCACCACCGCGATCACCGAGGTGCCGATGGTGGTGATGCCAAACCCGGTGACGGTGATGGCCTGTCCGCCCCAGTACCTGCGGAAGTCCGCATGCCTCCACAGGCTGTCGGCCGACGCGGTGTTGGTCATCGCGCCCCGCTCTTCGCCGATCCCTGCGCCTTCGCGAGCCCGTTCTGGGAGGGCAGGGCAGGGCTATCGAGCGCGTACTGGGCTGCCTGAATCTGGTAGAGGTCGCGGAAGACCTTCGGACCCAGGGTCCTGTCGGACAGCAACTCGTCGAAGGATCCGGACTCCACGACACGTCCGTGGTCGAGAACGTGGATCAGGTCGGCCGCACGGACCGAGCCGAGCCGGTGCGTGATCAGGATGACCGTCTGTCCCGCGTCAGCAAGCGCGCGGATCTGTTCGAAGAGCTGCTGCTCCGCCTTGGCGTCGAGCGCGGAGGTCGGCTCGTCGACGATGAGGAGTTCCCCCTTGCGGAAGTGAGCCCGGCCAAGACCCAGGCGCTGCCACTGACCTCCGGAGAGCTGGTGACCCCCCTTGTAGCCGCGGGCCAGAAGTGTCTGCCAGCCGCGCGGCAGCTCCTCGATCAGCTCCTCCGCTCCCGCGTACTGGACGGCCTGCTCCAGCAGGTCCTGACTCATTGGCGCCTCAGGGCGTCCGATGCCGATGTTGACGGCCGCCGTGAAGGGCCAGCGGTAGAAGTCCTGGCCCACCACCGCGACGCGCGAGACCAGCTCCTGCCGGTCCGCTTCTGCGGCATCGACGTCGTCCCACAGGATGCGGCCCGAGTCAGGACGGTAGAGCCCGCACAGGAGCTTGATGAGGGTGGATTTGCCGCTGCCGTTCTCACCCACGAGTGCGACGATCTTCCCGGTGGGGATGGTGAGGCTGGCTCCGTTGAGGGCCTGCTTGTTGTCCTTGCCCCGGTAGGTGAAGACGACTTCTTCGAAGCGGATCGCGCCCAATTCCTTGGGCAGCGGCAGCCCGCCGACCGGGATGGCCCGCTCAGCGGCCTCCTCGCACAGCCGGTGGAGGTCCCCGACGAACAGGGATTCCTCGTGGAGGTAGTTGACCTGAAGCACCAGGTTGTCGAGGCTCGAGGATCCGCTGCGGATGGCGAGGACGGCCGTGCCGCCGACTGACAGGGCCATGGCCCCGGTCCACAGCAGCCCGCCGAGGGTGGCGTACGCGGCAGCGGCGGCGAGCCCGGTCCAGCCCGCTGCAATCAGACCGGTGCGGGCGGCGAGTTGGGCGAGTCTCTTCTGTTCCGCTTCCTGGGACTGGGACATGGCCCGGAAGTGGTGGAGCAGGAACGGTCCGACGTTGTGGACGCGGATCTCGGGGGCCGCTTCGGTGGAAATCAGCAGGCGGCTGATCAACTGTCCGGCTCGCGAGTGCTGCACCCAGACGTGGAAGGACATGTACCGGCTCCGGGCCACAGACAAGGCCGCCCACGCGCTGGGCAGCGTCATCGCCACGAGCAGCGGCAGCAGCACCGGGTGCAGCACGGCAAGCACTCCGGCCGCAGCGATCAGCGACATCAGTGCGTTGATGACGTTCTGGCAGTACTTGACCATGCGGCGGGCGGAGCTGGCCCCGTACGAGGCGCTGTCGAGGAGTTTGTGGAACTCCTCATCTTCGACGGCCTCCAGCTCGACGTTCGCGGTGTGCGACAGATACCGCTCGGTGGCCACCCGCTCGACCTTCGGCTCCAGTTGCCCGGTGCCAGCGGTGGACAGGGCCCGCAGCACTGCCCCGACAAGCGCGGTGACGCCGGCGACGGCCAGGGCCGGGGCCGCCTCGGTGAGCCGGTCGGCCGTGGTGCCTGTGCCGAGGAGGTGGGCGAGGACCCGGTTCACGGCGATGAGGCCGGCCGCCTGACTGACGCCCCGGCCGATCTCCGAGAGGGCCACCAGGCGCAGTGCTCCCTTGTCCGCGTGCCACGCCATCTGCGTGGTGGTGGCGAGCAGGTGCGGCAGCCGCGTGAGCATGGACCGTAAGTTCAGCTGGAGGAAGGCCTCTTCGTGCTTGTTCCAGCCGAGGTCGTAGCGCAGCGGCCCGCCGAACAGCAATTGCTCGGACTCCGAGGGCTCCGCGGGCGCTGTTGCTTCGGCACGGGGTTTTCGCTTCGCCATAGTGGCTCCTGTTGCAGGTGGTGGGGTCAGGGCAGTTCGAGCTGGGTCGGCTGGGCGGCGCGCGGAGTCCGGCTGGCCACACGGAGGAGTTCGGCGACGCTGCTGATCGTGTGAAGGCGGGCGGCTTCGGTCAGCAGGGCGCGGAAGAGGGCGGCGGTGACCGTGACGTCGTCCATGGCCCGATGCCGGTTTGGTGGCTGTGGGATCCCGTGGTGCGCGAGGAGCGCATCGAGGTCGTACGCGGGCAGGTCCGGTACGACGTGCTTGGCGAGCAGCCGTGTATCCACGATCCGCGTGTGGGCCAGTCGTGGGCACGCTTCCCGGTAGGCGTAGATGATGTCGGCTTCGGCCGGCGCATGGTGCGCGACCAGGAGCACGGGACGCTCGGGCAGCGCCTCATCTAGCGCCCGTAGTACTGGCACCGCAGTAGGGGCGTCGGCGACGTCCGCAGGCGTAATGCCCGTCTGCGCGGTGTCGAACGGCCGGATCGGCGCATGCGGGGGCGGCTTGATGAGCGACTGGAACGCGAATCCGCTGCGTACCGGCCCTCTGCCTGGGGTGTGCTTCAGCCCCAGGGCCGCGACTTCGATCGGCTCAGGGTGGGTGCCCTTCGGAGTAGTGCCTTCGAAGTCGAGAACCACGAAGTGGGTGTCCTGGAAGTCCGGATCGTCGGCCAGCCGACCGGGGCCGGGCAGAGCGGTGTCGGTCATCGGCAGTCCCCGGGCCGGGCGGCTGAGGTCTTCAGCGCGTCCTCGAGGTCGTCCAGGTTGTCGAGGAGGCGGCGGATGCTGATCTGTTGCTCCTGCCAGTGCCGCTTCAGGTCCTCCTCGGCCTCGTGCGGCAGGTCATGCTCGGCGGTGGTCGCGCCGTAGAAACTGCACAGCATGTAGAGCAGTGCGATCCGCGCGCACGCCAGGACGTCGGTCAGGGGAAGGCTCGGGTTCTCCGAGCGGTAGGCGGACACCATCGCTGTCGCGCAGGCAGGCCACTGGATACTGGTGGCGATCGTGCGAGGGTCGAGTGCCGCGCGCCCCAACTCCCAAGCCGGGAAAGCCTTGGCACCGCGAAAGTCGATGACTCCCGTGACGACATCGGTGAGCACGAGCATGTTGGGTCGGGTGAAGTCCGCGTGCAGCGCCTGCTCCACCGGATCCTCCGGCAGCCCGGCTCGGAGCCTGTCGACATGGGTCCACAGGTCCTGGCGGCGCTGATCCAGCTGGTCACGCAACTGCGCCAGATCGCCATGCCCTTGCCGCCTGGCCGAGGACAGCACCCTGCTGCACTTGGTCACGGCGTCCTGGACGGGCCCGGTTCGCCATCGGGACGGCTGCACGCGTCTCGGCAGGGGATACGCGGCGAGGACCCGATGCATGCGCCCCAGCACCATGCCGATGTGCTCCGCGCGCGCAACGCTCATCGCCGTGGCGGCCACCCGGCCAGGAGCCTCGTCGACCACGGCCCAGGCGCTCCCTTCGGCCAGGGCAATCAGATTGCCGTCGCGGTCGGGCCAGACACGCGGCACTGGAAGATCAGCCGCACGGCAGAACTCCGACATGTCCCACGCTGACCTGGCCGCATCCAAGTCAGCAGTCGACGCGTACTCCTTCACGAACAACCGCCCGCCCTTGGCAGTCAGAACCCGCCGGTTGATGGTGTCGGTTCCCATTGGCACCGTCTCGACCGTCTCGACGGTGATCCCGTACTGGTCGGCCAGGACATCGGCCACCAGCTCCTCGTTCCAGTCCATGTCGTCCATCCCGCTCACCGCCCCTCTCGGGAGGACGGGCGGCGAGCCGTGAGCGCGGTGAACGCGTTGTCCTCAGTGAGCACGCCGCCTGTGGCGGACTCCGCCAATACGGCCTTCACCGCAGACTCGAAGCCGTCTCGGTGCTCCATGAACAGGTGCGGGGCTGCGAATGACGTGGAGTACAGGTAACCGACGACTTCCTCGGCTGCCGTCCTTCGCCGGCCGATGAATGGTCGGCGACGATGCGGAAGCTGCTGGTCACCGACGCCATCAAGCGGTGGACCGTCTCGGACATGTCGGTCACTGTGGTGCATCCTCCCGTTCACGAAACGAAAGCGTGACACCATGCGTGATCGCTCGATCGCACAGGGTGCTGTTCTGTGGGTGGGCAGCTTGCCAGCCGCCACTGACAATGCGGTCCTGGGCGATCTCTTGAAGAGGCGGTCGCCCTCACGTTGCGAGTGGTCCGAGGGTTGCGCGTTCTCGTTGGCGGGGAGTCAAGGATGTGACGGAAAGCCCGCGTTGGCACATTCGCCTGGTGATATCACTGAGGTGATTGCGCCCGATGAAGATCCCAGACCAGGATCTCGGCCCTGGTGGGAGGCGGCAGTGGCACACGAGGACGATCGTCGGTGCACCCGGTGCGGCAACCCCCTGAGCCGGTACAACACCGACGCGCGATGCGCCGCGTGTTCCCGAGCTGCGGGCTACGAGCCGGCAGCGTCGCTGAGCTTGCCGGATCACGTGTGGCAGAACCCGGCCATTGCCGCGGCTCTGGCTGACTGGGACTTCGGCGCAGCGTTCCGTCTGATCCGCCAGGATGCGTCACTCCGCCAGGAAGACATGTCGGTGATTACCGGCCTGAGTCAGTCGTTCCTGTCAACGCTCGAATCCGGGACACGACGACTGCTCAACATTGACAAGATCATCCCCGTCCTTGAGCGACTGGGTGTCCCCCCGCATGCGGCACCACTCCCCGTCCCGGGATCCGCTGCCCAGAATCAACTCCGGGCTTCCGGCCCGCAGCCCGCGCTGATCCCCACTCCCGCGTGGGAAAGCCCGCTCGACATCGCGAAGAGGCTGAACGCGACCACGTCGTCCAACATCGATCCCGCGACCGTTGCGGTCCTGGAGCAAGGCGTGAGGGACCTCGTCGACCGTTATGAGGCCGAAGGGCCGCACCGCCTCGCTCCCGAAGCCGTCGATCTACGAACGTTCATCCAGGACCGGCTTGAGGGTCGGCAGCCACCTCGCCAGCGCGAAGCTCTGTTCCGGCTGGCAGCTCAAGCCTCAGGGCTGCTCGGCTACATGGCCGTCAATGCCGGCCGTGAAGCCGTGGCGGAGGCGTACTGCAGGGAAGCAGAGGAACTGGCGAAGGAGATCGCAGACCTTGAGATGATCATGTGGATCCACGGCACGCGATCACTCAATGCCTACTACGCAGGCGACTATGACCAGGCCGTCCAGTGGGCGGACACGGGCCTCGGGATCGACCCCAACCACCCGCAAGCCATCAGGCTCCAGGCCAACGGGCGCGCGCGGGCCTTGGGCAAGCTCGGCGACTGCCCCGGCGCGGAACGCGCGATCGCAGCCGCGGAGGAACTGAGCAGTCACCTTCTGGTCCCTGCCGGGCTGACCTCGTGTATCTCCTTCGAGCCGTACAGCATGGCCCGCACGCTGGCGAATGCGGCGACCGTCCATGTCGCGCTCGCCAACGCGCCACAGGTTCTCGCATACGCCGATCAGATCGACGAACTCGTCGAGCAGTCCGACTCCGCCTGGAGCCAGGCCCTGGTCCGCCTGGACGTCGCCACCGCTCTCCTGGCCGGCCCGCGCCCGGACGTCGAGCACGCCATGGTTCTCGGCCGTCAGGTCCTCGAAGCCGGTGGTGGCCCGCCCATCCGCTCTGTGGTCCAACGCGCCGGTGAGCTCCACGCCGGAGCCGGAAGATGGCAGGACCTGCCGGCCGTCCGGGAGTACGGCGACGCCCTGCGTTCCTGGCAGTCCGCCCCGCACACGAGGGACCTGGCGAAGTCTGCCAAAATGACACGCCCGACGGAGCAGACGAGAGGGGCAGCGGATGCAGCTCGCAACCGACCCGGGCGCATTTCCTCCCACCCCTCCACCCAGCACCACTGACGCGTCGGTGATCGCGGCGCATGACTGGGCTGCCTTTGACGCCGTCGAGGAGATGAAAGACCACTGGGACCGGCCCGGCTGGACGGCCGCGACCCGCGCCTACTACTGGATGCTCACCTTCCCCGACGCGGCCCCGCTTATCGACCACGCAGGCCAGTGCCAGAAAGAGCTCCGCCACCTCGGCTTCGACGACATCGACGCGGATGGCCTTCACTTGACGCTGGGACGCATCGGCCGTGTCGACGAGATCGACTCCGGGCAGATGGACCGCCTGGTCGCCGAAGCGGAGGAACGCAGCCCTGAGAAGTTCACCCTCCGGGCGGTGCCGCTCACGGCATCCCGTGGCGCGATCCGCTACAGCATTGCGCCCTGGACACCCGTCATTGAGTTGCACACGGCGCTCGCCGAAGCCGGTGCCGCCTCCGGCTTGCCGCCGCGCAAGCCGACATCAGTTCTTCGCCCGCACCTGGGTATCGCCTACTGCAACCGCTCGATGCCCGCCGACATCGTGCGCGATGCCGTACAGCCTCTCCGGGAGTTGGATGCGGTGGACGCGCCCGTGCAGAAGGTTCGGCTAGTCGAACTGCGTCGTGACGGGCGGTCCTACCGCTGGCAGGTCATCCACTCACTGGAGCTGCGATGAGCACTCCCGATGCCATGTCGACGAGCGATTGGTCGACTACCCCGTAGCGCCAGCCCAGCGTCACCAGGTGGGGGTCGTTGGCAGCGTCCACTCGTCGCCGAAGGATCTTGATCTGCTCACGAGCGGTACGCCGAGAGAGCCGGCCCACGTCGGCCACCTGCTGAACGGATGCCCCGGAGGCGATGAGCCGCCATGTCTGAAGCTCGATGTCGGTGAACTCGCCGTCGAAGGTATCCCGCTCAGGCCGAGGAATCTGCTCAGTGAGGTAGGCGGCGGGACGAGGGCGGCGCGTCCGCTCACGCCGAGCTTCCGACTGATGCTGGTCAGCTGCACGCTGACGGTGCCGGAAGTGATGAGCAGCTCACTGGCAGTCTGATCAGTGTTCTTACCCAGGGCGATCTTGGAGAGAACTCGGAGCTGGGCAGGGGTGAGCCGTAGGGGCGTCACGCGGGGTTGTGCAGGCACCGACTTCAGGCATCCCTTCTCTTCGGGCGTACGGGACGGACAGGCACGTCAGGCTGCCGTCCGAAAACGGACGGGCAGGTTGAGCAGGCCGTCGGCGATGAAGGATTGGACGGGCTGCAGGCCGCTGGCTGGCGTGGCGAGGGCCAGGTCGGGAAAGCGGTCGAAGAGCGCCGGGAGGGCAGTGCTGGCTTCGAGGCGAGCGAGGGGTGCGCCGAGGCAGCGGTGGACGCCGTGGCCGAACGCGAGGTGTTCGGGTGCCGGTCGGGTGATGTCGAATTGGTCGGCGGCAGGGCCATGCTGTTCCGGGTCGCGGCCGGCAGCTCCGTACGTGGCGAGGATGGCGTCTCCCTTGCGGATCGTGGGCCCGCCGGAAATGTGGATGTCGTCGACGGCGTAGCGCAGGGGGAGGTTGGGAACGCTCGGCGCCCAGCGGAGCGTCTCCTCGATGACGTCACTCCATGTGGCGCCGCCAGTGCGTACGAGGTGGAGCTGCTCGGGATGGGTGAGCAGGGCGTGGACGGCGTTCCCGATGAGGTTCACGGTGGTTTCGTGGCCGGCGGCGATGATCAGGAGCAGAGTGTCGAGAAGTTCCTCCTCGCTCAGTTGCGAGCCGTCGTCGTCGTGGCTGGCGACCAGGATGCTGGTCATGTCGTCGCCGGGCTCCTTGCGCTTGAGGGCCACCAGCTCGGTGAGGGCGGCGTGGACTGCGAGGCGGGTGGCAACTGCCTTCTCGGGGGTGATGGTGGTGTCGAAGATGCGATTGATGAGGCGGGCCATGCCGGGGCGGGACTCGTCGGGCAGGCCGTAGAGGTCGCAGATGACCTGCATCGGCAGCGGATGCGCGTACGCGGCCAGCAGGTCCACGCTGTCGCCGTGGGGGAGGTCGGCCATGGCGTCCAGAAGCGTGTGCGTGATGCGCTCGACGCGGGGTGTCATCGCGTCGGTGCGGCGCGCGGTGAAGGCGGGTGCGATGAGCTTGCGCAGTCGGCGGTGGTCGGTGCCGTAGGCGGTGAACATGTTGGTGACGCCGACCCAGTTGCTGATCCAGCTGCCGTGGTGTTCGCCGTTGATCCAGGCGGGCCAGTGCTGGTTGGGGTCTTTGGACACTCGGTCGTCGGTCAAGAGTGCTTTGAGAAGTACGTGGCTGGTGATGTACCAGGCGGGTATGTCGCCGGGCAGGGTTACGCGGGCTGCGGGGCCGACGGCGCGGAGTTGTTCGGCTTCGGCGTAGATGTTGCTGCCGGCGGGGTCGAGGGCGAAGGGCTGCTGCTGGTCCACGGGGTGACTCCTGCCTGGTCGGGAGTGATCGGGGTGAAGCGGGCGGGAAGGTGGGCGAGTGCGCGGTGGAACGGGCCGGGCCGCCAGCTCAGCTGATCGCGGCGCACGGTGAGCTCGAGGTCGCACAGATGGCTGGTGAGCCGTTCGATTGCGGCCGTCGCGATCAGCAGGGCGGGATGCTTGACCGGGCAGGCGTGCGGGCCGGCGGCCCAAGCGAGGTTCGCGCCGCCGTCCGTCCGGACCGAGTCCGCGGGGAGTCCGTCGGGGGTGGTGTTCGCTGCGTGGTAGGAGACAAGGACCAGTTGGTTGGCGTGGATCCAGGTGCCGTGGAAGCGTACGTTGCGGCGCGGGAAGTGCGCCGAGTAGTTCGCCATGGGTGGCTCGTTACGCAGCACGTCGTTGATGGCGTCCCGGGCGGTGAGGGCTCCGCCGGACAGGGTGCTGTAGTAGTCCGGGTTGGACAGCATCCGGGACAGCGAGTTGGAGATCAGGTTCGTGGTCGGCTCATGCCCGGCAGCCATCGTGAGCACGACCTGGTGGATGACTTCTTCCAGACTGAGCCCGGCGGGGTGATCCATGAACCATGAGGTCAAGTCGTGGCCGCGCTGCCCCTGTTTGAGGGAGACCAGTTCCATCACGTAGTGCTCGAAGTCCGCGTCGGCGTTGTTGGCTTTCTCGGAGCCGGTCGATTCGAATATGCCGGCTAGTGCAGCGACGAGGCGCGGGCTGTAGTGGTCGGGCATCCCGAACAAGGCGTTGAACAGCACCAAGGGCAGCGGGCGCGCGTACTGGGTGACGAGATCTGTCTCGCCGGTCGCGGCGAACTCGCGGATGAGCAGGTCGGCGGCGTGGGCGACCTGCTGGCGCAGGTGGTGGGGTTCGATGAGGGAGAAGCTGTCGGTGATGACGGACCGGTAGCGGGCGTGGGCGTCGCCGTCGTTGAACAGCGCGTTGGGGCGCCACTTCATCATGGGCAGGACCGGGCTGTCCTCAGGGAGAGTTGCCTGCCAGAGACGGGGGTCCTTAGCCCAGGTGTCGGGGTCCTGGAGGAGGTCGAGGGCGGCCCGGTGGTCGGTGACGAGGTAGGCGCTCACGCCGGGAGAGATCTCGACGGGCGCGATTGGCCCGTATTGGCGAAGCCTGGCGTAGACGGCGTGCGGGTCCGAGGCATAGTCCGGTCCGTACAGCGGAACCGGATCCGGCATGTAGTGGGTCATGAGGCGGTGTCCAGGGCGGAGTGGGCGATCAGGTGAGAGACGAGCGCGATCAGCGCGTCGATGGACGAGGTCGCATCGCGGGCGTCGCACGTGACCAGCGGGGTCTGCGGTGAGAGGTCGAGGTGCTCTCGCAGTACTTCCGTCGGGTGAGCAGGCGCGTCGGGGAAGACGTTGACCGCGATCGCGTAGCGCAGCCCGCGTTCCTCGATCATGTCGATGACTTCGAAGGAGTCGCCCAGGCGCCGTGTGTCGACCAGGACCAGAGCGCCGAGGGCCCCACGGGAGATGTCCTCCCACAGCGGTTTGAAGCGTCGCTGTCCCGGTGTGCCGAACAGGTAGAGGACAAGGTCGCCGGGCAGCGTGCGCCGGCCGAAGTCGATGGCGACGGTCGTGGTGTCCTTGGTCCCGACGCCCGCCAGGTCATCGAAGAGGGCACCGGCCTGCGTCATGGTCTCTTCGGTGTGCAGCGGCACGGTCTCGGACAGAGCGTCGATCATGGTGGTCTTGCCGACCCCGAACGCTCCGGCGACCAGGATCTTCACCAGCGTCTGGTCGGTGCTGGCCAGGTACATGGCGTTATCGGATGGCGCGGAGTCCACTGACTACCCTCTCCAAGAGCTCACGATCAGGCTGTTGTGCCACGGTGATAGGAGCGCGGGCACTCAGATGCCCGGCATCGACGAGTTCGGCCACCAGGACACGGACCACGCTCACCGGCAGGCCCAAGTACGCCGCGGCCTCGGCCAGCGACAGCGGCCCGCCGTGGACAAGCTCAGCCAGCCGGTGCTGCGCCGGCTCCAGCCCCTCCGGCATACGCCCAACGGCCGTGCTGAGAAGGGTGAGCCCGTCCAGGGTGTTGCGAGTCGGCTGGGCACGGCCCGTGGTCGCCAGGTAGGGCGGCACCATCCGCCTGCTGTCGCGCCGGACAGTCATGCCGGAGTGCCGGTGTCCCGGGCGTCGGAGGGCATGACCTTGTCCCCCAAGGTCTTGACCTGGATCTGCATGAGATGCGCGACGACCCCCATGTCGACGTCCCGCGTCGCGTACACGGCCATGACGGTGTTCGAGGCCGCCGGGGTGGCGAAGACGTATCCGGAATCGGCGTCGACAACGATCTGCTGGAGCCGGGTTGCCTCGTTGCCGGAGAAGAGGATGGCCAGCGTGCGGGCGGCACCCTGGAGCGCGGACATCATGGCTGCGGCGCCCTCGCCGGCCTCGGTGCTGAGGTTCGGGGAGGCGCCCCGCACGATGCCGTCCGAGGTGAGCACCACGGCGTGCTTCACACCTGGCAGGACCAGGAGCGGATCCAGTGCCCAGGACACGTCCTTGCCCGCGGCACGGTGAAAAACAGTCATCGAGAGGTCCCTTCATGGTGGTCGGTGCGGGCAACGGCGCGGCCCGACTCAGTGCCCTTCTGGAAGGCGCTCCAGGCTGCCGCGGTCTCCTCCGGGCTGTGGACCTGCTCCGCCCGCGCACCAGCAGCCTCTGCACTGGCGGGCTGGGGCTGGCGTCGGCGTCGGCGCGGCAGCTCGCCGGGGTCCACCTCGACCGCCGGGTGGGGAGCCGGGACGGAAGCGGCCGCGAGGGGCGGCGGTGTGGCCTGGCGGTGCATCGGGGCCATCACCGACATGGGATGGGCCTGGTCATCCAGGACTGTCAGCAGGTGTCCCGGGATGAAGACGACGGCGCGGACTCCGCCGTACGGTGCGGGCTTGTCGATCGATACGCCGAAGCCGTACTGCCGCACCAGGCGGCCGATGGCGGCGAATCCTGACCGCGGCGGATCGCCGAGTTCGGTCAGCAGAATCGTCCGCTGCCCCGACAACAGACGAGCAGCGAACTCCACTTCATCCGCGTGCATCCCCACGCCAGCGTCGTCGATGACGATGCAGGCCCCCGCCTCCACCTGGTGGAGGCTCACGTCGATGGCCAGGGTGCCGTGCGTGTGGTGCACGGCGTTCGCCAGTAGCTCGGCGACGGCGATGGCGACAGGTTCGACTGCCCGTGCCACCACGCCGACAGGCACGTCCAGTTTGCTCGTGACCTTGACGCGGTGATAGCCGCGGATGCGGGACTGCGCGCCGACGACGACATCGCCAAGGTGAGAGTCGGCGCGCGTCAGCCCCGGCCACGCCCCGCACAACACCCCAGTCGCCTGAATACGGCGCAGGTTCTGCTCGTTGAGGTGATCCAGTTCCAGGAGATCACCCGCGATTTCCGGGGCCTCGTAGCGATGCTGCATCTGGTCGATCTTGGACTGCAGCTGGTAGCTCTGAGCCTGGATGACAGTCGTTGCACCACGCATCACAGCCTGCGCAGCCTCATCCACACGCTGCCGCTCGGCGGCCACGGCCTTCGCCAGATGATCCAGGGCTCCACGATGCAGCTGATCGATCTCGGACCCGGCGAATGCGGGGTGAAGGAGGCCGGGAACAGGGACGTGCCGGTGCGCGAGATGGGTGGCCAGGGCCGGAAGCCGGACGGTGACCAGATGCTGCGTCTCCTCCTCCAGAGCCTGCCGCCGAGCATTCAAGTGCTCCTGGTTCTGGACGGAGTCATCCCGCTCGGTCCGCAGACTCGTCACCAGGCGGCGGGCACGGAAGAGAAGCCGGGCAGCGACAAGAGCAGCGGAGGCTGCACCCGCGGCCAAGACTTCGGGAAACGCCTCCGGTATCTGCGTCATCAAAAAGGTCCTCAGTAGACGGGGAGAGGGGTGGAAGGCCGCCGGGGGCAGGGCGGACGGAGCGGGGGTGGATCCGTGCACGTCCCGCGCCCGGCGGCCGGTCTAGAAGTTGATCCCGCCGATCATTCGGGCCACGCTCGTCGTGGCCTCGGAGATCGTCGGCGCGATCGAGGAACTGGCCAGGTAGAAGCCCAGAAGGATGGAGACGACCGCATGCCCGGCTTTGAGCCCGCCCTTCCGGATGAGCAGGAAGACGGCGATGGCCAGCAGCACGACGGCGGAGATGCTAACGGCCACGGGGTACCCCCCAGCCGCCGTCGGGCCGCGAGCGAGCCAGCGTGATGCGGTGCAGGAGTTCGGTGCTGTCCGTATAGGGGCGCACGGCTTCTTGAGGGATCAGCCAGATGCGAAAGCATGCGGAGCGAGTTGGCCCAAGGTCGATGGCGGCGCAGGACAACGTGCCTGGCCGGCAGAGCGTTTGCGGCGCATGCCAGCGATCGACGGTGCCCGGCTCCACCGGAATATGCATGAGCAGGTGTGACACGCAGACGAGAACAGGCCCCACGGCGCGGGCCTGCCCGCGGACTTCTTCCAGGGCCCGCAGGCCGACACGCATGCCGGTCTGGACCACATCGATGGGCGAACCAAGCAAAGGCGGAGGAGTTGGCTGCTCCACCAGTTGCACCTTCCAAGGCAGCTCAGTCTGCAGAGCGGACGACAACGTTGACTCCGGTAAGAGAGGGCAGATGAGAGCCCCCGACGCTCGCTGCTGCCGAACCGTGTGGGGGAAGGCATGTCGGGGCTGATCGTGCTGCTGGATGAGCGTGGTCTCACACTGCCGATGAGGAGCAAGCACCCCGATCTCCCGTGCGTTTCGACGTACCTTCGCTGATCCCACGACCGCAAGAGGACTCGGCCGAGGCTGATGAAGGACAACACTGGTCGGTGCAATGCGTTTGCGCACATTCCAGGAGTGATATCGCTGAGGCGATTTCCCTTGTCGAGAGCTGTGTTGAACCCTCTAGCCCTGAGCATTTCCGTGGCCAAGCGGCAACCTGCACATGAGGGACTACCCAGGTCACGGACCAATCGACGGGGCTGGTGCTGCATGCACTGACCTCTGATGGCGGCCATATCACGGGAGTAATTCTCTTGCCGTGAAGCCGCTCGTAAGCTGGCGGGCGATGGGACCTGGGAATAGCGATGTCAGATCGAGTTCGCACATGCCGCGGCTGCAGATGCCGACTGAGCCAGTACAACCGTGATGATCTGTGCGGACCCTGCTCTCGCAGGGCGCCCTCAGTGCAGGACTCGCCGCGAGTACCGTCATGGGTATGGCTGGACGTGCCTGTCCAAATCGCCTTGGAAGAACGAGATTACGGGCGGGCGTGCAAGCTGATCCGAAAGCACTCAGGGCTACGTCAAGTGGACATGGCCGGGCTCGCAGGAACGAGTCAGGGCTTTCTGTCCATGCTCGAGTCCGGAAACCGAAGACTAACCAGCATCGAAAGAGTCACCCGGTTTCTCGACGGCCTTGGAGTGCCGGCGGAGCTCCGTACCGCAACGGGACGCCAGCCCTCCCAATTGGCCACCCCGACACTTCTGACGCCGCCCACGACCGCAGCCGCCACAGCCGAAGGCACGCTGAACCCCACCGAACTACGCGCACTGGCATCCCAAGCAGCCGCACAGTCACTCCAGTTCGCTGAGCGCGTCGGACCGAGCAACGTCACCGGCGACGACATTGAAGATTTGGCTTACGAACTTGCCAGAATCGCCACGGACTATGTCCACGCACCCCTACAACCGCTGTTCAGCGACCTCCTCGCCGCCAGGAACGGGGCCTTCAGCCTCCTCGACGGGCGCCAGGACCCTGGTCAGACCCGCGACCTCTTCCTGCTCGCGGGAACCAGTTGCTTGCTGCTGGCCCACGCCTCACAGAACCTCGGCGACGAGCGATCCGCGATGGCGCAGATCCGAACCGCTTGGACCTGCGCCCAGAAGGCCGACCACAGCGGACTGCGCGCCTGGGCGAAGGGCACCGCAGCACTGATCGCAGAGTGGTCCCCTCGCAAGCAGGCTGCCTTGAACTACACCCAACAAGCCCTGGGATACGCCCCCGCCGGCGAGTCCCGCATCCGGATAGCCGCCATCGAGGCCCGAGGCGCAGCACGCATCGGCGACAGAGAGAGGGCCTTGGCTGCACTCACAGATCTTCAGAGGGCCAGAGACCAGCAGTCCGGGCCAGGTGGCCTCGGCCAGTTCGGCGGACTGCTCACCTTCCCCCTGGCCAAGCAGGAGTACTACATCGGCGGGACGTACGCTCTCCTCGGTGAGCATGCGCAAGCAGAGGAGCATGCAACGGCTGCCATCGCGCTCTACGAGGGCGGAGCCAAGGAAGACCGCTCCTACGGCGACGAAGCTCTTGCGCGCCTGGACATCACCACTGCACGCCTCGCAGTCGGAGAAGTAGAGGGGGCCGGCGAGCAACTCCAACAGATTCTCCAGATGCCCCCCAACCTGCGCATCCAACAGATCGACAGCGCCATGAAGGGCGTCGGCGACCTCCTGAAACAGCCCCGCCTCGCAGGAAGCCGCCTGGCGCGTGAGCTCGCAGACGCCACCCGCGACTACCAGGCGATCGACCCGACAACGAAAGCCTAACTGCCATGACGAAACCGGCCTCCGAGGAGACCGCAGCCCGCCAAGCCTGTCGGCTAACCGGTCTTCCGGACCAGCCCTTGACCCACCTCCACCAGCACGCCACCTCCGTGTTCCTCCTGCCCACGGAGGGCATCGTCGTCCGCGTCAGCTCCGCCTCCCAGATACATCAACTCAACACAGCAGTGACCCTGACCCGCTGGCTGGCATCACATAGCTATCCAGCGACGGAACCCGTCGACGTGCCTCAGCCCGTCCCCTGTGGCCAGCACGTCGTGACCTTCTGGACCCACTACCCGCAGCCAGACCGCAGCCCACCGCCGGCAGGCCCCCTGGGCGGACTGCTCCGAAGGCTGCATGACCTGCCGCCCCCACCCCTCGAACTGCCCGAGTACCAGCCGCTTGCTTCCCTCCAGAAGACATTGACGGAAAGCACCGGCCTGCGTGAAGACCACAGAGACTGGCTGATGGCGCGGGGACACGAGCTCCTCGCCGCCTACGAACAGCTCGACTTCCCGCTGGGTAAGGGACTGCTTCACGGCGACGCCTACCCGGGCAACACCCTGTGGGACGGCCCTGGGGCTCGCCTCGGCGACTGGGACGAGGCAGCACGAGGTCCACGCGAGATCGACTTGGCCAACACGTTCCAAGGGGTCCGATTCGGACGCACCGACGGGGAACTGGACGACTTCAGCCTCCAGTACGGCTTCGACATCCGGCAGTGGACTGGCCTGTCAGTCCTGTGCAGGATCCGTGACCTGCACACCCTCGGCTCCTACATTCGGCGAGCGGACCGAGGTGACACCGCCGCCGCCGAGCAGCTGACCTACCGCCTTGAGACGCTCAGAAGAGACGACGACCGGGCCCAATGGGCCGCAGCCTGATCACGCAATGCCGAATGCGCTGATGCGGTCGAACGACGGGATAAATATGCCGGATTCCCTGCCAGTCCTTGTGCTCTGGGACATTGATCGCACGTTGCTGTACGTCGGTGACATCGACCGGCAGGTGTACCGCGAGATCTTCGCCGAAGTCGTCGGCCGACCGGTGGAACGCCTACCGCCACGCGGAACAGGGGTGACGATGCCACTCGCAATCCGAGGACTACTCCTGGACAACGGCGTGCCGGAATCGAAAATCCCGGAACTCCTATCGCTGATGGTCAAGTTGCTCCCGAAGCGCCTCGCCGGCCACTCGCAGGCTCTCCGACGCGAAGGCGTCCTCATGCCCGGCGCGGCTGCCGCCCTGAGCGCCGTCCACGACCACCCCGGCCTGGTTCCGACCGTCGTCACGGGGAATCTCCGCCCCAACGCTCTGCTGAAGCTCGACGCCTTTGGCCTCAGCCGATTCGTAGATACAGAGATCGGCGGATACGCCTCCGACAACGACCATCGGCCCTCACTCGTCGCCATCGCCCAGAAGCGCGCTCAGGCCAAGCACGACATCTCCTTTACCCGAGCCAACACCGTGATCATCGGTGACTCCCTCGAAGATGTCCGTACCGGACTCGAAGGCGGCGCCCCGGTCCTTGGCGTGCCCTCGGGCAAGACCTCCACACAGGACCTCAAGGAGGCAGGGGCTGATGTTGTTCTCGACAGTCTGGAAGACCTACAGCATCTGATGGACGCGATCGCTTCCGTTACGTCCCCGCACAGTTGATTCCAACCCGGAGGAATAAGGCCATGTTAGACCCCATACGCCGCAGTTCGTCAGCCAATGTGTACCAAAGGCCGCACCCTCACAACGGATGATGCCGCAGCGGGCAAGCGAACCTGCGGGGATCGCTATCGGCCTCCTGCTTGTGGGCGGCGGGGCGCTGCTTCTCGACTCGCTGTTCGGAGTGTGGGTTGCGTTCAGCATCGTTGCTGTCCTAGCCGGTGCGGCAGCTGGCGGCGCGACGGTGCAGCGTCGGCGAGCTGTGCGCCTCGAACATGAACAGCGCGAGTGGCGGCGCATCCTGTGGGAGGAGTGGCGCTACCGGGAGGAATGAAGGTCGGCAGTGGGCTTGCCGGTCTGCAGGAGCCGGCACGCGCAGCATCACAACGCTGCGCGCCACTCTTCCTCGACGATTCCGTAGGTCACAGAGTCCCGCCATGCGCCATGCACGAATACGTGCTGCCTGATGCGGCCTTCCTCCACGAAGCCAGCGCGCAGCAGGGTCTTTTCAGACACCGTGTTCGCCGGAGACCGTGCAGCCCAAACTCGGTGAAGATCCAGTTGGCTGAAGGCGATCGCCAGAACAGCCCGCACCGTCTCTACACCCCCGCCCTGGCCCCACACATCCGGACGCAGCGCAAACCCCAGCGTGGCAGCTCGCTGCTGATGGGGGTCCATGGCGAGACGGGCGAAGCCGATTAGATCACCAGTCTCCCGGGAGGCCACAGCAAGCGAGTACTCCGTGCGTGGTTCAGCACTGGCTGCCACCATTGCTCCCCGGACGAGAGCCGCAACCTGCTCGCGGGTTCGGGGCTCGAATGACAAGTGCCGGGTTGCCTCTGGATCACCGTAGATCGCCAAGACGCCATCAACGTCCTCCGCGGTGAGCTCTCGGAGAGACAGACGCGGGGTGGAGTGCTGGACCGGGTACATGGCTGGGGACTCTACTCGGCGCTCCTATCGCGGCAGTGAGGGAGTGGGCGTCGAACTGAACACCTCAATCTCGGTACGGAGGTCTTTGGAGAGCCGGGCGGTGCGGGTCTCTGGACCGGAAAGAGCGTCCTGTACGCGACGGGCGCTGACGATGATGCCGTGATTGCGTTGTGCGGGTGGGAGATCGAGTACGGGGCGGATGGCCTCGGCAGCACCTCCGAGTTCGCCGCTCCCTATGCGGCTCAGTGCCAGGTTGGTGCGGGCACCGGCCTCATCGCCAAAGGCCCACTCGTCCTGTGACGCGGTTTCGTAGGCGCGTACCGCTTCCTCTGCATTCCGTTCAACTTGGGCTGAATGCTGCCCCAGGAGCACCTCTGCTTCGGCGACGTAGTACGGGTGGCGGGGATTGGGGAAGGTGAGGATTCCACCGATGCTGTCGAGGTCGTCTTGCACAGCACTCTCGCGCCTGTCTCCGGCACGGGATATCGCGTCATTGGCTGCGTCGCGGTCGCCGAGGAGAGCGTGGGCGCGGGCGTCGAGACACGCGAGCCAGGTGCTGGTGCTCCCGGTTACTTGTGCGGCCTCACGAGTACCGAGTGTCGCGTAGCGGACGGCGTCCTCGGGGCGACCAGCCCAGTAGGAGATGAGGGACTGAAGGCCGCGCACCCAAGCCCGCATGGGATGGTGATCGGCTTGGTCGGCGCAGATGTAGGCGGTCCGAGCTTGAGTCATCGCTGAGCGAGGATCACCAAGATCATGACTGGCTTTGGACAGCATCCCGGCAGCCATTGCCGCTTGGAGGTAGAGGTCTCGGGCCTGTGTGGGCTTGGCCTTGCCGCTCTCCAGGAGACGGTGCGCGAGGTCCTGCACCTCGATGAGATCCCCGAGGAGGGAGTGGAGTGGAACACGCGGGTAGTCCGCTGCGATACGGGCAATCTCACCTTGAATGTGGGCCAGAGACTCCTGTCCGAGACTGTTCCCTTCGGCCATCACAGCGAACCGGAGTGCACGATCTGCCGCCATTGCGACCTGCCTTCCCATGTCGTCCGAATCCGCGTAACGATTACGAGGATCGGTTAGCAGTACACGGGCCGGCATCTGATCCGCGACGCGGGCGAGGGCGGGCGGATCCGGTTCGACCGGAGGCTTCCACTCGGCAAGTAGCTCGGCGATAGGACGCCTGAACATGTGCTCCAGGACCCGGCTCTGATCCGGCTGGGGCTGCCCCTTCAACTCTCCGCCCCACCAGCGTTCCACAGTCCGCTTCGAAGCGGACAGCCCCCGTAGGCGCGTATCCCGATCGCGATCCGCAAGCTCGTTGGCGGTGCTGGGCGTCGTGGGCTCGGGCGCCGGCGGAATCGAGGAGTTGCGTACGGGACTCGTGGTTCCCGCCCTCGAATGCGGCTGGACCGTCGCGGTCACGCTCACGCCGACAGCGGGTGAGTGGCTTCGTTCCAGCGGAGAGGCTGCCAGGATCGAGAAGTTGACGGGTCTGCCCGTACGCACCGAATCGCGTCTCCCCGGCGACTCACGGCCGCACCCCCCAGTGGATTGCTATGTCGTCGCCCCCGCGAGCGCCAACACCGTCGCCAAGCTGGCTATGGGCATCTCAGACAACCAGGCGTTGACACAGGCCAACGAGGCTATCGGGACACCGGATCTGCCGGTTGTCATCTGGCCGCGGGTGAACGCCGCGCACGCCCGCCACCCCGCGTGGGAGGGACACATCAAGGCCCTTCGCGATGCGGGGACGCGGTTGATCTACGGAGACCAGGTGTGGCCGCTCGCCGAGCCGCGGGCTGGAATGCCGGGCCGCCGGTATCCGTGGGAAGCCGTACTGGATGAGGCCGGGAAGACCAGCTTCTGACGAACCAATCAACAACCTTTAGAACAAGACAAATTGGACCCGGACAGACTGTCCGGGTCCTTCGCTTTGGCTGGAGCCAGTCTGAGGGCATCACCGACCAACGGAGGCTACGGGATGCCCGATCAGGGGTTATGCGCGGCGCTCCCTCGACACGAGTCCGGGACGCGCCGTCTCACAAACATCGACAAGATCATCATTCGCTTGAGGGACTGGACACGCCTGTTGAGCTAACGGGACCGATGTTGCGCCCCTTGGCCGCAGACCCAGACGACGACTAAAGGCAGGCGGAACAACGCAGGTCAAACTCCAGGCCGTCGGGTATCACCCGCGTGATATCACCGCTGAGATGTGCCCTTCCGGTGATTCCAGAGCACCCTCATGGACGGGCCGACGCGCCAACGGGTGCCGACACGTCAGCCGCGGGTCACTTGTTCCGGGCGCAATGGCACACATCGTTTCGGCAGAGCTATGAGGCGTCTGCGTTGGGTGCGCGCCGCCCCATCCAAGGGGCGGGCCGCCCGGGGACTGTCCCCCCGGGCCCATTGCACCGGCGCCATCCGGCATACACGGGGAAGGAGGACGGCCATGTCGTACGACCACTGATCCCCAGCGTCGGGCCGGGGTTGGCACCGACTGGCCCCGGCCCGCTCTGGACACTCCGCCCTGATTCGCAAGGAGAGCCCATGCCACCCACGATCCCCATGCTCACGTATGACCCGCTGGATCCGGCAACGCTCGCCGACCCCCACCCGGTACTTGCCGCACTGCGGGAGGCCACCCCGGTCTTCTGGCACGAGGGCATGCGCACCTGGGTCCTGACGCGACATGCGGACTGCGTCGCGGTGCTGCGTGACTACGCCCTGTTCGCCCGAGACCGGCGGCGTATGGGTGCTGAGGTGCCCGAGCTGTCCTTGAGCGTGCAGTCGCTGGATCCGCCTCACCAGGCGCCGGTGCGCTCGCTGTTCATGACGGCGCTGCACGCCCAGGACCTCACCGCCATCGAGCTTCGGGCTCGCGCTCTGCTGGCTGCCCGCTTCGGTCGGCTCACTGGCGGCGGTGAGTTCGATGTGATGGCCGAAGTAGCCGCGCCGCTGTCGATCGCGGTTATCTCGGACCTGCTCGGCGTTGACGAACCTGACCACAGCTCCTTCGCCCAGGTGTCGGACGCGATCATGCGGAGCATGGACGGCGGCCTCGACTCGTCCGTTGTCGAGCCTGGTCGGATCGCCCGGCAGGAGCTGAGCGCGCTGGTGGAGTCGTGGTTCCGTACCAGCGGCCGACCGGGACTGTTATCGCACGTCCGCGAGCACGCCCGCCAGGGCACCGGTGCCGGCCTCGACCTGTTCGTGCGCAACACCGCCCGGGTGATGTTCCAGGGCGGCTACAGCACCATGGTTGCTGCCATCGGCAACGCCGTGCACACCCTGCTGCACAACCCACACGCCCTTCAGCAGATGCGCGATCAGGACCTGCTACGCACAGGCGTCGACGAACTCGTTCGCTACGACGGGCCGGTGCAAGGCACGAGCCGGATCGCAACTGAGACCTGCGAGATCGGCGGCGTCACCGTGACGGAGGGCGAGACCGTGACAGTCCTGTTCGCCGCCGCCAACCACGACCCGGCCCAGTTCCCCGACCCCGGCCGGCTGCTGCCAGGCCGCTCGCCGAACCGGCACCTCGGCTACGGCTGGGGCACCCACGCATGCATCGGCACCATGCCCGCCCAAATGGCCCTGCGCGCCCTGGTGGCCAGCCTGCTGGAGCATCCGGCACCCCTGAACGCGGCCGCAGAGCCCCGGCGTCGCCGCACCGCGACCATGCGCGCCTTCGACGTCCTGCCCGCCGTCTTCCGCCCCGAGCTGGGAGTACACCGTTGAGGATCCTGATCGCTAACCACATCGACCCCGCCATCCGCGACCGCGGCGACCTGCGGGCCTGGACACAGCGCGTGCTGTGGTTTGCTGACGAAGGCGACGTGGTCGTGCTGTGCGATGAGCCCGACCGGCAGTTCCTCGCCTACGCGTCCTCCTACACGGGCGTGGATCCGGCCAGCCTGCACCTTCTGGTTCCGTCGGCCGGCTGCCACGGCGGACGCCTACTGGACCCTGAGAGCCTCACCAGTGACCAGTTCGTCCGTACAGTCCGTGACGCACTCGGCGAGGGCGGGCTCGACGCCGTGGAGGAGGTCTTCGCTCTGTGGCCGTCGGCGCACGTGGCCCGCTTCGCCGCCGCGCTGGGCATCGCGGACCGTTTCCCAGGGGCCAGTTTCTTCGCGCAGGACGGCGGGGAGTTGGGCAACAACAAGGCGACGTTCCGGGCGCTCGCGGCCGGAGCCGGTGTACCCATCCCCGCTGGCGCCGTTGCCCGCAGCGAGCGCGAGGCCATCGAAGCCACCACCGCCCTGCTGGACGAGGCCGACGCGGTCATGGTCAAGCAGGCCCACAACGGGGCTGGCGTGGGCAACCAGCTCCTGGTGAGCGACGCCTCCCTCACATCTGACCACGTCGGCGCCCGCCACCTGCACCACCTCGACGGGGGCAGGGGGACGATCGAGGCGTACTGGAAGGAACGCTGGGACTGGGCCTCCGCCTCCGGCCGGTTCCCGGTCGTCATCGAGGAGTTCGTCCCTGACGCGGTGTCGGTGTACTCCGAGCACTACGCCGCCGACGACGCAACGCGTCCGACGGAGATGGGCACTCTGTTGTACGTCGGGCGGCGCCTGAGCCACCAGATCGTGCCGCTGCGCGGAGTGGACGACACGGTCCGCGCGCAGCTCCTTCACGGCGGGACGCGGCTGGCCGAGGCCTACCGCTCGCTCGGATACCGCGGCCACCTGAGCGCGGACGCGATCGCCCCGCGGGACGGGCGGCTGGTGTTCACCGAGGTCAACGCCCAGGTATCCGGCTCGCTGCACATCTACCAGGTCATCGCCCACCGCATCGTCGACACCGCAGCCGCGCCCGAGCGGTCGGTGGTGGAGTACCACATCCCCCCGACCTGGGCCGTCCCCGACTTCGGCGCCTTCCTCTCGGCCGCCGATGAGCTCGGCTGCGGCTACGACCCCGCCACCCGCACCGGCGTGATCGTCTCCATGCCGGTCATCCCCCTCGAACCCGGACGCGCCCAGTTCGTGTTCTGCCTCGCCTATGCCGCCGACGCCGAACGCCAAGCGGTGTGGGACGCGCTCGACAAGCACTTCGCGGCCGTCCCCGCGGACACGTACGCCGCGAGCGACCACGTGGGCGTACCGGCCCAGCACGCCCGCTGACCCCGGACCTGGAGAGGGAATCTGTGATGAGCACACCCGACCACATCCAGCCGGCGCAGCTCGCCGAAGCGGCCCCGCTCGCCCGTTCGTTCGACACCGACCGTCTCGAAATCGAACTGGCCGAGGTCACCGGCCACAGCTGGCAGCCCCAGCGCATCCACGCCCCCGGCGGCGGCATCGGCCAGGCGGCCGCCATCGACTGGCGAGTGCTGCCGCTGCGCAGCCCCGGCGGCGACGCGGACCGCACCGACCCCGGGGGACCCGGCCCGGCCGACTTCGCGCCCACCGTCTGGATGGAGCGGATGCCGTACCTGCGGGAGATCCTCGATGGAATTCCGGCGCCGCTGAACGCCGTACGGCTGATGGCGCTCGGCCCGGGAGCTGCCTCCCATCCCCACCGCGACCCGAAGTACGCCCTGCGCCGAGGCTTCATGCGTCTGCACATCCCGCTCGTCACCCACCCCGCCGCGGTCCTCGTCATCGACGGCGTGGAGCACTGCTGGCAGCCGGGCGAGTTCTGGTACGGGGACTTCTCCCGGGAGCATCTGGTACGCAACATCGGCCCGGCGACCCGGGTGCACGCGGTCATCGATGTCTTGCTCACCCGCGAGCTGGCCGAGCTGTTCCCCGCCGGCTGGCAGGTCGCATTCGCCCGCGCCGACGTGCTGTTCAACCGGCCCGCCTCCGCAACTGCGCCCTGCCCCATCGCGCTCCCGTACACCGCCGACCTCCCGCGCGGTCTCACCGACTTCGACCAGGACCAGCCGCTGGACGGTCCACTTCAGCCCGTGCAGGTCACCGAGGCTGACGGACATCTGAGCCTGACCACCGCCGACCGGGCCTTCGCTCTTGTCCCGGTCGGACAGAGCGAGTTCCGCTTCGCCGGGTGGAGCGAGCAGCGCACCCTCCAGCTCACAAGCGCCGGCGTGGTGCTGTGTGCCCGCCGCGGCCGCCAACTCGCCGAACGCCGCCTGCCAGCGGCGGCGGGCGCCAGGTGACCGCCCGGCCGGTCCCCACCCCGCCGCAGATGAGGAACCCCATGCAACTGACCAGCTACGACGACTTCACGCCCCTGCGCGAGATCATCGTCGGCTCCGCCGAGAACTACCTGTCCCACGAGCGTGACGTCACCTTCGAACTGTTCCACCACGAGAACCTGACCGGATTCCGCTCCGACTGGGCCTACCCTCGCCTGGCCGCCGCCGGCGACGGCAGCGCACAGAGCTGGAGCATCAAGCGGCGCTTCACCGAGGAACTCCACCAGGACGTCGATGCCCTGGCCGCCACGCTCGCCAGTTTCGGCGTCACCGTGCACCGGCCCCTGCCGCTGCCGCCGGACGCCGCGCCCATCGCCGGGCTGGGCTGGCAGGCCGCGCCCACGCCGGCCCTGAACATCCGCGACAACACATTGATCCTCGGTGACGAGATCATCGAGACGCCGCCGGCGATCCGCTCCCGCTACCTGGAGACCCGCCTCCTGGCTCCTGTCTTCCGCCGGTACTACGAGGCCGGGGCCCGGTGGACGACGATGCCGCGCCCCACCCTCACCGATCTCTCCTTCGACCTGTCTTACGCAAGGGACGCCGCGACTACCCTGGGCGGGCCCACCGAGCCGGTCGCCGACCCGCAGCCGAGCCCGTACGACGTCGGCTTCGAGATGATGCTCGACGGCGCCCAGGTCCTGCGCCTGGGACGCGACCTGGTGGTCAACATCGCCCAGGACAACCACCGCCAGGGCGCGGACTGGTTGGAGCGGCACCTCGGCGACCGGTACCGCATCCACCGGGTGCACCGGATGGCCGACAACCACATCGACTCCATGCTGCTGGCGCTGCGGCCGGGGGTGTTCCTCGCCCGGCACGACGGCCTCCGCGACCTGCTGCCCAAGGCCCTGCGGTCGTGGAAGTTCATTGTTCCGCCGGAGCCCGACCCCGGGGCGTTCCCCGCCTACGACGACGCCGACCTGGTCCTCACCAGCCCGTACATCGACCTCAACGTCCTGTCCCTCGACGAGGAGACGGTGCTCGTCAACGAGGACTGCACGAGCCTGATCAAGATCCTCGAAACGGAGGGCTTCACCGTGGTGCCCGTACGGCACCGCCACCGGCGGTTGTTCGGCGGCGGCTTCCACTGCTTCACCCTCGACACGGTCCGCGAGGGCGGCTGCACGGACTACCTGTCGTGAGACCGCCCCGCATCCTGCTGCTGGAGGCAGCCGGCCCCGAGTCCCGCGCCCTCGCCGCGACCGGAGCCGCTTCCGGCTACCAGGTCCACGCCGCCACCGATCCCGCCACGCACGCCACCTACAGCGCCGAACTCCAACAAGTGCTGTCCGGCTGCCTGCTCACCGACTTCGCCCGCCCCGACCGGGCCTTGAAGGACATCGTCGGCTACGCCCGCCGGATCAGCGCCGACGCGGTGCTCACCACCAACGAGTACCTCACCGAACTGCTCGCGCAGGCGTGCGCCTCCCTCGACCTGCCCGGCAATGACCCGGACCGCGCAGCCGCCGCCCGCAACAAGGCCGCCATGAGCGAGGCATTCGCCCGCCACGGCGTCACCACGCCCCGCACCCGCATCCTCGACGACCGCAACGAGCTGCTGCGCCAGTGCGAGGCCGGGCAGATCACCTTCCCGTGCGTCATCAAGCCCGCCGACGGCGCGGGCTCCGTCGGAGTCACCGTCGTGACCAACCCCGGACGAGCGGCCAACGCCTGGCGGGCGGCGAGCGCCCCGCGCGGCATGTATGGCATGCCTCTCGATCCACGCGTCTTGGTCCAGGACTACACCGACGGCACCGAGTACAGCGTCGAATCAATCACCCAGCACGGCCGGACGAGGCATCTGTGCACCACCCGCAAGACCCTCACCTCCGGTGCGCACCGGGTCGAGGTCGGTCACAGCCTGCCCGCCGACCTGCTGCCTGCCGCCGAACGGGCCGTGCAACAGGAGGTGGAGCGGGCGATCGCCGCAGTTGGAATCCACAACGGCGCCTCCCACACCGAGGTCATCCTCACCGATGACGGCCGCTGCACTGTCATCGAGATCGGTGCCCGCCTCGGCGCCGGACACATCGGCGTCCTCCTCCAGCACGCGCTGGGCATCAATCCATGGACGGCGCTCCTCGACACCGCCCTCGGCCGCCCCACCCACCTCACTCCGACGCGCCACGAGCACGCCACCGTACGGTTTCTCACCAGCCCGCGCGCCGGCCGCCTGGTCGCGGTGACCGGCCTGCCCTCGGCGGGCCCGGGCGTGCCCGAGGTCCGGCTACGCACAGCCGTCGGCGAGACCGTAGGGCAGGCACAGACCAACCGCGGGCGCCTCGGCCACCTCATCGTCACCGGATCGGACGCCGCCACCGTCGAACGCCGAGCCGAGCGACTGCTAGCCCAGATCGCTATCGAGGTGACCGGAACCCCGGCGCAGACCGCGCTGAATCGCCCGCCGCAGCCGAGCCGGGCCGGGGCCCGGGAAGGGACGTTGCACCGTGAGCCGAGCGCCCCATACGCCAAGCAAGAGGAGCACCCGGCAACGCCGACAGGCGAGTTCGACGCGCTGTTCCGCGGCGAGGCCCGCTCCGGCGGCTTCAGCCGGGTATCCCGGATCGTCGATCCGGCGTTGCCGCCAGAGATCGAGCCGTTCTCCTTCCTCTCCACCGATCTGCTGAACCACATCGCCACTGCCCTGAGGTTGGAGGAGGGCGAGGTCCTGGCCGATCTCGGATGCGGGCGCGGCGGCCCCGGTCTGTGGCTGGCCCGCGCAGCACATGCCAGCCTGGTCGGCATCGACTTCTCGCCGGTCGCGGTGGCCCAGGCCCGGCAACGAACCGCCGCGCTCGGGATGGCCGGTAAGGCGCACTTCGTGGTGAACGACCTGACCGCCACCGGGCTCCCCGATGCGAGCGTGTCGGCGGCCGTCTCCATCGACGCCCTTCAATACGCCGACGACCGCGCAGCCGCAGCCGACGAGGCCCGCCGGATTCTCCGACGGGGCGGACGTCTCGTCGTCACCGGCTGGCACCCGGCCAGTCCCGGTGACTCACGGCTGCCCGAGCGGCACCGCCACACTGACTGGCCCACAGTGCTGTGCGCCGCCAACTTCACCACTGTGGAATGCCACGCCCGACCCGCCTGGACCGACACCTACCAGCGTATCTACCGAGTCGCGTTGCAACTGGGCGACCCGGGACACGACGCCGCGCTCGCCGGTCTGCAGAGTGAAGCCAGGCGGCGGCTGCCCACCGCCCACCTCCTGAGCCGAATCGCCGTTACCGCAATCGCTGGCTGAGTCCGGGGTAACGCTAAGAGTTGATCTCGGCGTGATGAGCGCGACCGTGCTATGCCGGATTCACGGACAGGAGTACCGCGAGGCGGAGTGGGCAGTGCGCTCGCGCGCTGCCGACGGCCGTCGACGGTCGCGCCAGTGCCACCCGACCTTGCCCCCAGCGCAGCTCGCGTGCAGAAGCCGCCACGGCCTGATCCTTCATGCGGCGCTAACGGCCCCGGTGTGATCTGGTGGCGTGAGCCGTCTCAGGTCAGGTCGGCCAGCACCGTCCCCATCGCGGAGTAGCTCTCGTGTACCCCGTCGGTGTTGGAGAGACGGTGGCGCTCCAGGCGGATGGCGCCGAGGTGCCGGGCTTCGTAGATCCGCGAGCGCCACACCGCTGCGGGCGACCGGTCCGGTGGGCCGTAGCTCTCCCAGAACGCCTCCCGCTCGTCCGGCTTCGCCATCGCCATCCGGATCGTCCAGTCAGCGGGCCCGTCCCCCCACCAGGTGCGGTCCATGTCGAGCACCCCGGTGATCGTCGGCTCCGGCGCGGCTCCATCGAGCATCACGTTGACCGTCCAGAGGTCGCCGCTCAAGAGCCGAGGTTCGGTGATCTCGTCGAGGACGGCACGCTCACGCTCGGCCACGGCGGCGACCTTGCGCAGGTCGGCGCCGTCCAAACCGACGCTGTCCAGGTCGGCGGCGATCTCCTCCAGAGACGCGATCACCGCCTGGCTCCATGTGCCGTATGCCGGACCAGCGACGGGCCCGAAGTGCGGGCCGCGTACCGCGTGCACGTCCCGGGCGATCGTGCCGATCTGCCGGAAGAACATCGGCCAGAGTGTGCGGGGATAGTCGCCGAGGCGGTCCGGCGCGGGGACACCGTCGAGGAGACTCTGGACCATGTAGTCCCGGCCGATCACCTCATGCGACCAGTCCGCAGCGATCACCTGCGGCATCAGCGGTGCGATCACCGCGAGCCACGGCACGCTGGCGTACTCGTTGCGCATCAGCTGGTGCTCGGAGCGGAACTGGCGGGCTGGCTCTGGCGCAACCCGCAGGATGACCGGCCGCTCCTGGCCTTCGAGTTCGATCCGGTAGGTGTTGTTGTACATGCCCGCGCCCAACTCGGTGGCAGACAGGGCCCGGGTGCCAGCACCGAAGATCCGTCGGCAGATCCCCTGGATCTCCTCGATGGTCACCGACTGCTGGAACGCCTCAGAAGCGCGCTCGATCGGCCGGAAGTCCATGCTGCTTCCCATCACTCGGCTTCGCCTTGGTCCTGTCCGGGGGGCACATGCTCCGTTGCCTTCGGCGGCCTGCCGAGGAGGAAGGGACGCAAATCGGCTTCCTTCATCGCCTGTCTGCACCTTACGACAAAAGGCGCCGAGGGCGGACAAGAACGCATCGAGGGTATCCGTTCGAGACAATCGCGGTTTGCAGAGTTGAGAGGCGGGCAGCGAACTTACCGCTACGCTGCCGGCGCGGTGAGCTACAAACCGAACGGGTCAGTTCAACAAGCTCGCTGTGGAGCGTTGTTGTTATGCGGCGCCACCGTTCTGACAATGCGATAGAGCGCCCCGGGGCCTGACCTGGCGGGCGCAGACGGAGGGGGAGGCGGATGGGCCTCAAGGGAAAGTTCTACCTGCTGATCGCGCTTATCGTGATCGGCGTGCTGATCGGCCTCGGCAACCCGCCTTCCTCCTGACCTGGCTGCGTCTCCGCTGGCGGGCCGTATCGCCGCGGCCGTCCTAGCGGGGTATGTCGGAGCGTTTGGGCCGGGTGGAGTGGGCGCTGATGCCGCTGCTGGCCGATGAGGCGGCTGGCTAGCTCTGGCCCGGCCGGGAGACGGCGTCCCGGTCGGCGCGCGTGCTGATGCCCTGCCGCATCGTCGCCACGGGCCGGGTGACCAGGGCCCACCGACTGCTTGCTAGACAGGTCATAGCTATCACGGCGGAGCGATTGCCGGTGGAGCAATCGGTGCCGCACCAGTTCTGGCTGGACACCGATGTCCAACAAGCGTTAGTAGAACGAGAACTCGGGGCCCTCTGCCAACTAGTCAGCAAACTGGGCGGGTTGAGGCAAGAGGACTTGGCCATGTTGACCGGCCTAAGTCAGGCCTTTCTGTCGATGCTGGAGTCCGGAGCACGCCGTCTCACAAACATAGACAAGATCATCATTCTCCTCGAGGGAGTGAACACGCCCCCTGAGCTGACGGGGCCGATGCTGCGCCCTCCGGCCGGAACAGCAGGCGAGGACTAACAGCAGAGCCTCACTGCTGCTCACACGCCACGCTCCGCATCACCTCAGTGATATCACCGCCGCGATGTGCGCTTCCGACGCTTCCGGAGCACAGTCGTGAACTGGCCAGCGAACAGCAGGCCTGCACAGCACGACGTCAGATCCGAGACAGACCGCGCGAGCGACAGGAGATGAGTGCTATGCCAACACCACGCCGAACCAAGAATGACCACCTGATCTACGCGGACGTAGTCGACTCGAAGAGCAAGGCCGGTGTCTGGATGGGCGCGCAGGACGCCTACCAGGCTAAGCAGGGCCAGATCATGGAGGCACTCAAGGACAACGCCAGCTGGGTGCCGCTCGACAACGCCATCATGGTCATCAGCACCGCCCCGGCTGGCATCACAGTGATCGCACCGAACCCGACCCTGCCCGGGCTCATCGCCCTCGCCGACGGTGGTTCCCCTGCCGCGTCCGCTGAGCTCCAGGCCGTCGCCGAGGAGACCATCCGCAAGGCGATGGCCGATCTGGGGATCGCTGAAGAGGAAGCAGCCTGATCGCATGGCTGCTTCCCACCTCCTGTGGGGGAAGTACGCTCAGTACGACAGGGACGGAGAGTCCGCGCTCCTCGACCCGGTCTTACTGAGCAGCGTGTACCTCGACCGCGGAGAGGTCGCTGACCTCTCCGCGGTTCCCCCGACTCGTACCCACGTTGCTCTCGCAGAGCTTGGCTTCGCCCCCGATAGCCCGGCCATCGACCCCCGCCAAGCACTCGTCCGCCGCCTCACCGACCTCGGCTTGGACCCGGCCCCACTACGTATCAGCGGACTCCGCATCGTTCTCACAGACCGCTGCAACATGAAGTGCGGGTACTGCTTCGTCAAGACCAACACCGGCAAGCCCGACATGACAGAAGCAGAGCTCGCCGAAGGCCTGACCTACCTCTTCGAGGCGAACGCTGGCCAGGACGAGGTCTCCCTCCAATGGTTCGGCGGCGAGCCCACCATCCGCTTCGACCTCATGCAGTACGGCGACGCCCTCGCGGATTACCTCGCCACTCAGCACGGCGTACGTCGCGTGAGGAGAACTGTCGTCACCAATGGAGCTCACCTCACCGACTCAATGGTCGACCACTTCGTCCGCTACGAATATGGGGTCGGAATATCCATCGACGGCCCTCCGGCGATCAACTCTGAGAACCGGCTACTGCTCGGGGGCCAGCCGGCCGACGACCGTATCCGCCGCAACGTCCGCCGTCTCGTCGTCACAGAAGGCGTGCATGTGGGCTGCAATCTCACCCCCACCAGCGCCAACATCGGACGTCTCGCCGAGACCGTCTCATGGATCACCGACGAGCTGGGCCTGAAATTCATCTACGCCAACACGCCCATCCCTTCGAAGGGCCGCTGGCTCGTCGACGGCCGTGAGCTCGCGCAGGAGCTGTACGAGGCCCGGATGGTGGCGCTGTCCCGCGGCGGCATGATGTTCTCCGTTCTCGACCGGGCGTTCCAGGCACTCGACCGTCGCCAGCCCATGCTCTTCGATCACATGCAGAGCGACCGCACACTGAACGCCGCGCTGCTGCCCGGCAATCGGATCAGCCTGTGCGACATCAACTTCGACGAGCCCACCTTCCTGCACACCCTCGACGAGCTCCGCCAGGATCCCGGTCTGATGAGCGGCATCGCGAAAGAGGTCGCCCCGATCCCGGCGTGCGGCACCTGCCCCGCCCTCGCGATCTGCGGCGGCCCCTCCCGTAACGAACAGCTCCTCATAGGCGGCGACACCCCAGACCCGCAAATGTGCGCCTTCTACACGAGCACCGTGGAGATCGCGGTGTGGGACAACACGGGGGTGCAATGAGCGCCCTCGACTCCACCCCGTCCGCGCTCAGTTCGCTGCGGACGCCATTCAAGACGGCGCTCGTCAGCACCGCGGGGCACTGCGCGACCGCCTGCGGATTCTGCTTCCGCGCCGACCGAGCCCATGGCTTCCTGGAGATCCCGACCTTCACCCGAGCCCTGTCCAGACTCAAAGAGATCGGAGTCGAAGGGATCTGCCTCACCGGCGGTGAGCCGGTACACCATCCGCAACTCCGGGACCTGGTCCGCCTGGCCCACCAGTTCGGTATCGCTATCTCCATGGTGACCTCGGCCCGCACGCTGACCGAGGTCACCGACCTGGAGAAGATCTCCCACCTGCTGTCGAACATCACAGTCTCCGCAGACTCAGCCGGGGCGATGGAGCTGGGCCGCACAGCCAGGTCCATCACCACAGGGATCGCGACGCTGAAAGCGATCAGCACACCAGTCAAGGTCTTGCACGTCACGTACTGGCAGTTCACCGACGACGAGTGCCGCACCATGTACGAGGAGATCCTCGATGCGGACGTCGAGGTCCAGTTCAGCCCCGTCGCACTCGACCGCACCAGCCAGCAGCGGGCCGGCCTGACCACCTGGGACTACATCCACCAACAGCGCCATGACGCGCAACAGCTCAACAAATACGTTCAGTTGAGCCCCCGCTTCCAGCATCATCTAGCCGTGCTGCGGGACATGCAGCTCCACCCCAAGAACGAGCCGTGCCGCTCCTCGGCCCTGTACGTATCGGCCTCAGGCCAGATACGCCGCTGCCCCTACGGCACCGCCGGCGTCAGCGTCCAAGAACCCCGCTGCAGCATCCGCGACTACCTCAGCGCAGAACCGCAAGACTCCGTCACACCGGAATGCGCAGCGATCTGTCGCCCGGACCGCGCATGAGGACCTCGATGCCCACCAACGTGATCACGACTGACGAGTTCTTGGACCGGTGGCGTACCCCGCCGAACTTCCGGGTCGGGCCTGCCCTCATCGACTTCGACTTCGCTTGGCCGACCGCCCTTGAGGTCCTCGACGCTGTCCGCCATGACGCTGAGACTCGGGTCGCTCTGCTTGGCGATCTGGCGCCGACAGTCAGGACGGCGAGAACCATGGCCTTCACCACGGCCCCGGTCACCGAGATCATCGAGTGGCCGTTCCGGCTCGTCCACTTCAACCTCAGCCGGTTCTACACGGGCGTCCTGGCTGGCTTCCAGGAACGGGTAATGATCCCCTGGCGGATGTTCCTCGCCGCGCAAGGGTTCACCTGGCACCGCTGCGCCCCCGCCCTGTTCATCTCCGGCCACCGCTCGGCGTCCACCTTCCACGCCGACAACTCGCACGGCCTGGTCTGGCAGCTCGACGGGATCAAGACGTTCCACAGTTACCTCGACCCTGACCAGGCCGTGCCGGTCGACGACGCCATCAGCGGGGCGTTCACCGCCGAGCACCCACCCCCGCTTGCACAGGACGTGCACCATTCCGTACGGATGCAGCCCGGCGACCTGCTGTGGAGCCATGCGCTCACCCCGCACTGGGTCACCGGCGAAACCCAGCTCAGCATGAGTGTCACCCTCACGCACGCGGGGCTGTGTCACCTCGGCTGCTACAGCGCACGCGAGATGGCGCTCCGAAAGCACTGGGACCAACACCCCGAGCAGCCGTGGCTGACCGACCTCCGGAACGTCCGCTACTGACGTGGCTGAGAAGGCACTCTTGGCTACCCGGCGGACCACTTCCACACTGACCGGAAGATCACGAACGAGGGGGGCTCGATGGCTGCGAAGAAGAGACGCCGCAGTAAGGCCAGGCGACGCCGCGAAGCCAAGCAGCGCATCAGTTTCACGGCGGCCGTCGCGGCGGCGGTCCTCTTCGTGCTGTGGCAGTCACCCTGGCTCCTGATCACCATCCTGTGCGCCACGGCGCTCACCGGCGTGGGATGGGTGCTGTGGAAGGCACACCAGCGGGAGCGGACGGGGACCGCGCCTGGCGCGAACAGAACCGCCGCATGGAACTCGAACGCTCCATGTCCACCATCGACGCCATGAGCTGGCAAGACTTCGAGCACTACGTCGCCGAACTGTGCCGCCGCGACGGCTGCACCAACGTCACCGTCACCGGAGGCTCGGGCGATCTCGGAGCAGACGTCGTTGGCACACTTCCCGACGGCCGACACCTGGTGGCCCAGGTCAAGCACTACGCACCCAACCGGTACGTCCCCAGCGGGGACATGCAGAAGTTCGTCGGTACCGCGAAACTCGAGCACAAAGCGGATGTGGCGCTGTTCGTCGCCACCTGCCCGTTCGGGAAAGCCGCCCGAGACCTCGCTGTGCGGCACGACATCATCGCCATCAACCGCGACCTGTTCGGCGCCTGGAACAGCGGCGCACCCCTGGAATCCCTGCTCCCACTCAACGGAGCCGGTGACGGGCCGCGCCGAAAGCAGAACACCCTCCGCAAGCCGGAGGCAGACACCGCATAGAACTGCCCGGGTGGCGGTGCATACCTGACTACCTCGCCACCCGGGCACCTCACTCTTGCATG
Source organism: Streptomyces sp. NPDC019890 (assembly GCF_044903445.1). Lineage (NCBI taxonomy): Bacteria > Bacillati > Actinomycetota > Actinomycetes > Kitasatosporales > Streptomycetaceae > Streptomyces > Streptomyces sp. NPDC019890. Next base: position 776,983 of record NZ_JBJDQK010000001.1, on the reverse strand, counting down.
AACGTGCCTACGGGGTCAGGCGGTTCGGGCCACGGAACAAGAACGTGGCCTCACGGATCGAGTCCAGGCCGAGCATCACCATCAGCACCCGGCCCAGCCCCATGCCCAGACCGCCGTGCGGTGGGCAGCCGTAGCGGAAGGCGTTCAGATAGTCCTGCAGCGGCTCTGTGCTCATGCCCTTCTCGGCGGCCTGCTTGACCAGCACGTCGTAGCGGTGCTCGCGCTGCGCGCCCGTGGTGATCTCCAAGCCCTTCCACAGCAGGTCGAAGCTCAGTGTCAGGTCAGGCCGGTCCGCGGGGCGCATGTGGTAGAAGGGCCGGATGCTCGTGGGATAGTGCGTGATGAAGACGAACTCGTGGCCCGTCTGCTCCTTGATGTGCGCCGCGACGCCACGCTCGCCCTCGGGGTCCAGGTCCTCCTTCACCCCCTCCCGGTCCCAGCCCTTGCCGCGCAAGATCTCCTGAGCCTCGGCCATGGTGATACGCGGGAACGGCACCTGAGGTACGGCCACCTCGACCCCGAACACCTCTCGGATCGCTTCACCGTGCTGCTCGACGACTTGGGTCAGGCCGTGCGCGAGCATGCGCTCCTCGAAGCGCATGACGTCCTCGACGTCCGTGATCCACGCCAGCTCCACGTCCACGCCGGTGAACTCCGTCGCGTGCCGGGATGTGAACGACGGCTCCGCGCGGAAGACAGGGCCGATCTCGAAGACCTTGTCGATGCCGGCGGCGATCGCCATCTGTTTGAAGAACTGCGGCGACTGCGCCAAGTAGGCGGAGCGGCCGAAGTAGCCGAGCTCGAATACCTCAGCGCCGGACTCCGAGGCGGTGCCCATGAGCTTGGGGGTGTGCATCTCTGTGCACCCCTGGCTGTAGGCGTACTCGCGCATGCCCTGCTCGAAGGTGGTCTGCGCCGCGAACAGCAGCTGTGCCTGAGGGCGGATCCGTACGTCGAGGAACCGCCAGTCCAGACGGTGCTCGAGGCCGGTCTGCTCGTCGATCGGGAGCGGCGTCTCAGCCCGGTTCAGGACCTCGACGGTTTCGGGGATGAGCTCCAGGCCGCCGAGCTTCACGATCGCGTTGTCGACCACACGCCCGGTGATGCGGACCGCGGACTCGGTGGTCAGGCTTTCCAGGGCGGCCTCGGTTTCGTCGCCCTCCCCGCCACGGCGATGGGTGACCTGCACCATGCCGGTGTGGTCGCGCACAACCACGAACTGCATCTTGGCCTGCAGCCGGAGCGTGTTCACCCAGCCGGACACAGAAACAGTCTCGCCTACGTGTTGTCGCAGGTCAGAGACCAATACACGGCTAGTCGTGTGGATCATCGCAGCCCTCCCAGGGGCGTCGTCATGATCCCTTGGGAGCGTGGGCGAGAAGGGTACTCGCGGTGCCACCACGCCTTTGCCACCGCCAGACAGCGGCGGCCTCATTCGTGCCCGATGACGGGGGCCAGCCGGCGGGGCATTGGACCTGGCGGTCGTTCCTCCCCGCGCTCAAGAGGGTCTTCACCAAGGGGGCGCGAGACTGCCTTCACAGCTACCGGCAGCTCTCTCAGCTCGCGTAATCCCGGGCTACTCGTCTCCATCAACGCGTTGCCATCGAGGATAGGAGGAGACAAGTCGCAGCGGCAACAAGGAATCAGCCGAGGCGTGGCGCATCCCGTCACTGGTGAGCGATCAATACGCCGGACCACTTCTCGCTCGGCTGGCCGCGCCAGGACAGGATTTCCGTCTTCGAGTGGATGGTGAACCCGGCACGCTCCGCGACCTTGCGAGACCCGACATTCCCCACGAGGGCGTGCCACAAGATACGCCGCAGCCCCATGCCCTCCGGGGAGAATCCCCACCGGCATGCGGTTCGGACAGCCTCCGTCATGACGCCTGAACCGCGAGCGTGCGCAGCCAGCCAGTAACCGACCTCGGCAGCTCCGTCCGGCTTGTGGTGCAAGCCGATCCGGCCGAGCGGCTGGCCCGTGGCAGCGTTTTCGATGACGAAGTTCGCTGCCGTCCCATTGCGGGCCCTCGCGATGGCGATGTTCTCGACGAAGAACTGGGCGTGGCTGCGCTCGTAGGGGATCGGCAGGCTGACCCAGTGCAGCATCTCCGGGTCGAGTGAGAGCTCATACACCCAGTTGACGTCGTCGGGGTGGAAGGGGCGGAGTCGGAGCCGTTCGGTGACGAGGACGGGCACGTCGATTGGTGTTGCACCGTAGGCAGTCACGTGATCCATCACTCGATTCCGGCCGAGGAACGGCACCGGGTGTGGGGCAATCGCCGCTGGCGCCTCAGCTACAGGAGGGCGACCGCTCGCTGCGAGGCATCCGTCGCCAGGCAACGGATGCCTCCAGCAGGACACCCGGCTGATCTACTGGGCCGGGCGGGGCGGGGCCAGCACTTCGTTCGGCACCCACTTCCTCAAGACGTCAGGTACAACGACGGTGCCGTCTGCCTGCTGATGCTGCTCGAGGATCGCGGGCAGGAGTCGGCTTGTGGCCAGTCCCGACGCATTCAAGGTGTGCACGAAGCCCGATTTGCCCTGCCGGGGCCGGTAGCGGATGTTGCCGCGCCGGGCCTGGTAGTCACGGCCGTTCGACACCGAGCTGACCTCTGCATATGCGCCGAGGCTGGGCAGCCATACCTCGACGTCGAAGGTTTTGGCCATGGCGGCGCTCGTGTCCCCAGCAGCCAGGTGCGTGATCCGGTAGTGCAGGCCGAGTTGGTTCACCAACTCTTCGGCCTTGGCGAGGAGTTCGGCGTGAGCGGCGGCCGAGTCATCGGGGCGAGTGAACTGGAACATCTCCACCTTGTTGAACTGGTGCCCGCGCAGGGTTCCCCGCTCCGCAGTACGGTAGCCGCCGGCCTCCTTGCGGTAGCACGGCGTATAGGCGAAGTACTTCTTGGGCAGCTCGGCCTCCGCGAGCGTCTCGTCCCGGTGCAGATTGACCAACGCGGTCTCCGCGGTCGGCAGCAGGAACCGCTCGGGACCGTGCTCACCCTGCTCCAGGGCGAGCACTTCGTCAGCGAACCTCGGGAACTGGCCCGCGGTGTATCCAGCCTGGTAAGTGAGGATGTGCGGCGGCAGCAGGAACTCGTAGCCGTCCCGCAAGTGGGCCTCGACGAAGTAGTTCAGCAGCGCCCACTCCAGGAGAGCACCATGGCCGCGGTAGATCCAAAACCCACTGCCGGCGAGCTTGGTCCCGCGCTCGTAGTCGACCAGCCCCAGGCTTTCGGCGAGCTGCACATGATCCTTCGGCACAAACCCGAACTCCGGCACCTGCCCGACAGTGCGTACGACTTCATTGTTCTCCTTGCCTCCGGCGGGAACGTCATCGTCGGGGAGGTTCGGCAGCGGATCAAGGAAGTCCCGGCACGCCTGCTCCAGCTCGGCAAGGTGGGCCGCGACGTCGGTCAGGGCCTGACCGACTGTCTTGGCCTCCGCGTGCAGGGCGTCGACGGGCTCGCCCGCCCGCTGGCGTTTCGCGATCTCTCCCGAGATCGTTTTCCGCTGTCCCCGCAGCCGCTCCACGTCGGCCCGTGCCCTCCGGTGATCCAGGTCCAGCCGAAGAAACGCATCGAGATCCACATGGACGGCACGCTTGGCCAGGGCTCGCTGTACGTACTCGGGGTTCTTGCGGATGAGGGCGATATCCAGCATGGCGTCGGTGCTCCGTTCGATCAGCCATCTGTTGGCGTGATCCCTTGGGAGCGCGGGCGAGAAGGGGCAACTCGCGGTGCCACCGCGCCTTCGCCGCCACCGTGAGGTGGCGGCCTCGTTCACAACCCGGTCACGGGGGTCAGCCGGCGGGGCATTGAGCCACACCAGGGTGAGGCTGTTCCTCCCCGCACTCGGGAGTGGATTCACACCGGGTTGCGAGACCGCCGTCACAGCAGCTGGCGGCTCTCTCGGCTCGCGTGATCCCGGGCTACTTGTCTCCGTCATCGCGTTGCACCCGAGGTTAGAGGTGTCTCTCTCGCACGGCCAATGAATTTGCCGGGACAGGTGGGCGAAGACCGACGGCCGGTCGTCCACCCACCTGCTGCCCCTCACCTTGAGGATTCACTTGCCCAGGCCGCGCCGCTGCTCCGTTGTGGGCAGGGGCGAGCACCATGCGCGCATCCACCTCTCACTGCTCAGGAAGGCTGAACCGGCCCGCCGCGCCGGAGACGGTGATCGAGTTCCCACAGCGCCGTCCGGTTGGAGTCCCACTGCACCGCCTCCATCGCGGCGTCGATGGCGAACCAGCTGTACTCGGTGTGCTCGCCGGAGAGATCCAACTCTGGGTTGTCGACTCGGACCCCGAAGGTGAACTCGGGGATCACCAGTACATCTGGCCCCCACGTGAACTCACCGGTCACGTGCAGCACCGAGATCGTCGCCCGCGCGTCCAGCTCGATGAATTCGAAGTCGCCAGCCAGGCCAGCCTCCTCGGCTGACTCTCGCCTGGCGGCCTGCAGTGGTGTTTCTCCCGCCTCACCACCACCCGCCACCCCCTGCCAGTAGGCGCCGTCCGAGCGACGGAACAAGGCGTAGAGCAGCCCTCCCTCAGTCTGCCGGTACAGCAGCACCAACACCTGGAACGCAGCGCGACCACCCAGAGATTCAGCCATCGCTCCACGGTAGAGCCGACGGGCTCGGCCGCGGTCTCGTCCGGGAACTCCACGTTCTCGAGATGAGCACGCAATCGCAGGCACGGTTTTGCCCGTTACTTCCTGTGGCCATTGATCGACTTGAGGACGGCTCTGCAGGCCCGCAGTGCCCGGTAGGCCATGCCGATTCGCGAACCAGGAGAGTAGAAAGATCAACCCGGTGTCTCGCTTGCGCCACGCCACGCATGGGTGAGGGCTTTGACCGAGGCGAATCGGTGGGCCGGATCAAAGTGCGTACGACCTCGGTGGTGAAGGGCATACGGAGGACCTCGTATCCACCCCGTTCGGGCTTGGCGAACTCCGTACCCGTCCGCGCCGCGAGGTTCATGGTCTCCAGGCGTGCGGCGAGCATGTGCTGGACGCGACGACTGTCGCGAGCTCATCGTTAATCAGATAGACGAGGTGCGCGTCGCTGAGAGATCCGCCCGGCACGTCTCGAACCTCTCGGTGCAGTGCATCCTCGACGCCCCCATCGCCTCTTCGATGCCGCCACCGAAGTCACGCAGTACGGTTCCCGGCCGGGCTTTGTACGCTGCATCAGCCCACGTTGATCGCCCATCCGAAGGGATCGCGGGAGCACTGGGCTTGACTACCTTGGTTGTAGAACGGCTCCTCGCGATCCCAGGCTGGCGGGCCGTCACTCATTCAATGCCAAGAGGCCGCGAACCATTGCTGATTCGCGGCCCAAGGCAGTGCAGGTTACGCGACGTCGTCCGGCACCGCGAGTCACGGTCAGGCGGCGTCGGCGCCGCCGAAGCGCGCCCGGTAGGTCTCCAGGTCCTCTTCCGTGATCTTTGCGAACAGCACCGGCGGGACCGTGAAGGCCGTGCCAGCCGGTACCGCGTCCAGCGACTTCGCCTGCTCCGCGGCGACCCACACCGCGGTGTCGTCGGCCAGGGCGAACGCTTCCCGCATGGCCTTCGCGGACGACGGAATGAAGGGCTCCGAAACGACCGCGTACAGGTGGATGAGGTTCATGGCCGTGCGAAGGGTCAGCGCGGCGGCCTCCGGGTCGGTCTTGATCTCCAGCCAGGGAGCCTTCTCCTCGAGGTAGGAGTTGCCCGCGCTCCACAGCGAGCGCAGCGCGTGCGCGGCCTTGCGGAACTGCAGGGCATCCATGTGGTCCTCGTACTCGGCCAGCAGACGGGCGATCTCCTCGCCCAGCTTCCTCTCAGCCGTAGCGGCCTCGTTGCCCGCCGGAACCTCATCACCGAACCGCTTGCGGGAGAAGGACAGCACCCGGTTGACGAAGTTGCCGAGGGTATCGGCCAGGTCCTTGTTCACGGAGGAGGAGAACAGCTCCCAGGTGAACGAGGTGTCGTCCGACTCAGGGGCGTTGGCGATCAGGAAGTAACGCCAGTAGTCGGCGGGCAGCAGTTCCAGCGCCGCGTCCGTGAAGATGCCGCGCTGCTGGGAGGTCGAGAACTTACCGCCGTAGTAATTCAGCCAGTTGAAGGCCTTGACGTAGTCGACCTTCTTCCACGGCTCGCGGGTGCCCAGCTCGGTGGCCGGGAACATCACGGTGTGGAAAGGGACGTTGTCCTTGGCCATAAACTCGGTGTACCGGACGTCGTCGGCCTCGTACCACCAGGACTTCCAGTCTCGAGCCGCCGGGTCGAGGTCGGCCCACTCCTTGGTCGCGCCGATGTACTCGATGGGGGCGTCGAACCAGACATAGAAGACCTTGCCCTCGGCTGCCAGCTCAGGCCAGGTGTCGGCAGGGACCGGCACCCCCCAGTCCAGGTCGCGGGTGATGGCCCGATCGTTGAGCCCCTCGGTCAGCCACTTGTGCGCAATCGAGGAGGCCAGCGTCGGCCACTCCTTGCTGCCGTTGCCGTCCAGCCATTCCTGGACCTCGTGCTGAAGCTTGGACTGCAGAAGGAAGAGGTGCTTCGTCTCGCGGACCTCCAGCTCACGGCTGCCGCTGATCGCGGACCGGGCGTCGATCAGATCCGTCGGGTCCAGAACACGGGTGCAGTTCTCACACTGGTCGCCGCGGGCCTTGTCATAGCCACAGTGCGGACATGTACCGACGATGTAGCGGTCCGGGAGGAAGCGTCCGTCTGTCACCGAGTAGACCTGGCGGATCGCCCGCTCCTCGATAAAGCCGTTCTCCTTCAGCTTCCGCGCGAAGTGCTGCGTGATCTCGACGTTCTGCTGGGACGAGCTTCGCCCGAAGTAATCAAACGACAGACCGAAGCCGTCGTAGATCGCCTTCTGGATATCGTGCTGCTGCGCGCAGAAGTCCGCGACAGGCAGTCCGGCGTCCTTGGCCGCAAGCTCAGCCGGCGTGCCGTGCTCGTCGGTGGCACAGATGTAGAGGACGTCGTGACCGCGCTGGCGGAGGTATCGGGAGTACACATCCGCCGGGAGCATCGACCCGACCATGTTGCCCAGGTGCTTGATCCCGTTGATGTAGGGAAGCGCGCTGGTGATCAGGTGTCGAGCCATCCTCGGATGCTCCATTTCGTACGTACGGGGCAGATGAAAGTGCCGCGGCGGGCCCAATCTGGGGGCTGCAGCCGACGCGACCACTCAGGTCGCTCAGTGGCGTCACGCTCGGTGACGTAGTGGGTCTGCAGGCAGCCACTATCGTAGCGAACCCGGGGAACGCGCCTGCCAGCCGTCTATGAGTGCCCTAGCCCGGGCCGAAAGGGCACTCGGCCGTCCGAGACAGGCGGCCAAGCGAGTCTCGTACGGCCGAGGCAGTCCCACCCTAGAGCCACCGCGACCGCAGATCCCCGTGCACTGCCCTTGCCCCACTCCAACGAGGGGGACAGCACGACGACCAGGCAAAAGTGGGCGGCGACGTAACCCTAGAAATCGGCCAGTGGCCGCCTGCTAAGGCGTAGTGCTGCTGCTGGCGCCCCGGCGGATCATGGCGGCAGAACAACGGGTTCTCCGTGGTCCTGCCGACACCGGACACCTCAGAGTGTGTCCACCGTGGGCAGGTGCTTCGCAAGCACCTCTGCACCGATGGGGTACCGCTCGTTCTTCACCGTGCGGTACGACTTCAGTGCCCGTTCGATCTGTGCGCGCGAGTTGGGCGCGAGGTGGGCCAGCAATAGCTCGTAGAGCGCCTGGTTGTTGTCCTTTGCTGCGATCATCTTTCCCTTCCGGCTCGCGCCGTCGGGAGTCTCCTGCCAGACAGCACTGAACGGAGCCGCGGACATCCGCCATTCGAGTTCGGAGAGCCGCTCCAGGAGGCCGGGCCAATCCAGCATGCGCTGCTCGATGATGTGGCGTGCAGCACGCGCGACCTGGACCTGGACCGCCGGCCGCATGAACGGGTGGCCTTCGCCATCGCGTCCCTTGGGTGCGCGCAATTCCTTGGGTGCTGCTTGTGCCTCGTACCGCTCCCGCAGGTTGCCGCAGGACTTCAGCAGCTCGTCGATTCGCTGGGCGAGGACGTCGTAGCTCTCGTCCAGCACGTCGTCTGCCGCGCGTTGCGACGTTTTGTTCATGCTGTCGTGTAGCCCGAATCCGAGATCGGTTAGCAGGTCATACAACACCCCGATCGTGGTCCAGGCCGTCCCGGTTACGCCCACCTGGCGTGTGGCGAGCTTCAGCTCCCCGTCGGCCCCGACCTTGCTGAACACCTGGACTACTCCGTCCCGCTTCAGGAAGGCGTGATCATCCAGAAGTCGACGGGTCAGGATCGCGAAGCCGTCGTCCTCGTCCAGGGCAATGTTCTCCTGAGCCGTAGTCTTGACGGCGTTGCGGTTGATGTTGGTGAAGAGGCGGCGAGTGCGTCGTCGGCCCTCCTCGTTGTCGAAGTGGGGGACGACGATGACGCTGATGTCTTCGCGTCCGAGCTCGGGATCCCGCTTCACCGCGTCCTTGATTGCCTTGAGACGGTGCTGGCCGTCGAGCGCGAAGAACTGGTGCGTACCGTCGAAGGTGAGAACGCCGAAGTTTCCGTCCATGCCCGACAGAACGTCACTGTTCTCGGGGTTCTTCTCCATCTCCAGCGGGATGTACTCCGGCGCGCCGCCCCAGGCCGCGACGATGATGGCGCCGAGGAAGCGATTCTCGTTCGTGAGCAGGTAGTTGGTGATCTCGGTGGTGCGGGCGCCAACACCACGCTGAATCATCGTGCCGAGATCCTGGTTCCCGCCCAGGTCGTGCGCGAAGTTGATCTCTCTCGCCACGGCGGCGTAGCTCATGAGGCAGGAGTAGTACGTCCAGTTCCCGACCTTTGCTTCGAAAGCTGGAACCCACGTCTTGGAGGGCATTGGTACCTCTTCTTAGTACGTAGTTGATCAGGCCGTCCAGGCAGAACGCGGGGTACCGAGACGTCCGCGGAGCTTCGGTCGGCCGCGGTCATTGAGCGGCGGGTTGTACAGGCGGATGAGCCGCTTCTCCAGCCCGTCGATCCTGTTCCGCTCCCGAACCGTGGCGCACCAGAACTCCAGGGGCCGGAGGGAGAGGTAGCGTGTGAGCCGCTGGTTCCGAGTGGCAGGCTCGTCCTGCGTCCACAGGTCCTCGGGGTTACCGCGAAGATGACGCCGGTAGTCCTTGTACCGGAGCCGGATCGTGTTGCCGTGGTCGTTGTTGGATGCGCCGGCCTGCCCGATGTAGAGCAGCTGCGGAAAACTGCCGTGCGTGGGCATGGTGCCGACGTTGAACTGGAACGGCGGGCGCCAGACGAACATGTAGAGCCCTGGCTCGTCGGGGAGCGCGGGCCAGAGGTCCTCCGTCGCCTGGTGGATCTCCCAGGGACTGGCAAACTCACGTAAGTCGGCAGCGAGCTGCCGCGAGTTCGTGGCATCCAGCATGCGGAGCAAGCCCACTTCGATCTGGAGGGCGGGGCTGTCGTCCTCCCGATACCTCTGGACGACGCGATGGAGCGCGTCCGTACTGGTCATGCCTGAACTGGTCATGCCTGAAGAGCCCCCCACCGTGTGGCTGTGTTGATTCCATTGTGTCAGGGGGCACTGACAATCCATCAGCGAACGGCTGTCCTGTTGCTTCCAATGCCCGGGCGAGGCCCAGCCGTTGGTCTCGCTGGGCCTCTCGCTTCGCGGAGCCGAGAGGCGAAACGATAAAATGAGAGCGCTCTGAGCGCTGTGCGAGGAGCACCAGGCCAGTTCCGCGAGCTCGCAGTGGCAGCTACATGCGCGGTCCCGGACACGACCTCGCATGCGGCATACGACATGTGCCGCTTGGGCTTGGGGTGCATCCCCTTCCCAAGTGCCCTCACGGCCCTTACGTCGAGACAGTCTCTTCACGCGTCTCGCGGACGGCGGCAGCCTCATCAGACTCGCCAGCCTCGACTTCCCCGGCAGGGAACGGCGGCGAGCCGCAGGCACGGCTTCGACAACGGCTGGCACACCCTAAATCCGCACGGCAACTGATCGATGATGTCTAGGTGGTGGTCGCAATGCTGCTCTAACTCCACCTCATGCGACGGACGTTGACCTAGCGGTGCCGGGCGCTCGCAGTGTTCGCTGGGCTGGGATGGACGTTCACTCGCACGTCACCAAGCTGACCTCGATCATTCCATACCCCCATTCCAGCCGGCCCGTTGTCAGTGCCAGGTGGGAGGCTGCCAGCATGACACCTGTCGGAACATCTCGTGCATGCGTCCCCGCGTACCGTTCGCTGTCGGAGTTCCTCCTTCTCGAGCCGCACGAGCACGCCTACGAGCTGGCTGACTGGATGGAGCGCGCTACCACGGCCCTGCAGCCTCTTGATAGAAAGGCGTGGGACGCCGCCTACTCATGGCTCCGCGTGACGAGCGGGCTCAGGTCCATCTCCTTCGATATGGCCTACGACGATGGCGGCATGTGCGCTGGCGGGGACTTCGACCTCGTCTGGTCAGAGATGATGAACGAGTGGCAGGTGTACCAGGTACGCCTCGGTTATGCAGCTTCCGCGATCAAGGCGCTGGTTCGTGCGCTTCGGCTGCCAGTCGGCGATGTGCAAGCCGCCGTCGAGGGTGCCGAGTCGGACGTCAAGCTGCCCCAGTGGACACGGCTCGTCCATGCGCGCAGCCTCGCCGAGCACCTCGACCAACATCTCGCTGCAGTCCCTTCAGCCGCTCCCGCTCCTGTGTCTTCCGCAGTACGTGCCGCACTCGATCTGAGCAGGAAGACGGCGAACGGTGAAATGGGAGTCCCCGAGCCCGGACACGACGACGACATGAACTTCCTGCCCGCTGGGCACGAACTGGTCTGCGCCAGCAGGGAAGCCGCATCGGCGCTCCTCCTCGGCGGGCAAGTTCTGCTGGCCGGGGCTGTGGAAAAGGGGATCATCGGAGCCCCAGACGAAGACAAGTACTTGCTCGACGGAATGTGGATTCAGGGGCCGACGGGAGAACCCGTCTGGGTCGACGAAGAAATTCCCTATGGGGACTACCTTGCCTTTCTGCATCTGGAACATGGCGAGCCCCCACTCGCCTAGCGCATAAGCGCGACAGAGCGCGAAATGTCGGATGCGTGTGGGGTGGGTTCTGTGACCCTTCGTGGAACCCACCCCACGAACTTAACGTGCAGTTATTGCTGATGCTGGTTGCTCAGGTCATGCACCAGCCAGAGTCACACGACGCATCGCCCTCATCTTCTCTAGACGCGTCATAGATGGCGTCGCCCAGAGGTATTCCATACCGAGTGAGATAGACGGCGTCACGGCCTAGCGCTGCTCGGCGTGCATTGATGACCTCCTCCAGCTCCTGAGACTTTGCGAAGAGCTCAGGGTCATTTTTGCGCAGCTGACGCCACTCGCCCACTGTATGGAATGGGCAGAAGAAGCACGAGCTCTTAGGCGGTACTGGAAGTTCAGCCTCTTCAATGAGACGGACGCAGTCTTCGCGTCGCAACTCAAGGTCGAGCAGGGGGTATGAGATCTCCTCATGCGGTTCACTCCTCCGCCTGTTCGCTCGATGAATCTCATCTACCGAAATGCCAACGCCGACCGTCGCCGGATTGTCTGCCGTGGCGCCGTGTTGCTTAAGCCATTTTCCGATCACCCTGATCTTGAAGTCGGCAGTGCAGTTACGGCGCCCAGGGGCGCCGTTCGCCATGCGGACAGGGATAGGGATGGAGCGGGTATCCGGGCGATGGAGACGCTGCCACAGTGTCTCGGAAGTGCCATCGCGGCGCAGCTTTTGCAGGTGCACAATGGATATTCCGTGTCGCCGTGCATAAGGGGAGGCGACCTCGTGAATGTACCGCACGGACGCAGGGTTCTCGCTGTCGTCACCAACGTTTGAAAAGAGGAAGGTCCGGTAATCGATCCGGCCGGCCGCAGCCAGCACTAGCAGGGCGGTGGACTGGACGCCGCCACCGTACGAGATCACCCGCAGAGCTTCGTCTGGCGCGCATTCTTCCCTCGGTTCTGTGGGGTGTGCCGAGATTATGTCGTTGCGTTGCGGCGTGGCCATTCCGTCCTCCAGTTATGCGCGGACGACACAAACAACCCCACCTCGTGCGCAAAGTCAACGGTAAACTCTGGTAATGGAAAACGTGATTAAATGCTGCTTCTGGGTGCACGTGTCAGCTACGGGTAGGCGGGATCGCGGCTGCGGTTAGGGAAACACTGCGACCGGATCGCAGTGCCCATGTTTCGATGTCGGCGTAGAAGAGTCCCAAGCGGCGCAACCATGCGGCGCTGGTCTCCATAGCTCTGCGCCCGGCTCTCCGGCAGGCCCGCTTCGCTCTCCAGCCCTTTCTGTAGTTCGACGTCACTCAAGCGTTCGTGTTGACCAGCCTCTGAAGGGCAGGGATCTCCTGGGGGTGACTTCGCTTGATCCCGGTCTGCCGACTGACGCTGAGATAGTCAACGACGTAGGCCAGGTACGCAGTCGGACGCCGGGTCCGATCGTGCAGCCGCGCATCGTCAGCAGCGGCCGTACCGGTTGCGCGTGATAGCCGCGCGGTCGACGCCGAACCATCAGGCCAGCACATCATGGGTGGCACCGTGACAGAGGTGGACGAGGGTGGCCAGCAGTCGGTCGACGAAGACCAGCTTGCGCCTTGCTCGAGCGCCAACAGCTCTCTTCCGAGAATGCACCGCGAGCACAGCCTGGCGCCGCTCGGGCTATAAGGCGCGATCTTGGAGACGAGGTCAGCGCTCACATCGCGAATCAAACCCCGTGATCCTTTGGCGTCGGACGATCGTTGCACCTGTCCGGTTCCCCACCACACGGAGCATGATCAACGACCACGGGGCGACCTGGCATCGACAACTGGCACGGGCTCGTTGGCAGCCGATTCTCGCCCCACCTGACGGCAACTGGGCCGTCGGCGACCCCGGGTTGATCCCCGCTGTGGCCCTTCCATAGACAGGTCGTCGGCCGCCGGGCTGATACAGCGTTCGGTGGCTCGCAGCGGGATACGAAGGGCCCGCCATTCCCGGCGCGAGCCGGGGACAGCAGGGCCCTTCGACTGCGGTCACAGGTGGCAAACGGCGCAACCTGCCTCGTCGTCGTCCTCATCGTGAGCGTCGGAAAGGATCTCGAGCAAGGGACGGTTCGGCTTCACACGCTTGGCCGCGCGATCGAGTGCCGCCTGGTGCTTGGCCTCGATCTCGTCCCGGCGCTCTATCAGTTCGTGCAGGGACTCACCCTGGGTCCATGTGTACTGACGCTCCTGCATGGCGCTGCGCCGGTAGTTGACCTTTTCCTCGTACGCTATGGCCTTCTCGAACAGCTCCGGGTGACGGTCCTTGAGGCCGACCCATTCGTGCTTGCGCTGGAAGAAGCAGAAGTAGCAGCCGGAGCGGGTGCGCCACTCGTAGTAGTCCGGCAGACCGATGCCGGCCTCGTCGAGGATGCGGTCGACGCCGGCGCGGTCGATGCCGTCTTCCCGGAAGGGGAAGACCGCAGTGATGTTCGGCTTGGTGCTGACGTAGCCGAGGCGGTTCTCGTCCGCGCGGATCGCGACGTAAGAAATCACCTCGTCGTCGCCGACCCACTCCTCCAGCGGCTTGATCTTCAGATTTTTGGTGCACCAGCGCATCTGAGGACTCGGAAGGGTGCCCTGATAGACCTCGAGCCAGTGGTCGAAGTCGCGACTCGCGTTGAGACGCACGATCGGCTTGCCGACGGCGGCTTCCAGGCGGTTGAGGTATTCGTAGGTCTCCGGCAGTTCGGCGCCGGTGTCGCAGAAGAAGTACTCCATGTCCGGCACGCGGTCGCGCATGTGGATCGCGAGAGCGGAGGAGTCCTTGCCTCCGGACAGGCCGAGGACATGGCGCTTCTTCCCGCTGGAGCCGTTGGTGTCGGTCACAGAGTCTCCTTCTTCTGGGGGGCCGCGGCGGTGTCCTGTGCGGCCAGGCGCTCAGCCAGGGCGGCGAGCAGGATGCGTGCGCCGTCGGGGCCCAGTGCTTCCTCAGCCTGCCTGATGACACTGACAACCAGGTCATCGGCTGCCCGGCGAGACTGCTTGGGCACGTGGATGAGGGTGCGCTCTTCCGTCCCCCGGGGGGTGGTGAGCGTCAGCAGGTGGGTGTCAATCTGCCGGGACTCGGCCTCCTCCTTGGCGGCGGCGGCCGGCGTGTGGGCTTCGTAGAGGTGGCTGACGCGGTCGAGTGCGCGGGCCACCTCCTTGACCTGCCGGGGGAAAGAGGTGGCGTCCTTGTCACTCCAGTCTCCGAGTGCCTTGTTCGACAGGCGGATGATGATCGGGTCGAGCCAGTCCTCGTCCGGCAGGCTCTCGTTGAGGACGCGGGAGACGAAACCCTGCAGGTTGAGCTCGAGTGGGGCATTGGCAAAGCCCAGCAGCCGATCGGTCAATCCGGTGCGCAGGCCGGTGAGTTCGCCGGGAAGGCGGAACTCGCGTCCGATCGTTGCCACGACCTCCTCGCGCAGGGCGGCGCCGGCGCCGGTGAGATCGTCGAGCGCCGTGGTCAGGCTGGCGACGTACGCCTTGGCGGTCTCTTCGTCCCGGGGGGTGGTGGCCCCGATCGGCTCGAAGCCCAAAGCCGCGGGCAGGGAGGTGAAGACGAGCTCGTCCGGGTCGGTAGCCTGGGAGAGCACTTCGCGGATCGCGAGTGCCTCGGTGCTCAGCCGGCGTGTCTTTTGGGTGTAGGGCTCCAGGACCATGACGCGCTCGAGGATGGCCCGTGTCACGCCGAGCAGTGCGGGGTTACGCGCCGCGCGGGAGCGGGGGGTGTCCACGTTGAGCGCCTTGGCCAGGCTGCTAACGACGAGGAGGCGCTGTCCGCGACCGGTTGGGGCGGCCTTGACCGTGAAGCGGTCCGGGTAGGGGACGTTGAGCCTCTCAACGATCTCCGGGGTCAGCCGCTGGCAGTAGTTGCCGTCCTCGAACAGGGCAATGTCCTGGGCCCGCAGGATGAGTGCGGTGACCACGAGGATGGGGACGACGCCTGCTTTAACGCCGTACGGGGGCGCCATGAGCTGCTGGTAGATGTCGACGATCGGCGTGGGCTGCTTCGCGCCGGTCAGTGCTTCCTCGAGGGCTTCCCATGCCTTGGTGATGCTGGGGTTCTTCTCGGGGTTGGGGCGCGATAGACCGTGGGTGAGGATGCTTGTGGTGTCGGTGCCCGTGTCGGTTTCGCCGGCGGCCCGGTGCAGCCCGAGGTATTCCAGGACGCCGTGGTACATCGCCCGCTCGGGGGTGTACTTCGTCTTGTCGTACCCCAGCAGGGGGTTGCCCGAGCGCTGCAGCATGGAGGTGAGCAGTTCGCGGCGGGCGCGGGCGCCGTTGCTGGTGAGTTGGTGGCGCCCGACCATCTCGTTGCGGATGTGCGGCGTGTGGGGGTAGACCCGGTCGCACGCCTGGGAGGCCAGGTTGGCGTAGCTGCGGGCCTCGATCGGCTCGCTCTCGTCGCCGCGGACCTCGGTTCCCTTGTGCCAGAGGTACCAGCTGGACTGCGGGCTCAGGGGGTTGAATGCCTCGTCCAGCAGCGTCCCGATGGTCTGCGAGATGTACGCTGCGCGTTCTTCGATCTCGCGGGTGGCGACGTGGTCGATGGTGTCGTCGTCGAGGAGCTCCTCGAGGGCGACGAGGTCGATGCCGGCCTGCAGGACAGCTTCCGGGGTCTTCGTGGTGCCGATGACTACGGGCAGCGGTGACTGCACCGCGGGACGGGTTTCCAGCGGCCCGAGGTGATAGATGATCAGACCGTCGGCAGCGTCCTGGACAACCTCGGGCCCCTTGAGCTTCTCGCTCTTGTGGCTGACGGCGGTGGTGAAGTAGCGCAGCATGCCTGTGCGCTGGCTGTGCCCGCCGGCCACCACGGCCGCGGGCAGCACAGTCCCGAGGTGCTTGCCGAAGTATCCGATGACGTCGGCCGGGGCGATGCGGGTGGCGACCTCCCGGACCCGTGCGTCGATATCGAAGTCGCTGCCCTGCCAGACCCGGTATTCGTTGCTGTAGGCGCGGTGGACGATGAAGCCGTCGGCGACAAGCTTGTTCAGCCGCTCCTGCAGGGCCGTATAGCGCTCGGGGTCGGGCGCATCAGCCGGGTCATGCAGCGCGAACTGGATCATGGACGGAGTGGCGCGCAACAGGCCGTCGGCGTCGATCAGGTTCAGGATGCCGATCGCCTTGAGGACCTCCTGGTCCTCGGCGGGCAGTCCATTGGCCTCGCTGAGGCGGTTGTCGACCTCGAGCCAGCGGCCGGCGTTAGCCGAAGCAAGGATGGTGGTACGGCCGGACGCGAAGAAGTAGTCGTACAGCTGCGGCAGGCGAATGGTGCAGGCCCGCTCGGGGGTGTCAGACGACAGGGTGTCCAGGGAGCGTCGGACCGTGTTCGGCTCGTCGCTGGCTAGGAAGCCTGTGAGGCTGCGGTCGTGCTGGCCGATCTGGGAGGCGAGCAGCGGCCCGGCAACTGCGGTGAGCGGGTGCAGCGGGTAGAGGCGAGCGAACATCTCCGCGGAGATGTCCACGATGGCGCTCAGGGCGTGATGGCTCCAGGCGTTTGCTGCAGCGTCGGCCTGGATGCGGATGAGTTCGAGGCCCGGCTCTGCAACACCCGTCAGGTCGAGACGTCGGCGCATCAGATGGACGGCGTCGCCGAGGTTCGGCGCGAAGGTGATGTCTTCAAAGCGGCCCTGGACCTTCGCCCATTCCTGAGTCTGGATGACGCTGGACCGCGCCGCGTAGTCAGTGAACGCCAGGTGCTGCAGCGTGAACATGAACAGTCGCATGCCCGAGGGGCCGGCACCCTTTTCGGCAAGCATCTGCAGCAGGAACACGTCGCTCTCGGCGCTGCCCGAGTCGCCGTCGGCGGCCAGATATTCGAGCGTCTTGCCGAACTCGTCGATGATCAGCAGCAGGGGGTGCCTGTCGCACAGGATGGTAACGGCGTCGACGATGCTCTGGGTGCTCGGCACCTCGCGCTCCGCGCATGCAGCCAGCGCCTGAGCGACCTCCTTGGGGACCCGCTTCTTCCACTTGCGCTCGACCGCGGTCTGCAGAGCGCGGTGCACGGTGGCGGCGAGAGGTTCGCGGCGAGCGGTGGCGACCGCACCGAGGAAGCCCGCCCCATCGGTGAGCTCGTCGCGCACCCGGGCCAGCCGGGCTGTCTGCCCGGGGCTGGTGGCCATGACCGCCGCCTCGGCCTCGCGACGGCGGGTTTCGTCGTGGCCGAGGAAGGCGTCGAAGAGGTTCGAAAGCGTGGACTTGCCGGAGCCGTAAGGACCGGTGAAGGACCAGGCGCGGGTACGGCGGAGATCGGCCGCAGCGTTGGTGACACGCTCAAGGATGTCGAGCGCGCGGACCCCTACATAGGGGTCGTTGAGATGTTTCTCCTGGACGTCGCGCTCAAGATTGGTGGAGCGCAGCTCGGAGCCGACCAGGGTGATGCCAGCGGGGAGCTTGGCGGCAACGGCCTGGTGAGGACGCGGGGTGGTCTTCGTCGCCATGGTTACGCGTTCTCCTCGATCAGGTCCAGCGCCTCGACCTGCTGGGGAGGCTTCTTGCGCGCTCGTTTGGGCGGCTCGCCGTCAAGTCCGGGGTATTTCTTGGTCCATTCCTGCGGGGTGGGGAATCCCTCGCGGTCCCGCACGCGTCCGTAATGCGCGTCGAGGATGTCCCAACCCAGCGCCAGCGGAGCCTTGGAGAAGGCGAGACTGCGCTGTCCCAGGGCCTCGACGATCTGCAGGTCCGGATGGTCAGCGACCAAAGACTCGATGGACTTGGTTAGTTCCGGCTCCCGCATGCGGAAGGCTCGGCCAGGGGATCCCGTGTCCTCGGCGAGCCGTGCCAGAGAGATGGAGCCGGCGTTTGGTGAGAACCGCGAGGCGTAGTCCAGGCAGGCATAGGCCAGAACGGATGCCGGAAGATTGGAACGGGACCCGGTCGTGAAGCGCCAGGTGCGGTCCCGGCCCCTGCCCTGGCCCTCAAGTAGGCCGAGTTCACGGAATGGTGACATGAGGAGGTCTTCGAAGCTGCCAGGGGACAGTGGGTTGAACTCCTGGTCCAGCGCATACATCTTGATCATGCATTCTACATCGCGTGAGATGGACTCCCCTGCGGGCCAGTCCTTCTCCTTGAAGCTCTCGTGGATCTGGCGCGTGATGAAGCTCGTCATCTCCGCCGAGGTGACCCGGGAGCGGGGTGCCAGGTTGAAGATCGCGTACCAGCTCGGCACCCAGCACTTGGCCTCAGAGTCACTCGATAGCAGCCACCAGTGCAGCAGCCACAGGCTGCCCGTGTCCTCGAGGTAGGGATCGGCTCCCTCCTCGTCCAGCAGCCACCGGGCCCGCCAGGTCGGGGATGCGACGTGGGCCCGGTAGGAGGGGTCCTCGTGAGGGTGCTCTTGGGTGAGTTTGAATGCCTTTGACCAGTGCCGCATGGAATAGACCATGTTCTTGCCCACGCCGAGCAGGACCGGGGCGTCCTCGCGATGGAAGATCTCGCTGTCGTGTTTGACCTGCATGTATGCCTTGTGCAGCCAGCCGAAACGCGGGGCAAAGGTCTCGTGGCGCCCGAAGGAGAGTTCTACGGCTTCAGGAAGCCGGCTGTCTGACATGCGAGGGGCCTTTCAGTGAACAAGATCGAGAAGGATGCGTGTCTATGTGGGGATAACGCCGATCAGGGCTCAGCCGTCGCGGCCATGACCGACCGGACGTGCCGTACGGCGTCCACTACCGCCGTAACGGCCCGTTCGATGTCGCGTTCGGTGGTGGCGTAGCCGAGGGAGAAGCGCACGGTGGAGTCGGCGTCGTCGCGGCTGTGCCCCATGGCCAGCAATACGTGGCTCGGGCTTGGTGCGCCTGAGGAGCAGGCACTGCCGTCGGACGCCGCCACCTGCGGCATGGTCGCCAGCACGGCGTCCGCAGGAACGCCGGGAAACGTGACGCTGGTGACGCCAGGAAGGCGTGGCGCGCGAATACCGTTGATGCGGCAGTCGGCCACCTCGGCGGTCAGTGTCGCCTCGAAGGCGTCCCTCAGGGTGCTGGTGCGGCCGGCCTCTTGCGTGAGTTGCAGCCGGGCGGCTTCGGCGGCGGCGCCGAGGCCCGCGATGCCCGCGACGTTGAGAGTGCCGGCGCGCCATCCGCGCTCATGCCCACCTCCGACCAGTAGAGGGCGGTGAGGCAGGGACGTTCCCCGGCGCACGAAGAGCGCGCCGACGCCCTGTGGGCCGCCGAACTTGTGCGCCGACAGGGACAGCAGGTCGACTTCGACGTCAGTGAGGTCGAGAGGCAAACGGCCGACGTATTGTGTTGCATCGGTGTGAACCAGGGCCCCGGCCTCGTGGGCCGCCTTGATGACCGGCCTCAAGTCGGTTAGCACGCCGGTCTCGTTGTTTGCGATCATGATCGAGACGAGGGCCACTTCGCGGTCGCGGAGCATCGCATCCAGCGGTTCGATATCGACGGCGCCGTCCCCGTCGACGGGCAGTACGAGGAGAGAGTCAGGGGCCTCGGCTGTCACGGCGCGCGCGGTTTCGAGCACTGCCGGATGCTCCACGGCGGTGGTCACCAGAACTCCTCCGCGCGCATAGGCAGCGCGCAGGGCAAAGTTGTTCGCTTCCGTGGCCCCGGAGGTGAAGATGATCTCGCCAGGGGAGCAATTGAGCAGGTCAGCGAGCTGACGGCGGGCCGTATCCACCCGGGCGGCCGCATCGCGTCCGGGGTGATGCATGCTTGAGGCATTGCCGACGCTGCCGAGGGCAGCGAGGGTCGCGTCAAGCGCCTCGGGCCGCAGCGGTGCGGTGGCGTTGTAGTCGAGGTAGACCACCGTGCCTTCTGGATCGCTGGCCATGTTTCCCCCCATTTGCTGCGATGCGCTCCTAAGGTCTCTCCTGGTGACTCCCGGCGGCAGGATCTCTCGTTTCACCAGGAGTGCACTGAGATCCTAACCAACACCCGGGACAGCTGAGACAGACTCGCCGCAACCCGGCCACACGGCTCCGCGACTTATCACACACGCGCCGGATCTCCGAGCCGTCCGGCCTCCGCACTCAGCACCCGAAGGCCCGTGACGCGGCGTCCGGCGTCCGCGCTCGCCCTGTAGCGCCGATCACTGGCACTCCTGGCGGCTCGTGGGGGCAGGTCTTTGGCTTTCGCCAGGAGTCGAATCAGCCCCCATCGCCGCCGCCTTCGCAATGAACCTGCCAGGATCGCCGACACTATATCGAACTGAATTTCTATTCTCTAGGTTTCCGGACTCGTCCGCAAACCGTCGGGCGGCATCTCGGCATGAGTCAATTTCGTCGTGCATGGCCTGACGAAAGGCTGTTGAACTGCAGATATGCGCGACTCGAAGCCCATTGTCAGTGGGTGGGTTTAGGGTGATCGCACGCTGTTGTTCTGGGGCAACTCATTGCTAGAGCGATGCTTGGCGTGGGTTGAACTGAGGTGGGGGCACTTCATGTTGATGGTTGGTCAGGTACGTGCGTCGCAATGCGTCGCGACGGCTGCTGGCGGGGCGGCGTTCTCGTGACGGCGTGGTCGCCTGGCGTGGCCTTTCAGGTGGTCCTGGACGCCGCTCCGATGCAGTACATCCGTGAACGGCTCGGCAAGGACCTGTGCGCCCTGCTGGACCTCATCGACGGCGGCACGGCGGGAGATGAGCGGCTTCGGGCAGTGGCATCCGTAGCCATCGATGCCGAGGCGCTGGTCTCCGAGGCGGATGAGCGCGAGGCGCTCTGCGCACTGCTGCCGGCCTCGAAGCAGCGGGAGTTGGCGCAGCGGATGGGCGCCGAGCAGAGCGAAACCAAGCCGCTGAACTACCTCAACTCCCTGAAGTGGGCGCTCGATCAGCGGCGCGAGCTGCTGGAGTTCTTCGGGTTCATCATCGACCGGGCGCAGGCGGCGCCACCGCTGTTCCGTCAGGACTGCGAGCCGGAGTACGCCCTCTTCCCGCATCAGCGCACTGCGGCGGCCCGGGTGAAGGAGCTCCTGTACGACGGTCCGCGGCGGGTTGTCCTCCATCTGCCCACCGGCGTCGGCAAGACCCGCACGGGCATGAACCTGATCTGCGATCACCTGCGCCAGCATGAGCCAACACTCGTGGTGTGGCTGGCCCATGGGCAGGAGCTCCTCGAACAGGCTGCAGCCGAATTCGAGCGGGCCTGGGGCAAGTTGGGCGACCGGCCGGTCTCCGTGGTCCGCATGTGGGCTGACGCTCCAACCGACTTGGAGGGCGTGACAGACGGTGTGGTCATCCTCGGCCTGGAGAAGGCGGTCTCGGCGGCGAAGAGCAGGCCGGAGTTCCTGCGGCTCCTCGCCGCACGCAGCAGCCTGACAGTGTTCGACGAGGCGCACCAGATCATCGCGCCTACCTTCCAGCGGGTCGTGGACGCACTGACCATCCGCCCGGACGCGAGCTTGCTGGGCCTCACGGCCACGCCGGGGCGTACATGGGCAGACATTGCACAGGATGAGCGGCTGTCCGACTTCTTCTCGCGCCAGAAGGTCATGCTGAAGATCGAGGGTTACAGCAACCCGGTCACGGCCCTGATCGAGCAGGGCTACCTCTCCAAGCCCACCATGAAGACGGTGGCGTCGGAGGCGGGCCTGCACCTGTCAGTGCAGGACCAGCGCCTGCTGGCCAACTCGTTCGACATCCCTGCCAGGATCATCGCCGAACTCGCCCGCGACGAGCAGTGGAACCTGAAGGTCGTCCAGACCATCATGGATCTGCTGGAGCGGAAGCACCGCAGGATCCTGGTGTTCGCTGCGTCCGTCGACCACTGTCGCCTCATCGCCGCAGTGCTGTCCGCCGTCGGCCTCGACGCCGAGTTCGTCACCGGCGAATCCTCCGCCCGGCACCGCAACCAGGTCATCACCCGTTTCAAGAGCGCCGCCCCCCGCCCGATGATCCTGTGCAACTACGGGGTCCTGACCACGGGCTTCGACGCGCCGGCGGCCAGCGCCGCCGTCATCGCCCGCCCGACCATGTCCCTGGTGCTCTACAGCCAGATGGTCGGCCGGGTCATCCGCGGCCCGAAGGCCGGCGGAACCGCAACCTGCGAGATCGTCACCGTCGTCGACCCGGAACTCCCCGGATTCGGAGACGTGGCCGAGGCATTCATCAACTGGGAAGACGTATGGGAGACCGCATGACCAGCGAAGGCAACAACTACCGGATCGTCAGCCCTTCGCTGACCGTGAAGGCCATGCGCGACAGCGGCTACAAGAGCACGGCGTACGCGCTCGCAGAGCTGATCGACAACAGCATCGACGCCAAGGCCACCCTCGTGGAGGTCTTCGCCTGCGAGAGCCCGGTGCAGGGCGCCTCCCGCACGAGCCACCGGGTCGAGACCATCGCCGTGCTCGACAACGGCACCGGCATGGACGCCGACGCGCTGCGCCGCGCCTTGAAGTACGGCGACGGGCTCGGCGACGACCGCAAACGCATCGGCCGCTTCGGCATGGGCCTGCCCAACTCCAGCATGTCGCAGTGCACCCGGCTCGAGGTGTGGTCCTGGACCAACGGCCCGGGCAACGCCATGCACAGTTACCTCGACCTCGCAGAGATCAACGACGGACTCGACGACGTACCGGCACCGAAACACGACCCGCTGCCCGAGTACTGGCGTGAACTCAGCGAAGGCCTCGGAAACACGGGCACCCTCGTCGTCTGGTCCGATCTCGACCGGGTCAACTGGCATGGAGCCGCGGCAACGCTGAAGAACACGGCAGAACTGATCGGCCGCGTCTACCGGCACTATCTGACTGCCGGCAAGGTCGCCATCAAGATGGCCCCGGTCCGCGACGGCAGGGTGATCGGCCACGCCAACTACGCCAAGGCGAACGATCCCCTGTACCTGACGGAATCCTCGGGCACGCCGGCGCCGTTCGCTGAGATGCCAATGTTCGAGCCCTTCGACATGGGCAACGAGGACGAACGGGGCGTCGCCCACTTCCCGATCACTGTCAAGGGCAAGCAGCACGTCATCACGGTCCGGGCGTCCATCGCACGTCCTGAGGCCCGGCGCTCAGACATCGAGGACCACCCGTGGCCCGAGAACGCAAACCCCAACCAGGAGGCGGGTAACCACCTCTGGGGCAAGCATGCCGGGCGCAACATCGGCATCTCTTTGGTCCGCCAGGGCCGTGAACTCGACCTCGATTCCTCCTGGGCCATCGGGTACGACCCCGTGGAGCGCTGGTGGGGCGTCGAGATCGAGTTCCCTCCTGCACTCGACGACGTTTTCGGCGTCACGAACAACAAGCAGAGCGCCACGACGTTCACGTCCCTCGCACACCTGAAGGATAAGCTCAAGGCGGAGACGGAGGACGGGGAGAGCTTCAAGGCGTTCAAGGACCGTCTCGCAGACCTCGGCGACCCGCGCGTAGACCTTATCGATCTCGCCAACTACCTCGAGACCAAGCTGCTGCCCAGCATCCGGCGGCAGCTCAGGCAGCAGACCGTGGGCAACCGCAAGAGCAAGAAGCGCCACGACTCCGACATCACGTCCAAGGCCACAGATGTGGTCAAACGCCGCAGCGAAGACGGGCACACCGGCAAGACCGACGACCTCGCAGAAGGAGCGAGTGCCGAGGACAAGCGGCAGGAGCAGTTCGATGCCCTGACCCAGAGGCACCACCTCGATGAAGACACCGCGCAGTCCATGGTGGACGAAGCCCTGGAGCAGGACTGGCGTGTCCGGTGGATCTCCAGCTACCAGGACTCACACGCCTTCTTCAGCGTCGACCTCATGGCGGGCATGCTGCAGGTGATCTTCAACGAAAAGCACCCGCTGCACGGCGAGCTGATGGCTGTGCTCGAGGAAGTCCCCGAGGATGCCACCGCCGATGACCTCCGGTACCGCCTCGGCCGCGCGGCCGACACGTTCAAGCTGCTTCTCTTCTCGTGGGCCCGCATGGAGGACGAGATCCCCAGCGACCGGCAGCGCGAGAAGATCGCGGATGCCCGGCAGGACTGGGGCCGCTACGCCCGCGACTTCATCGACGGCGAGGATGACGGGGAGTGACGGATCCCGACCACGTCTGGCGGCAGATCGAGGGACTGCTGCAAAACGCTTCGCGGAGCGTGACCCTCATCGCGCCGTTCATCAAGAAGCCGATCTTTGAGGCGGCTGTCGCAGCCGTGCCCGCGTCCGTGGAACGCATCCACTGCGTGACGCGGTGGGCCCCGGCGGAAGTCGCCGCCGGGGTCTCCGACCCAGAGATCATGGAACTGACCGAGAGCGACAAGCGCGTCCACATCGCCCTGTGCCCTGCCCTGCATGCGAAGATCTACGTCGCTGACGACCGCTGCCTGGTCGGTTCCGCGAACCTGACTGGCAAGGCCACCGGCCGAGTCCCGAACGCCAACTTCGAGCTGCTGGTCGAAGCAGCCACGGCCCACCCCGAGGTACAGCGCGTACTGGTCCAGGTCGAGGCAGCCGCAGCTGAGGCGACTCCGCATCTTGCCGCGCTTGTCCGCAAGCAGGCAGAGCTCCTTCAGGCCGACGCGAACATCCCGCAAGCTGAAGTCGCAGGGATGCTGGCACCGCTCTGGTACCCCGCCACACGGCGCCCGGAGAACCTCTACGCCCTCTACAGCGGGCGGGCGACGTTCGCGGCCGCCGTGGAGGCTGGCATCCTGCAGGACCTGGCGCTGCTCAACATCCCGGCTGGCCTGGGCGAAGGCGATTTCAACGCTGTCGTACGGACCCGGCTGCACGAGATACCGGAGCTCCAGAAACTGCAGACCGGAGAGAGTCTCAGCAACTTGGAGCTGGAGAGCGCCATCGCGAAACACACAGGTGTGAGCGATGCTCTGGCCCGCAGGAGAACGGAGAACATCGCAGCCTGGCTCCAGCACTTCGACCGGTACTACACAGAAGTAGGGGCCTGGGAGCTCCGTCGAGGGCGCGAACTGAACTAAGAACCTAGGACTGCGGTCGGGATGCCCATTGCACGTTATCGGCGTGATGGCGTTGCTGCCTCGGTTCCGCCACAAGGAAGCCGGCCTCTGCTCGAAGTGTCGACTGACGCACTCGACTCCGACGACGACTACGCGGGATCCTCCGTCTGCTACCGCCAATGACCGGGGGCCACTTGGAGCCTTGGGCTCTGGGTTGACGACGATCGCGTCCAGCCCAGAGCTCTTCGGCTACCGATGAGTCAGTTGTCACCTCGCGGCCGAGCGCTTTCGAAGAACAGGTTGTTCCAGACCACGCCCTCGCGCCCAAGAACATCGACCTGCCGACTCTCGTGGATGAGGCGGAGCCCCCGGGTGGCTGCCAGCGAGACTGTCTCAACCGGAGACACGCTGAACATGCCGCGGTCGGCCGGCGCCGGCCCGCTGCGCAGGACCATCCCCAGACGGCCGCCATGCTCCAACAGCTCACCGATGCGGCTCACGGCTTCGCGCCGCTGCTCCTCGCCTAGGAACATCCACACCGCCGTGAGCAGGATGAGTTGAAAGCGGCCACGCTGCTGGCCGAGGCGCGCCAGGTACGGGAGGGAGTCATCCACCCATTCGATGTGGCGCGTGGCATGGATGCGCTGACCGATGGCTCGTAGCTCCTCGGCGGGCTCGACTGCGACAACAGTGTGGCCCTGGATCGACAATGCAGCTGCATCCCTGCCCGTACCGGCACCGATGTCCAAGATCCTGACCGGCCTTGTCGGCAGGAGGTGGAGCACCTGGTGGTGGACTTCTTCAAAAGCCACGCTCTCGTACTGTGACGCCAGAACGTCTGCCTCGCCGCGATCCGTGCGGACCTCCGCCTCAGTCTTTTCGCCACTGCGGTGCATTTCGAGCCGCCCTAAGAGTCGCTACTAGTGCGGGCGGTGTGCCGCCAGCCTTCGCCTGCGGATTAGAGGCCGCCCGGCCGACAGGCTAGTTCGCCTGCGGCAGACGGCCAACGCGACGAGGCGCGCATCGACGAGGTCGCACAGCAGTCGCGGTACCGGGAAGCCGGGGCACCCTTAGCTGGCAGGGTGAGCCCACACAGTGCTGCCGGATGCGTGGCGCCCGGCGGAGATTCGCCCACGGCAGACGAGAAAGGGCCCAAAGGGACTGGAACGTATTCCGGGACCATGTCAACGTACAACGTCCCCGAAAACACCAGGTCAGCGAAGGGGCAGGGCTCAGGCTCTCAGCCGGGCACCGGCAAAAGACCGGCCACTGCGCGTCCCCGGATGCGGGCCAGCTTCGCTGCTCCCCGCCTCGCGCGAGGCCCGATTCAAGGAGCCCACCTGTGCAAGACCGCTCTTCGTTCGCTGCGCGTCACCGCCCCGATCCTCTTCGCCCTCGGCACCCTGAACGCCTGGACCGCATAGCGCTGAAGACCTGCTGCAACGCGACTATCGCTGTGACTGAGCGGTCCTCGCGCACGTCGCCGCCCACCCTGGCGCTGCTACCCGGCCCATCGCCCGCGCCATCGGCACACGCGAACGACTCGTCGTCCGCAACCTCAGCCGCCTCACTGCCGACGGCCTCCTCGTCCTGGCACGGACGGCGCGACGCCCGCCTCCGTTCGTACCACCTGGCTTCCTGACGCCGGCCCGGCCCGGCTCGGAAACGGGCGGCGGGGTATTCCACGCGGCAGCCCCTACATAGCCGACGATGCCCGGTTAGCCAAACCGGGGATCGTCCACACCATGGATGTAGTTCGCACCGGCTGCTTGGCGGTGGACCTGGAGCGGACCGCACTTCCGAGTGCCTTCAGGTGCGTCAGCGCTTGGCTGGCCATAGGACCGAACAACCACGAAAGGAACGACGCTCAACCGCTAATTCCGTGTCCGCTCAAGGCAGGACACGCCCGCTCCTGCACCACCCCGTAAGGAATCCTCGTGCGCCTTTCGTTGATCCCCCCTGCCCAAAGGCAGAATCGAGTGTCGCCTGAGCTGCCCGTAGGGAGCCTCCATATCGAGGGCGTGACGGATCCGCAGCCGTACCGCCCCCGGCTGGATGCCAGCATCGAGGGCAGCGAATGAGGACCGCCGAAAAGAATGATGAGCTAATGACGGTTCCAGGGGTTGGAGCGCGAGCCGAAGCGCGCTGCCCGGAATTCGTAGCGGTGCGCCAATCTGCGGATTGACCGCGGGTCTGACCCCGTTTCCAGCAAGGCGCGGACGCAGGCCAGGAGCCGTATGCTCCACCCGCCCGCGGCTCTCACTTCTGTCACACAGGACTTCCCATGCCTTCACGCCCGCTACCCGCTCCCTCCACCGCACCGGACGCGCGTGGCGCCCTCAGCAAAGCGTTCCTGAATGTCAGGGACGCAGCCGAGTACCTCGGCCTCTCGCCTCACACTCTGTACGTATGGCGGCACCGTCGCCAAGGACCGCCGAGCTTCCGCATGGGCCAACGCGGCCGAGTCATGTATCGCTTGGAAGCGCTCGACGCCTGGATCCAGGAACAGGAAAAGGCCGACTCGCGCTCCAACACGGCACTGAGTCCTCTGAGTGCTGCACCCCAGCATCGATCCGGCTATACGACAAGCGCTTGACACCGGCGCCTCGTAGAGCCCCTTCCTGGAGGAGTTCTCCCTGGCTGGCTACATAGAAGACCGATGGCTCAAAAAGCGTCCCAACCCTCAGACCGGTAAACGCGAACGCACCGCGCTGTATGGCAAGTGCACGCGTTACCGAGTCAAGGGCATTCCTGGAGTCAAGGACCGTTCGTTCGACACGCTCCAGGACGCCAAGACCTGGCTCGCCCAGGCTCAGACGGACGCCCGCCGAGCAGAATTCGTCGATCCGCGCGACGGGGCCATCTCGCTCAAGGAGTACATCGCGACGCACTGGTGGCCCTCCCAGAGCGGCGATCCGTCCACGATCGAGCGCATCGAGCAGAGGGTGCGCCGACACATCGTTCCGCATCTCGGTGCCCAGCCGCTCAACGGCATCGGCACGGAAAATCTGCGCCACTGGAGGAAGCGGCTGG
The DNA here is from genome assembly GCF_044903445.1 of Streptomyces sp. NPDC019890. Lineage (NCBI taxonomy): Bacteria > Bacillati > Actinomycetota > Actinomycetes > Kitasatosporales > Streptomycetaceae > Streptomyces > Streptomyces sp. NPDC019890. The sequence continues at coordinate 749,065 of NZ_JBJDQK010000001.1, read as the reverse complement.
AGAAAGACCTCGGTCCGACCTCGATCCGTCTCGTCTGGGCGACGCTGTCGAGCGTCCTCCAGGCTGCCGTCGAGGACCGCCGCCTCGGGCGCAATCCGTGCCGGTCCAGCACGATCGGTCCGCCGGCTGCCGCGCCCGGCAGGGTCGAAGCGTGGCCGCCCGAACGTGTGCTGGCAGTACGGGCGGCGATGCCGGACCGCTACCGACTCCTCGTCGAGATCGGTGCGGGTCTTGGGCTCCGACAGGGGGAGGCACTCGGGCTCGCCGTGGAGGACATCGACTTCACCAAGGAAGTCGTCCATATCCGGCGACAGGTCAAGATGGTACGGGCGAAACTGTGCTTCGCGCTTCCCAAGGGCCGCAAGGTCCGGGACGTGCCGCTGCCGTCAAGCGTGGCGCGGGCAATCCAGCTGCACATGGAGCTCTTCGCGCCCGTGCCGGTCACGCTGCCCTGGGACGACCCGCGTCCTCCGGAGACACCAGTGGAAGCCAAGCACCGGAGGCCGAGGACGTACAGCCTTCTGGTGACTGGACGCGAGCGGAAGGCGATCAACCGGAACTACCTCAACTCCTACGTCTGGAAGCCAGCCTTGGCCGAGGCAGGGGTGATCGCTCAGCTGGAGGAGAGCACCACGGGCGGGTCCCGCGTGTGGGAGCCGTCCCGGGAGCACGGCTTCCACGCACTGCGCCACTTCTACGCCTCCGAGGAACTGGAGGCCGGCGAATCGGTCGTGTCGCTGGCACGCTGGCTGGGACACTCCGACCCGGGGTTCACGTTGCGCAAGTACTCCCACTTCCTGCCCCGCGCCGGCGCCCGGGGCAGCGCCGCCATCGACGCGATCTTCGGGTAGCCTCGCGCCGGACGGCGTCGGGCCCGGACAGCGGCCCGTAGGAGCCCAGCTCAGGCCCAAAGTCCCAGAGAAGTCCCACAGGTGCCGCCGCACCCCTTCCTGACCCGCTGCTTCGCAGGTCAGAGAGGGTGCGGCGGCATTCGCCGTTCAGATGTCGTCGCTGAAGAGACCAGTCGGCTCTGTGACCTGCCATGCTGGCCAGCCGCACGTTGCTGACCTGTGTAAATGACCTTTCGACTGTTTCATGCTCGTGCCCGTTGACGCAGCCGGAAGTCCCAGAAGAGTCCGAAAGGACTCCCGCCGCTGACGGCCACTCTTTCGGCTTCCGGGTGCGGTGTCGGCTGGAGCTGGTGCACCGGTGGTCCACGCTGAATGAACGGTAGCGCGCGCTTCTCGAACGGCTCGCAGCCAACGACGAGCCTGGGCGCCGGAAGACTGGCGCTCGGCCTATGCCCTACGTGATCGTGGGTTTCTGACGATTGGCAAGGGCGGTAGCCACGTCCGTGTAGAGATCACCGAGGCCGGCCGGTTCTCTCTGCGGCACGGTCATCACCCCCACGACACTGCGCTTGTCGGCGGCAGTGAGTCGGCGGTGCCCGCCAAGCCTCGGACGCCGCAGTCACGTGATCGGCCGGTCAAGGCACAGCGTCCGTGCGGGTAGGGATCGGCCGGTTGCCTGCGAGGCCGCGCTCACCATTTTGTGTGATTCCCTCACAGAAGGATATTTCCGATTTTAGACTCCGGGGAGCGATAGCCAGTCGGGGGCGAAGTGGTACACCACGCACCCGGGAACGCCAGGGCGGGGAGGCCGTGATGGGGCGGGCGACGAGAGATCCGGGCGGGCGCTTACCGTTCACCGACGTCCTGGTGGTCATCCCGGGGATCATGGGCAGTACGCTCCACGACCGTCACGGGCACGAGGTCTGGGGGCAGGGATCCGGGCTGCTGCACGGGGTGTTACGGGGCGGGATCCGACAGCTCACGCTCCCCGAGGACCTTGGCGACGAGGCGCCCGACGACGGCGTGGTCCCCGTATCGCTCGTGCGCGGCATCCACGCCTCCCTCGGCGTGTGGAGCGTATCCCTGGGCTATTCCGGGCTCTGCCGCCACCTCCGCAACCGCTACGCGCTCACCCCGTACGACGCGACCGTCCCCGAACGGCCCGCCAATCTCCTGCTGTTCCCCTACGACTGGCGGCTGTCCAACCGGTACAACGGGCGCCGACTGAAGCAAATCGCCGAGCCCTTCCTGGAGCGCTGGCGCGAGCGGTCGGGACACTCCGACGCACGGCTGGTGATCCTCGCCCACTCCATGGGCGGGCTGGTCGCGCGCTGGTACGCCGAGCACGAGGGCGGTGCCGACCGGATCCGCCGACTGGTGACGACGGGAACACCGCATCGTGGATCCGTCCAGGCCGTCGACCGACTGGTGAACGGCTTGCGCAAGAAAGTCGGCCCCATCGGCATCGATCTCTCCGCACTGGCTCGGAGCCTGCCTTCTCTGTACCAACTGCTGCCCGGCTATGCGTGCGTGGAGGTCGCCGGGCAGCTCCGTACGCTCTCCGAGGTCGGCGGACTGCCGGGACTCCGCAGCGCACCGGTCGAGGACGGCGCGAGGTTCCAGTCCCAGCTGGCCACCGTACCGACCTACCCGTTCCAGCCGGTCGTCGGCATCGACCAGCCGACGAAGGCATCCGTACGACTCGACGCGTGCGGCGCGACACTGCGGCGCACCATGCTCACCCCGGACGGGACACGGCTCGACCGCGGCGGCGACGGAACGGTGGCGCGATTCGCCGCCTATCCACCGGGGTTCGGGGACCTGAACACCGCACTGCACTTCGCCGGGCAGACGCACGGCGCCTTGCCCGGTCATCGCTCGGTGCTCGAGCACATCGACGGGGTGCTGACCGGCACGGAGACGGAGTTCCGCGGCGGCGAGTTCCGGCTCGGCGTCGACGTCGACGACTACGCCCTGGCCGGGCAGCCGCTGCGCGCCCGCGCCGAGAGCGACGACCACGGCGTACGGCTGGCGGTTCAGGTGATCGACCCGGCGGAGGGTACCCACGTGGCCTTCGAACCGATGATCGCTCAGGGCGACGGCCGGTACGCGGTCGACCTGGTGGATCTGCCTCCGGGAGGTTATGAGGTCCGTGTCGGCCGCGCTCACCGGGAGGGGTATCTCACCAATGTGGTCGCGACCGCCACCGTCGTGATCGATCCCGACGAAACCGGGGGCGATGAGTGATGTGCAGGTACCGACCCGCAGGGGGACATTAATGGGATGGCCGGCCGGACAGTCACTGGCCCTGCAACTGGAGCACTCGGCGCGGACCAAGGGCGTCGTCCGGGAGCTGATCGGTGAACTGGGTTTTCTCGCCGAGGAGTTCGGTGTGTCGGATCTCACCGCCAGGTCGCGGGCGATCGTCGCCGCCCTGGAGAACGACGAGTTCCGGGTCATGGTCCTGGGAAGCTTCAAGACCGGGAAGTCGACGCTCGTCAACGCCCTGCTAGCCGAGACCGCGCCGCCGATGCGGATGCCGTCCTCGGTCGGGCCGCTGGCGGTGTCGTCCGTGCCGACCACCCCCGTCCTCACCTCCGTCCGGTACGCCACCACACCCCTGGTGGCCGCGCACGGCCATGACGGCTCGGTCACCGCCACGTGGCCGCTCGACACCTTCACCAGCGGGGCCCGCGAAGCCGACGACGAGGCCACCCAGCAACGCTTCGGTGGAATCAAGGAGTTCGCGCTGGTATACCCGGCCCGACTGTGCCGGGCCGGGCTGACGATCTATGACTCTCCGGGGCTCGACGACCTTCCGATGCGGACCGCGATCACACATGAGCAGGTGCGCCGATGCGACGCGGCTCTGCTGGTCTTTCGGGGGGACATGCTGTATTTCAGCCGGAGCGATCTGGAGAACGTGGCCGCGCTGGCCGCGAAGCACGTGCCTCTCTTCTTCGTGCTCAACGTCTTCGACCATCAGACGGACGCGCACTTCCCGGAGTTCGCCAGAGACCTGCTGCGTGAGGCGCTGCGCGAGACGCCGGGTGCGAGCCGGAATCTGGCGGACGACCGTTTCCATGTCGTGAACGCGGCCGAGGCGTGGCGCGTACGGCGCGACGCGAACGCGGTCCGGGCCGAGGCCCGTGCGGCGATGACGGATGAGCCGGACGCCGACAGCCGGGAGAGTGACGCGGGACCGGAACCCACGGTCATGGCCGACGGCCTCACCGCCCTGGAACAGAGCCTGGGGCACTTTCTCCTGAGTGAGCGTGAGCACCTGCACCTAGGAGCGTTCCTCGACGAGGCCGAGGAACTGGTGCGAGGCATCGGCGGAAATATCAGCGAACACCACAGAACCGCGCTGAGCGACGCGGCGGAGCGCCAGGCCCGGCGGAGCGCGGTGCGCAGCGAACTGAGCACGATGCACGAGCGTTCGCGGTACGCCGAGGACCGGCTCGCGGCCAGCCACCGGGAAGCCGAACGCCTGATGACCGACAGCTTCGCGCAGGCAGTGGCTCGGATACGCCTTGAACTGCCGCACCACATGGAGAAGGTCAGGCTGCCCTCGGAACGGGCACTCGGCCTTGCCTTCCAGCAGAACCGACTCCTCCATGAGGCGGGCGCCGAGATCAGCGAATTCGTCAGTCGGCGGATCACCGAGTGGGGAGCGCACACCGCTCCGGCGCTGCTCCAGCCCCTGCTCGAAGACCTGGGTGCGGAGATCGAGGGCGAGATCCGCCACAGGGGACAGCGGTTGCAGGAGATCGGTATCGGCAACGACTGGCTGGAGGGAGCTCTGACCCCTCGGCCGTTCCTCACCGGTACCCGAGCCGGAGCCTTCGCCGCCGGTGCCGGGGCCGCCGCGTCCATCGCCCGAAGCCTCGTACTGGGCAGCCTTGGAGCGGCGTCCGCCGTCCTCTTCTGGCCCGCCGTACTGGTCGCCGGCACCGCGATCGGGCTGGTGGGCGCCACCGCCGCCTCCCGGGCCAAGGCGAAGGTCTTCCTCTACGCCGACAAGCAGCTCGAACTCCTGCCCGGCGAGATGGAACCGGTGATACGCAGGCAACTGACCGAGATCTTCGGTGAGCTGAGAGCCGCGCTCGACGCCGCGCTCAACGCTCCCCTCACGCGACTGCGGGAGGACCTCGTACAACTAGACGAACTCGACGCGGCCGACCTGGCACAGCGCGATCTGCTGCTGGCCAGGCTCGATGACGCGGCACGGCGACTGGACGGTTCCAGGGGCCGACTGCGCGACCTCGACGGGCGCATGCGAAGGATGTCCCCGACAAGCGCACCGGACGAGGACGGCTCTCTCGGATGACAGGCCGCTACTTCGGGATTGGCATCTCCCACTACCACCACTACAAAAAGCTGACCCGCGCGGTCACCGACGTACGGAAGATGGCGGACGAACTGGCGCGGCGCGGGATGACACCCGAGGTGATGAAGGACCCCACCGACGCCGAGTACCGCTCGACGTTCCGTAGCAGGCTGGGAGATCTGTCGGACGGTGTCATCATCTACTGGGCCGGACACGCCCGAAACGACGGTGCCGTGTTCGGCCTGATCACCCGGGACACCCCTGGCGGGGACCCCGACAGGAACGCGATGACCGACCCGGCTACCCTGCTCGACACCGCGCTCCGCGCCGACGCCCGCCAGATACTCGTGATCCTCGACACCTGCTACGCGGGAAGCGACATCGTACGACTCACCCAGCTTGCCCAGCGCTTCGAGGAGGCCAGGGCGGCCGTCGGAGGGAAGCGGATCTGGGTTGGTCTGCTCGCCTCGGCGCAGAGCTACGAGCGGGCGGTCGACGGCAAGTTCTCGTCGGCGCTGCTGCGTCTGCTCAGCGAGGGGCCTTCCACCGTCGAGCACCGACGGCGCTGGAGTGCCCACAACAGCAAGATTTCCGGAGAGGACCTGATCCGGGCGCTGTGCGCGGAGTGGCCACGGGACGACGCGCAGCAGCCGCAAGCCGCCAGCTACGGGGTGTCCGAGCCGCTGCTGCTCAACAGCAAGTACTCCCGCAGCGCTCCCGAGCGATTCGTCGAGGACGTCCTGTATCCGGCCGCCCAGGGTTTGGCGCCGGGTGAGGACGGCTGGTTCTTCAGGGGCCGACGGCAGTCGGTGGCTCGGATCGCCAACTGGCTGCGCGCGTGTGAACCGGGTCTGCTCGTGGTGACCGGTCCGGCGGGCTGCGGAAAGTCGGCGGTGATCGGTCATGTGGTGTCTCTGGCGGATCCCGCTCGCCGCGCGGCCATGCCCTCGTGCCAGGGACCGGCTCCCGACGAGCCCGACCTCGCCGGAATCGAGATCAATCTGGTCGTCCACGCACGGGGACAGAGCCTATCGTCCCTCCTCACCCTGATCGCCGAAGGGCTCGGCGCCGGTGGCGCGGCCTCCGTATATGGGGTGCTGGAACGAGTGGTCGAAGCGAGCGTCCCGCCCGTCGTGGCCATCGACGCCCTGGACGAGGTGCAGAGCGGTGCGCTGCGGCCGGTGGTTGAGAAGCTGCTGAAACCGCTGAGCCGACACGCCCTGATCCTGGTCGGAACCCGTGACCGGACGATCGACGGGGAGACCCGGCTGCTGTCACTGCTGAAGCCGTACGCCGATATCCACGACCTCGCCCTGGCGACGGACTCCGACACCGATCTCGCCGACTACGTCACCGCCCGACTGACAGACACCGGGAACACGGAGGTCGCCCTCATCACCTCCGAGATCGCCGAACGGGCGACGCGCACCGGCGGAGGGTTCCTCTACGCCCGGATGGTGACGTCACAACTGCGGGTCCGGCCGGCCGACACGACGGTTCCGGAATGGCGCGCGCAGCTCGCCGACAGTGTCCCGGCCGTGTTCGAAAAGGATCTCGTCACCGCCGCGCACACACTACCGCCCGGTCAGGATGCCGCCACGGCCGCTGTGACCGCCAGGCACCTGCTGTCCGCGCTGGCGTGGTCCTTCGGACGCGGGCTGCCGACGCGGGAGCTGTGGCCGGAGCTCGCGGCCGCGATCGGCGGCGAGGGCACGCGCTACACCGGTGACGATATCGACTGGCTGCTGACGAACTTCGGCCGGTACCTGGTCGAGTCCGGCGAGGAGGGACAGGCCGTGTACCGGCTGTTCCACCAGGAGTTGGTGGAACATCTGTCCGCCGACCCCGCCGACGGAGGGCGCGTGGACCTCGCGGTGGGCAGGCTGCTGTTCGACAACAACGGCCCCGGACCATCGGGTGCCGAGCCCGCTGGCGGCCCCCTCCACGGCACACGCACCGGACCCGGAGCCGACATCGTCAACCCGTACCTCGAGCTCTACGCGGTGGCGCACCTGGCCCGGCAGGGCACCGAGGCGATAGCCCTGCTCGAAGAACTGGCGGACAGCACTCCGGACGCCTACCGCCCACTCCTCGCCGGAGTGCTACACGACCTGTCCCTGCGGCTGACCGAGCAGGCGGATCCGGCCGGCGCGCTGCCTCTGGCGGAGCGGGCGGTGGAGATTCGCCGGCAGCTCGCCGCCGACCACCCCGATGTCTATCTCGGCGATCTGACGGTGTCGCTGGACAACGTCCGGCATCTGCTGAGGGCGCTGGGACGCGAGCCCGAGGCCGACGACATGCTCCACACGGTCATCCAGGGCTTCGACGAGCCGGCCGGCCGGGCCTTCCTGCTGATCTGGCGCTGCCGCACCCTGCACGACAGGGCGTTCTCCGCCCGCTTCACCGACGCGGTGGAAGCGCTGCGGCTGCTCACCGGTCCGGACGGCGAGCGGTACGAGGCGACGGTGTCCCTGACACGCACGACCCTGCGTCAGTTGTACGAGGAGGGACCGGAGCAGTTCGAAGAGCTGTGGAACCGGGAGATCGGGCCGATGCCCGACTGGCTGGCCGATGCGCGGCTGCTCACGGTCCTCAGGACGTGGCTCACGATCCCGGGGCCAGGACGGTCGAAGGCGTACGCCGCGGCCCATCCCGAGATCGCCGGTGAGCGGGCGGCCTCGCTGCTCACCCAGGTACTGGCCAGCTACCCGGAGACGGTGGCGGTCGAGCCGTACCGGAGGATGCTCCAACTGATCCGGGAGCATGGCGTGGACGAGGCGTACCGGCAGGTGGAAGCCGAGGAGACCGCACGTTCCTGGGTGCTCCTCGCTCCCGACTGGGACGCCTCCAGCGCCTACCTGCGCAGTCACCGTTCCGTTCTGGTCGGGCGGACATGCAAAGAATTCCTGGCCGCCCTCGCGATGTCCGAACCGGACGATCCGCGCCCCGCGGCCCACCTCGGCCTGCTCACGCTGACCCGGCACAACGAGGTCGGCCGCGGCTACGCCGTCCTCCATGAGACCGACCCCGGTCGGCATGAGGTGATCCTCGCCGGAGTGTCCCCGCACGCGGATCCAGAGGTCCTCGCCGCGCTGCGCGACCTGGCGAAAGCCGCGCAGGCGGGGACGTTCTGAGCGGCACGGTCTTCGGACTTCCGCAACACATCGACGCCCCTGGACAGCATCAATTCCGGATGGCACGACGGAGGCAGCGCTGTCAGCAGTAGACGAGCGGGCAGCCGCGTCGCAGGTAGTGCTGGGGGTCCGCAGGTACACGGCTATCCGGATGGTGGTGGGCTGACGGCTGAGGAGCGGGCTCGGCGTGAGCGGATCCGGTTCGCGGCCGCTGATCTGATCGAGGCCGGGGCGAGTGACCGGGAGGTGGCCCGGCGGTTCAGGGTGACGCGGATGTCGGCGAACCGCTGGCGGCGGGCCTTCGGTGCCTGCGGGCGGCAGGGGCTTGACCGGGATCTTGAGAGACGGCTTCTGAGCCTGTCTTAACCTCAGTCCGTCTGCGGCTTGCGGGTATTGGCCTCGTGCTCTGCGAGTTCTTCTGGGTTCCGAGGGATGCGTGGCCACAGCCTGCTGGAAGGCGTTCGACCACCATGGCGATGGCCTCCTGCGCTGTGGCGGCTGGGCCCACCGTCTCGGTGCGGAGACCCAGTAACTCCCGTCGGCTGCGGCTAGGGCCTTTCGTTTGGATCAGGCCGGATCAGCGAGTGGGGGCACCGCCCACGCCCGCAGGGCGTAGGGCGTAGGGGGAGAGTCTGGTGCATGGATCTCCCCCGGCCCGCCAGGGCCGAGGGGACGGATCGCAAGGCGCCCATCCCCGTCCAGGGGAACAGCTGCCGCAAGCGCGGCTCCGCGTAGGCCGCCTTCAGGAGTTCGGCGCGTACGACCGTCGTCACGTACTGCCTGCCAGGCTTCCACGACAGCGTCGCCCGATGAATCCCTTTCCCATCATGCCTGTCGGCTGCGGCGGCTTGGCTGGTCGAATGGCCCCTCGAACTTGATCAATCGGGGTGGGGAGTGCCGGACCCGGAGGCAGCCTTGGCGTGATCCTGCGCGCTGTCCAGAGGGACGGCCACGGGAGAGGTGCCGCGAGCGCAAGGCGATAAAGTGCGGACTAACTCCTACGTCTGGAAGCCCGCTCTGGCCCAGGCCGGGGTGATCGCCTCACTGGAGGAGAGCGCCCCGGACGGGTCTCGCGCCCGGGAGCCGTCGTGAGAGCACGGCTTCCACGCCCTGCGCCACTTCTACGCCTCCGAGGAACTGGAGGCCGGCGAATCGGTCGTATCGCTGGCGCGCTGGCTCGGCCACTCCGACCCCGGGTTTACGCTGCGGAAGTACTCCCACTTCCTGCCCCGCGCCGGTGCACGCGGCAGCGCCGCCATCGACGTGATCCTCGCGTAGCCTCGAACGGGAGGCGCTGGGCCCGGAAAACAGCTCGTAGGAGCCCGGCTCGGCCTCAAAGTCCCAGAGAAGTCCCACGAGTGCCGCCGCCCCCCTCCCTGACCCGCTTCACTGCAGGTCAGACGGGGTGCGGCGGCACTCGCATATCAAATGTCCCGGAAAATCTCGATCTGCGCCCCCACCGAGTTCAGCCGCTCCGCCAGCTCCTCGTAACCCCGGTTGATCACATAGACATTGCGCAGCACCGATGTGCCCTCCGCCGCCATCATCGCGAGCAGGACCACCACCGCAGGGCGCAGCGCCGGCGGGCACATCATCTCCGCCGCGCGCCACCGGGTCGGGCCCTCGACCAGGACGCGGTGGGGGTCCAGCAGTTGCAGGCGGCCGCCCAGGCGGTTGAGGTCCGTCAGGTAGATCGCGCGGTTGTCGTAGACCCAGTCGTGGATCAGCGTCTTGCCCTGGGCGACCGCCGCGATGGCCGCGAAGAACGGGACGTTGTCGATGTTCAGGCCCGGGAACGGCATGGGGTGGATCTTGTCGATCGGCGCCTCCAGCTTGGAGGGGCGCACGGTCAGGTCCACAAGCCGGGTGCGGCCGTTGTCCGCCGCGTACTCGGGGGAGCGGTCGTGGTCGAGGCCCATCTCCTCCAGGACCGCGAGCTCGATCTCCATGAACTCGACCGGGACACGGCGGATGGTGAGTTCGGACTCGGTGACCACCGCCGCGGCGAGCAGGCTCATCGCCTCGACCGGGTCCTCGGAGGGGGAGTAGTCGACGTCCACGTCGATCGTGGGGATGCCGTGGACGGTGAGCGTGGTGGTGCCGACGCCGTCGACCTTCACTCCCAGCGCCTCCAGGAAGAAGCACAGGTCCTGGACCATGTAGTTGGAGGAGGCGTTGCGGATGACGGTCACTCCGTCGTGCCGGGCGGCGGCCAGCAGCGCGTTCTCGGTCACCGTGTCGCCGCGTTCGGTCAGCACGATCGGGCGGTCGGGCGCGATCGATGGCTCCACCTTCGCGTGGTAGATGCCCTCGGTCGCCGTGATGTCCAGTCCGAACCGGCGCAGCGCGATCATGTGCGGCTCGATCGTCCGCGTGCCCAGGTCACAGCCGCCCGCGTACGGCAGCCGGAAGCTGTCCATCCGGTGCAGCAGCGGACCGAGGAACATGATGATCGAACGGGTACGACGCGCGGCCTCCGCGTCGATCGCGTCCATGTCGAGCTGCGCGGGCGGCACGATCTCCAGGTCGAGGCCCTCGTTGATCCAGCGGGTGCGCACCCCGATGGAGTTCAGCACCTCCAGCAGACGGAAGACCTCTTCGATGCGGGCCACCCGGCGCAGCACCGTACGGCCCTTGTTGAGCAGTGAGCCGCAGAGCAGCGCCACGCACGCGTTCTTGCTCGTCTTGACGTCGATGGCGCCGGAGAGCCGGCGCCCGCCAACCACCCGCAGATGCATGGGACCGGCGTAGCCGAGCGAAACGATTTCACTGTCGAGCGCCTCGCCGATGCGTGCGATCATCTCAAGGCTGATGTTCTGGTTGCCGCGCTCGATGCGGTTCACCGCGCTCTGACTGGTGCCGAGTGCATCTGCGAGTTGCGTCTGTGTCCAGCCCCGGTGCTGACGGGCGTCACGGATGAGCTTGCCGATGCGTACGAGATAGTCGTCTGCCATGGGTGCACGCTATCTCAGATATGAGATGGCGGTGTTGGTGGGGTGGACCGGATGGGTGAGCCTCTTGGCAGGTGGTGCCCGACGGTGCGTCAGATCTGTCGGAAGGTCAGCCGGGCGATCCGCGTACCCGGCTGCCGCGTCCCGACCGGGCCGCTCGGCTGCCTCCCGCGGCGGTGCGGGCGGCATGGCAAACCCTTGCGTGACGCCGAACACGGGAGGTCCGGGCATGACCGAACAGCGGTCATGTACTAGAGTTATCTCGACATCGAGATATCTGCCGAAAGGCGTACCGCAGCCGCCATCCGGTAAGGGTTACCTAACTAAGTCTTACCTTAGCGGATCGGCGACGAGCCGTGGCGGCAGCATTGAGGTAGTACGCGCACATTGATGAAGGAGACTGTCGTGTCGGCGAACAGCTTCGACGCCCGCAGCACGCTGCGCGTGGGCGACGAGTCGTACGAGATCTTCAAGCTGGACAAGGTCGAGGGCTCCGCGCGCCTCCCTTACAGCCTCAAGGTTCTGCTGGAGAACCTTCTCCGCACCGAGGACGGTGCGAACATCACCGCCGACCACATCCGGGCGCTCGGCGGCTGGGACTCCCAGGCGCAGCCCAGCCAGGAGATCCAGTTCACGCCCGCCCGCGTGATCATGCAGGACTTCACCGGTGTTCCCTGCGTCGTGGACCTCGCCACCATGCGTGAGGCCGTGAAGGAGCTCGGCGGCGACCCGGCGAAGATCAACCCGCTCGCCCCGGCCGAGCTGGTCATCGACCACTCCGTCATCGCCGACAAGTTCGGCACCAACGACGCCTTCGCGCAGAACGTCGAGCTGGAGTACGGCCGCAACAAGGAGCGTTACCAGTTCCTGCGCTGGGGCCAGACCGCGTTCGACGAGTTCAAGGTCGTCCCGCCCGGCACCGGCATCGTCCACCAGGTCAACATCGAGCACCTGGCGCGCACGGTCATGGTCCGCGATGGCCAGGCCTACCCCGACACCCTCGTCGGCACCGACTCGCACACCACCATGGTCAACGGTCTCGGTGTGCTCGGCTGGGGCGTCGGCGGCATCGAGGCCGAGGCCGCGATGCTCGGCCAGCCGGTCTCGATGCTCATCCCGCGCGTCGTCGGCTTCAAGCTCACCGGTGAGCTCAAGCCCGGCACCACCGCCACAGACCTGGTGCTCACGATCACCGAGATGCTGCGCAAGCACGGCGTCGTCGGCAAGTTCGTCGAGTTCTACGGTGAGGGCGTCGCCGCCACCTCGCTCGCCAACCGCGCCACCATCGGCAATATGTCGCCGGAGTTCGGCTCGACCGCCGCGATCTTCCCGATCGACGACGAAACGATCAAGTACCTGAAGCTGACCGGCCGCAGTGAGCAGCAGCTCGCGCTGGTCGAGGCGTACGCCAAGGAGCAGGGCCTCTGGCTCGACCCGGCCGCGGAGCCCGACTTCTCCGAGAAGCTCGAGCTGGACCTCTCCACGGTCGTCCCGTCGATCGCCGGCCCGAAGCGCCCGCAGGACCGCATCATCCTGGCCAACGCCAAGGAGCAGTTCGCGCAGGACGTCCGCAACTACGTCGACAACGACGACGAGGCGGGTAAGGAGTCCTTCCCGGCCTCCGACGCCCCCGCCGAGCACAACGGCGTACCGACCCGCCCGACGCTGGTCACCGCTCCCGACGGCTCGACGTACGAGATCGACCACGGCGCCGTCACCGTCGCCGCGATCACCTCATGCACCAACACCTCGAACCCGTACGTCATGGTCGCCGCCGCGCTGGTGGCCAAGAAGGCGGTCGAGAAGGGCCTGACCCGCAAGCCGTGGGTCAAGACCACGCTCGCCCCGGGCTCCAAGGTCGTCACCGATTACTTCGACAAGGCGGGGCTCACCCCTTACCTCGACAAGGTCGGCTTCAACCTCGTCGGCTACGGCTGCACCACCTGCATCGGCAACTCCGGCCCGCTGCCGGAGGAGGTCTCCAAGGCCGTCAACGATCACGACCTGGCTGTTACGTCCGTCCTCTCGGGCAACCGCAACTTCGAGGGGCGCATCAACCCCGACGTCAAGATGAACTACCTGGCATCCCCGCCGCTGGTCGTCGCGTACGCCCTCGCCGGCTCCATGAAGGTGGACATCACCAAGGACGCGCTGGGCATCGACCAGGACGGCAAGCCGGTCTACCTGCAGGACATCTGGCCGACCGAGGCCGAGGTCAACGACGTGGTGGCCAACGCCATCGGCGAGGACATGTTCAACAAGTCCTACCAGGACGTCTTCGCGGGGGACGCACAGTGGCAAGCGCTGTCGATCCCGACCGGCAACACCTTCGAGTGGGACCCGCAGTCCACCTACGTCCGCAAGCCCCCGTACTTCGAGGGCATGACGATGGAGACCACCCCGGTCTCGGACATCTCCGGCGCCCGCGTGCTGGCCAAGCTGGGCGACTCGGTCACCACCGACCACATCTCCCCGGCCGGTGCGATCAAGGCCGACACCCCGGCCGGCAAGTACCTCACGGAGCACGGCGTCGAGCGCCGTGACTTCAACTCCTACGGCTCGCGCCGAGGCAACCACGAGGTCATGATCCGCGGCACCTTCGCCAACATCCGCCTGCGCAACCAGATCGCGCCGGGCACCGAGGGCGGCTACACCCGCGACTTCACCGTCGAGGGCGGCCCGGTTTCCTTCATCTACGACGCCTCGCAGAACTACCAGGCCGCCGGCCTCCCGCTGGTAATCCTGGCCGGCAAGGAGTACGGCTCGGGCTCGTCCCGCGACTGGGCCGCCAAGGGCACGGCGCTGCTCGGCGTCAAGGCCGTCATCGCCGAGTCGTACGAGCGCATCCACCGCTCGAACCTCATCGGCATGGGCGTCCTGCCGCTGCAGTTCCCGGAGGGCGGTTCCGCGGCGTCTTTCGGCCTGACCGGCGAGGAGACCTTCTCCTTCACCGGCGTGAGCGAGCTGAACAACGGCACCACGCCGCGCACGGTCAAGGTCACCACCGACACAGGTGTGGAGTTCGACGCGGTCGTCCGCATCGACACCCCCGGTGAGGCGGACTACTACCGCAACGGCGGCATCATGCAGTACGTGCTGCGGAACCTGATCCGCAAGTAAGCACGGCAGTACGGCAGAAGGGCCGCACCCCCGGTGACGGGGGTGCGGCCCTTCCGTATCAGCCGGCCGATCGGTTACCGGATCAGAACAGCTTGTTGTAGATGTTGAAGCCGGAGCCGACCTTGGTACGGGCGCTGAACGGGGCCGCGGCGTTGCCCGTGCCCTTGTACAGCCACAGGGCGCCCGCGGCGTCGCGCGCGACGACGTCCGCGCGGCCGTCCAGGTTCAGGTCACCGTTGGCGATGATCTTGTTGTAGATGTTCCAGCCGGAGCCGACCTTGGTGCGGGCCGAGAAGGGCGCGGCAGCGTTGCCCGTGCCCTTGTACAGCCACAGCACGCCGGACGCGTCCTTGGCGAGGATGTCCGCGCGGCCGTCACCGGACAGGTCGCCCTTGCCGGTGATGTGCGTGTATATGTTCCAGCCGGAACCGGCCTTCACACGCGTGGACAGGGTGCCGGTGCTGGTTCCCTTGTACAGCCAGAGCACACCGGACTTGTCCCGGGCGAGGACGTCGTCCGTCGAGGTGCCGCCGAGGTTGCTCGGGGTCAGGACCAGGTTGTAGATGTTCCAGCCCTTGCCCACCAGCTTGCTGCCGGCGTCGTCGCCGAAGGCGACGTAGCCGGCGTTGTCCCAGGTCCAGGCGCCGTCGGACTGGCCGTCGGCGTTGAGGTCGATCGCCGCGGCGAGCTTGACCGCGTCCCAGCCCCCGTCGATGAAGCTGCGGGTGGCGAAGCCCCCGCTGCCGTTCGGACCGTAGAGGTAGGCGTTCGTGTTCTTGTCCACACCCCAGAGAAGGAACACCTGGGTGGCGCCGGCCTGCGCCGCGGCGGGCGCGTTCGACGGCTCGGCCACGGAAGCGGCGATGTCGGCGCTCTTCGGCGCCGGCGCCGGGGTGTCGGCCACGGCGGACCCGGCGGACGTGCCGACCAGGGCAGCGGCTATGGCTGCGACGGTGAGACGCGACAGGACTCGCCCGCGCTTACGGCCGGGAAGATTGGCCACGTATTTTCTCCATGTGCGTGATGAGGCGCGATGAACCTCATGAGTTCACCGCTGGATCATCGAGATCTTTGCACAATCTCTTTACCCGTCAGTCGGTTTGAAGCGGAGCCGAGGCGTCCAACGCCTTCCCAGAAGGTGCAAACAGCCCCGCACCCGGCAAAACCGGGTGCGGGGCTCCGTCAGTCTGTGACGAAAACGTCGGTGTCAGGAGATCAGCTCCACCTCCGCGAGCGTCGCCGAACTCGTGGCCACCAGCCGGTACTTGGTGTACGAGGCGGGCGCGGCCACCGTGAAGACGCGCGTCTGCCGGTCCCAGGCGAAGCTCTGTCCGGACCGCTTGTCCAGGTCCTTCCAGACGGTCCCGTCCTGCGAGCCCTGCAGTACCCAGCCGGCCGGGGCCTTGGCCCGCGCCGACGAGGTGAGCGTGTACTGCACAGCCCGCGTCTTCGACGCCACCGGCAGCTCAACCGTCTCGAACGTGGCCTCCGTCGCGGAGGCGTTGTCGAAGAGCGGACCGCCGGTCGTGATGGCATCGTGGCGTGGCGACGGAGCCTTGTCGTCCTGGGTGATGGAGACCGGGGCGGCGTTCTTGCCCGTGCCCCACGGGGACGGCTTCGAGCCCATCGCGAACTCCAGCGTGCCGCCCCGTGCGATCAGCCGATGCGGCAGAGCAGTGGAGTTCCAGGCCCTGCCGTTCACCTTCAGAGACTGGACGTAGATGTTCTTCGCGCTGTTCCTGGGAGCCTTGACCACCAGGTCGCGGCCGTTGTCCAGATGGACGGTCGCCTTGGTGAAGAGCGGCGATCCGATCGTGTACTCGCCGCTGCCCATCACCAGCGGGTAGAAGCCGAGCGCGGAGAAGAGGTACCAGGCCGACTGCTCGCCGTTGTCCTCGTCGCCGTGGTAGCCCTGCCCGATCTCGCTGCCGGTGTAGAGGCGGGAGAGCACCTCGCGCACCTTCTCCTGGGTCTTCCAGGGCTGCGACGCCGCGTTGTACATGTATGTGACGTGGTGGGCGACCTGGTTGGAGTGGCCGTACATGCCCATCCGGACATCGCGGGCCTCCGTCATCTCATGGATGACGCTGCCGTACGAGCCGACGAAGTCGGGCGAGGCCGTCTCGGGGGTGGAGAAGTAGGCGTCGAGCTTCTCGCCGAGTGCGGAGCGGCCGCCGTAGAGATTGGCGAGGCCGCGGCTGTCCTGGGGTGCCGTGAAGGCGTAACCCCAGCCATTGGTCTCGGTGTAGTCATAGCCCCACACCCGCGGGTCGTACGTGTCGGACGGGACCCGCCAGTCGCCCTTCAGGTCGCGGCCCTGGAAGAAACCGGCCTTGGAGTCGAACAGCTTGACGTAGTTCCGGGCCCGGTTGAGGAAGTACTCGGACTCCTCCTGGTAGCGGACCTTCTTGGTCTTCTTGTAGAGGGCCTGGCCCATCTTCGCCAGTCCGTAGTCGTTGAGGTAGCCCTCCAGCGACCAGGACAGCCCCTCATGGGTCTCGGTGGAGGCGTAGCCGAGGAACGGCGAGGTCTCCATGCCCTTGCGGCCGACGCCCGAGGTGGGCGGCACCACCGTCGCGTTCTTCAGGGCTGCCTCGTACGCGGCCTCGGCGTCGAAGTCCACTCCCTTGACGTACGCGTCGGCGAAGGCCACGTCCGAGCTCGTGCCGGTCATCAGGTCGGCATAGCCGGGCGAGGACCAGCGCGAGATCCAGCCGCCGTCCTTGTACTGCTGGACGAAGCCGTCCACCAGCTCGCCCGCCTTCTGGGGGGTGAGGAAGGAGTACGCCGGCCAGGTCGTCCGGTAGGTGTCCCAGAAGCCGTTGTTGACGTACACCTTGCCGTCGACGATCTTTGCGCCGGTACGGGTCGGAGTGTCGGGCCCGGTCATCGGCGAGAACGGGCTCGCGTACTGGTGCTTGGGGTCCGCCTTGGTGCCGGTGTTCTCGAATCCGGAGTTGGGATAGAGGTACAGGCGGTACAGGCTGGAGTAGAGCGTGGTCAGCTGGTCGCGGTTCGCGCCCTCGACCTCCACCCGGCCGAGCAGCTCGTCCCAGGCGTCCCGCGCCCGGTCCTTCACCCGCTCGAAGCCGGTGCCCGCCGGGATCTCGTCGGCGAGGTTCTTCTTCGCCTGGTCGACGCTGATGAGCGAGGTGGCCAGCCGGAGACCGACCGTGCGGTCCTTGCCCGCGTCGAAGCGGAGGTGGCCGCTGACCCCTTCGGCGGCCGACCCGGTGACGGGCGCGTCGAAGACGCCGTACACGAAGAGCCGCGTCGCACCCGTGGACAGTCCGCTCTTGACGTCCGAGAAGCCGGTGAAGGAGCTGGTGGCCGGATCGAGGGTGAGTCCGCCTTCCTTGGTGACGTTGTCGAAGACGACGCTCGCGTCGTCACCGGGATAGGTGAACCGCATCATCGCCGCATGGTCGGCCGGGGTGATCTCGGCCTTGAGGCCGTTCTCGAAGGTGACCCCGTAGTAGTGCGGACGCGCGGTCTCCTTCTCGTGCCGGAAGGGCAGGGCGCGCTTGGTCCGGTCGGTCTCCGGGGTGCCTGCCGCCGCGGACGGCATCAGCTGGAAGGTCTGCCGGTCGCCCATCCACGGGCTCGGCTCATGGCTGGCGCTGAAGGCCTGCAGGGTGGGCAGATTGTCCGCGTTGTTGCCCCGCGCATACTCGTACAGCCAGCTCTTGGACCCGGCACTGGTCACCGGGGTCCAGAAGTTGAAGCCGTGCGGCACGGCGGTCGCCGGGAAGGTGTTGCCGCGCGAGAAGGAGCCGCTGGAGTTGGTGCCGCGGACGGTCGAGGCGTAGTCCGAAAGATGGGCCAGCCGCTTCTCGGGAGCCTTGGGCGCGATCGAGATGTCGTCGAGCCAGCCCTGGAACTTGCCCGGACCCTTGGGGGAGTCGTACGCCACCAGGATCCGGTCGACCGTCTTGCCGGCCGCGACCGTACCGATCCTGGCCGCGACCTGGTTCCACTGGTTGACATAGAGCCGTTTGGCGGCGCCCTGGCCCTGAGGGGTCAGCAGCCCGCCGTGCGAGTCGAGAGCCCGCAGATCACTCAGATAGGTGCCATCGGTGAAGGCCAGATCCACCGACACATTCGTGGCCGGGTAGTTGAGATCCGTCTCCGGCAGGGACGGGAAGATCCGGTACGACAGCTCGGTGTCGCGGCGCACTGCCGTATTGACGTCGAAGACCTTGTTGTACGAGTAGGCCCGGCCGTCCGGCTTGTGGGTGCCCGCGTACCTCAGAGCGCGCTTTCCGGTGAATCCCGCGTTGGACTTGGCGGTGGGGGAGCCATTGGGTCCGCGGTCGACCAGGCTGCGCATGTCGTCGGGCGTGGGCGTGCTGGTGTCGCCGTTGGAGAACTGCACATCGGCGAGCTGGGTGATGTCCGCGCCGTTGTTCTTGGTGATCTCCAGCCGGTAGTGCGCGTACGCCGTGGCGCCGGCCCCGTCGGCGATGTCGTACGTCTTGGTCTGGAAGCGCTTTTCGAAGGTCTCGCCCTCCCGGGTGTCGAGCACCTTCCAGTCCTTGCCGTCGGTCGAGCCCTTGAGGGTCCAGTCCTTCGGGTCGCGCGAGTCGTAGTCGTTCGCCGAGGTCAGGGCATAGGTGACCACCTTGACCGGAGTGTCCGTGTCGAACTCGATCCAGGCCGTTGGCTGGAACCCCAGCCATTTGGTGCCCGGTTGCAGATCGACCAGGTTCTCCTTGGTCTCGCCCGCGCCGGTGTTCTCGTCGCTGGCGCGGAGGTCTATCACCTTATCGGTGACATTGCCCGGTATGCCGCTTGCGAAGCCGCCGTCGACGCCGGACGAGCGCTTCGTGCCGTCGGCGCCGACCTCAACGGTATTGCGCCAGTCCGGCTGGGCTTCGTCCGCCTCGAACGACGAGGTGAATTCCGGGTCCGCCGAGGGGGATTGGGCGGACTGTGCGGGCAGGGCGACGGCCGCCGACTGGGCCGTCATCACGAGCAGTGAAGCGGCCGCCACCAAGGCCGCCGCGTGGATTTGTCTCTGCCGAGGTCGGGGTCTGGGCTGCATCCCGGGCCTTTCCTCCAGTTGGAAGCCGCTGGAAAACCGCATTGGACAACGTTGTCAGGCGCATGCGCAGGCTCCAGTAGGGAGGTAAGTGCCAGACGGTGTCAAGGGTGTTGACGGGGTGGGGCGGCCGGATTCAGTCGTTCAGGGAAACGACTGTGATCGGATGGGCGCGCGCGAGGCTCAGATATCCGCGAGGTCTCAACTCGGGAAAGACTGCCGTCCAACCTTGCTTTCGATCTTGCTCCGTCGGCGGGAAGTGGACTATACCTGTCGGCACCCGCATAGCTCTTCCACAAGGCAGCGGGCCAGGGGGGACGACAACGACGGGCAGGCGTGTGCATCGACTGCCCGCCGCAGAAGTTCCGTTCCCGCTGCCAACCGTGCACGACCCAAGCTTCACTGAGTTTCCCCCCGGGAAAACACAGCAACTGACCGCGGTGGCGGGGCCCTTCGCTGAGGCGAGGACGGGCGACCGGTACACCGCCTGAGTCCTGTAGAAGGCGAGGACTTGAGCATGGGATCCACCTCCGCCCCCGACAACGAGGGCCTCGGCCGTCGTGATCTGATCAAGCGGTCTGCCGCACTCGGTTTGATCACCGTTCCGACGATGAGCTTCCTGTCCGCGTGTGCCTCCGGCGGCGGGGGCGACGACGACGGCGCTGCCAAGGGGAAGGTCAGCAAGGACAACCCGTTCGGTGTGGCCAAGGGCAGCAAGGTCGACGTCGTCGTCTTCAAGGGCGGCTACGGAGACGACTACGCCAAGGCGTGGGAAGCCGCTTTCGACAAGAAGTGGGGGACCAAGTCCTCCCACCTGGGAACCCAGGAGATCACCGGGAAGCTGCAGCCGCGCTTCAACGGCGGCAACCCGCCGGACGTCGTCGACGACTCCGGCGCCCAGCAGATCAAGCTGGACGTGCTCTTCAAGAGCGGCCAACTCTCCGATCTGGCGCCGGTCCTGGACTCGCCCTCCATCGACGACCCGAGCAAGAAGGTCCGGGACACCCTGATCGCGGGCACCGCCGAACAGGGCCTCCAGGGCGGCAAGATCGTCTCGCTCAACTACGTCTACACCGTCTGGGGGTTGTGGTACTCGGGCAAGCTCTTCAAGGAGAAGGGCTGGACGGCGCCCAAGACCTGGGACGAGTTCCTCGCCGTCTGCAAGTCGGCCAAGGACGCGGGCATCGGCGGTCTCGCCCACCAGGGCAAGTTCCCGTACTACATCAACGTCGCCATCATGGACCTGATCGCCAAGCTCGGTGGTCTGGACGCGATGAAGGCGATCGACAATCTCGACCCCAAGGCGTTCGTCGGCAGCAATGTCGCCAAGCAGGCCGTCGAAGCGGTCTACGAAGTGGTCGAGAAGGGCTATCTCATGCCCGGTACCAACGGCCTGACGCACACCGAGTCGCAGACCCGCTGGAACCAGTACAAGGCCGCGTTCATCACCTCGGGCTCGTGGCTGGAGAACGAGCAGCTCAAGCAGACTCCGGACGACTTCGACATGAAGTTCCTGCCGATGCCGGTGCTGCCCGGCAGCAAGCTGCCCTTCGAGGCGATCCGGGCCGGAGCCGGCGAGCCCTTCATCGTCCCGGAAAAGGCGAAGAACAAGGCCGCGGGCCACCAGTTCCTGCGCTCCATGCTCTCCAAGGAATGGTCGACGATCTTCGCCCAGAAGGCGAACTCGCTGACCATCCTCAAGGACGGTGTGGACCCGAACGTCCAGCTTCGCCCGGGCACCAAGTCAGCCGTGGACGCGGTGAAGGCGGCGGCCGACAACACCTTCAACTACCTGTACCCCAACTGGTACAGCCAGATGGACACCGACATCCAGAACGCATCCAACGAACTCATGGCCAAGCGAATCCAGCCGGCGGAATGGCTGAAGCGGGCCCAGGCGGCGGTCGACAAGGCGGCGAAGGACCCGAACGCCAAGAACAACCGCCGCGACTGAGCAGTCTCACCCCGCTCACCCCGGAACACCAGGGACAGGACGCCATGCGAAAAGGGCAGTACCGGTTCGTCACAGGGTTTCTTCTGGCACCCTTGGCGCTGTATCTGATCTTCGTGATCTGGCCGTATGTGCAGACGATCGGGTACTCGTTCACCGACTGGAAGGGCCAGTCGCAGACCTTCGGATTCGTCGGTATCGACAACTACACCGCTCTGTTCGATGACGACGTCTTCCTGAGCGCGATCTGGCACAACATCGTGTTCCTGGTGTTCATTCCGGTGATCACCATCCTGCTCGCCCTCTTCTTCGCCTTTATGGTGAATGCCGGCGGGCGGGGTGGTGCCGGAGGCGTCAAGGGCGTCCGGGGGTCCGGTGTCTACAAAATCGTCTACTTCTTTCCCCAGGTCCTGTCCCTGGCGATTCTCGCGGTGCTCTTCGGCGCCGTGTACCGGAGTGACGAAGGCGGCCTGCTCAACGGTCTTCTGGTCAAGGCCGGACTGGTGGACGCAGCGAGCCCGATCGAGTGGCTCAACGAGCCGGACCTCGTGCTCTGGTGCCTGATGGCCGTGGTCGTCTGGCACGGCGTGGGCTTCTATCTCGTCCTCTTCTCGGCGGCCATGCAGTCCATCCCCAGGGACATATACGAAGCGGCTCTGCTGGACGGCGCAGGCCGGGCCCAGACCTTCTTCCGGGTCACCCTCCCGCTGCTGTGGGACTCGGTGCAGACGTCCTGGGTCTACCTCGGCATCACGGTCATGGACCTGTTCGTGCTGGTGTCGACGATGACCTCCGGGCAGTACGGAGGCGGTCCCGACCACCACAGCGAGGTCATGGCCACCGTACTGATGCGCAACTTCCTCTACTTCGGCAACAGCGGCTACGCCTGCGCCATGGGTGTCGTCATGCTTGTGCTGACCTTGATCCTGTCCGTCGTCACGCTGCGCGCCACCCGCCGCGAGCGCATCGAGTTCTGAGCAGGGGACGAGCGATGACCACACCCACCAAAGAGCCCGCGTCGACGGGCCAGGTGCCCCGGCAGCGCGCCGGAGGGCGGTCCGTCCCGCACGGCGCCCCCTCCAGCGAGGGCATCACCCTCAAAGTGTTCTCCCACGGCTTCCTGGCCCTGTGGGCCGTGCTGATCGTGCTGCCGCTGCTCTGGCTCGTGCTGAGCTCGTTCAAGACGGACGCGCAGATCGGCGGATCAGCCCTCAGCTGGCCGAGTGAATGGTCCCTGGACGTCTTCGGGCGGGCCTGGGACAAGGGCATCGGCGACTACTTCACCAACACTGTGATCGTGCTGGTCTTCTCGGTGCCCTTGACGATGCTCCTCGGCTCCATGGCCGCGTACGTCCTCGCGCGGTACGAGTTCCCGGGCAACCGGCTCATCTACTACTTCTTCGTCGGCGGGGCCATGTTCCCCGTGTTCCTCGCACTCGTACCGCTGTACTTCATGGTGCAGCGGTTCGGGATGCTGAACACGTATCAGGGCTTGATCCTCGTCTACGTCGCCTACTCGATGCCGTTCACCGTGTTCTTCATGCACTCCTTCTTCCGCACGCTTCCGACGGCTGTGCACGAGGCGGCGGTGATCGACGGAGCCTCGCACACCCGGGTGTTCTTCCAGGTGATGCTGCCGATGGCGAAGCCGGGACTGCTCAGCGTGGGGATTTTCAACACGCTCGGTCAGTGGAATCAGTACATCCTCCCCATGGTGCTGATGCAGCCCAAGGACAACGCTGATCCGGAGCGCTATCTGCTCACGCAGGGCCTGGTCCAGCTTCAGCAGCAGCAGGGATATGCGACGGATCTGCCCGTGCTGTTCGCCGGTGTCACGATCGCCATGGTCCCGATGCTGGTGGTCTATCTCTCCTTCCAGCGGCAGGTTCAGGCCGGTCTGACGTCGGCGACGCTCAAGTAGGACTCCGGAACCCCGGAACCCGCGAACCCCGGCCCGTGACGGGCCGGGGTTCCACGCGGATTTATAGTAGCCATGTACATAGTATCTATGTACTGTATCTGTCATGAGTGCAGCATCCGAGGGCCGCACGCCCGGCTTCCTGGTCTGGCGACTGTCGATGAAATGGCGGGTCGCCGTGGACCGGGCCGTCGCGCCGCTGGGTCTGACCCACGCGCAGTACTCACTGGTCGCATCCCTGCTCGGCATGCAGCGCTCCGGGCTCCGGCCCAGTCAGCGTCAGCTGGCCGACCACACCGGCCTCGAACCGCTCTATGTCTCGAAGCTGGCGCGCACCCTGGAGACCGCCGGTCTCCTGGAGCGCGTCCCGGACCCCGCCGACACGCGCGCCGTCCAGCTGTCGCTCACCCCCGAGGGGCGTGAGGTCACGCATCGCGCGATCACCGTCGTCCAGCGGTTGCTCGATCAGCTCTTGGAGCCCCTGGGGGGACTGCACGGTTCACGTGCCGAAGCCTTCTCGCGCGAACTGGCGCTCCTGCTCGACGCACCGCTCGACCTTCCGACCGAGGAGTAACGATGTCCACAGCCCCGACCCTCAACGGCCAGGTCATAGGCCAGGCCCACTATGCGACGCGAGCCCTGCTGGAGACCGTGCTGGCTCCCACCGGCACCACGTTCAATCAGTCGGTGGCGCTGAACGCCGTCGCGGGCGGCGGTGAGGCCGTCGAGCAGAGCGCCCTCGTCGCCCGGATGACCGGCACATTGAAGATCGACGAGTCGGCGGTCCTGGCGACCATCGGCGAGCTCGCCGAGTCGAGGCTGCTGGAGACCCTGCCCGGTGACACGTCCCGCCTCCGCCTCACGGAAGCGGGCCGGGCGCTGAACGGGCGGATCCGGGCGGCCGTCGCCGAGATCACCGAGCGGCTCTACGGCGGCATGCCGGCCGAGGACCTGCAGACCGCGGGCCGACTGCTGACCCTGGTCACGGCCCGGGCCAACGCCGCGCTCGCCGACGCTTAGGCCCTGTCCGGGGCGGCGGCCGTCCGGAGGCCCGCCGCCCCGCGCCGGGCTGGTGCCGCTACAGGCCTCCCGGTGCGGCCTGCCGTCGCGCCGCCCGTCCAGGCACCCGCCGTGCAACGCCACCGTGCGCCTGTCCCGCCCCTCCCGTGCGCCCGCTGCGCGCCCCCGCCGTGCGCCTCCCGCCCGCCCGCGCCATCCTGAATTCACCCCTCGGATGGCCCCACGCCCCCATCCCGCTCATCCGTGGTTGTCACCGCTCAAGGTCTTGACGCGATAAGCCCCGGGCATTGAGCTTAGAGTTCACAAGTTGGAGAAACGTCGGGGTCTCGTCGCAGTGACCCCGGCCGGGGGCGGTCGTCGCGCCGCCCACCGGGGGCAGGAGTGGATGAGTCGATGGAGACTCCGGGATCGCAGACATCTCTGCACCGGGCCAACCTCGAGCGGGTCGTGCGCGCCGTGCGCATGGCCGGCTCGCTCACGCAGGCGGAGATCGCGAGGAGTACCGGCCTCTCCGCGGCCACGGTCTCCAACATTGTTCGCGAATTGAAGGACGGCGGAACCGTCGAGGTGACGCCCACCTCGGCGGGCGGCCGCCGGGCCCGCAGCGTCTCCCTCAGCGGTGACGCCGGCATCGTCATCGGCGTCGACTTCGGTCACACCCACCTGCGCGTCGCCGTCGGCAACCTCGCCCATCAGGTGCTGGCCGAGGAGTCCGAGCCGCTCGATGTGGACGCCTCCTCCGCGCAGGGCTTCGGCCGGGCGGAACAGCTGGTCAACCGGCTGATCGCGGAGACCGGCATCAGCCCGGACAAGGTGATCGGCGTCGGCCTCGGCGTGCCGGGCCCCATCGACGTGGAATCGGGCACGCTCGGCTCCACATCGATCCTGCCGGGCTGGACCGGCATCAACCCCAGCGAGGAGCTCTCCGGGCGGCTCGGCGTGCCCGTGTACGTCGACAACGACGCCAATCTCGGCGCCCTGGGCGAGCTGGTCTGGGGCAGCGGCCGAGGGGTGCGGGACCTCGCGTACATCAAGGTCGCCAGCGGTGTCGGCGCCGGTCTGGTGATAGACGGCCAGATCTACCGCGGTCCCGGCGGCACCGCCGGCGAGATCGGCCACATCACGCTGGACGAGTCGGGCCCGGTCTGCCGCTGCGGCAACCGCGGCTGCCTGGAGACCTTCACCGCGGCCCGCTATGTACTGCCGCTGCTGCAGTCCAGTCACGGCGCCGATCTGACCATGGAGCGCGTGGTCCAGCTGGCCCGTGAGGGCGATCCCGGCTGCCGCCGGGTGATCGCCGACGTCGGACGGCACATCGGCAGCGGCGTGGCCAATCTGTGCAATCTGCTCAACCCGAGTCGCGTCGTGCTGGGCGGAAATCTCGCCGAAGCGGGAGAATTGGTTCTTGGACCGATCCGAGAGTCGGTATCCCGGTACGCGATTCCCAGCGCGGCACGCCAGTTGTCCGTCCTTCCCGGGGCGCTCGGAGGGCGTGCCGAGGTACTTGGCTCACTGGCCCTCGTGCTCAGCGAAATGGGCGATTCGACCCTTCTGGACAGCTCGCTCCCAGCCGGGGCACCTGTCTTCACTTAGATAACGAATGGCACCGTTGTCATCTCGTTAAGGATTTACTCCTTGACGCTGGCGGCGGGGCCGAGTTGACTTCCAGCCACCTCGGCCGCAGCGACGCGGCCTCGTCAGGGAGGTTTCGAAGATGAACACGCGTATGCGTCGTGCCGCCGTAGCTGTAGCCGCCACCACGATGGCTGTGTCCCTCGCCGCCTGTGGCAGCGCCAAGGAGTCGGGCGAGACGACGAAGTCGAGCGGCGCGGCCAAGGGCGACAACATCAAGATCGGTCTGCTCCTGCCCGAGAACCAGACCGCGCGCTACGAGCAGTTCGACAAGCCGCTCATCGAGAAGAAGATCAGCGAGCTGACCAACGGCAAGGCCCAGGTCGTCTACGCCAACGCCAAGCAGGACGCCACCCTGCAGACGCAGCAGATCGACACGATGATCACCAACAAGGTGGACGCCCTCATCGTCGACTCGGTCGACTCCAAGGCCATCGCCGGCGGTATCAAGAAGGCCAAGGAGGCCGGCATCCCCGTCGTCGCCTACGACCGCCTGGCCGAGGGCCCGATCAACGCCTACACCTCGTTCGACAACGAAGAGGTCGGCCACGTCCAGGGCAAGGCCCTGCTGGCGGCCCTGGGTGCCAAGGCCAAGGACGGCCAGATCGTGATGATGAACGGCGCGATCACCGACCCGAACGCCGCCCTGTTCAAGAAGGGCGCGCTGGCCGAGCTCAACGGCAAGGTGAACGTCGGCAAGTCGTACGACACCAAGGAGTGGAAGCCGGAGAACGCCAACGCCAACATGGAGGCCGCGATCTCGGCCCTCGGCAAGGACAAGATCATCGGCGTCTACTCCGCCAACGACGGCATGGCGGGCGGCATCATCACGGCCCTCAAGGCCGCCGGCTTCTCCCCGCTCCCGCCGGTCACCGGCCAGGACGCCGAGCTTGCCGGTGTGCAGCGCATCGTCGCGGGTGAGCAGTACATGAGCGTCTACAAGCCGTACGCTCCGGAGGCCGCCGCGGCCGCGCAGATGGCCGTTCTGCTCGCCAAGGGCGAGAAGCTCGACTCCGTGGCCCAGTCGGACGTCGACAGCCCGACCACCAAGAAGATCCCCTCGGTGCTGGTCCCGGTCGTCTCGCTGACCAAGGCCAACATCAAGGACACGGTCGTCAAGGACGGCGTCTACACCGTCGCCCAGATCTGCACCCCGAAGTACAAGGCCGCCTGCGACGCGATCGGCCTGAAGTAGGTTCCCCCGGCCCGGAGGGTCTCATCGCCCTCGGGGTCGCACGGGTCTTACCACCCCTGGAAGCCTGTCCGGCGTTCCGCCCCTTCCAGCCCCCGCTATCGAGGCGGGACGCCGGACAGAAACGCTTCTCCACAACTGTTCGCTTCTGCTCAGCCTCCGCGCCCGGTCCCCCGGCGCGGAATCCCCGCCGGTCAGGCGGCGAAGGAGATGGTTCACGTGTCCGCTACGCCCGTGCTGGCGTTGCGCGGGGTCTCCAAGCGATTCGGTGCCGTTCAGGCGCTCACCGACGTAGAGCTTGAGGTCCACTCCGGTGAAGTGGTCGCCCTGGTGGGCGACAACGGCGCCGGAAAGTCCACGCTGGTCAAGACGATCGCCGGCGTGCATCCCATCGATGAGGGCGTCATCGAGTGGGACGGAGACGCCGTTTCGATCAACAGGCCGCACGACGCCCAGAACCTGGGCATCGCGACCGTCTACCAGGACCTCGCGCTGTGCGACAACATCGACGTCGTCGGAAACCTCTACCTCGGCCGGGAGATCCGCAAGCGCGGCATCCTCAACGAGGTGGAGATGGAGCGCCGCGCCCGGGAGCTCCTCAACACGCTGTCGATCCGCATCCCCAGCGTCCGTATCCCGATCGCCTCGCTCTCCGGCGGTCAGCGCCAGACAGTGGCCATCGCGCGCTCCATGCTCGGTGAGCCCAAGCTCGTCATCCTCGACGAGCCCACCGCCGCCCTCGGTGTCGAGCAGACCGCCCAGGTCCTCGACCTCGTCGAGCGGCTGCGCGAGCGTGGCCACGCCGTGATCCTGATCAGCCACAACATGGCGGACGTCAAGGCCGTCGCGGACAAGGTCGCCGTGCTGCGCCTCGGCCGCAACAACGGTGTCTTCGACGTCAAGTCCACCTCGCAGGAAGAGATCATCTCCGCCATCACCGGCGCCACGGACAACGCCGTGACCCGCCGTGCGGCGCGCAGCACGGAGGTTTCGAAGTGAACACCGAAAAGACCTCCACCCCCACCGACGCGCCCGTCGTGAACCCGGAGGCCGCGCACGACGCGGTCACGGCGGTCGACCCCCGGCTGCTCGTACGTGAGCAGGGCCTGAAGGGCTACGTCTCGGAGTTCCGGCGCAAGCTGCACGCCGGTGATCTCGGCTCGATCCCCGTGGTCATCGGCCTGATCATCATCTGCATCATCTTCCAGAGCCTGAACTCCAACTTCCTCTCGGCGCAGAACCTCAGCAACATCGCCGTGACGATGGTCGCCACCGGCATGATGGCCGTCGGCATCATCTTCGTGCTGCTGCTCGGCGAGATCGACCTGTCGGTCGGCTCGGTCAGCGGTGTCTCCGGCGCGATCGTCGCGGTGCTGACCGTCACCCACGGGATGAACGAGTGGCTCGCGGTGATCGTCGCGATCGCGAGCGGCGCGGCCATCGGCGCTGTCCACGGCTTCTTCTTCGCCAGGATCGGTGCGCCCGCGTTCGCCGTCACCCTGGCCGGTCTGCTGTTCTGGCTGGGCTTCATGCTCCAGCTGCTCGGCGAGAACGGCACCATCAATCTGGACAGCGACGGCGTGGTCGGCAAGCTGACCACGTACTACTTCTCGGACGTGGCGGCCGCCTACGGCCTTGCCGCGGTCGCGGTCGCGGGCTTCTTCCTGTCGTCCTACCTCGACAACCGCCGCCGCGCGGAGGCCGGCATCCCGTCCCGGCCGCTGAGCGACACCGTCTTCCGTACGGTGGTGCTCGGTGTGATCGCGTTCGCCGGGGCGGTCATGTTCAACCAGTACAAGGGCCTGCCGCTGGCGCTGGTCCTGTTCCTGGCGGTGCTGGTTCTCACGGACTTCGTGCTCCGCCGCACCACGTACGGCCGCAAGATCTTCGCGCTCGGTGGCAGCGTCGAGGCCTCCCGGCGTGCGGGTATCAACGTCACGGCGGTGCGTATCTCGGTCTTCGCGATCGCGGGCACCTTCGCCGCCATCGGCGGCCTGTTCTGGGCCTCGAAGATCGCGGCGGCCAACCAGAGCGCCGGCGCCGGCGACCTGCTGATGAACGTCATCGCGGCGGCCGTCATCGGCGGCACCAGCCTCTTCGGCGGACGCGGCCGGACCTGGAACGCGCTGCTCGGTGTCATGGTGATCGTCTCGATCCAGTACGGGCTCGCGCTGGAGGGCATCGCCACGCCGATCCAGTACATGATCACCGGTGGCGTGCTGCTGGCGACCGTGGTGATCGACTCCATCACCCGCAAGACCCAGAAGACCGCGGGCCGCGCCTGACCGTGGCTCCGCAGGAGTGCCCGGCACCGTTCGCGGTGCCGGGCACCTCTGTGTTTCACCCGATGGCGTGATCGTGATGTAGATCGCACCGCCCGCCGACCGGCGTAGCAGGCGGAACATTAGACTCGGCGAACCGGCAAGCTGGACCGCACAACTGCAAGGAGGCACGGGTGGCGTTGCTGACCCGCATCACGGGACCGCGCGATCTGGACCGGCTCGGCCCGGAGCAGCTGGATCGGCTGGCAGCCGAGATCCGGACCTTCCTCGTCGACGCGGTCTCCAAGACCGGCGGTCACCTCGGTCCCAACCTCGGTGTGGTCGAGCTGACCATCGCCCTGCACCGTGTCTTCGACTCGCCGAAGGACAAGGTTCTCTTCGACACCGGCCACCAGAGCTACGTCCACAAGCTGCTCACCGGCCGCCAGGACTTCTCCCGGCTCAAGATGAAGGGCGGCCTCTCCGGCTACCCCGCACGTGCCGAGTCCGAGCACGACATCATCGAGAACTCCCATGCATCGACGGTCCTCGGCTGGGCCGACGGCCTCGCCAAGGCCAACGAGGTACTGAAGAAGGACGACCACGTCGTCGCCGTCATCGGCGACGGTGCGCTCACCGGAGGCATGGCCTGGGAGGCGCTGAACAACATCGCGGCCGCCAAGGACCGCCCGCTGGTGATCGTCGTCAACGACAACGAGCGCTCGTACGCCCCGACGATCGGCGGCCTCGCCAACCACCTCGCCACGCTGCGTACGACCGACGGCTACGAGCGTTTCCTGGCCCGCGGCAAGGACATCCTGGAGCGCACCCCCGTCGTCGGGAAGCCGCTCTACGAGACCCTGCACGGCGCCAAGAAGGGCCTGAAGGACTTCATCGCCCCGCAGGGCATGTTCGAGGACCTCGGCCTGAAGTACGTGGGCCCCATCGACGGCCACGACATCGAGGCCCTGGAGTCCGCCCTGGCCCGAGCCAAGCGCTTCGGCGGCCCCGTCATCGTCCACTGCCTCACCGAGAAGGGCCGCGGCTACCAGCCCGCCCTCCAGGACGAGGCGGACCGCTTCCACGCCGTCGGCAAGATCCACCCCGACACCGGCCTGCCGATCGCCAGCTCAGGCCTCGACTGGACCTCGGTCTTCGGCGAGGAGATGGTCGAGCTCGGCAAGGAGCGCAAGGACATCGTCGCGATCACCGCCGCGATGCTGCAGCCGGTCGGTCTCGACAAGTTCGCCAAGGCCTTCCCGGACCGCGTCTACGACGTCGGCATCGCCGAGCAGCACGGCGCGGTCTCCGCCGCCGGCCTCGCCACCGGCGGACTGCACCCCGTCTTCGCCGTGTACGCCACCTTCCTCAACCGCGCCTTCGACCAAGTGCTGATGGATGTGGCCCTGCACCAGTGCGGCGTCACCTTCGTACTGGACCGCGCGGGCGTCACCGGCACCGACGGCGCCTCGCACAACGGCATGTGGGACATGTCGATCCTGCAGGTCGTCCCCGGGCTGCGGATCGCCGCCCCGCGCGACGCCGACCAGGTCCGCTCCCAGCTGCGCGAAGCCGTCGAGGTGGACGACGCGCCCACCGTGGTGCGCTTCTCCAAGGGTGCGGTCGGCCCGGCCGTGAAGGCCCTGGGCAGGGTCGGCGGCATGGACGTCCTGCGCAACGCGGACACCGACCGGCCCGACGTCCTGCTCGTCTCCGTCGGCGCGCTCGCTCCGATGTGCCTGGAGATCGCCGACCTGCTCGACGCCCAGGGCATCTCCACCACCGTCGTGGACCCGCGCTGGGTCAAGCCGGTCGACGAGGCGCTCGCGCCGCTCGCCGAGCAGCACCGCGTCGTGGTCACCGTCGAGGACAACAGCCGTGTCGGCGGCGTCGGTTCCGCGGTCTCCCAGGCCCTGCGCGACGCCGGCGTCGACGTACCGCTGCGCGACTTCGGCATCCCGCCGCGCTTCCTCGACCACGCCTCCCGCAAGGAGGTCATGGCGGAGATCGGCCTGACCGCCCCGGACATCGCCCGGCAGGTCACCGGCCTGGTCTCCAAGCTGGACGGGCGGTACGAGAACGAAGCCGTGGAGCCCGCGCGCGACTGAGCGGAAGCCACCGGGCCCGGTTTCCTGTTGCCGATGGGCCGGTCGGTCACCCTGTATGGGTGGTCCGACCGGCCCATTCGCGTGAAATCCACCCGTACGGAGCTCAGTCGGGCCGCCAATGTCCGAATCATGGCGTTCACGACGAGTGCGTGGAGGTACGCCGGTGAGTACGCAGCAGGACACGGGCCCGCGCGGGAACGGGCTGTTCAGGACCAAGACGGTCGAGCAGTCGATCCGCGACACCGAAGAACCGGAGCATGCCCTCAAGAAGTCCCTCTCGGCATGGGATCTGACCGTCTTCGGCGTCGGTGTCATCATCGGCACCGGCATCTTCGTCCTCACCGGAAAGGTGGCCAAGGAGAACGCGGGACCCGCGACCGCCCTCGCCTTCGTCGCCGCCGGCATCGTCTGTGCGCTGGCGGCCCTGTGCTACGCCGAGTTCGCCTCAACCGTCCCGGTGGCCGGGTCGGCGTACACCTTCGCGTACGCCTCCATCGGTGAGCTGCCCGCCTGGATCATCGGCTGGGACCTGGTCCTCGAATTCGCGCTGGGCACGGCCGTCGTCGCGGTCGGCTGGTCCGGCTATGTGCGCTCTCTGATGGACAACGCGGGCTGGCATCTGGCGAATGCGCTGGAAGGCCCCGACGTACCGGGCGGGACCTTCGACCTCCTGGCCTTCCTGCTGGTCCTGGTGCTGACCGCGATCCTGGTGGTCGGCATGAAGCTGTCCGCCAACATCACCACGGTTGTCGTGGCCATCAAGGTGACGGTGGTCATGATCGTGATCATCGCGGGGCTGTTCTTCATCGTGGGCGACAACTACTCGCCGTTCATCCCCGAGGCGGTGACCCCGAAGGGCGGGCTGGGCTGGGAAGACGCCCCCATGGTTCAGCTGATTTTCGGTTACAAAGCCACCAACTTCGGCGTCATGGGCATCTTCACCGCCGCCTCCGTCGTCTTCTTCGCCTTCATCGGCTTCGACGTCGTGGCCACCGCCGCCGAGGAGACCAAGTTCCCGCAGCGCGACATGCCACGCGGCATCCTCGGCTCGCTCCTCATCTGCACGGTGCTGTACGTGGCCGTCTCGCTCGTGGTCACCGGCATGCAGCACTACACCAAGCTGTCGGTCAGCGCGCCCCTCGCCGACGCCTTCAAGGCCACCGGTCACCCCTGGTACGCCGGCGCCATCAGCTTCGGCGCCGCCGTCGGCCTCACCACCGTGTGTCTGATCCTGCTGCTCGGGCAGACGCGCGTGTTCTTCGCGATGAGCCGCGACGGTCTGCTGCCCCGCTTCTTCTCCATCACGCACCCGCGCTTCAGGACCCCGTACCGCCCGACCATCCTGCTGGGCGTCCTCATCGCCGTCATCGCGGGCTTCACCAGCATCAACGAGCTCGCGACCCTGGTGAACATCGGCACTCTCTTCGCGTTCGTCGTCGTGGCCGTCGGTGTGATGGTCCTGCGCCGCACCCGCCCCGATCTGCCCCGCTCGTTCCGCACGCCGTGGGTGCCGTTCATCCCGATCCTGTCGATCGCCGCATCGTTCTGGCTGATGCTGAACCTGCCGGGCGAGACGTGGCTCCGCTTCGCCGTCTGGATGCTGATTGGCTTCGTCGTGTACTTCCTCTACGGGCGCAGGAACAGCCGCCTCGGCAAGGTGGGCAAGGAAGCCGTGTTCTAGGGGGTGTCCGGCGCCGGATCCTGCGGGGCCTGGCGCCTACGTACGGCCGCCGGGCAGCTGAACCGCCCGCGGCCCCAGGTACTGCGCCCCATGCGCCTCCACGCGCCGTCTCAACTCCCGGTCAGCCGTGATGACCACACACGCCCGGCCCGTCTCACGGGCGGACGCCAGCGCCACGATCCGGACGTCGCCGCTGCCCGGCGCGGACTCGACCCGTACGCCCGGCACACTCTCGACTCCGCGGGCGGCCCCCTCCACGACCAGCACGATCTCGACGGGGCCGGGATGCCCGGGGAGCCCGGAAGCCTCGAATCCGGCCAGCCGGTCGCGCAGCCGCTCGGCGGCCCCGCGGCGGTCGCGCCACCACCCGTCAGGGACTGAACCGATCACATTCGCGGCGTCGACGATCACCAGTGTTCGCATCAGAAATCCCCAAAAATTCCCTGCCCGGCTGGGTGTTATTGTCGCAGGACTTCATGGAGCGTTGTACTCGGCCGCTCAGTGCGGTTCTCATCAGGAAAGGTGGCCGGTGAGCCATGGCGTTGGGGCCTGCGCGAAGATCCAGGCGAGAAGCGGGCCGGACTCGCGAGGTTTCCACCCCGCTGCGGAACCACGTCCCGGTCAGCACTGCGGAGGACGGCAGTCCGACAGCCACCGGCTGGCTGCTGCTCGGCAAGGACGGTCGGCTCACGGCGTATGCACCCACCCCGGGGGGTGTGCTGCGCTGGACCGAGACCAGGCCGGCCGGTCCCCAGTGGTCGGGACCCGAGCTGGTCGCCAAGGCTGACGGCCTGCTGCCGTATCTCTCGCTCGCCCAGGGCGCGGACGGCTATGTGCACCTCTTCGGTGTGCTGCAGACCCCGGCCGGCGGTGGCCAGGTCCGTACGGACGTCGTCCACTCGATCCAGTACCAGTCGGCCCGTCCGGTCAAGGAGTGGCAGCCGCTGGGCACCCCCTATCCGAATGACCTGGGGCTCGCCGGGCAGATAGGCCGTCCGGCGGCGGTCGTTGACGGCGTGGGCAATGTCCATGTCTTCGTGCGCAACGCCGGCGGCGGGGTGTGCGGGCGCAGCCAGACCAGCACCGGCTCGTGGACCGGCTGGGTCGACCTGAAGGGCAGCGGGGCCCACGGCCGACTGGCCGCCGGCGCGGCCGCCGGGGGCCGCGCCGAGATCCTCGCGCCCGCCCGCGACGGCATCATGCGCTGGGTGCAGGACGGCGACGAGCCTCTTTTCACCAGGGACGCCGACATCCCCTCGCAGGTCCAGGACGGCTCGGTGTCCGCCGTACCGACCGGCGAGGGCCGGCTGACCTTCTTCTGGCGCGACGACAAGTCCGCCGAGGTGCACGCCTGGCGGCAGGACAATGTGCCCGAGCCACTGGGCGGCGGCACGGGGTCAGGGCCGGTCGCGCTGCTGCGGGCCCACGTGGACGGTCACGACTGCACGCTCATGGCCCACCGGGACGCCGACGGGCGGCCCGCCCTCGCGGCCTACCCGACCGAGACCGAGTCCGCGGGTGCGGTCTGGACCGGCACCGGAGAGGCGTGCGTGGGCGCTCCGGCGCTCGCCGTCGACGCCGACGGGCGCGTGGTGCTCGCCGCGTTCGGCCAGGACGGCAGCCTGCGGATCACCCGGCAGAAGACGAACGAGTCCGGTCTGGCCATGGAGGCCTGGACCAGGCACTGAGCCGGACCGAGCACTAGCCGGCCCGAGCGCCGAGCCGGACCAGGCGCTGAGCCGGCCCGAGCACTGAGCCGGACCAGGCGCTGAGCACACAGCAGGCGGCCCCGGCACCGATATCGGTGCCGGGGCCGCCTGCTTGACGCGTTACGCCGGGACGCTCGCGACGCCCTGCGCCAGGAACGGCTTGCCGTTCACCCGCTGGGAGACGCCTTCACGGTCCAGGTACGGCGTGATGCCGCCCAGGTGGAAGGGCCAGCCGGCACCCGTGATCAGGCAGAGGTCGATGTCCTGGGCCTCGGCCACGACACCCTCGTCCAGCATCAGACCGATCTCCTGCGCCACCGCGTTCAGCACGCGCTCGCGGGTCTCCTCCTCGGTCAGGACGACTTCGCCCTGCTTGAGGAGGGCGGCGACCTCCGGGTCCAGCTCCGGCTTGCCGGAGTCGTAGACGTAGAAGCCGCGCTTGCCCGCCTTGACGACCGCAGCCAGGTTCTCGGAGACCGTGAAGCGGTCCGGGAAGGCCCGGTTGAGGGTCTCGGAGACGTGCAGGCCGATCGCCGGGCCCACCAGCTCCAGCAGAACCAGCGGCGACATCGGCAGACCCAGCGGCTCGACGGCCTTCTCGGCGACCTCGATGGGGGTGCCCTCGTCGATGACGTTCTGGATCTCGCCCATGAAGCGGGTCAGGATGCGGTTGACCACGAAGGCCGGGGCGTCCTTGACCAGTACGGCGGTCTTCTTGAGCTTCTTCGCGACACCGAAGGCGGTGGCGAGGGACGCGTCGTCCGTCTTCTCACCGCGGACGATCTCCAGCAGCGGGAGGACCGCGACCGGGTTGAAGAAGTGGAAGCCGACCACGCGCTCCGGGTGCTGGAGCTTGGATGCCATCTCGGTGACCGACAGCGAGGAGGTGTTGGTGGCGAGGATCGCGTGCGCCGGGGCGACCGCCTCGACCTCCGCGAACACCTGCTGCTTGACGCCGATCTCCTCGAAGACGGCCTCGATGATGAAGTCGGCGTCGGAGAAGCCCTCGGCCTTGTCCAGTACGCCGGTGACCAGGGCCTTGAGGCGGTTGGCCTTGTCCTGGTTGATCCGGCCCTTGCCGAGCAGCTTCTCGATCTCGGCGTGGACGTAGCCCACACCCTTGTCGACGCGCTCCTGGTCGATGTCGGTCAGCACGACCGGCACCTCGAGGCGGCGCAGGAAGAGCAGCGCCAGCTGCGAGGCCATCAGACCCGCGCCGACGACGCCGACCTTGGTGACCGGGCGGGCGAGCGACTTGTCCGGCGCACCGGCCGGGCGCTTGCCGCGCTTCTGCACCAGGTTGAAGGCGTAGATGCCGCTGCGCAGTTCGCCGCCCATGATCAGGTCCGCAAGGGCGGAGTCCTCGGCGTCGAAGCCCGCCTGCAGGTCGCCGTTCTTGGCGGCGGCGATGATGTCCAGCGCGCGGTAGGCGGCCGGGGCCGCGCCGTGCACCTTGGAGTCGGCGATGAAGCGGCCGCGCGCGACGGCCTGGTCCCAGGCCTCGCCACGGTCGACCTCGGGACGCTCGACCGCGGTGTCGCCCTTGAGGACGGACGCCGTCCAGATCAGCGACTGCTCCAGGAAGTCCGCGCCCTCGAAGATCGCGTCGGCGATGCCCAGCTCGAAGACCTTGGCGCCCCCCAGCTGCTTGTTCTGGTTGAGCGAGTTCTCGATGATCACCGAGACCGCGCGGTCCGCGCCGATCAGGTTCGGCAGGATCGCGCAGCCGCCCCAGCCGGGGACGAGGCCGAGGAAGACCTCGGGCAGCGAGAAGGCCGGGATCGCCTTGGAGACGGTGCGGTACGAGCAGTGCAGACCGACCTCGACACCGCCGCCCATCGCCGCGCCGTTGTAGTACGCGAACGTCGGGACCGCGAGGGCGGACAGCCGCTTGAAGACGTCGTGGCCGCCCTTGCCGATGGCGAGCGCGTCCTCGCGCCGCTTCAGCAGCTCGACGCCCTTGAGGTCGGCGCCGACGGCGAAGATGAACGGCTTGCCGGTGATGCCGACGCCGACGATCGAGCCCTCGGTCGCTTCCTTCTCGACCTGGTCGATGGCGGCGTTCAGGTTCGCCAGCGACTGGGGGCCGAAGGTGGTCGGCTTGGTGTGGTCCAGGCCGTTGTCCAGCGTGATGAGCGCGAACTTGCCCGCGCCCGCGGGGAGGTCGAGGTGGCGTACGTGCGCCTGCGTGACGACCTCGTCCGGGAACAGCTCGGCCGCGCCCTTCAGGAGTTCAGCGGTGCTCATGCCGCTCCCTCGCTTCGCTCGGTCGAGCACTCGCACGTGCTGCACCCTCTCATTGTTCGCTCGCTGCGCTCGCTCACTTGTTGCCTCCGTCGAAGTGCGGGTTCTCCCAGATGACCGTCGCGCCCATGCCGAAGCCGACGCACATGGTGGTGAGGCCGTAGCGGACCTCCGGCTGCTCCTCGAACTGCCGCGCCAGCTGCGTCATCAGACGTACGCCGGAGGAGGCGAGGGGGTGGCCGAACGCGATGGCGCCGCCGTACTGGTTGACGCGCGCGTCGTCGTCCGCGATGCCGTAGTGGTCCAGGAACGCCAGGACCTGAACGGCGAACGCCTCGTTGACCTCGAAGAGGTTGATGTCCTCGATCGACAGGCCCGCCTTGGCGAGGGCCTTCTCGGTCGCGGGGATCGGGCCGTAGCCCATCACCTCGGGCTCGACGCCCGCGAAGGCGTACGAGACCAGGCGCATCTTGACCGGCAGGTTGTTCTCGCGCGCGAAGTCCTCGGAGGCGATGATCGACGCGGTGGCACCGTCGTTGAGACCAGCGGCGTTACCGGCGGTGACGCGGCCGTGCACACGGAACGGCGTCTTCAGACCGGCCAGGCTCTCCAGCGTCGTGCCCGGGCGCATCGGCTCGTCGGCGGTGACCAGGCCCCAGCCGGTCTCGCCGGCCTCGGGGTTGGTCCGGCGTACGGAGATCGGCACCAGGTCCTGCTGGATCTTGCCGTTGGCGTACGCCTTGGCGGCCTTCTCCTGCGAGCGCACGGCGTACTCGTCGGCGCGCTGCTTGGTGATGTGCGGGTAGCGGTCGTGCAGGTTCTCGGCGGTCATGCCCATGAAGAGGGCGGACTCGTCGACGAGCTTCTCCGACACGAAGCGGGGGTTGGGGTCGACGCCCTCGCCCATGGGGTGGCGGCCCATGTGCTCGACACCACCGGCGATGGCGACGTCGTACGCACCGAAGGCCACGCCGCCCGCCACCGCGGTCACGGCGGTCAGGGCGCCGGCACACATACGGTCGATGGAGTAGCCCGGCACCGACTGCGGCAGACCCGCGAGGATGCCCGCGGTCCGGCCGATGGTCAGCCCCTGGTCACCGATCTGCGTGGTCGCGGCGATGGCGACCTCGTCGATCTGCTGGGCGTCGAGGTCCGGGTTGCGCCGCAGCAGCTCCCGGATGGCCTTCACGACGAGATCGTCGGCACGGGTCTCGTGGTAAATGCCCTTCGGGCCCGCCTTGCCGAACGGGGTGCGGACGCCGTCGACGAAGACGACATCCCTGACGGTACGAGGCACGATGGCTCTCCTCCAGGGTGCGGGGTGGCACTGCTGCGGGCGCGCGGCTAAGCGCGCGCTTCCTCACGTCATGCTACTTGCGGGTAACCAGCCTGCACACCCCTGGGGACGGGAGCGGTACGTCACACGTACTGGGCTCCGCCCCAGACCCTCCCCCTACGCCCCCCGTGGGCGTGAGGAACAAGCCCGTCCGGCGATTGAGGACCGGGGGTCCGGGGGCGGAGCCCCCGGGAGCAGCCCGCCGCAGGCGTCCGCCCGCGCCCCCGGTTACGCCGGCGTCGCCGTCAGCGCGTCCGTCAGCAGCGGGGCCACCAGCTCGATCTGCCACGCGCGTGCGCCGTGCCCCGCCAGCGCCTGTGACACCGCCTCCGCCGTCGGCTCGAACGGCGGCTCCCAGCAGACCCGGCGCACCGTGTCCGGCGTGATCAGGTTCTCCTGCGGCATGCTCAGCTCCTCGGCGAGTGCGGAGACCGCCG
The DNA here is from genome assembly GCF_044903445.1 of Streptomyces sp. NPDC019890. Taxonomy (NCBI): domain Bacteria; kingdom Bacillati; phylum Actinomycetota; class Actinomycetes; order Kitasatosporales; family Streptomycetaceae; genus Streptomyces; species Streptomyces sp. NPDC019890. Next base: position 710,149 of record NZ_JBJDQK010000001.1, on the reverse strand, counting down.
CGCGCGCCGCGGAGAGCCGGGCCGCGGCCGCCGGGTCCTTGTCGGCCCAGGAGCGCGGCGGCGGCGGGCCGTTGAGCGGCTGGCCCGGCTGCGGGAGTTCGGCGTCGGCCAGTGCCCTGGCCCGGTCGACGGCCGCCTGCCACTGCTCCAGCTGACGCCGCCCCATCCGGTGGCCGAACCCGGGCAGCGCGGTCAGCGCCGGGACGGTCGCCGGCACGGCAAGCGCCGCCTCGACGATCGCGGCGTCGCTGAGCACCTTGCCCGGCGATACATCGCGCCGCTGCGCCACCTTGTCGCGGGCCGTCCACAGCTCGCGTACGACCGCCATCTGACGACGGCGGCGCACCTTGTGCATCCCGGACGTACGACGCCAGGGGTCCTTGCGCGGGGGAGGCGGAGGGGCCGAGGCGATCGCCTCGAACTCCTGGCGGGCCCACTCCAGCTTGCCCTGCCGCTCCAGCTCCTTCTCCAGTGCGTCGCGCAGATCGATCAGCAGCTCCACGTCGAGCGCGGCATAGCGCAGCCACGGCTCGGGAAGCGGACGGGTAGACCAGTCGACCGCCGAGTGGCCCTTCTCCAGGGCGTACCCGAGGACGGACTCGACCATCGCGCCGAGCCCCACCCGCGGAAAGCCCGCGAGCCGCCCGGCCAGCTCGGTGTCGAAGAGCCGGGTGGGGACCATGCCTATTTCGCGCAGGCACGGCAGGTCCTGGGTGGCCGCGTGCAGGATCCACTCCGTACCGGCGAGGGCCTCGCCGAGCCCGGACAGGTCGGGGCAGCCGACCGGATCGATGAGCGCGCTGCCCGCGCCCTCGCGGCGCAGCTGGACGAGATAGGCCCGCTGCCCGTATCGATAACCGGAGGCGCGCTCGGCGTCCACGGCGACGGGGCCGCTGCCGGCGGCGAAGGCGGCGATCACTTCGGCCAGCGCGTCGTCGTCGGCGACCACCGGCGGAATGCCTTCACGGGGCTCCAGCAAAGGGATCGGCGCCGATTCGACGTCGTCCGGGGGAGCGCCCCCGGTGGTTCGCAGTGCGGTCTCTGCTGCGGTCTCTTGGGCGTCGGTCACGTGTCAAGGGTATCCGTGAACGGACGGCGCCCGTCGACGGAACGTTCCGTCGACGGGCGCGAATGAGTGGGGGAACGATTCAGTGGATGATGCCCGTGCGCAGGGCGACGGCCACCATCCCGGCGCGGTCGCCCGTGCCGAGCTTGCGTGCGATACGGGCGAGGTGGCTCTTGACGGTCAGCGCGGACAGGCCCATCGAGACGCCGATCGCCTTGTTGGACTGGCCCTCCGCAACCAGACGGAGCACCTCGACCTCACGGCCGGAGAGCTCGCGGTAGCCGCCCGGGTGGCTCGGGGCACCCGGGGGGCGGCGGTGCATCCGGCCTGCCGCGGCGCCGATGGGGGCGGCGCCGGGACGGGTCGGGTGCCCGATGTTCGTACGCGTGCCGGTGACGACATAACCCTTGACGCCGCCCGCGAGTGCGTTGCGTACGGCGCCGATGTCGTCGGCCGCGGAGAGGGCGAGGCCGTTGGGCCAGCCCGCGGCTCGGGTCTCGGACAGCAGGGTCAGCCCGGAACCGTCGGGCAGGTGGACGTCGGCAACGCAGATGTCGCGCGGGTTGCCGACGCGGGGACGGGCCTCCGCGATGGACGAAGCCTCGATGACGTCACGTACTCCGAGTGCCCACAGGTGGCGGGTGACGGTGGAGCGGACGCGCGGGTCGGCCACGACGACCATGGCCGTCGGCTTGTTCGGGCGGTAGGCGACCAGGCTTGCGGGCTGCTCGAGAAGAACGGACACCAGGCCTCCTGGGGGGAAGGTGCGGGACGGAGCCGGCTCGGGGAAAGCCGGGGGCGAACCGTGCAGTTAGGGTCACAGACCTCTTCGGCAGCGAACCCGCCCGCCTTTAGAGAATGATCACGATTTGGTTAGTAACAATTGGGGCAATTAGGACGCGTGATCGATCATCCTACGAACGAGCTGACTGGCGGACGCGCGCGAGGCGCTCCGACGGGCGTGCGCGCCCGCGTGCGCGCGGCTGCCGAGGTTGCCGCGACCGGGCGAGGGCGGTCGACGGCGTCTCTCGCTCAGTCTCCTGGTTGTTGCCCCGGGTCTTCCGTCACGGACGCTGCGGACCCCGCCGCTGCGGCAGCGAGACCACACCCGTCCCCGCGTCCGCAGGACCGGCCGGCGACGGCGGCAGCCCCGCGATCTGACAGAGCAGATCGCACCAGGCCGCAAGGTGCGCGGCCGAGTCGGGAACCCCGCCCCGGCCCTCGCGCGGCGTCCATGACGCCCGGATCTCGATCTGCGTCGCCGGGCGGCGCTCGGCAAGTCCACCGAAATAGTGAGACCCCGCGCGGGTGACGGTGCCGCTCGGCTCCCCGTACGCAAGACCGCGCGCCTCCAGCGCGCCCGTCAGCCACGACCAGCAGACCTCCGGAAGCAGCGGATCGGCCGCCATCTCCGGCTCCAGTTCCGCGCGCACCAGCGTCACCAGCCGGAAGGTGCCCTGCCAGGCCTCATGGCCGGCCGGATCGTGCAGCAGCACCAGACGTCCGTCCGCCAGGTCATCGTCACCGTCGACGACCGCCGCCTCAAGGGCGTACGCATGCGGGGCGAGCCGTTGCGGCGGGCGCGTCGGGTCCACCTCGATCTCCGGGCGCAACCGCGCTGCCCGCAGCGCCTCGACCGCCAGACGGAACGCGCGCGGGACGGCATTCCCCTCCGCGCTGTCCGTGTCCTCAGCGCCGTTGGAATGATCGGAAAAATGTCCCTGAGCCGCAGCCATGCGGGGAAGAGTAGGCGGAACGGGGGCTTCGCGCAGGGAGGGACACCCGGCCCGGGGCGGCCACTTCAGGTGTACGTGCGAAGATTCTGGACGTGAGCGCCAACGACAGCCCGACGGGCCAGCCGACAAAGACGTACGACTCCGCCTTCATGAAGGCGTGCAGGCGTGAACCGGTGTCGCACACGCCGGTCTGGTTCATGCGTCAGGCGGGGCGCTCACTGCCCGAGTACCTCAAGGTCCGCGAGGGCATCCCGATGCTCGAGTCCTGCATGCGGCCCGAGCTCGTCACCGAGATCACGCTCCAGCCGGTGCGCCGCCACCGGGTGGACGCCGCGATCTACTTCAGCGACATCGTCGTGCCCCTGAAGGCCATCGGCGTCGACCTCGACATCAAGCCGGGCGTCGGGCCGGTCGTCGCCGAGCCGATCCGCAGCCGCGCCGACCTGGCGCGCCTGCGCGATCTGACGCCCGAGGACGTCTCGTACGTCACCGAGGCCATCGGGATGCTCACCGGAGAGCTGGGCGCCACGCCGCTCATCGGTTTCGCGGGCGCGCCGTTCACCCTCGCGAGCTACCTCGTCGAGGGCGGCCCCTCGCGCAACCACGAGCACACCAAGGCGCTGATGTACGGCGACCCGCAGCTCTGGGCCGACCTGCTCGACCGGCTCGCCGAGATCACCTCCGCCTTCCTCAAGGTGCAGATCGAGGCGGGCGCGAGCGCCGTCCAGCTCTTCGACTCGTGGGTGGGCGCGCTGGCCCCCGCCGACTACCGGCGCTCGGTGCTGCCCGCCTCCGCCAAGGTCTTCGACGCGGTGGCCTCGTACGGAGTGCCGCGCATCCACTTCGGCGTGGGTACCGGCGAACTGCTCGGTCTGATGGGCGAGGCGGGCGCGGACGTCGTCGGCGTCGACTGGCGCGTCCCGCTGGACGAGGCCGCGCGCCGGGTCGGCCCGGGCAAGGCGCTCCAGGGCAACCTGGACCCGGCGGTTCTCTTCTCCTCGACCCAGGCGGTTCAGGCCAAGACGCGCGAGGTGCTGGACGCCGCGGCCGGGCTCGAGGGGCACATCTTCAACCTGGGCCACGGTGTCCTGCCGACGACCGACCCGGACGCGCTGACGCGTCTCGTCGAGTACGTCCACGCGCAGACCGCGCGCTGAGGGGCCACCTGCTGGGTGCCCCGCAACGGCCAAGGGCCGTCCCGCGCGGCGGCGTTGACTTTGCGGGCTGCGCCGCCGGCTCCTGCCTGTTTCCCTCGGCCCTGTTTCCCTCGGCCGCCTGGTCCCCTTCGCCGGAATTTGAGCATGCCGGTGCCAGGCTGCACAGAAAATTTACGACCCCTGATGAAACGTCGCGGGTGGGTCAGGCCGTCAAGTAAGTGAAGGAATGACCAAGGGAGGGAGCCGCGTGCGGGGCTTGTTGGGACGGGGAATCGTGAAGCGGGCCACCAAGAAGAAAACGGGGGCGAACCCTTGCACGTGCAAGACTCCCCGACGCTGACGCTGCCCCGTGTGCGGCCGGCACCGGCGCCGGCGCCCACCACGCCGCCCCGGCGCGTCGGCCGCTTGCCCGCACTGGACGGCATGCGGTTGCTGGCCGCGCTGATGGTGGTGGCCTACCACTACATGGCGCTCTACGGAGGCTGGACGACCCGCGGGGAAGCGCACTTCCCGGGCGCGTTCCCCTTCACCGCCTACGGCTGGCTGGGCGTCGAGCTCTTCTTCCTGATAAGCGGCTTCGTCATATGCATGAGCTGCTGGGGAAGGTCGCTGGGCGACTTCTTCGTCTCCCGGGTGAGCCGGCTGTACCCCGCGTACTGGTTCGCCGTCCTGGCCACCACCGCCGTACTGCTGCTCATACCGAGTGGCGGGAATCCGCTGCCCGTGGCGGACGTGCTGACCAACCTCACCATGCTTGAGGAGCCGCTCGGCGTCCGCAAGGTCGACGGGGTGTACTGGACGCTCTTCGCCGAGCTGCGCTTCTATCTCCTGTTCGCGCTGATGGCGTGGCGAGGCCTGACCTACCGACGCGTGCTGGCCTTCTGCAGCCTCTGGGCCGCGGCGGGCATGCTCTTCGCCCAGTCCGACGATTCGGTGCTCCAGCTGCTGATCATGCCGGACTACTGCTGGTACTTCATCGCCGGAATGGCCTTCTTCCTGATGTACCGCTTCCGGCCCAGCCTGCTGCTCACCGGCATTGTGCTGGTGTGCTTCGGAGCGGCCCTGCCCTCCGCGCACGACACCTGGAGCCGAAGCCTCGGCCACTTCAGGCAGAGCATCCCCTTCTGGCCGGTCGTCGCGGTCCTTGCCGTCTGCTTCGGGGCGATGGCCCTGGTCGCGACCGGGAAGCTGGACTGGATGAAGTGGCGCTGGCTGCCGTACGCCGGGGCGCTCACCTACCCGCTCTACCTGCTGCACCAGTACGCAGGCTGGGAGCTCATCAGAGTGCTGGGGCACCGGCTGCCGCCCTACACCGTGCTCGCGCTGGTGACCGGCGGCATGCTGCTGGCCTCCTGGCTGGTGCACCGGCTGATCGAACGACCGGTGACCCGGCTGCTGCGCCGCCGGCTCTCCGGCGCGCTGTCCGAGGCGACCGCGCGCGGCGAGCGACGGCTGGGCGGCCCGGCCGGGCGCTCACCCGCGAGGTTGATGTCAGCGGAATCAGATGGCTTGACGGCTCGAGAGATGTGATCTCACGGGCCGCCTGTCGCGTCGCCGGCCAGGAACACCCGCACCCCTTGCGTCAGACGCCGCAGGCGCATCCGGCGGTGGCCTTTGCCTCGGCCGGGGTCTGGTTCGGGTCGAGGGCCTGCTCCTCCGGAGTGCAGCAGTCGGTGGTGCCGCAGCAGGCGTCCGGTGCGCCTTCGCTGCTCTTGCCGAGGTTTTCGGCGTCGGCCTTGACGACGTACACCTCCCACGGTTCCTTGCCCGGTCCGGTCACCCAGACCTTGTCCTGCACCGCGTAGCAGCAGGAGGTGTCGTTCTCCTCGAATGTGGCGAGGCCTGCCTCCTGGAGTCGGCCCGTCGCGGCGGTGACCTGCTCGGTGGACTCCACTTCCACTCCGAGGTGGTCCAGGCGGGTGTCTTCGTCGGCCTCGCCCTCGATCAGGACGAGCTTGAGCGGGGGCTCGGTGATCGCGAAGTTCGCGTACCCGGGGCGGAGCTTGGCGGGCTCCACACCGAAAAGCTTGGAGTAGAAGGCGATGGAGCCTTCGAGGTCGTTGACACGCAGGGCGAGCTGAACGCGGGACATGGCTGTCTCCTGGTCCTGATCCGGCGCTGAATCGACGTTCATCGATACAGCTTGATGAAGTCGAGGTTGCCACTCGGATAGATGGCTGTCAACATAGACGCATGTCGAAATCAGAGCTGCCCGTGCTCGGGCAGGACGATCAGGCGGTCTGCTGCTCGCCGATGGTCCGCGAGCCGCTGGGGGCAGCAGCCGCCGTTGACCTGGCCCGGATGTTCAAGGCGTTGTCGGACCCGGTGCGCCTGCGCCTGCTGTCCTTGATTGCCTCGCACGAGGGTGGTGAGGCCTGCGTGTGTGACCTCATCGGTCCGTTCGACGTGTCGCAGCCGACGATTTCCCACCATTTGAAGGTGCTGCGCGACGCGGGCCTCGTCGGTTCGGAGCGGCGCGGGACCTGGGTCTACTACTGGGTGCTGCCCGCCGCTCTCGCCAGGCTCTCCTCTCTCCTCCAGACTCCGGCCGGCACCGTTGCTGCGGGAGTCGCGGGATGATCGGCATCCCTTCGCTCGGACGCCGCGTCCTGGTCGAGCTGGTGGGCACGGCGGCTCTGGTGACCGTCGTGGTCGGCTCCGGCATCCAGGCGACCGAGCTGACGCGCGATGTCGGTGTTCAGCTGCTGGCCAATTCGCTGGCGACCGTATTCGGTCTGGGCATGCTGATCGCCTTGCTCGGCCCGGTCTCCGGAGCCCACTTCAACCCGGTAGTCACGCTGGCCGCCTGGTGGACCGGCCGCCGAGGCGCTGATGGTCTCAGGCTGCGGGACGTGGCGGCGTACGTGCCTGCGCAGGTGGCCGGTGGCATCGGCGGCGCGGTGTTGGCGAACGCGATGTTCGCCGAGCCCCTCGTGCGGTTCTCGACGCACGACCGGTCCGCCGGTCACCTGTGGCTCGGCGAGGTCGTCGCCACCGCGGGCCTGGTCCTCCTCATCTTCGGGCTGCCTCGCACGGGACAGCAGCGCATCGGCCCGGTCGCGGTCGCCTCCTACATCGGGGCGGCGTACTGGTTTACCTCCTCCACCAGCTTCGCGAACCCGGCAGTGACCATCGGCCGCGCCTTCACCGACACCTTCGCCGGGATCGCCCCCGGCTCCGTATCGCCGTTCATCGCAGCCCAACTCGTCGGCGCGGTCGTCGGTGTCGTCCTGGTCGCCGCGCTGTTCGGCCGATCCCGCCCGGCTGCGGACGACATGATCGTTGCCCACGGTGAGCCCGAGCTCGCCGCCTCGGGCCGCTGAACCCTCCTCAACGAAGGAAGATCCGCACGTGAGCGCTCCCGATACCCCGTCTGTGCTGTTCGTCTGCGTCCACAACGCGGGCCGGTCCCAGATGGCCGCCGCGTTCCTCGCCCACCTCGCAGGCGAGCAGGTGGAAGTCCGCTCCGCCGGTTCCGCACCGGCCGACACCGTGAACCCTGCGGTGGTCGAAGCCATGCGAGAGTCCGGCATCGACATCTCCGCCCAAAAGCCGAAGATCCTCACCCCCGAAGCTGTGCAGGCCTCCGATGTGGTGATCACCATGGGCTGCGGCGACGCCTGCCCCTACTTCCCCGGCAAGCGTTATCTCGACTGGAAGCTCGACGACCCCGCCGGCCAAGGCGTGGCCGCTGTCCGCCCGATCCGTGACGAGATCGAGCAGCGCATCCGCGGCCTGCTGTCCGAACTCGGCGTCGAGGCACGGGCATGACCTACGACGTCCCGGTACGGATCGTCTGCGTGCTTCCTTTTCCTCGGCTGGGGACCCCCAGGACGCCCGCAGGGCGTAGGTGTTACGTGGCCGACCCGTGGACCGCCCTCGTCGCCTTGCGCGCAGCCACGAGTACCGGGTCCCAGACCGGCGAGAACGGCGGCGCGTAGCCGAGGTCCAGCGCCGTCATCTGCTCCACCGTCATGCCCGCGGTCAGGGCGACGGCCGCGATGTCCACCCGCTTCGCCGAGCCCTCGCGGCCGACGATCTGGACGCCCAGCAGCCGGCCCGTACGCCGCTCCGCGAGCATCTTCACCGTCATCAGGGCGGCACCGGGGTAGTAGCCGGCGCTGTTCGTCGACTCGATGGTGGCGGTGACGTACTGCAGGCCCACCTCGCGGGCGTCCTTCTCGCGCAGCCCGGTGCGGGCGATCTCCAGCTCGCAGACCTTGCTCACGGCCGTGCCCACGACGCCCGGGAAGGTGCCGTAGCCGCCGCCCACGTTCGCGCCGATGACCTGGCCGTGCTTGTTGGCGTGCGTGCCCAGCGGAACATGGCGCTCGCGGCCGGAGACCAGGTCGAGCACCTCCACACAGTCGCCGCCCGCCCAGATGTTCTCGTGCCCGCGCACCCGCATCGCGAGGTCGGTGAGCAGCCCGCCGTACACCCCGAGAGGCAGACCGGCGGCGTCGGCGAGGGTCGTCTCCGGCTCCACACCGATGCCGAGGACCACGACGTCCGCCGGGTACTCCGCGTCCTCGGTCGCCACCGCGCGGACCCGGCCGTCCTCGCCGGTGAGGATCTTGGTGACCTCGGCGCCGATGACCGTCGTGATGCCGAGGCCGTCCATCGCCTCGTGCACCAGGCGGCCCATGTCCGGGTCGAGGGTGGCCATCGGCTGTTCACCGCGGTTGAGGACGGTCACCTCGTAGCCGCGCTTCAGCATCGCCTCCGCCATCTCGACGCCGATGTAGCCCGCGCCCACGACGACCGCTCGCCGGCCCTGCGTACGCGCCAGGCTGTCAAGCAGCGCCTGGCCGTCGTCGAGCGTCTGCACACCGTGCACGCCCGGCGCGTCCATGCCCGGCAGCGGCGGACGGACCGGTCGCGCACCGGTCGCGACCACCAGCTTGTCGTAGCCCGTCCACGTCTCGTCGCCGCTCACCAGGTCACGGGAGCGCACCCGGCCGCGCGCGGTGTCGATCTCCGTCACCTCCGTGCGCATCCGGAGGTCGATCGCGCGCTCCCGGTGCTCGGCAGGCGTACGGGCGATCAGGTCGTCGCGCTCGGGCACATCGCCGCCCACCCAGTACGGAATTCCGCACGCGGAGTACGAGCTGAAGTGGCTGCGCTCGAACGCGACGATCTCCAGCTCGTCCGGGCCTTTGAGCCTGCGTGCCTGCGATGCGGCGGACATGCCCGCCGCATCGCCCCCGACGACCACCAGTCGCTCTGCTGCCATGGGGAACACGCTACGGGGGAATGGCCGTTCAGTCCTGCTCGGGGCGCGGGGCGGGAGCCGGCGCCGCAGCCGCCACCCGGCGCCTCGGCAGCCGGGGCCGCAGCACCCAGCGCCACAGCGCGTACAGCGCGGCGATGACCGCGGCGAACGGTGCCACCGCGCCTATCGCCACCGCGATCCACCGGCCGGTCGCCAGCAGTGCGTCCCAGCCGCCGCCCAGCGCGTCCAGGAAGCCCGGCCCGTCGTCCTCCTTCTTGTGGCCCTTGCTCTCGCTCTCGGAGAGCGAGAGGGTGATCGTCGCCAGCGTCGTACGGTCCTTGAGCGCCGCCTGCTGCGCCAGCAGCGACTCCAACTGTGCCTGGCGGCTGCTCAGTTGGCCCTCCAGGGTGACCACGTCGCTGAGCTTCTGCGCCCGGTCCATCAGCGTCCGCACCCGGGCCACGCTCGCCCGCTGCGTCGCGATACGGCTCTCCACATCGACAACCTGGTCGGTGACGTCCTTGGCGTCCGCCTTGCGGGAGATCAGTTTTCCGGCGCCCGCCAGCTCGGCAAGGACCGCGTCGTACTTCTCCTGCGGGACGCGCAGCACGATCCGTGAGGTCACATGAGCGTCGTCGAGCCGCTCGGTGGTCTCGTTGGCGACATGGCCGCCCGCGGTCTCGGCGGTCCTACGTGCTGCGGCGAGGGCCTTCGCGCCGTCCCCGACCTCCACCTCCAGCTCGGCGGTGCGGATGATGTGAGTCGGCAGCAGCGGCTGCTTCGGCTGTGTCTGTCGCGCGCCGGAGCTCTGGTCGGCGGCGTAGCCGGAGCCCGCGGCGCCCTCCGCCGCGGGCTTCGCGACGCTCTTCTCGTCTGCGGTGGACCGGGCGTCGTCCGCACTGCAGCCGGCGAGGGCGAGTGAGGCGGTGAGAAACAGCGCTGCGACCGTACGACGTGCATGCATACAGGCCCCCCGGGACAGGTGGTGAGTGTTGCCGGTTCGACGTACGGGGCCACGGCGCGGGTTGCCCACTTTCGATCCCGAAGCGGTCACGGTCAGGACTCGGTACGGGGTTTGAGAGAGTTGGCTCATGAACGCGGACACACGTACGGGTCATGTCGTCGTCATCGGCGGCGGCATCGCCGGCCTCGCGGCCGCCCACCGGCTGGTCTCCGCAGGGGTGCGTGTCACCCTGCTGGAGGCCACCGACTGCCTCGGCGGCAAACTTCAGGCAGGCGAGATCGAGGGTGCCCCCGTCGACCTCGGTGCCGAGTCGATGCTCGCCCGCCGCCCGGAGGGCGTCGAACTGGCCCGCGCCGTCGGCCTCGCCGGCCGGCTCCAGCCGCCCGCCACCACCACCGCGTCGGTCTGGACGCGCGACGCCCTGCGCCCCATGCCCAAGGGGCACGTCATGGGTGTGCCTTCCGACCCGGCTGCTCTCGCCGGGCTGCTGTCGCCGGAGGGCGTCGCCCGCATCGAGCAGGAGCGCGACCTGCCGCCGGCCGAACTCGGCGACGACGTCGCGGTCGGCGCGTATGTCGCGGAGCGCCTCGGTCGCGAGGTCGTCGACCGGTTGGTGGAGCCGCTGCTCGGCGGGGTGTACGCGGGCGACGCCTACCGCATCTCGATGCGGGCCGCCGTCCCCAAGCTCTTCGAGGCGGCGAAGACCCATGACTCGCTGCTCGCCGGCGTACGTGACATCCAGGCGCAGGCCGCCGCCGAGCCACAGAGCGCCGGGCCCGTCTTCATGGGCATCGACGGTGGCATCGGGGTGCTGCCGGGCGCCGTCGCCGACGCCGTACGCGAACGGGGCGGCGAGATCCTCATGGAGACGCCCGTCCTCGGTCTCACCCGCAGTGCCGACGGCTGGCAGATCCGCACCGACCAGCTCGTCATCGCAGCCGACGGCGTGGTGCTCGCGGCCCCCGCCTGGTCCGCCGCCGCGCTGCTGGGGGCCGAGTGCCCGGCCGCGGCGGCCGAGCTCGGCCAGGTCGAGTACGCCTCGATGGCGCTGGTCACCATGGCCTTCCGGCGCAGCGACCTGGCCGGGATGCCGGAAGCCAGCGGGTTCCTGGTGCCGCCCGTGGACGGCCGCACGATCAAGGCGTCCACGTTCTCGACCCGGAAGTGGGGCTGGGTCGACAAGGGCTCGTCCGACCTCTTCGTACTGCGCACCTCGATCGGGCGCCACGGCGAGGAGGAGTGGCTGCACCGCGAGGACAGCGAGCTCGTCGGCGTGTCGCTGAGCGACCTCGGTGCGGCCACCGGGCTCGCGGCCCGGCCGGTGGCCTCCGAGGTGACACGGTGGATCGGCGGGCTGCCTCAGTACCCTGTCGGGCATCTCGCGCGGGTCGCCCGGATCCGTGACGAGGTCGCCAAACTGCCCGGCCTCAGGGTCTGCGGGGCCGCGTACGACGGCGTCGGCATCCCCGCCTGCATCGCGAGCGCGCGGCGCGCGGCCGACGAGATCATCGCCACGTCCACCCGGGTGCGGGGCACCGGGGACGACGCGGGAGAATAGCCCCATGAGTGCGCCCGAAAAGATTCCGAACGCAGGCAAGAAGGCCAAGGACCTCAACGAGGTCATCCGGTACACGCTGTGGTCCGTCTTCAAGCTGCGCGACGTGCTGCCCGAGGACCGGGCCGGTTACGCGGACGAGGTCCAGGAGCTGTTCGACCAGCTCGCCGCCAAGGACGTCACCGTGCGCGGCACGTACGACGTCTCCGGGCTGCGCGCCGACGCCGACCTCATGATCTGGTGGCACGCCGAGACCGCGGACGAGCTGCAGGAGGCGTACAACCTCTTCCGCCGCACCAAGCTCGGGCGCGCGCTCGAGCCGGTCTGGTCGAACATGGCGCTGCACCGCCCCGCCGAGTTCAACAAGTCGCACATCCCGGCCTTCCTGGCCGACGAGACGCCGCGCAACTATGTCTCGGTCTACCCCTTCGTACGCTCCTACGACTGGTACCTGCTGGCGGACGAGGACCGCCGGCGGATGCTGGCCGACCACGGCAAGATGGCGCGCGGCTACCCGGACGTGCGGGCCAACACGGTGGCGTCGTTCTCGCTCGGTGACTACGAGTGGATCCTGGCCTTCGAGGCGGACGAGCTGTACCGCATCGTCGACCTCATGCGCCATCTGCGCGCCTCCGAGGCGCGTATGCACGTCCGCGAAGAGGTCCCGTTCTACACGGGTCGGCGCAGGTCGGTTGCGGAACTGGTGGCGGGGCTCGCCTGAGCCACGAAAAGCCTGACGGCCGGGTCCGCGCAGTGCGGACCCGGCCGTCCACGACCCGGAAGATCAGACGGTGTGCGGCAGCTTCGGCCGAGCCGCACGCCGGTCCAGCGACACCGGGTCCGGCTCCGGGTGCGGCGCGCACGAAGCGCGCCGCACCGGCGTCTCACCACGCAACAGATAGTTCTCCAGGTAGGCGTTGACGCACTCGTTGGTGCCGCCGCCGATGCCGTGCGTGCCCGCGTCCTCCTCCGTGATCAGCACGGAACCCTTCAGCCGGTGCGCCAGCTCGAGCGCCCCCTTGTACGGCGTCGCCGCGTCCCGCTCGGCAGCCAGGATCAACGTCGGCGGCAGCGCACCCTTCTTCGTACGGACGTCCAGCGGCTGCTGCCGGGGCGCGGGCCAGAAGGCGCACGGCAGATTCATCCAGGCGTTGTCCCAGGTCTCGAACGGCGCCCGGCGCGCGAGCTTGGTGTTGTCGTGGTCCCAGACCTCCCACGCGGTCGGCCAAGGGGCGTCGTTGCACTCGACCGCGGTGTACACGGCGTTGCCGTTCTCCGCTTCCGGTGCCTCCTCCGGCCGCGGCGCGGCCTGCGCGATCAGCGGCTTCTCATTGCCCTTCAGATACTCGGCGAGCGCGGTGGCACGCGACACCCAGTAGTCGTCGTAATAACCGGCCCCCAGGAACGTCGCATGCAGCTGGCCGGGGCCGACCGTGCCGCCCGCCGGCTTCAGCGCGAGCTGTGCGCGTGCCTTCTCGTAGCTGCTCGCCACCGCCTCGGGCGTCGCGCCCAGGTGGAACGTCTTGTCGTGCTTGGCGACCCAGGTGCGGAAGTCCGCCCAGCGCTTCTCGAAGAAGAGCGACTGGTCGAGGTTGTTGCGGTACCAGACCCGGCCCGGCTCGGGGTTCACCGCCGAGTCGAAGACCATGCGGCGCACATGGGAGGGGAAGAGGGTCGCGTACAGCGCCCCGAAGTAGGTTCCGTACGAGGCGCCCATGAAAGTCAGCCGCTGCTGGCCGAGCGCCGCGCGGAGCACATCGAGATCGCGGGCGTTGTTGAGCGAGGTGTAGTGGCGCAGCGCCGGACCCGCGGTGCGCGCGCAGCCCTGCGCATAGGCCTTCGCCTGCGCGATCCGCTCCAGCTTGTACGAGGACGACGGATACACCGGAGCCGGCGTCGGCGCCTTCGCGAAGTCGGCCGGGTCCTGGCAGGACAGCGGGGCGGAGCGGCCGACGCCGCGCGGCGAGTAGCCCACGATGTCGTAGGCGCGGGCAATCCGGCTCCACTCGGGGAACTGCGCTGCCAGCGGGAAACTCATGCTGGAGGCGCCGGGCCCGCCGGGGTTGTAGACGAAGGCGCCCTGGTACTCGGCCGGCTTGCCGCTCGCCTTCACCCGGCTGACGGTCAGGGAGATCTGACGGCCCGACGGATCGGCGTAGTCGAGCGGGACCTCGACCGAGCCGCACTGGATGGGAGAGGGCAGCATCTCTGTCTTGGGGCAGTTGCCGAATGTGATGCCCGCGGCGGCGGCGCGCTCGGCGGCGACGGTGGTGCCGTGAGACTGGGCGTTCGCTGTGGTCGTGCCGCCGGCGGGTGCGACGGCCAGGGCGGAGATGACCAAGGAACTGAGGCTTGTCACGGCCCCGTACATCGCAACTGCTCTCATCGCGTTCCCTTCGTGCGCACGGTGGCCGTATGGCCACAGGACAAAGGGATCCTTTGCGGATCAGTTGATCGTGTAAAGGACAAATGTCCGGTGTCGAAGTCAATGACTCCGATGCGTCACCCGCGCCCGGCGGTCGCTGGTGAGTGCCGCTCGCAGGTGTGGATCGTCGAGCGCGGCGACGCCGCGCACCGCGACGGCGGTGAGCGTGCCCCGGGCGGTGGAGAGCGTGCCGAGGAGGCGCTGGCCGTCGGGTGAGGCCCAGCGGGTGTACGGATGCACCTCGATCCGCGCGATGGCCAGACAGCCCAGGGTGAGGAGGAGGGGAAGCGCGAACCAGCCGAGGAGCGGTGCGTTCGCGCTCTGCTCCCGGGGGAGGAGCAGCGCGGCGGCCGCGAGTGCGACGGTGAGCGCGGCCGCACCCTGGACGGCGCGCACGGCGGACGCCACCGAGGCCCTGGCAGGGTCCGGGACGGCGAGCCCGGCGCTGACGAGCCGGTCGGCCAGGGCCCGTACCGCGTCGGCGGCGGATGCGGCGGCCCGTACGGCCCCTATCCGGGCCTGACCTGCCGGCCCTATCGCGCCGATGACCGAGCGCTCCAGGTCGTCCTCGCCGTCCGGGACGACGACCGTGGCCCAGCCCGTGTGCGCGAGCAGCAGCATGCGGCGGCGGTGCATCGAGACGAGGGTGAGCTCGGTGACCCGGTGCGGGCCGCCGGCCAGGAAGGCCGCTTCGTACAGGCTCAACTGCCGCTCGTGCACCGCCCCTTCGGGTGGGCCGGGGCGAGCGGCTTCGACGGCGGCGAGGCAGAGCCGGGCGCAGCTGATGCCCGCCGCGACCCAGGCCACCAGCAGTAAGAGGACCCAGAGCATGGCCGAGTTCTACGTGAGATGTCCGCACCAGTGCCATGGGTTGTTCACCATGCGGACCGTGGCGTTATGGGTTCGTGACGCCGGCGCGGGGGCGGGAGGCCGCGGGCGGCAACGAGAAGGAGGTGGCCGGGGTGGGTGTGACGGCGTCGGCGGGTGACGGTGTCGCCCCCGGTGCGGGCGGCGGCGGTCCGGTGGGGCTCGCGGTCCCGGTGCCGGCCGCCCCGGCGGCGATGGCGTCGAAGTCGACGAGCCCGGTCGCCTCAAGGATCTTGATGTGGTCGAGCACGGTGGTGTTGGCGTCGTCGGCGAGAGCGCGCACGAGTGTGTTGCGGGTGCTGTTGCGGATGTCGGCGACGAGCGAGAAGACCTTGCCGTGGGCGCGGCGCAGGACATTGGCGAACTTGGTCGCGTACTCCTGGCCGCGCGCGGCGGAGAACTCCCTGAGCCAGCCCTGCTGTTGAGGGTTCGGCTGGTTGGGCAGCTCCATGTTGAGCCGGGCCGCGACCTCGCGGACGCGGGCGTCGAGGTAGGTGTGCCCCTCGACGAGATGCTCACCGGCCACCTTGATCGCGACCGTGGGCGCGCGGCCCACGGCCTGCTGGCCCGCGGGGAGCTCCCACAGGCCGGCGAGTCTGACACGGACGATGAAGTCCCGGTCGGCGGCGGAGAGCGGGCCCCAGGGGGTGGCGACGGAACCGGCAGAGAGATTGGCCTGGGCGGTGCCGGAACGGTCGTCGTAGGACCAGACGGGGAACAGGATCGCGGCGATGGTCGCCGTCAGGGCGACGACGATCAGGCCGGTGCCGGTGAGGGTACGCATGGTGCCTCCTGCGTGCGATCCGCACGCTAGTCGGCACCGGGGTGATCCTGTGGGTTGTTGGGCGAAGTGCGGGGTCAGGAGCTGCTGCCGCCACCGCAGCTGGATCCGCTGGAGCTGGAGCAGCTCGATCCACTCGACCCTCCGCAGCTGGATCCGGACGAGCCTCCGCAGCTGGACCCGCTGGAGCAGCTCGATCCGGAGGAGCCGCCACAGCTGGATCCGGAGGAGCCGCCACAGCTGGATCCGGAGGAGCCGCCACAGCTGGATCCGGAGGAGCCGCCGCAGCTGGAGCTGCCGCAGCCGGATCCCGGGCTCGAGCCCGCGCACCACACGGCGGTGGAGTCCGTGTACGACGACGAGGAGCTGTCGCCGGCCGCCGGGAATCGTGCCGCCGCGATCAGCTGCGCCTGGAGCTCGGGGTCCGGCACTCCGCGCAGACCGTGCACGGCGACGAGATGGGCCGACGAGAAGACCTGGGCGTGCTGCACTCCGTACGAGCGCAGGGCGTCCCGCCCGGCCGGGGTGATCCGGCGCTTGGAGCGCTTCGCCATGGCGAAGCCGATGACGATGCCCGCGATCAGTGCGGGGAAGACCATGGCAAAGAACGGCGGGGCGAAGTCGTCCGCGCCGCCCACGGCGTCGTCGACGAAGATGACGACGGTGAGAACGATGGAGACGGGGAACGCCAGCAGGCACACGATGCCCTGGGTCAGACCCCACACCGTCAGCGCCCGGTTCTGTCCCGGCGGCGTCATCAGCCCGCGGGCGGCGAGACCGTCGCCGACCTCTTGCACGGCGGGGTGGCGCATCACCGCCCGCCGCAGTGAGTGGAGTGCGCCCGTCGGCGCGGCGGCCAGCTGCTCGAACACGGCGCGTTCCACGGGGTCGTGGGCGAGAGCGTGGCGCACGGAGACGATGCCCGGGCCCCCGATGACCAGGCGGCCGTCCGCGTGCAGCGCGGCGAGCGCGGAGTCGGTGACGCGGGCGGGACCGCCGCTGAGGAAGGCGGCCTCGTAGACGTGCTGGATCTGGGTGGTGGCGGGATGGCGGGGGCGGGGTGAGGACGCGGCGGAGCGGATGATCAGTGCGGCGGACGAGGCGCCGATGGCGACATAGACGAGTACGGCGAGCAGGACCATCGGGCTTCACCTTCTGACGAGCGCGGCGCGGGCCGCGCGTACGATCCGTGCGGAGCGCCGCGGAGGGTGCGGGGCGGCGCGCTCCTCCCACCAACGGGTCAGCGCGCGCCGGGCACTGTCGTCCTCGGGCCGCCCGGCGACAAGCAACTGCTCGGCGAAGTCGAGCGCGTCCTGGCGGTAACCGGCGCGCATGGGGCGGTTCTTGGCGTATCCGAGGAAGGCGCTCCGGTATCCCGCGCCGAGGATCCCGGGCAGTTCGGGGGCGACCTTGGCGACGACGTCGGCGCGCTTGGCGGCGAGGGCGCGGATCTGTACGCGCAGGCGTCCGGGACTGAAGCCTTCGGGAGCGGGGGTGCCGGCGACGAGAGCGGAGAGCAGCGCGGCCTGCGCGAGCGCGCCCCGCTCGCGGGCACCGGGTGAGCTGTCCGCCGCCGCCTCTCCCTGGGCCTGGGGGCGGGCCCCCGGCCCCGCGCTTGCACGGGATGCGTTGCGCGGTCCGGTGTCCGTGCCTTCAGTGGCGCGGGCTTCGCCGTGCGGGACAGCCGTGGGTGCGGTGCCGTGCGACCCCGCCGTCACCGTCTCGCGGATCGTGCGCAGTTCCGTCGCCAGTTCAGCCGTGGGCGGGAAGTCGTCGTCCCGCTCCAGCAGGACGCCCGGCGGAGACACCCGCGACCGGAGTTCCCGCAGGACATCGAGGACCGGCTCCGTCACCGGGTGGGCGTGCGTGTCGTGCCAGACGCCGTCGCGTTCCACGCCGCCCGCGACATGGACGTACGCGATCGCCTCGACCGGGAGTTCGTCCAGCGCCTTCGACGGGTCCTCGCCGAAGTTCACGTGGTTCGTGTGGAGGTTGGCCACGTCGATCAGCAGGCCGACGCCCGTCCGCTCGACCAGTTCCGCAAGGAACTGGCCCTCGGTGAGTTCCTGGTCCGGCCAGGAGATCAGCGCCGCGATGTTCTCCAGCGCCAGCGGCACCGGCAGCGAGTCCTGGGCGATGCGGACGTTCTCGCAGAGGACCTTCAGCGCGTCCCAGGTGCGGGGGACGGGGAGAAGGTGGCCCGCCTCCAGTTGAGGGGACGCGGTGAGCACGCCTCCCGCCCGTACGAACGCAATGTGCTCCGTGACCAGCGGCGCGCCCAGCGCCACCGCCCGCTCCGCCAGATCCGCGAGCCGCTGCTGCGACGGGCGGTCCGCGCCGCCCAGGCCGAGCGAGACGCCGTGCGGGATGACACGGGTACCGCGCGAGCGCAGCCGGGTCAGCGCGGCGGGCAGATGGCCCGGGCAGATGTTCTCCGCGACGACCTCGACCCAGTCGACGCCTTGCAGCTCCTCGACCGCGTCCGCGATTTCAGGCCGCCAGCCGATGCCGATACCGAGTTCCATGTGTCCCCTCCCCCTGCGCCGTGTGCCGGTGCGTGCAGGGCTCATGGCCCCGCCGGACGGCGGCGAATCCAGGGGAGGGGACGTTCAGAGGTTGATTTGAGGTTCCGCAGGCTGCCGGCGAACCGGACAGGCCCCTCTGTCACGGACGGTTGGTGTTGATCGCTGTCGGTGCTCCCGGCTGGGTCGAGGGCCGCGACGTGAACGACTGGTCCTGCCCGGTCGGGGACGCGGGCGCCGGCGCGGGGGGCAGGTTCCCGTTCGGCGGCGGCGGACCGGTCGGGCTTGCCGTCGCCTTGCCGGCAGCCTCGTTGGCGAGGGCGTCGAAGTCCACGAAACCGGTCGACTCCAGCATGGTGATGTGGTCGAGCACCGTCTGGTTCGCGTCCGTCGCCAGCTGACGTATCAGCGTGTTCCGCGTGGTGTGCCGGACCTGTGCGACCAGCGCGAAGACCTTGCCGTGCGCATTGCGCAGCAGGTTCGCGAACTTGCGCTCGTACTCCTCGCCGCTCGCCGCCGACAGCTCCCGCAGCCAGCCCTGCTGCTGCTCGTTCGGCTGGTTCGGCAGTTCCACGCCGAGCTTCGCCGCCACATCGCGTGCCCGCTTGTCGAGGTCGGTGTGGCCGACGACGAGGTGGTCACCCGTGTCCTTGATCGCCTTCGTCGGCGCGCGTTCGATCGCCTGCTGTCCCGCGGGCAGCTCCCAGAGCCCGGCCAGCCGGACCTTCACCAGGAAGTCCCGGTCCGTGGCCGTCAGCGGCCCCCACTGGGTCGCCACGCTTGAGGCATTGAGGTTGTCCTGACCGGTGCCGGAACGGTCCGCATAGGACCACACGGGGAACGCCAGCGCCCCTACCGTGGCGACCAGAGCCGCGATGATGAGTGCTGTTCCGTTGATGCGCCGCAACAATGTGCCTCCAGAGCCGAGATGCGTTTCACGGCAACCAACCGCCGACCGAAACGGCGTTCAACCTAATCGGCGGTACTGGAGGGTACGTAACGGGGGGTGGCTTTGTTCAGCCGCGCAGCGATGGATGATCCGCGACCACCGTGCAGGACCCCGGAGCGATCTCGGTGAAACCCGCGTCCCGCACCACCGGCAGCCCGCTGACCGTGAGTTTTCCCCACCGCCGCGGCTCGGCGGTGCGTACGGACAGCGGAAAACCGGCCTCCCGCCACGCCTTGCGGTCCGCCTCCGACAGTTCCCACCAGGCCAGTTGCGCACCGTGCCCGGCCTGCGCCATCGCCTTGCCGGCCGACATGTCGACATGGGGGCTCAGCCAGAGGACCGGTCCCGCGAGGTCGGGCGCGGCCGGCGGCTCGGGGTCGTCCAGGTCCGTGCCCGAGACCTGGAGCTTGGCCAGCTCCTTGGGCCAGCCGTCCAGCGGGACGGGCGGGAAGACCCGTACCTCGGCGGCCTCACCCGTCACCGTGAGGCCCTCCAACGCCGACGCCTTGCGCCACTCGGCGCCCCGCGCCCGCCGCACCACCTTGCGGATCCGGGCGTCCTGCCAGTCCCGTATCGCCTGCGACCACTGGCCCTCGCCCAGCGACCGCTCGTCGCTGAGGATTTCGAGCACCGCGCGGGCCGCGGTCTCCAGCGCGTCGGTACGCGCCGGGGGTTCGGCCTTCTCGATGCGCACCACCAGTGGAAGCACAAACTGGGGCGCCTCGTCGCGCGCGGTGTTCTCGTGCCGGAAAGGGCTGTCGGACGGCCGGTTGGACGGACCGTCGGACGGACTGGCGGAGGGGCTGTCCGGGCGGGTTTCTTCGCTGCTCACACCGGCCAGTCTGCCAGCCGTCCTGTCCCGCTCTGCCGGGATTGTTGGCGGAACGAATCCCTCCGGGCCACGATGCACCCCATGAAAAGTGATCTCTTCGCCACGGAGAACATGGCGCAGCAGGCGACCGCGCCCGGTATGACCCTGCAGAACGCCAAGTCGATCAAGTACGCCGTCAACGGCGAGATGCACGCGCGACAGGGGTCGATGATCGCCTTCCGCGGAAATCTCCAGTTCGAGCGCAAGGGCCAGGGCATCGGCGGCATGCTCAAGCGCGCCGTCACCGGGGAGGGCCTGCCGCTGATGGCGGTCCGCGGCCAGGGCGAGGCGTGGTTCGCGCACGAGGCAGCCAACTGCTTCATCGTCGACATCGACCAGGGCGACGCCCTGACCGTCAACGGCCGCAACGTCCTCTGTTTCGACGCCAGCCTCTCGTACGAGATCAAGATGGTGAAGGGCGCCGGCATGACCGGCGGCGGCCTCTTCAACAGCGTTTTCACCGGCTACGGAAAGCTCGCCGTCATCTGCGAGGGCAACCCCATCGTCATACCCGTCACCGCCCAGCAGCCCGTGTACGTCGACACGGACGCGGTCGTCGGCTGGAGCGCTCAGCTGAACACCTCGCTGCACCGCTCGCAGTCCATCGGCTCGATGATCCGCGGTGGCTCGGGCGAGGCCGTCCAGCTGATGCTCCAGGGCGAGGGATTTGTGATCGTACGTCCCAGCGAGCTCACCCCGCAGAGCGCGTCGGCCCACTGAAACTCCGCCGCCGCGGGCGCCCGCCCTGGCCTTGTGCCCCGAGCGCGCTCCGCGGCGCGGACGTCGCGTCGGACGCGAGTTAACCTCGTACACATGGACGAGCCGTACTGCGAGACAACGGCCCCCGCGCCCGTAGCGGCCGGTGGTCCGCCGTGGGCCGAATGCGTGCTGTGCCGGAAGCCGACGGAGTATCCGGAGTCGGTCAAGGGCGCGACGCTCTGCCCCGTCTGCGAGTGGCAGGAGGCCCAGCGGACGGCGTGCTCGGGCTAGCCGGCCGAGAGAGAAGAAAACCCCCTAGCCGCGCATAAGGTCCGAGACTTTCACAAAGCGATAGCCCCGCTTGCGTAGTTCAGGGACGATCGTCCGCACCGCCTGCTCGGTGACAGGCGCCGCGCTGCGCGTGCAGTGCATGACCACCAGCGACCCCGGCCGGACCCCCGCGAGCACCTGCTCGGCAACCGCGTCCGCGTCCGTCGCGAAGGCGTCGCCACTGACCACGTCCCACTGGACCGCCGTCACCTGCACGGGGGCGAGAGCGCGCAGGGCGGCGTCGTTGTAACAGCCGCCGGGGAAGCGGAAGTACGGCACCACATTGCGCACCCCGGCCTTCTTGAAGGCGGCGAAGGCCCGCTCCACGTCGGCGCGCATGCCGTTCTTCTCGACGACCGGCAGGCCGTAGCAGGGGGACTTGAAGGCGTAGTGGCTGTACGAGTGATTGGCGACCTCGAAGAGCGGGTCGTTGCCGATCGCCTTCGCCTGGTCGGGGTACTCCTCGGCCCAGCGGCCGGTCATGAAGACGGTCGAGGGGACGTTCAGCTTCCGCAGCGAGGCGATCAGGCCGGGGTTGTCGAAGCGCTCGCCGCGCGCCGCCCGCGGCCCCTGCCCGGCGGTCATGTCGGCGTCGAAGGTGAGCGCGACGGTCTTCGGCGCCGTATTACTCCTCGCCTTGGGGGCGCGCTCGAAGACGGGCGTCAACCCGCTGGGCCCGGGTGCGACCGTGGGAACCTTCTGCTCCGTCGGCTTCTCGATAGGCTTCCCCGGCTGCGGCGCTGCCGGAGCGGCGGCCGTGCTGCCGGGTGCCGCCGTGGACGCGGGGTTGGCTTTGCTGCCGACGTCGCTTCCGCAGCCGACGAGCACGGCTCCCATGGCGGCCACGGCAGTCATTCGTACGAAAAGGGTCACGGGCGGAACGTATCCGATCAATCCGACTATCGGAGCGCGGCTCTCCCGCGTCGGGTCTGGGTTCCTCCGGGTGTGTGTGAAAGGAAGAACATGACTGTGCCTCCTGTGGCCGGTGTGCTCGCCCGTATCGCGGAGCTGCTTCACGATGTGCCGGACGACCGGGGAGGAGCGCTGTGGCGGCTCTCCGAGGAAGGGCGGCAGCTGGACGCGAACATCATCCGCATGCCGGCAGACGCCCGGGTCGCCGGTCATTCGGACCCGGAGCTCGATGTGCTGCTGTGCGTGCTCGGCGGCAGCGGACGGCTGGAAACGGACGGCGGACAGCAGCCGTTGGAGCCCGGCTGTGTGGCCTGGCTGCCGCACCACACCCGGCGTTCACTGTTCGCCGACGAGAACGGATTGCTCTATGTGACGGTGCACAGCCGTCGTCCCGGACTCTCCATCCGCAGTGCCGCCGGGCGCGAAGGCGGCGAAGCGGCCTGTCTGCTGAACCGGATCTGCCCCGGCTGTGACCGTCCCGCCGAGGACATCGCTGCACGTTACTGCAGTCGTTGCGGCACCCAACTGCCGTTGTAGTGCTCTGCCTTACGGACCGTCAGAGGACTTTTTCCACACCGTTGATGAGTACAACTCACGCCCCATCCGTATCAAGGGTCGGACGCGTCCCCCGGTTTCCGTCGGCAACCGGTCTCCGTACCCCCCTACAGGAGGCGACGAGTTGAGTCACAGGCGAATATCGAAGCGGAAGGCAATTCTCGCGGGAGCAGGAGCGGTGGGCGTCGCCGCCGCGGCCATCCTGCTTCCGAACGCGAACGCTTCGCAGTCCGGATCCGGATCGGGATCCGAAGCACGGTCGGCCCCCGAGAAACTGAGCGCCGCAGCAGCGGCACAACTCGTCCAGCAGCTGGGTGAGAAGCTCGGCGAGGCATACGGCGGGGCGTACTACGACGCCGACAAGCAGCAGCTCGTCGTGAACGTCGTGGGCGACGACAACGACCTGGTCGTCCAGGTCAAGAAGGCCGGCGCGGTGGCGCGGAGCGTCGAGAACAGCGTGGGCGAGCTGAAGGCCGCCGCCGGCACACTGGCTCAGAAGGCCACCATCCCCGGAACGGCGTGGGCCGTCGACCCCAGGACCAACCAGATCCTCGTCACGGCGGACCGCACGGTCTCCGGCGGCAAGTGGGACAGACTCGAGACGGCAGTGAAGTCCCTGGGCGACGGTATGGCCCGGATCAAGAAGTCAGCGGGTGAGTTCAAGCCCTTCCTCGAAGGCGGCGACGCCATCTTCGGCGGTGGCGCCCGCTGCTCGCTCGGCTTCAATGTGACGACTCAGGACGGCAGCCCCGGCTTCCTGACCGCGGGCCACTGCGGGGTCGCAGCGAAGCAGTGGTCGGAGGCCGCGAACGGCCAGCCCATCGGTACGGTCGAGGCGGCGACGTTCCCGGGCGACGGCGACTTCGCCCTCGTCAAGTACGACGACCCGGCGACCCAGGCCGCGAGCGCGGTCGACGTGGGCAATGGGCAGACGGTGCAGATCAAGCAGGCGGCGGACGCCGCGGTCGGGCAGCAGGTCTTCCGGATGGGCAGCACCACCGGTCTGAAGGACGGCTCGGTGACCGGGCTCAACGCCACGGTGAACTACCCGGAGGGCACCGTCACCGGGCTCATCCAGACCGATGTCTGCGCGGAGCCGGGTGACAGCGGCGGCTCGCTCTTCACCCAGGACGGCAGCGCGGTCGGCCTCACGTCGGGCGGCAGCGGTGACTGCACCCAGGGCGGCGAGACGTTCTTCCAGCCCGTGACGACGGCCCTGGCGGCGGTCGGCGCCCAGATCGGCGACGGCGCCGGCCAGGGCAACGGCGGCGGTCAGGACAACAACGCCGCCGGTGGCGCCGATGACAACGCCGCCGGTGGCGCGGCGGACGACAACGGCGGCGGTGCTGCGGACAACAACGCTGCCGGTGGCGCCGACGACAACGGTGGCGCGGCCGACAACAACGGTGGCGGTGCTGCGGACAACAACGGTGGTGCTGCCGACAACAACGGTGGCGCGGCGGACGCCGGTGCCGACCACAACGGCGGCGCGGCCGACGACGGCCAGGGCCAGCTCAGCCCGAGCAACAACAGCGGCCAGAGCGGCTGACGCCGACAGCAGCGAGAGGCCCCGGACGTCGGCGGATGTCCGGGGCTTCGGGGTGCATCGGCGTCAGGCCGGCGCCCTGCCCGTCTCGGCCGGCCGCGACCGTCAGCCGTCCTCGGTCGCGCAGTCGGGAGTGTCCAGGCCCGCCCCGTCCAGAGTGGCGGTCAGCGCTTCGAGGTCGGCGCGCAGCTCACGGATGCGCTCCAGGGGCATGCCGGTGGCCCCGGCGATCCGGCGCGGCACGCCCAGCGCCTTCTCGCGCAGCTCGGTGCCCGCGGCCGTGGGCCGGGCGGTGACGGAGCGCTCGTCATCGGGGCTGCGCCTGCGCTCCACGTAGCCCGCCGCCTCCAGGCGCTTGAGCAGGGGCGACAGGGTGCCCGAGTCCAGGCGCAGATGCTCACCGATCTGCTTCACCGGCAGCTCGCCGTGTTCCCACAGCACCAGCATCACCAGGTACTGCGGATAGGTGAGGTGCAGATCCTTCAGCACGGTCCGGTAGACGCTGTTGAAGGCGCGGGACGCCGCGTGCAGCGTGAAGCAGATCTGGTGGTCGAGGCGGAGGAAGTCCTCGTCCGGCACGGTCGTCAACGTCGTCTTCTCCATGGGGCCAGCGTACTCCGCGCGCCATTAAGTTGTGCACAACTGAATTGTGTGCTGTAGTAGTGGCAACGGTTCTCCACGGACGCAGAGGAATGCAACTCATGGACGCGCTCTACACCGCTGTCGCCACTGCCAACGGTCGCGAAGGCCGCGCCGTCAGCTCCGACGGCCACATCGACCTGCCGCTCGCCCACCCCAAGGCGCTGGGCGGCAATGGGCAGGGCACCAACCCCGAGCAGCTCTTCGCCGCCGGGTACGCCGCCTGCTTCGCCAGCGCGATGGGCGCCATAGGCCGCCAGGAGAAGATCGACGTCAAGGACGCTTCGGTGACCGCCGAGGTCAGCATCGGCAAGGACACCGACGGCGGCTTCGGCCTCTCCGTGATCATGCGGGTCGAGCTGCCCGACCACCTGCAGGGCGAGGCGGGCCGCGACCTGCTGGAGAAGACGCACGCGTACTGCCCCTACTCCAAGGCGACCCGCGGCAACCTGCCGGTCGAGCTCGTCATCGAGTAGTCACTCGTCATCGAGTGGTCAGTGGCGGCTGCCCGGGTCGGACTCCCGGGCGGCCGCTTTCTGCTTCACGCCCCCTCCGCGTGTCGACGATCTTTGAGGCCGTGAGGCGGCTGCGTTACGCGCGTGCTGCGCCGCACCCGCCCCACGGCCGGGTGAGTCGACCCGTCAGCACCACGGCCCGGTGACCGCGAACGTTGTGCCGGGCGTGTAGCAGTTGACGTACATGGTGTTCTCGTCCGGGGAGAAGGTGACGCCCGCGAACTCGCCCCACTCCGGCTCCTCGGGCGTACCGATGTTCTGCGCGCCTCGCGCCATCGGGTAGACCTCGCCGCGTTTCGTCAGCCCGAACACATGCTGCGCGCCGTTCCCGTCCTCGCACACCATCAGGCCGCCGCTGGGCGCGAGGCAGATGTTGTCGGGCGACTCGCCGGGCAGTTGGATGTCCGTGTCCGGACCGAAGACGATCACCAGCGTGAGCCGGCGCCGGTGCGGCTCGTACTTCCAGACCTGCCCGAAGTGGTCTGCCGCCGAGCCCGCCTTGCTCACGGCGAAACTGGAGACGAAGTACACCGAGCTCCCGCCCCAGTAGCAGCCCTCCAGCTTCTGCGCGTGCGTGATGCCCTTCGGACCGAAGTCCTGCAGCCTGATGGGCGTCTGCTTCGCCTGGCTGTCCGGTACGGGCACCCACTCGACGCGGTCGAAGCTCGCGCCGGTCTCCTGAATCGCCGACAGATCGGGCACGCCCGGCACCCGCATCGCCTCCAGGGCGCCGCCCGCGCGCAGCGAACCGGTGCCGCCCAGTGGCTTGTCGGGCAGGAAGCGGTAGAAGAGCCCGAACGGCCGGTCGAAGGCGTCCTCCGTCTCGTACACGATCCCGTGCCTCGGATCGACGGCGATCGCCTCGTGCTGGAAGCGGCCCATGGAGGTGAGCGGCACGGCTCCGGTACGGCGCGGATCGGCGCCGTCGACCTCGAAGATGAAGCCGTGGTCCTTGGTGTAGCCGTTGGTACCCGCTCGGTCCTCGGTCTCCTCGCAGGTGAGCCAGGTGCCCCACGGGGTTGGCCCACCCGCGCAGTTCACGGCCGTGCCCGCTATCGCGACCCGCTCGGACAGGACGTTGTTACGGCCGTCCAGCTCGAGCGTCGTACAGCCGCCCTTGCCCATCGGATCGTAGGTCAGGCCCTCGATCGTCGGGACGCCGATCTTGGCAGTGACGCGATTCTCGTGATTGCGGACGAGGTGCACGCGGCCACGGCTGCCCGCGAAGGCACCCATGCCGTCGTGGTTGCTGGGGACCTGTCCTTCGCCGGAGCGCAGCTGATCGCCCTCGCGGGAGAGGACCCGGTAGCGGAAACCCTTCGGCAGATCGAGCAGCCCGGCCGGGTCGGGGACGAGCGGGCCGTACCCGCTGTGGCCGCGGGCGGCCGCGGTGCCTGCGAAGAGTTCGGAGAGGGCGCCGGTGAAAGCGATACCGGCGCTCAACGCACCGGTACGTGCGAGGACTTGACGTCGTGTTGCGGACTCTTCAGGTCGTGAAGACATGAGGCAACTCCCTGTGGGGGTACCTCCCATGCCGAAGGCCATGGGGGAGGACAGGAGATGTGACCCGCACGTGTGTATCACGCACATCGGTGACACGTAACCATGCGGGCCACTGCGCCTCGTGTTGTGGCCGGGTCGAGCGAGGGCCGGGTGTCAGGCGAGTTCGGCGGTCAGGGTGATCGTCGTACCGGCGAGCGCCTGGCTCACGGGGCAGTTCTTCTTGGCGTCCTCGGCCAGCTCGAGAAAGCGGTCCTTGTCCAGGCCCGGGACCTCGCCGCGCACGGTGATGTGGCTGCCGGTGATGCCCTCGCCCGGCACGAAGGTGACGTCGGCCTTGGTCTCCAGGCGGGTCGGCGCGTGGCCGGCCTTGGCCAGGATGTTGGAGAACGCCATCGAGTAGCAGCTGGAGTGGGCGGCCGCGATCAGTTCCTCCGGGCTGGTCTTGCCGCCGGGCTGCTCGGTGCGGGCCGGCCACGAGACGGCGAAGGTGCCGTTGCCGGAGGAGTCGAGGGTGACCTCGCCCGAGCCCTGGAGGAGATCGCCCTCCCAGATGGTGTGGGCGGTACGCGTAGCGGCCATGATGCTTCCCTTCGGTCGGGGTGACGGCCCCAAACCTACTGCGCCACCAGACCCTTTGCGTCCCGAGCCAGCGCCGTCAGCCGGGAGATTGCCCGGAAGTACTTCTTCCGGTAGCCGCCGTTCAGCATCTCTTCGCTGAAGAGCCGGTCGAAGGTCATCCCGGAGGCCAGCACAGGCACCTCCCGGTCGTACAGCCGGTCGGCGAGTACCACCAGCCGCAGCGCGGTCGACTGGTCGGGAATGGGCTGCACATCGGTGAGGCAGACGGCGCGCAGACCGTCGGTGAGCGCCCCGTACCGGCTCGGATGCACCTTCGCGAGATGCTCCAGCAGCTGCGGGAAGCCGTCCAGGGACGCGCCGTCGGTGGCGTACGCGGTCTTGGTGACCTGTTCGTCGGAGTACGGGGGAGGGGCCTCGGGCAGCCCTCGGTGGCGGTAGTCCTCGCCGTCGATCCGCAGCGGGCGGAAGCGCGCCGAGAGCCCCTGGATCTCGCGCAGGAAGTCGGCGGCGGCGAACCGGCCCTCGCCCAGCTTGCCGGGCAGCGTGTTGGACGTGGCCGCCAGCGCGACGCCCGCATCGACGAGCTTGCCGAGGAGCGTCGATACGAGGACGGTGTCGCCCGGGTCGTCCAGTTCGAATTCGTCGATGCAGAGCAGCCGGTGTCCGCTCAGGGTCTGCACGGTCTGCTGGAAGCCGAGGGCGCCGACCAGATTCGTCAGCTCGACGAACGTGCCGAAGGCCTTCAGGGAGGGCTCCGCCGGGGTGGCGTGCCAGAGGGAGGCGAGCAGATGCGTCTTGCCGACGCCGTAGCCGCCGTCCAGATAGACCCCGCGCGGGGCGGCGGGGGCCGCGGGCTTCCTGGCGAACCACCTGCGCCGGCCGGAGCCGCTCGCGTGCGCCCCGCCGAGTCCCGAGGCGAAGGAACTCAGGACGGTGACCGCCTCGCGCTGGCTGGGCTGGTTCGGGTCGGGGACGTAGGTGTCGAAGCGCACCGAGTCGAAGCGCGGCGGCGGCACCATCTCGGCCACCAGCCGGTCGGCGGGGACATGCGGCTCGCGGGCGCAGAGGGAGAGCGGGGCCGCTTCGGCTATGGCACTGGTCGACACAGTTCCCAACTGTAAGGGCCGTGGAAGACTGCATCGCATGCGACGCCTGCTCCCTGTGACCGACCAGACAGCCGCCGAGGACCGCGAGTGGTCCGTGGACGAGCTGGCCGACGCCTATGTGTATCCGGAGGGCACCGGGGCCACGGGCCCGGCCTGGCTGCGGGCGAACATGGTCTCCACGCTGGACGGGGCCGCCCAGCACGAGGGCCGCTCGCAGGCCATCTCCTCCGAGACGGACATGCGGATCTTCGGTGTACTGCGCGGGCTCGCCGATGCGGTCGTGGTCGGCGCCGAAACGGTCCGACTGGAGGGCTATCGTCCCGCTCGCGCCCGCGAGGTCTTCGCGCAGCGGCGGGCCGCGGCCGGTCAGGGCCCCGCGCCCGCGATCGCCGTGGTCAGCGCCTCGCTCGACCTCGACTTCTCGCTGCCGCTGTTCGCCGAGCCG
This sequence comes from Streptomyces sp. NPDC019890, assembly GCF_044903445.1. Lineage (NCBI taxonomy): Bacteria > Bacillati > Actinomycetota > Actinomycetes > Kitasatosporales > Streptomycetaceae > Streptomyces > Streptomyces sp. NPDC019890. The sequence goes on along the minus strand of NZ_JBJDQK010000001.1, from coordinate 681,215 downwards.
CTGGTGCCGACGCTGCTGCTGACCGGGGCCGCGGCGCCCCCGGACCGTATCCGCACCGCCGAGAAGGCGGGCGCGGAGGTGGTGATCGCCGGGGACGGACCCGGCGTGGAGCCGGCCAGGGCGGTCCGGGCGCTGGCGGAGCGCGGCCTGGTGCGGCTGCTCACCGAGGGTGGGCCGCGGCTGCTGGGCCAGTTCGTGGCGGCCGGGGTGCTGGACGAGCTGTGTCTGACGCTGTCGCCGACGATGACGGCGGGGGACGCACAGCGCATCGCCGGCGGCCAGGCGCTGGCCGTTCCGGAGAGGTTTGCCGTGGCTTCGGTGCTGGAGGAGGCGGGGTTCCTCTTCACCCGCTACCGTCACATCTGACAATCGGCGGAATTGGTCGTTCCGGTTAACTTCGGCCGGGCACACTTAGTCTCGCAGACCCCCGTCAGGCACGGGGCAGGATGGTTTCCGCAGAAGGGCTCCTGACGTGTTCACAAGCGTATTGATGATCGAGAAGCCCCTGACGTCCGACGACGTGGAATTCGTCACCACCCTGCACGGCCGCGAGGCCGTCTCCTTCGTCGTGCTGATGCAGCCCCGCGGGGACCAGGATGTGCTGCTGCGCGCCATTGACGACGTGGCGCTCGGCGAGCTGAAGGACGCCGTGCGGGAGGGCGACGAACCGGAGGGCGCGGCGGCGAAGGCCCCCGCCGAGCGCGCCCTGGACCACTCCGTCGCCGCCCTGCGAGCCGCGGGCTCCGAGGCCGTGGGCCGGATCGTCGAGGACCATCCGCTGGACATGCTCAAGTCCGTGGTGGACGAGGTGGGCGGCGACGAGGTGATCGTGCTGACCGCGCCGCACTATGTGGAGGAGTTCTTCCACCGGGACTGGGCCTCCCGAGCCCGTCACAAGGTCGGCGTACCGGTGCTCAAGCTCTTCGCGCACAGCGAATAGGCTGGAGCCTCGCACGTACTCGCAGCGCACCACTCGTACATCTTGGGGAGACACACGCATGGCACCCGCCGTCCCTAGCGCCATGGAACGCCCGCACTTCATCGGCATCGGGGGCGCCGGAATGTCGGGCATCGCGAAGATTCTCGCGCAGCGTGGTGCGAAGGTCGCGGGCAGCGACGCCAAGGAGTCGGCGACGGCTCAAGCGCTGCGGGAGCTGGGCGCCACCGTCCACATCGGGCACGCGACCGAGCACCTGGCCTCCGACGCCAGCTGCGTCGTCGTTTCCAGCGCCATCCGCCCCGACAACCCGGAGCTGGCCCGCGCCGCCGAGCTGTCCGTCCCGGTTGTGCACCGCTCCGACGCGCTGGCCTCCCTGATGACCGGCCTGCGCTCGATCGCCGTCGCGGGCACGCACGGCAAGACGACCACCACCTCGATGCTGGCCGTGGCCCTGACCGAGCTGGGCCTCGACCCCTCGTACGCCATCGGCGGTGACCTCGCCGGGCCCGGGACGAACGCCCGCCACGGCGAGGGCGAGATCTTTGTCGCCGAGGCCGACGAGAGCGACCGCAGTTTCCAGAAGTACGACCCCGAGGTCGCGATCGTCCTCAACGTCGAGCTCGACCACCACGCCAACTACGCCTCGATGGACGAGATCTACGACTCCTTCGAGACCTTCGTCGGCAAGGTCGTCCCCGGGGGCACGCTGGTGATCTCCGCGGACCAGTCGGGCGCGGTGGAGCTGACGCAGCGCGTGCGTGACCTCTCCACGCTGAAGGTCGTCACCTACGGCGAGTCCGCGACGGCGGACGTCCGCGTCCACAAGATCACCCCGCGCGGCCTCACCAGCGAGGTCACCGTCCTGCTGGACAACCGCTTCCTGACCTTCACGGTCTCGGTCCCCGGCAGCCACTACGCCCACAACGCCGTGGCCGCCCTCGCCGCCGGTGTCGCCCTGGGCATCCCGGCGCACAACCTCGCCTCGGCGATCGGCAAGTACACCGGCGTCAAGCGCCGCCTCCAGCTCAAGGGCGAGGCCGCGGGCGTCCAGGTCATCGACTCGTACGCCCACCACCCCACCGAGATGACCGCCGACCTGGAGGCGATGCGCGGCGCGGCGGCGGACTCCCGGCTGCTGGTCGTCTTCCAGCCGCATCTCTTCTCCCGCACCCAGGAACTGGGCACGGAGATGGGCCAGGCCCTTGCACTGGCCGACGCGTCGGTGGTCCTCGACATCTACCCGGCCCGCGAGGACCCGATCCCGGGCATCACCAGCGCCCTGATCATCGACGCCGCCGGGGCCGCGGGCGCGGACGTGACACCCGTCCACGACAAGGCGACCGTCCCCGACGTGATCGCGGGAATGGCGAAGCCCGGTGATCTCGTTCTCACCATGGGCGCGGGCGATGTCACGGACCTTGGTCCGGCGATCCTGGCCCGCCTGTCGAACTGAGGCGAACCGAGGGAGCCGTTCTCATGACGTACGACGTCGAAAAGCCGGACGAGCAGTGGCGCGCGGAGCTGTCGCCCACGGAGTACAAGGTGCTGCGGCAGGCCGGCACGGAGCCTGCGTTCGTCGGTGAGTACACGGACACCAAGACGGCGGGCGTCTACTCCTGCCGCGCATGCGGCGCCGAGCTCTTCCGCTCCGACACGAAGTTCGAGTCGCACTGCGGCTGGCCGTCCTTCTACGACCCGAAGGACACGGACGCGGTCGAACTGATCGAGGACCGCACGCACGGGATGGTCCGCACGGAGGTTCGGTGCGCGCGGTGCGGGTCGCACCTGGGGCATGTCTTCGAGGGGGAGGGCTACCCGACGCCGACGGATCAGCGGTACTGCATCAACTCGATCTCGCTGCGGCTGGCGCCGGACGAGGGCTGAGGTCTGCGCCCGAGGGGGCATGCCGCGGCGTTCGTGCCGTTGCGGCGTTGCACCGCCGTCGGCGCCCCGTGCGGAGACGTACATGAACCTGGCTAAACTGCACCCGACCACACGGCGTACGCGCCAGTAACAAGACGCTTTCTGTCACGGGGAACGAGGGGCCGCGGGTACCGGAGGTAACGCGGCCCCTTGAGCAAGGAATTCATGTACCACAACCTCAAATCGAGAGTCGCGACGATCATCGTCGCGCTGTGCATCCTGCTCGCAGGAGGCGCGGGCACCGCCGGCAATGCTGTCGCCGCGGAACGGGGGGACGAGCCGAGTCTGGCGGAGATCGCGGCGAAGGTTTCGCGATACGCGAACTGTGACCGCCTGCCGCTGCTGGAAAGGCCGGGCTGCCTCAAGGACTTCGCCGGGAAGGCCGTCAAACTCGGCATCGGCACGGCCCTGTTCCTGTACATCACGCAGGACGCCATGAAGGACCACGGCGCGAGCTTCACGGCTCTGAACAAAGAGCTGAAGGCTCTGGGCGAACTGAAGCCGGGCGACCTGGCGGACCCCACCAAGGCCCCTGATCCGGAGCAGCAGTTGAAGCTCCTGGAGCAGGCGGTCAAGACTTTCAAGGCCGCCAAGCCGCACCTCGACGGCCTCGGCTCCGACATGGCCAAGGCCGACCGGCTGCTGGGCGCCCAGAGCGATTCTCTCTTGGCGCTGGCCATCCTGACCGTCACGGTGGGCGACCACTACCCGGACTACGAGCCGAAGAAGTACCCGGCCGCCAAGCCCGTGTTCGACTTCAAGAAGGACCTCGCGGACATCAACGCGGCCTTCGACAAGATGAACCGGGGCTTCGCCCAGATGGACCGTGGCCTGAAGGAGATGAACGCGGGCGTCGCCGAGGTCAACAAGGGCCTGAAGCAGGCCAACAAGGGCGTCTCCAAGGCCAACAAGGGCATGAAGGAGCTCAACGAGGGCATCGCTCAGGCCAACAAGGGCGTGCAGGAGGCGAACAAGCACGTCGCCGGTATCAAGAAGGGCGCAGAGAAGCTGCGCGAGATGCCAGGCATCGACTTCGACTTCTCCCACATCGGTGACACCTGGGGCTCGGGCTCGTCGGACGACGCCGAGCAGCAGCGAAGGATGTCGCTGCTGCTGGATCTGCTGCCCGGCATCGGCGACGGCAAGGGCATCGTCGACGCGATCACCGGCAAGGATCTCGTGACCGGTGAGAAGTTGAGCACGCAGGAGCGGGTGCTCGGTTCGCTGTCGGTGCTGCACTGGCTCAGGGCCGGCGGCAAGGCCCTCACGGCGGAAGAGGTCGGCAAGGCCCGCAAGAGCGGCGGCGCCGTCCCCTGCAACAGCTTCCCAGGTGGCACCCCGGTGCTCATGGCGGACGGTTTCCATGTGCCCATCGAGCAGGTGCAGGTGGGCGACGAGGTCCTCGCCACCGACCCGGACACCGGCCGTACCGAGGCCGAACCGGTTACCGATCTGATCACCGGAGAGGGCGAGAAGAACCTCGTCAAGGTCGATGTGAAGGCTGACGACGGCAGGGGTGACGGCACGTCCTCCGTCACCGCCACGGACGGTCACCCCTTCTGGACCGAGAACCTCAGGGAATGGACCACCGCGGACGGCCTCAAGGCCGGCATGTGGCTGCGTACGAGCGCAGGCACCCAGGTGCAGATCAGTGCCGTCGCGGCGTGGACCGCGCAGAACCAGAAGGTTCACAACCTCACCGTCGCCGATCTGCACACCTACTACGTGCTGGCGGGCAACACCCCGGTCCTGGTGCACAACACGGGCCCTGGCTGCCGAGTGACGACGGAGACTCTGGATGAGGCCTGGTCGACGTGGAACACTCCGGCGAATCTTGAGCATGTGATCGACCCGCCCAAGCACGGGTTCGGGGCCTTGGTCGCGAAAGCCGGAGGCCGAGAAGAAGCGCTGCGTGGGATCTTGGACAGCCTTCGCGGTGCGACAGACCTCCCGGTCGCGGGAAAATACGAGGTGAACCGACTCATCGCGGGCGAGGTGGTCACGATCCGAGGAGCCGTGGTGAACGGAGTCCCCCGGCTCGGCACGGCCTTCATTCCCGCGAAGTTCACGGGAAACTAGCGTCCGCTCTATCCGAAGGCACTGTGCCATGCCGATCGCAATGGATCCCCGCCCCCTGACCCAGGGGGAGAGGGCTGTCGTCAATCTGATCCTCGCCAACGAGTTCCCCGGAGCGGCCGAACTGCGAACCCAGGTCGGCTTCGCGCGGGTGGTTGCGCAATGGGCAGCGGATTCGGCGAGCGTCGACCTGGAGGTGCTGGAAGGCGCTCCTCGTTCGCCGGCTGCCGCGGGCGTCATCCCTGTGGACGCGACCGTCGTGGACGAGTCGGGATCACTCTTCGGAGAGATCCTGCTCTGGGCCACCGATGGATATCTGTCGGCGATCGAATACGCCTGGTACGGCGATGAGCCGCCCAGCGCGCTCCCGGATACCGGGATGATCTCCACGGAAGTCCGCGCCTAGTACGGGGGCGAAGGCCCGTGCTGCGTACGCGCCGGGTCCGGGCCTTCGCCAGGCAGACTCCAGGCCGATCTTGGTGGTTGCCGGGGTGGGGTCCACCACGGCGCCCTCGGTCAGCACAGAGGTGAGCATGCCAGGCCGCTGGAGGCGGGTCGCACCACAGTTTGACTGCCCGCAATCGTAACAACTATGGTTACGACCATCGGGAGGAGCGAAGTCGAGATGAGCGCCAACAGCAGGCTGACGATCGCCGCTCACGCCCTGGCGTGGATGGAGCTCAACAAGCGTTACGGCCGCGAGGTCGTCACGTCGGAGCAGATCGCGGAAAGCGTGAACACCAATCCCGTGGTCATCCGGCGCCTGCTCGCCGAGCTGCGCAAGGCGGGGCTCGTCGAGTCCCGGCGCGGAGCAGGCGCGGGCTGGATGCTGTCGCGCGAACTCGAATCCATGACCCTGCTGGACGTCTACGACGCCGTACAGCCCGGAACCCTGTTCGCCATGCACCGCGCCACACCGAACCAGGAATGCCCGGTGGGCTACGGAATCCGGCCGGCCATGCAGAACATCTACGACGGGATCGAGGACACCGTCCGGCGCGAACTGGCCCGCACCACGCTCACCGACGTACTGCGGGACGTCCTGGCCGCCCGCTAGAGCCCACCCGCCTGAAGCCCACCCGATCCGGAGCGCGGAGGACCGGAGCCGATTCCTGCTTCGCAGTCGGCATCCGGCCTCCGCCACACCCTCAGACGTAACCAAAATGGTTACCACCCACACCATCCTCGTTCTTGGAGGCAGTCGTGTCACCCGACACCAACCACACACCCACCGTCCGCGGGACGGTCGAGACATTCCTTCGGCTGATCGCCGAAGGCGATGCCGACCGCATCGCCGACAACTTCGCCGAGGAGATCGACTGGTTCGTGCCCGGAGGTGACAAGTTCCCCTGGGCCGGACACCGCTCACAGCGGCAGCAGGTACCCGAGTACTTCAAGACGATGTGGTCCGCCTTCGTCCCGGGTACGGCCGAGACCACGATCCACAACATCCTCGTCGACGGTTCCGACGCGGTCGTGCTCGGCCGCTTCGGGAACACCATGGAGGCGACCGGCCGCAGATTCAGCGCGCCCGTGGCCGTCCACCTCACCGTGGAGAACGGCCGGATCGTCCGCCTGCACCTTTATGAGGACACATACGCGATCGCGTACGCCTACGGCGCCGACGACTGACCCGTCCCGGGGGCGGTTCACCGGCCCCCGGTGCCTGATGAACGGGACCGGTGGGCGTCACGTCCCGGCGCACCATGACGAACCGTCACCCGGCTACGACGGAGCGGGCTGCCCGGCGTCAGGCCGGGTCCCCGGCACCACCAGGCCCGTTTCGTAGGCTGTCAAGGGTCTCGCGGTTCTCGCCGGATACGCGGCCGGGGCGCTGCTGCTGGGCGGCGCGCTGCTCAGGTCGCGGGACGCGTGAGAGCGACGCGCGGTGAGCGGGGGGTTCCCCACGAGCCAGAAGATTAGGGTTCTCCACGAGCCAGAAAATCAAGCTGCCCTTACACTGAGTGACAAAGGGTGGTCGTGAGAGACCGGACATCCCGTGCGCTATCAGCGGTTTTTGGTACCAGTACTCACCCTGTTCCTTGTGATGCTGCCCGCGGTCAACGCGTCGGCGCAGGGTGATGAGGTCCCGCGCGGCCCGAACTTCGGTGCGCGCTTCCTGCAGGCTCTGATCGAGGGTATTCAGTTCGGCGTCATCATCGCGATCTGCGCGGTCGGGCTCTCCCTGATCTTCGGCACCGTCCATCTGATCAACTTCGCGCACGGCGAGCTCGTCACCATCGGCGCCACGTTCGCCTTCTTCCTCAATGTCTCCGCGGCCGGTCCGCAGTGGCACCTGATCCCCGCCACCCTCGCCGCGGTCGTCTTCGGGGCCCTGCTGGGCGGGGCCATCGAGCGGGGCGTCATGAGGCCGCTGCGAGCCCGGGGCACCGGGCTGATCAACCTGTTCATCGTCACCATCGGACTGTCGCTGCTGCTGCGGCACGTTGTACTCGTGCTCTACGGAGCGCGGCCCGGCTCCTACGCCCAGTACGACGTCCAAAAGGCGTACGACCTCGGTCCCGTCGGCATCACCCCGCGGGATCTCACCGTCACCCTGCTCTCGGTGGCGGTGCTGCTCGCCGTCGCCGCGATGCTGCAGAAGACGCGCATCGGCACGGCCATCCGTGCCGTCTCCGTCAACCGGGACCTCGCAGAGGCCTCGGGCATCGACGTACAGCGCGTGGTGCTCGTGGTCTGGATGCTCGGCGGTGGTCTCGCAGCCCTCGGCGGAGTCTTCTTCGGGCTGGAAGAGATCGTCACCTGGGACATGGGCTTCAAGCTGCTGCTGCTCATGTTCGCCGGGATCATCCTCGGTGGACTCGGCTCGGCGTACGGGGCCATGGTGGGCAGCCTTGTCATCGGCATCGTCGCCCAGGTGTCCACCCTGTGGTTCCCGATCGACCTGCAGTACGCCTGGGCGCTGCTGACGCTCATCATCGTGCTGCTCATCCGTCCGCAGGGGATCCTCGGACAGCGGGAACGGGTCGGGTGAGGGGTGCGCCATGGACTTCTCGGTCATCTTCTCCGACGCCATCCGGTCCGGCATCGGGCCCATCGCCGCCATCTACGCGCTCGCCGCGATCGGGCTCAACCTGCACTTCGGCTACACCGGACTGCTGAACTTCGGTCAGGTCGGCTTCATGCTCGTCGGCGGGTACGGGCTCGCGATCACCGTGGCGACCTGGGGCGGTCCCATGTGGCTCGGCATCCTGGTCGGGCTGGCCTCGGCCGTCGTGCTGGCCCTGCTGCTCGGCCTGCCCACCCTGAGGCTGCGAGCCGACTATCTCGCCATCACCACGATCGCCGCCGGGGAGACACTTCGGCTGTTCTATCGCTCCAGCTGGGCCGAGCCGACCACCGGCGGTGTGTTCGGCCTGCAGCGGTTCGCCAACGACTTCTACGACTTGAACCCGATCCCGCGCGGCAGCTACGGCTTCTGGCTGGTGAAGTTCAACACCCGGGACCTGTGGGTGCTCATCGTCGTATGGGGCCTGGTGATGGTTGTCGCGGCGCTGCTCGCCCTGCTGATCCACAGCCCGTGGGGCCGGATCATCCGGTCCATCCGCGAGGACGAGGACGCCGCACGCAGCCTCGGCAAGAACGTCTACGCGTACAAGATGCAGAGCCTGATCATCGGCGGCGTGATCGGTGCGGCGGCCGGAATGATGCAGACGATCCAGGTGCAGTCGGCGAGCGCGGACAGTTTCGATCCCGGCGTCACCTTCTTCCTCTACACCATCCTGGTGCTGGGCGGAGCCGGGCGGATCATGGGCCCGATTGTCGGCTCGGTCCTGTTCTGGTTCGTACTGACCTTCCTGGACAGCGGGCTGCGGCAGGCCATCGACGCGGGCTACATCTCGGCCGACGTCATCAGCCCGGCGGAGGTCGGCGCCGTGCGCTTCGCCCTGGTCGGGCTCGCACTCATCCTGCTGGTCGCGTTCAGACCGCAGGGCATTCTCGGCAGCAAGAAGGAGATGTTGCTCAGTGCCCGCTGACACCTCCCCCATGCCCCGGAAGCCGCTGCCGCCGCCCCCCGCGGTTCCCACTGCGGTCGGTGGCCGGCTTGCCGGGCTCCGGCCCGAGCCAGGGGTGCACAAGCCCGACCCGCTGCTCGTCATGGACGACGTGACCCGCGCCTTCGGCGGACTCGCCGCGGTACGGGTCGACCATCTCGAGGTGCAGCGGGGAACCATCACTGCGCTCATCGGCCCCAACGGTGCCGGAAAGACAACGCTGTTCAACGTGATCAGCGGTTTCGACCGGGCCGGCGGAGGCCGCTGGTCGTTCGACGGACAGCCGCTCGCCGGCCGCCCGGCACACAAGGTGGCGCGCAGGGGTCTGGTCCGTACGTTCCAGCTGACCCGGACGCTCGCCCGGCTCAGCGTGCTGGAGAACATGCTGCTCGCCGCGACCGGGCAGCGCGGCGAGCGGGTGGTGACGGCACTGCTGCGGCCGATGTGGCGAGGGCAGGAGCGCGAGATCGTGGGGAGGGCCGACGAGCTGCTCGAACGGTTCAGGCTCGCGCGTCTGCGCGACGACTATGCAGGCACGCTCTCCGGCGGACAGCGCAAACTGCTGGAACTGGCGCGTGCACTGATGGCCCGGCCGGTCATGGTCCTGCTCGACGAGCCGATGGCCGGCGTGAACCCCGCCCTGACCCAGTCGTTGCTCGGACACATCACCCAGCTGCGGGACGAGGGGCTGACCGTGTGCTTCGTCGAGCACGACATGGACGTGGTGATGGGCATCAGTGACTGGGTGGCCGTGATGGCCGACGGCCGCCTGGTGGCCGAGGGACCGCCCTACACGATCGGCAGGAACACCGCCGTCGTGGACGCCTATCTGGGCAAGCGGCACGACGAACCCGGGGCAACCGCGTAGGAGGAGTGGCCGATGTCCGCGAACGAGGAAGGCCCGGTGCTGGTGGCCGACGAAATCGTCGCCGGGTACCTGGCCGGAGTCGACGTGCTGCGCGGGTGCAATATCGAGGTGCGGCCCGGCGAGCTGGTCGGCGTGATCGGTCCCAACGGCGCCGGCAAGTCGACACTGATCAAGACGGTTTTCGGCCTGCTGCGGGTACGCACCGGGGCGGTGCGGCTGCATGGTGAGGACGTCACCAACCGGCCGGCGCACCAGCTGGTCAGCCGGGGCGTGGGGTATGTACCGCAGCTGCAGAACGTCTTTCCCGCCCTGACCGTCGAGGAGAACCTGCGAATGGGCTGCTATCTGCGGCCCAAGGCCTTTGACCGGCGTACCGGGGCGGTGGAGGAGCTCTTCCCGTTGCTTGCCCAGCGCCGCAAACAGAAGGCCGGCTCGATGTCCGGCGGCGAGCGGCAGATGCTCGCCATGGCGCGCGCACTCATGATGGAGCCGGAGCTGCTGCTGCTGGACGAGCCGTCGGCCGGCCTGTCCCCGATCCATCAGGACCATGTGTTCGAGCGGGTCAAGGAGATCAACGACGCGGGCGTCGCCGTGCTGATGGTCGAGCAGAACGCCCGCAGGTGCCTGCAGATCTGCGACCGTGGCTATGTGCTCGACCAGGGCCGCAACGCGTACACCGGCACAGGCATGTCTCTGCTGCACGACGAGAAGGTGATCGAGTTGTACCTCGGCACCCTCGCCCGCGTCCGCTGAACATCCTCCTCGGAGGGCTTGTTGGTGCTCGGGGTCACTGCTGGCCCTTGCTCACTTCGGTGCGCAGAGTCTGCAGCTGGCCCTTGTCGTTGTAGGTGTACACCTCGATCGTCGCCTGACCGGGTTCGCCGGCGTCGGTGAAGTCGAGCGGACCGCTCACGCCGTCGTAGTCGATGTCCTTGCCGGCTGCGATCAGCTTCTTGCACGCGGCGAAACTGTTGCACTTCTCGCCGTCCTTGGTGACGCCGACCATCTCCTTCGCAAACTTGCCCGGGTCGTCGGACTTCGCCTGCTCGGCGGCGAGCGCGATGGTCGTCACACAGTCGAAGACCTGCGGTGCGAACTGCAGCTCCTTCAGACTCGGTGCAAACTTCTTCAGCTCCGTCACGAACTGCTTGTTGGCCGCCGATGCCGGTGCGGTGCCCTTCATCCCGGCGAGCCTGGCGGGATTCTTCGGGGAAACCAGGGCGGGCAGCTCCTCGCTGCGCAGTCCGTCGGCTCCGTACACGCCAATCTGATCGGGCCCGAGACCTGCCTCGATGAGACCCTGCAGGATCTGCGCGCCCTCCTCGAAGGCGATCACCACGGTGGCATCCGGCTTGGAGTTCTTCACCTTCTGCACGACCTGGTCGTAGTTCGTCGCCTTCGGGTCGTAGGTCTCGGAGACGACCACGGTCGCGCCGCCGGCCTCAAGGGCCTTCTTGGTGGCGTCGAGCAGTCCCTTGCCGTAGTCGTCGGCACGTGCCACCAGGGCCACCCGCTTATGGCCGTCCCCGAGGACGGTCTTCGCCAGGATCGGCCCCTGCAGCGCGTCACTCGGCGCGGTACGGAAGTAGAACCCGCCGTCGTCGTAGTCGGTGAACGTGGGTGCGGTGTTCGACCCCGAACACTGGACCACGCCGTCTCCGGTCACCCGGTCGATGAATGCCAGGGACATGCCGGAGGCCGCCGCGCCGATGATCGCGTCCACGCCGGAGTTGAGGACCCGGTCGGCGGATTGTGCGGCAACTGCTTCCTGCCCGGCCTCGTCGCCCGAGACCACAGCCGGTATCGGCTTCCCGAGCACTCCGCCGTCGGCGTTGATCGCTGTGATCGCGAACTTCATCGACTGGATCTGCGGTGGGCCGAGAAAGGCCAGCGGTCCCGTCTCCGGCAGGACGTATCCGAACTTGAGCTGACCGTCCCCGTCCTTCTCGGGAGCAGCCGCCCCGGAACTGCCACTCGTCCCGCAGGCTGCCAGCAGGAGCACGGCCGCGCTGGTGAAGATCGCGGACCGCCGTATCGGCGTCTTCATGTCCGCCTCCTCTCAGTAGAGGCTGGCGGTCGACAGGCCGGCCTTCCGCCCGCCTTCTGCTATGAGAGTAGAACGATCAGAGCCATTGGGCAGCCGGGGCGGGAGAGGAGACCGAGAAGGGTGAAGCGTCAACGTTTACGGCACCCCGTCGAGCCCGTCGAAGGGACGCGGACGAAGTGTGGGGGAGACGGACGACAGCCCGGCCCGAGCCCGCGCCGCTACGAGCGCTTCAGCCCGGCAACGGCTCACTTCGCCTCCGTGGACAACGGCCCACTTCGCCTCCGTGGACAGGGGGCTGAGCTTCTTGCGGAACTCTTTGCCGATCAGCTTCAGGAAGGTCTTGCCGCGCGCCATCGGCTCCAACGCACCGGACGCGAGGCGGACCTCCTCGCAGTGACACCCGCCGAAGGTCGAAGTGGAAGGTGAACGCGGCCAGTTCGGCCAGACGCTGCTGCTGCCTCAGCAGCTCAAGGGCACGTGCGGTCATGCGCCCGGACACTACTTGGGCTGCAGCAGGTCCCAGCGGTTGCCGTACAGATCCTCGAAGACCGCGACCGAGCCGTACGGCTCGTGCCGCGGCTCCTCCAGGAAGCGGACGCCCGCCGCCGTCATCCGGGCGTGGTCGGCCGCGAAGTCCTCGGTGTGCAGGAAGAAGCCGACCCGGCCGCCCGTCTGTGCGCCCACGCTCGAGCGCTGGACCTCGTCCGTGGCGCGGGCCAGCAGCAGCGCGGTGCCGTGCCCCGTCCCGCGCGGGCGGACCACCACCCAGCGCGAGCCGTCCCCGCGGTCGGTGTCCTCGACGAGTTCGAAACCGAGGGCGTCGGTGTAGAAGGCGATGGCCTCGTCGTAGTCGCGGACGACGAGGGTGACCAGGGCGATGAACGACATGCGGCCACGTTATACGTATGACCATGATCGATCAATGCGATGGAACAATGCGGCCCATGCATGCGCCACCGCCCCCGCAGTACCCACCGCACGTCCTGTACCGTGCCCGCGCCCTCGCCGTCCCCGGCCGTCGCGTCATCCTGGGCATCGCAGGAGCCCCCGGTGCCGGGAAGTCGACCCTCGCCGCCCATATCGTCGACTCCCTCGACGGCCTCGCCGTCCTCGTCCCCATGGACGGCTTCCACCTCGCCCAGGCCGAGCTCGAGCGCCTCGGCCGGGCCGGCCGCAAGGGCGCCCCCGACACCTTCGACGCCGCCGGATACGCCGCCCTGCTCGCCCGGCTGCGGGCCCCCGCCCGGGACACCACGGTCTACGCCCCCGCCTTCGACCGCGCCCTGGAGGAAGCGGTGGCCGGCAGCATTCCGGTCGCCCCAGAGGTCCCTCTCGTCGTCACCGAGGGCAATTACCTTCTCCACGACGATGGCCCCTGGGCGCAGGTCCGCCCGCTCCTCGACGAGGTCTGGTACCTGGAGATCGACGACGCCGTACGCGTACGCCGCCTGGTCGACCGGCATGTGCGGTTCGGCAAGCAGCGCCCGTACGCCGAGCGCTGGGTCCATGACTCCGACGAGCCCAACGCCCGGCTGGTCGCCCGCGGCCGCAACCGCGCCGACTTCGTGGTCACACAGTCCCCGTAGCCCGCCGGCTCGCGTATGCCACCGCTACCGCCGGTTCAGCCGCAGCCGCAGGCGCCCGCACGACCGGATCGGGCGGGTCCCGCTCCCGTGCAGCTCCGGCCGGAAGTGCGTCGCCCGGGTCGAGTTGCCAAGGAGTTGGCCGACCGGACGCGTGCATGGCCCGACTCCTTGGTACGCGGTCTGTACGCTCGAATCCTCGAAGTCCTGGCACGCGAGCGGAAGGCGGCTGACGTGGGGTTGTTCCGGCGAGGGCCGAAGCGCGACGGACGCGATGCGCCCCGGGACCCGGAGTTCTCGTTCTTCTCGGTGGCCGAGGGCACCCGCTTCCGCGCCCAGGTGCGCGAGGCATTCGCCGAACAGGGCCTTGAGGTGACCGTCTACGCCGATGTGGTCTCCGACAGCGCGGGCCGCCAGTTCGGACTCGTCAATCTCGCCGCGGTTCTGCACAACGACGACCGCGGGCCGCGGGCCTGGCCCGAGCTCGTCCGCCAGCACGTCGGGATGGTCCTGCGCACCATGGACGCGCCCTCCGCCCTGGACACCCTGCCCACCGAGCAGATCCGTGCTCAGCTCTACCCGCGCGTCGTCGGCCCCGACGGCTTCGACGCCAAGAACTTCGGCTACGCACGCGCCCTTGCCCCCGGCCTGTACGAGATCATCGCGCTCGACCTCCCGGAGAGCGTCATGATGCTCACCGACGAGGCCCTGGAACCCCTCGGGGACCTCCAGTACCTGCGCGACCAGGCGCTGTACAACCTCAGGGGCCTGCCCGTCGAGGGCCACGAGACGGTCAAGGACTCCGGCGGCATGCGCTTCGAGGTGGTCCTCGGCGACTCCTTCTACACCGCAAGCCGGGTACTCGCGCTCGACAGCCTCGTAGGTCAGGTCACCGGCGAGCAGCTGACCGCCGACGGAGCGCTGGTGGCGATGCCGTTCCGGCACCAGCTCGCCTTCCACGCCATCCACGACGCCGGCGTGATCCCCGCGCTCAACGCGATGGCCTCCTTCGCGGCTTCCGGATACGCCGACACGCCCGGCGCGATCAGCCCGTACGTCTACTGGTGGCGCGACGGGGTGCTCACCCAGCTCAGCGACCGCGACGAGGACGGCGAGAGCCTGCGGATCGTGGTCGGTGAGGAGTTCCAGGAGCTGCTGGAACGGCTGGTGGCCAAGGGCCAGGACTGAGCCCGTGGCAAGGGACCGAGCCCGCGGGGCCGGCTCGCGCGCCCCGTTGCCTGCGGGCAGGATGGCCCCATGCCGACCACACCCCCGCCCTTCACCGCTGACGACTACCGGGCCCGGATGGCCCGCGCCGCCGACTCCGCAGCCGATGCGGGGCTCGCGGGAGTGCTCGTCGCGCCCGGCCCCGACCTGATGTATCTCACCGGCTACCGGCCCGCCGCCACCGAGCGGCTCACCCTCCTCGTTCTCGCCGCCGGCCAGGACCCGGTGCTCGTCGTGCCGACCCTGGAGGCCCCGGACGCGGAGCGCGCTCCCGGCGCGTCCGCCCTCACCCTGCGGGACTGGACCGACGGCAAGGACCCTTACGCGGCCACCGCGCCACTCCTCGATGTGGACGGGCGGTTCGGGATCAGCGACAACGCCTGGGCGATGCATCTGCTCGGTCTTCAGCAGGAGTTGCCGGAGACTTCGTACGTATCGCTGACCGAGGCGTTGCCGATGCTGCGGGCGGTGAAGGACGCGGCCGAGCTGGAACGCCTCGCCGCGGCCGGCGCCGCCGCCGACGCGACGTACGAGGAGATTCTGAAAGTCCGCTTCTCCGGGCGCAAGGAGACGGAGGTCGCGGCCGATCTCGCCGCGCTGCTGGGGCAGTTCGGCCACTCCCAGGTGGACTTCACGATCGTCGGCTCCGGTCCGAACGGTGCCAGTCCGCACCACGAGGCCGGTGACCGGACCATCGAGCGGGGCGACATGGTCGTACTCGACTTCGGCGGCCTCAAGGACGGCTACGGCTCGGACACCTCCCGTACGGTCCACGTCGGCGAGCCGACCCCCGCCGAGCAGCACATCCATGACGTCGTACAGGAGGCACAGCGGGCCGGAGTCGAGGCGGTGAAGCCGGGCGTGGCCTGCCAGGAGGTCGACCGGGCGGCGCGCGAGATCATCGAGGAGGCGGGGTACGGCGACCTGTTCATCCACCGCACCGGTCACGGCATCGGCGTCACGACGCACGAGCCGCCGTACATGATCGAGGGCGAGACACGGCTGATGGTGCCCGGGATGTGCTTCTCGGTGGAGCCGGGGATCTATCTGCCGGGGCGCTTCGGCGTCCGGATCGAGGACATTGTGACGGTGACGGGGGAGGGTGGGCGGCGCCTGAACACGACGTCGCGTGAGATGGCGATCGTCGCGTAGCGGGGCGGTGGGCACGCGGAGCGCATGCGGCGGGCTTGTTCCCAGCCCCTTCCCGAACTGGGGCTCCGCCCCAGACCCCTGTGCGCCCGCTTCGTGGCGCGGACTTGGGGGCTTCGCCCCCAGACCCCCGAACGCGACCTTCGGCCGCGTGTCCTCAATCTTCCCCAAACTTCGTCCGGGGGGACCTCCAGACGGGCTGGATTTCCGCCGGTCGGCCTGAATCTTCAGGCCGACCGGCGGGAAATTCAAGCCTCGCCGGCGATTGAGGCGTGGGGGTCCCACCACGCCCGCAGGGCGTAGGGGGAGGGTCTGGGGCGGAGCCCCAGTTCGGGAGGGCTCAGCCGTCCGCCAGGAGCACGCAGGACTCCGGCGGCAGGCGCAGCAGACCGTCCGCGCCCGGTGGTTGGACCCCCTCCCACGCCGCCAGCACCCGCCCACCCCCGCCCAGCGGAATCGCCGTCTGCTCCTTCGCGAAGTTGACCGCGACCCGCAGGTCCCCGCGCCGGTACGCCAGCCAGCGCGCCTGTTCGTCGTACGCCACCTTCACCGCGGCCAGATCCGGATCCCTCAGATCGGGCTGCGTACGGCGCAGCGCGATCAGCTCGCGGTACCAGGACAGCAGCCGGGCATGCGGCTCCCGCTCCCGTTCGGAACGGTCCAGGCAGGAGCGGTCCCGGGTCGCCGGGTCCTGCGGGTCCGGGATCTCCTCGGCCGCCCAGCCGTGCGCCGCGAACTCCCGCCGTCTGCCGTTGCGTACGGCCTGTGCGAGCTCAGGATCCGTGTGGTCGGTGAAGAACTGCCAGGGCGTACGCGCGCCCCACTCCTCGCCCATGAACAGCATCGGGGTGAACGGACCGGTCAGCACCAGCGCGGCCGCGCACGCCAGCAGCCCGGGGGAGAGCGTGGCCGAGAGCCGGTCGCCCAGCGCGCGGTTGCCGATCTGGTCGTGCGTCTGGGCATAGCCGAGGAAGCGCTGCGCGGGGGTGCTCGTCACCTCGACGGGCCGGCCGTGGCTGCGGCCGCGGAAGCTCGAGTACGTACCGTCGTGGAAGAAGACACGGGTGAGGGTCTTGGCGAACGCGGCGAGGGGAGCGGCCGCGAAGTCGGCGTAGTAGCCCTGGGACTCGCCGGTCAGCACGGTGTGCAGGGCATGGTGGAAGTCGTCGTTCCACTGCGCGTGCAGTCCGAGGCCACCCGCCTCGCGCGGCGTCGTCGTCCGCGGGTCGCACAGATCCGACTCGGCGATCAGGAACAGCGGCCGCCCCAGCTCGCCGGAGAGCGTGTCGACGGCCGCCGACAGCTCCTCCAGGAACGACAGCGCCCGCGTGTCGGCCAGGGCGTGCACCGCGTCGAGCCGCAGCCCGTCAAGACGGTGGTCGCGCAGCCACGCCAGCGCGCTGCCCAGCAGATACGCGCGGACCTCGTCCGAGCCGGGGGCGTCGAGGTTGACCGCCGAGCCCCACGGCGTGTGATGGGTGTCGGTGAAGTACGGGCCGAAGGCGGGCAGATGGTTCCCGGACGGGCCGAGGTGGTTGTGGACCACGTCCAGGACCACGCCGAGGCCATGGCCGTGTGCCGTGTCGACAAAGCGCTTGAGCGCCTCAGGTCCGCCGTACGGCTCATGGACCGCCCACAGCGACACGCCCTCGTAGCCCCAGCCGTGCACCCCGGGGAAGGGGCACAGCGGCATCAGCTCGATATGAGTGATCCCCAACTCGGCCAGCTCGCCCAGCCGTTCGGCCGCCGCGTCCAGCGTGCCCTCGGGGGTGTACGTGCCGATGTGCAGCTCGAACAGCACCGCGCCGCCCAGCCCCCGCCCCGCCCACGCGTGCTGCCACTCGTACCCGCCCTGGTCGACGACCGCGCTGGCGCCGTCCGGGCCGTCCGGCTGGCGCCGCGACCGCGGATCGGGCAGCACGGCCCCGCCGTCCAGCGCGAAGCCGTACCGCGCCCCGTCGCCCGCATCGGCCTCCGCGCTCCACCAGCCCGGGCGCCCTTCCTCGCGCGCCATCGGGCGTTCCGTGCCATCCAGCCACAGCGCGACCCGGTCCTCGGCCTGTGGCGCCCACACTTCGAAAAGCACTGGCGGTCCCCTCGTCGTCGATGCCGGCTCCCATCCTGGCAAGATCCGGGTCTGGATGAGGTGTCGTCAGGGCCATTAAGGTCACGGGTCATGACCATGCCGCCGCTGCCCGCCTTCCCGCCCGGCTTCCTCTGGGGCGCGTCCGCCTCCGCGTTCCAGACCGAGGGAGCCGCCGACACCGACGGCAAGGGGCCTTCCGGCTGGGACGCCTTCGCCGCCCAGGGCCGGATCAAGGACGGTGCCGACGCCTCGCGAGGCACCGGCTTCCACGCCCGCTACCGCGAGGACGTCGCGCTGCTCGCGGGGCTCGGCGCGGACGCCTTCCGCTTCTCGGTCAGCTGGCCGCGTGTGATCCCGGGCGGCAGCGGCCCGGTGAACTCCGCCGGGCTCGACTTCTACGACCGGCTCGTCGACGAGCTGTGCGCCCACGGCATCACGCCCGCGCCCACGCTCTACCACTGGGACACCCCGCTCCCCCTGGACGAGCAGGGCGGCTGGCTCAACCGGGACACGGCCGCCCGTTTCGCCGAGTACGCCTGTGTCGTCGCCGAACGGCTCGCCGACCGCGTACCGATGTGGATCACCATCAACGAGCCGGCCGAGGTCACCCTCCTCGGCTATGCCCTCGGCGAGCACGCGCCCGGCAAGCAGCTCCTCTTCGACGCGCTTCCCGCGGCCCACCACCAGCTGCTCGCCCACGGCCTCGCCGTCCAGGCGCTGCGCGCCGCCGGCGCCGCGAACATCGGAATCGCCGTCTCCCACTCGCCCGTACGCGCCGCGGGGACGAGCGAGGAGGACCGCTTCGGCGCCGAGCTGTACGACACCATCACCAACTGGATGTTCGCCGACCCGATCCTCACCGGCCGCTACCCCGACGAGAACTTCGCCGCCCTGATGCCTGGCCCGGTCGCCGAGGACCTCGCCGTCATCTCCGGCCCGCTCGACTGGTACGGCGTGAACTACTACCAGCCGATGCTCGTCGGCGCACCGTCCACGGACGCCCTCGGGGACTTCGCCGGTGTCGGCCTGCCCGCCGAACTCCCCTTCGGGCTGCGGGACATCGAGGCCGACGAGCGCACGGCCTTCGGCTGGCCGGTGGTCCCCGACGGACTGCGCGAACAGCTCGTCCTGCTGAAGGAGCGCTTCGGCGACCGGCTGCCGCCGCTCTACATCACGGAGAACGGCTGCTCGTACGACGGAATCGAGGACCGGCGCCGTATCGACTTCCTCGACGCACATCTGCGCTCACTGCACCAGGCAATCGACGCGGGAGTCGATGTACGCGGCTACTTCACCTGGTCGCTCACCGACAACATCGAGTGGGTCGAGGGCGCCTCCCAGCGCTTCGGGCTGGTGCATGTCGACTACGAGAGCCTGGAGCGCACGCCGAAGGCCTCGTACGGCTGGTACCGGGACGCCATCGCCGCCCAGAAGTCACGGCACTGAACGGGCACGGCACTGAACGGTCACGGCACTGAGCGGATCTTCCAGACCAGCACCCCACCCAGGACCGTCACGACGGCGGACGTCAGATACAGCCCCCCGTATCCGCCCGCGTACGTCACGATCGGTGCGGCCAGCGCGGGACCGAGGACCTGGGGGGCCGAGTTGGCGATATTGATGACGCCCAGGTCCTTGGCACGATCCCCGGCGCGCGGCAGCACCTGGGTGATCAGCGCCTGGTCGACCCCGATGTACACGCCGAAACCAAGACCCAGCAGCAGTGCGGCGCCCATGGCTACCGGCCAGGTGTGCGAGAACGCCAGCAGCAGTGAGGCCATGGCCATCACCACCGAACTCACCGACACGAGCGCCCTGCGCCGACCCCACCGGTCCGAGACCACTCCGCCCCCGACCGCCGTCACCACCGCACCCGCCGTGTAGAGCAGCGTCAGAATCAGCACACCCTCGTCCGGATCGGCGTAATGCACCGCGTCCTTGAGGAAATAGAGCAGATAGAGCGTGCCGGTCGCGTTGCCGAGCATCACCAGGAAACGGGTCACCCATGCCCAGCCGAAGTCCGGGTGGGCCCGCGGGCTCACCCAGAAGTCCGCCGCCCGCACCGACTCCCGTGCGGACGTCGGCACTTGAGGGTCGTGGGTGAGCAGTACGAACGGCAGCGCGCAGAGCACCGTCAGCGCGGCCAGCAGCAGATAGCCCGCCGCAGTGCCCGTCACCACCATCGTCACCAGCAGCGCTCCGACCACCAGGCCCAGTGTCGGGGGTATCCCGATGAACCCGGAGACCGCAGCCCGCTGCCCGACCGGTACCTGGTCGGGGACGACGGCACTGGCGCCGGCGAGCATCGCGTTCAGCCCGAGCTGCGCCAGACACCAGCCGAGCGTCACCCCTACCACCGTGGTCTGCGCCGCCGTCACCGCGAGCCCGGCCGCTCCGGCCGCCGCCCCGCCCAGAATCCAGGGGCGACGGCGGCCGAAACGGCTGCCCGTACGGTCCGACAGCGCGCCCGCCAGCGGATTGGCGACGACGGCGACAAGCGCACCGATGCCGGTGGTCCAGCCGAGCGCGATCTCCTTGCCCGACGGGTCGATCGCGTCGATCTGCTCGGCGAGAAGCACCTGGATCGGGGTGAGGAAGGCCATGAACAGACCGAGGTTGGCGAGCACCAGAGCGGATATCCAGCCGCCGCCGACGCGGACCTTTGGCTCGGAGTGCAGCTCTTGCGTTGTCATGGGGGCTCGCCAATTCAGCTCGGGGGTGTCCGGAGCTTACGGACACCCCCGCTCCTGATCAATGCTGCGCAGCGGCGATGAGGTTGATCCGCTCCCGGACGATCGGATGACCGGCCTTCGCGAAGTTCGCCGCCATCGGGAAGTTGCCCTGATCGGTGGCACCCCCGATGAACTGTGCGCCCCGCTCGGCCAGGAAGTGCGTGCACTCCACGAGCAGGTCGTACGCATAGCCGTGGCCGCGCTGCTCCGGCACGACGCCGATGAAGCCGATGCACGGCCCCGACTGATTGTGCGCCGGGATGTGCAGGCCGACCAGCTCGCCCTCCGGCGTGCAGGCGAGCTGCCACCACTCGCGCGGCGACGGATACCAGTGGAAGAAGTCCAGCTCCTCCTGCGCCGCCTGGTCCACACCCCCTTCGGCGATGGCGTGCAGCGCGTGCGCGTCGAGTGTCGCGGAGTGGACCCGGCACAGCACGTCGAGAATCACGGCGTCGTCGGGCTCGGTGGTGAACCGAAGCCGCCCCGGCCGCTTCGGCAGTCCGCACTCCGGCGTCCACCGGTACTGGTAACGCTCCACCAGGATCTTCATCCCGGCCGCGGCCGCGGCCCGCATCCTGGCCTCACCGGCTGCCAGGGTCACCGGGTCGGCACGCCAGCCCGCGGGCAGGTTCAGTTCGTACTCGACCTGGTGAGGGGAGGTGCGCAGCAGCTCGACGCCCGCCGCCTCCTCGCCCTCGGCGAAGTCGAACCAGTTGATGTTGACGGGGGATTCGTCATCGGGTCCGCCCCACCAGGCGCCCCGTGCGACGACTTTGCCGTCGCGCAGCGCAACCCGCTCCCATTCGGGCCGGTGCGTGGCGAGCGCCAGAGCGAGGCCCACATCCAGCGGGTCGGGCAGGGTGTCGAAGAGATGCGCGTCGCTCTCGGAGAGCGCGCGGATGACCAGTTCGGTCATGAGGGAAGTCCTCCGGAATGAGATCTCGGGACGAGATCTGCGGTGTGCGCTCCCGGTCAGACTGTGAACGCGCGGTGGACGGGGCGGGAGCGCGGGGATCGGGTCATCTGCACTGCACTCGCCTCCTTCCGTCGGGTCCGTGGCGTCGCGATCACGCTAGAGGGCCACTGAGGGACAGTCCAGTGCCTTCTTCGCGCCCCGGCAGGCGAAATTGCGCTTCCGCGCAGGTCACACAGCTGCTCGGGACGGAAGGAACGCCGGTTGTTCTGGACACCCGTGGCCCTTCGGCCCGACAATCGCGTACGTGACGTCCTCCTACGAGTTCAACACGTATCCCGCGCGGCTCTCTGATGCCGAGCGCGACCGTGTGCTCGGTGTGCTCAGAGAGGGCGCGGCCCAGGGGAAGTTGTCGCACGACACCTTCATACGGCGGATGGAACTCGCCCTGGTCGCCCGCCGGTCCGACGAACTGCGGGCGCTCACCGCGGACCTCGGCACCGATGGCCGCTGGTCACAGCATCTGTACCGGGCGGTGGGCCGGGTGTCCGCCTTCTCCGAACGGCTGCGCCGCGCCTGGCAGGCCGAGAAGCTGCCGCCGCTCCTGCTGCCGGAACCCGGCCCGTACCCCCTGCGGATCGGCCGTGACCCCGGCAACGGGCTGCGGCTGAGCCATGACACCGTCTCGCGCCTGCACGCCGAGCTGAGCAGGCAGGGCAACCTGTGGATCCTGCGCGATCTGGGCTCGACCAACGGCACCACGGTCAACGGGCGCCGGGTGACCGGATCGGTCGTCGTGCACGACGGGGACATGGTGGGCTTCGGCCGGATGAGCTTCCGCCTCACCGCCCGCTGAACCTCGCCCCAGCACCGGACAGGTCTAGCTGCGATCAACGGCCCTGCGGCTCAGCAGCGCCACCGGGCGGTCGGCGAAGAGCTCGGCCAGCGGCACGGGCCCGCCCCCGAACTCCCGCTCCGGAGCGAGCAGATCGGCCCACCGGCCGTCCGGCAGTGACAGTTCCGTGTCCGCCCAGCCCCCCGCCTGCGCCAGCCGGCGCGAAAGCCGCGTGATGGCCGTGACCACCTCGCCCGTGCGGCAGAACGCCACACAGTGGTCGGCCGCGGGGCCGCTCGCGCCGAGCGGTGCGTACGTCCCCGACTCGCCGAAGACCTCCGGCCGTTCCCCGCGCAGCCGCAGCGCCGCCTCCGTGATCGCGGTCTTCTCGGTCGGCGGACCCTCACGGAACGGCCGCCGGTTGTCCGGGTCCACCAGGGCCAGATACTCGCGCTCCGTGTCCTGGTAGAGGTCCGGCACCCCTGGCATCGTCAGGTGCAGCAGCGTCCCGCCGAGTGAATTGGCCCGGGT
This sequence comes from Streptomyces sp. NPDC019890, assembly GCF_044903445.1. NCBI lineage: Bacteria > Bacillati > Actinomycetota > Actinomycetes > Kitasatosporales > Streptomycetaceae > Streptomyces > Streptomyces sp. NPDC019890. The sequence continues at coordinate 658,289 of NZ_JBJDQK010000001.1, read as the reverse complement.
GTACGGATCCAGCTCACGGGCGAAGAGTGCGACCGAGTACAGGGGCGGCCCCGCGGGCCCCGCGCCCACGAACTCGGTGACGGCCCGCTCGTACGCCGGGTCCGGCTCCGTCCAGGTGGTGTGCAGCGCCGCTTCGCGCACGGCCTTGAGCAGCGCCGTCTGAAGCCTTTCGCCGTACGGGATACCGAACCCGAGCGCCGTCTGCCAGGTCACCCACGCCAGATGCGGATCGGGTGCGCTGCCGCCCTCCGCGCGGCCCGACTCCTCAGTGATCCGCCCCAGGAAGTCCGCCCACCGCTCCGGGCACTCGGAGAGCACGGCGATCCTGGCCCGCACATCCGAGCTGCGCTTCGTGTCGTGCGTCGTCAGCACCGTCCCGGTGGCGGGCCAGTCGCGCGCGATCCGGGCGCAGTACGCATGGAACCGCTCCGGAGCCACCGCCGGACTGCCCGGGTCCCCGCCCACCTCGTTCGCCGAGATCAGCGGCGCGTAGCGGTAGAAGGCCGTGTCCTCGACGGACTTGGCGCGCAGGGCGGACGACGTCTGGGCGAAGCGGGCACGGAAGGCGGCATGGTCGGGACCGTCGCCGAGCCGCCCCAGCGCCAGGTCCCGCACCACCTCGACGGCCGAGGACTCCTCGGTGACAGCGAACGCCGCCTTCGCTCCGGCGGCCGCCCGCAGCGGCAGCGCGTCCTCGCCGCCGACGCGGTACGGCCGGTAGACGGGCACCCGTACCAGCAGCTCGCGCACCGCGGCCCGCAGCGCCCACGGCGCGTGGTCGCGCAGGGTGGGATCCGCCGCGCAGACGCGTTCCGCGAGGCGGGTCAGCGTCGCGGTCTCGGCAGCCAGATCATGCGTGACCACTTTGTACGCGGCGCGGCGCACCGTAGCTTCCCAGTAGCCGCCCCGGTCGCCTGCCGGACCGGCGAACTCCCGGTACAGGCGAAGCAGTTCGGCCGCGCCCGCCGGGTCGACGAACAGGCCGTCGAGGTGCCGCAGCGCGTCGTATCCCGTCGTGCCGGCCACGGGCCAGCCCGCCGGGAGGTGCTCGTCACCCGTGAGGATCTTCTCGACGATCGTCCAGCACGCCCCGTCCGTCGCCTCGTCGAGCCGCCGCAGATACTCCTCGGGGTCGGCCAGCCCGTCCGGGTGGTCCACCCGCAGGCCGTCCACCACCCCGTCCCGTACCAGCTCAAGGATCTTGGAATGGGTGGCGTCGAAGACCTCCGGGTCCTCCACCCGTACCCCGATCAGGTCCGAAATGGTGAAAAAACGCCGGTAGTTGAGCTCGGTACGGGCGAGCCGCCACCAGCCGAGCCGGTACCACTGGGCGTCGAGCAGCTCGGGCAGCGGCAGTTTCTCGGTGGACTCGCGCAGCGGGAAGCTCTGCTCCCCGTAGTGCAGCACATCCCCCTCGACCCACAGCGACTCCAGCTCCTCCCCGAACCGGCCCGTGAGCACCGGCAGCAGGACCTTTCCGCCGCCCGCCTCCCAGTCGATGTCGAACCAGCGCGCGTACGGGGAGAGCGGACCCTCGCGCAGCACCTCCCACAGGGCCCGGTTGTGACGCGGCACGGCGGCCATGTGGTTCGGGACGATGTCCAGGACGAGCCCAAGACCGTGCTCGCGGGCCGTGCGGGCCAGCTCCCGCAGGCCCGCCTCGCCGCCCAGCTCCTCGCGCACCCGCGTCGGGTCGACGACGTCATAGCCGTGGGTCGAACCCGGCACCGCCTCGAGGACGGGCGACAGATGCAGATGCGAGACCCCGAGCTCGGCGAGGTACGGCACTGCCAGCGCGGCGGCCGCGAACGGAAAGTCCGGCTGCAGCTGCAGCCGGTAGGTGGCGGTGGGCGTCATGCGAACGTACGTACCCACCTTGAGGGCATCTGTGTCATCGGCCCATGCGCCGGTACCCGCCGTTCGGGCTACGTTTGCCCGGCGGCACGCGTGCCGCCGGGCGAGGGCCTGGCGCTCGGCCGGGCGTCCTGACGACCGGACGGGGACCTATGCGGGTCGCCGCAGCACCGTCAGACTCCGGCCGATCAGCCGCACCCGGTCCCCGGCCGCCACCTTCGGGCCCTGGCCCGGCGGGACGCCCTCCTTGCGTGCCGTGTCCACGACGACCTGCCACTGCCGGCCGTGATTCACCGGCACCGCGAAGTCCAGGTCCTCGGCGCTCGCATTGAACATCAGCAGGAACGAGTCGTCGGAGATCCGCTCACCCCGGGGCCCGGGCTCCGAAATCGCATGTCCGTTCAAAAACACCGACAGCGCCTTGGCATGCGCCGCCTGCCAGTCCCGCTGGACCATCTCTTCACCCTCGGGAGTGAACCACGCGATGTCGGAGAGCTCGTCGTGCGTCCCCTCCACCGGGCGCCCGTGGAAGAAGCGTCGCCGCCGGAACACCGGGTGGTCGCGCCGCAGCCACACCATCGCGCGGGTGAAGTCCAGCAGCGTGCCGTCCTCGTCCGCGCCCGGCTCCGGCCAGCGCACCCAGGACACCTCGTTGTCCTGGCAGTACGCGTTGTTGTTGCCGCCCTGCGTACGCGCGAACTCGTCTCCGTGGCTGAGCATCGGCACACCCTGCGAGAGCATCAGCGTCGCGATGAAGTTGCGCATCTGCCGGTCCCGCAGATCGACCACCTCGGGGTCGTCCGTGTCGCCCTCGACGCCACAGTTCCAGGACCGGTTGTGGCTCTCGCCGTCGCGGTTTCCCTCGCCGTTCGCCTCGTTGTGCTTCTCGTTGTACGAGACCAGATCGTGCAGCGTAAAACCGTCGTGGCAGGTGGTGAAGTTGATGGAGGCCAGCGGGCGCCGGCCGTCGTCCTGGTAGAGATCGGACGAGCCGGTCAGCCGCGAAGCGAACTCCGCGAGCGTCCGCGGTTCGCCCCGCCACAGGTCCCGTACGGTGTCGCGGTACTTGCCGTTCCACTCGGTCCACAGCGGCGGGAAGTTCCCCACCTGGTAGCCGCCCTCGCCCACGTCCCACGGCTCGGCGATCAGCTTCACCTGGCTGACCACCGGATCCTGCTGCACCAGGTCGAAGAACGACGACAGCCGGTCCACCTCGTGGAACTGCCGGGCCAGTGTCGCCGCGAGGTCGAAGCGGAAGCCGTCCACGTGCATCTCGGTCACCCAGTACCGCAGCGAGTCCATGATCAGTTGCAGCACGTGGGGGCTGCGCATCAGCAGCGAGTTTCCGGTGCCCGTGGTGTCCGTGTAATAACGGGGATCCTCGGACAGCCGGTAGTACGAGGCGTTGTCCAGGCCCCGGAAGGAGAGCGTGGGGCCCAGGTGGTTGCCCTCGGCGGTGTGGTTGTAGACCACGTCGAGAATGACCTCGATGCCCGCCTGGTGCAGGGCCCGCACCGCCTGCTTGAACTCCAGCACCTGCTCGCCGCGGTCGCCCCAGGAGGCGTAGGCATTGTGCGGGGCGAAGAACCCGATGGTGTTGTAGCCCCAGTAGTTGTTCAGCTTGGAGTCCACCAGACGGTGGTCGTTGACGAACTGGTGGACCGGCATCAACTCGAGCGTCGTGACGCCCAGTTCGGTCAGATGCGAGATCACGGAGGGGTGCGCCAGACCGGCGTAGGTGCCGCGCAGCTCCGGCGGCAGCTCCTGATGCAGCATGGTCAGGCCCTTCACATGGGCCTCGTAGATCACCGTGCGGTGATAGTCGGTACGCGGCGGACGGTCGTCGCCCCAGTCGAAGTACGGATTGACCACCACCGATGTCATCGTGTGCGGCGCCGAGTCCAGGTCGTTGCGCGAGTCCGGCTTGCCGAAGTGGTAGCCGTACACCGACTCGCCCCAGTCGATGGAACCGCTGACCGCACGTGCGTACGGATCGAGGAGCAGCTTGGCGGAGTTGCACCGCTGCCCGCGCTCAGGTTCGTACGGGCCGTGGACCCGGAATCCGTACCGCTGACCCGGCATCACGCCCGGCAGATAGGCATGCCGCACGAAAGCGTCGGTCTCACGCAGCTCCACCGCGGTCTCCGAGCCGTCGTCGTGCAGCAAGCACAGCTCGATGCGCCGCGCGGCTTCGGAGTACACCGCGAAGTTGGTTCCGGCGCCGTCGTACGTGGCACCGAGGGGATACGCCTGTCCCGGCCAGACCTGCATAGATATGACTCTTCCACTTCTGATCCGGGTGCTGGGGGGCACTTGGCCCAGATCCTCACCGAAAGTATTGCCGCTAAGTGGCCTCGGTGACCGCGGACGACGCGGTCAACATCGGGTTCCTTGATTCGCCCCCGTATCGACCATGGCAGCAACCACTATGAATCCGCTCACTCCGGCAGATCTCGCCTGGCAGAACGGTCGGAATTGGCAAGGGAGTTGGGAAAGTACACTGCCCATCCGGCTGCACCGCCTCCCGCAGGCGGAGTAGTCTTCCTTGATCGTTGGGTGGGGGCGGAAAAGGCGGTGCACGGGTGAGCTCGGGAGGGCTGGAGCTACCCCCCGGTGACGCAGGTCACGAGGGGGACTCCGCCGATGTGCCGCCCGGAGCGGTATCCCTCGCCAGACCGATGGAGATCGGGGCGGAACTGGACTGGGGCGCGGACGCCTGGAGCGAGGTCCGTACACGCGCGCAGCGTGCCGGGCGGGCCTACATCTGGCTGAACCTGGTGGAGCAGCGGCTGCGGGCGGTGGTGGCCGCGGTGCTGCGCCCGATCTACGAACCGGTGCACGGCGACGACTGGGTGGTGGCCGCGGCGGGCCCGGCCGGGCAGGAGTGGGTGCAGCGGGCAGTCGCGGTGCGGGAGGTCTCGCGCCGCAAGGGCTATCTGCTCGATCCGGCGGACGACAATGTCCTGTCCTTTCTGACCCTTCCTCAGCTGCGTGAGCTGATGGTCCAGCACTGGCCGTGCTTCGAGCCGTACTTCGACGACCGGCGTGATGTGGAGCTGGCGCTGGACGAGCTGGAGGTCGCGCGCAATGTGGTCTCCCGCAACCGTGCGCTGAACGAGACGGTCCTCGCGCAGGCGGAGCGTGCCTCCGCGCGGCTGCTCGAGATACTCGGCAGCGGTGCGGGTGTCGCCGCAGCGGACCGGCTGCCGGTCGACGCGGTGGAGGATCTCGTCGGCGACCGCTACGCGGACGTGGTCTCGGTCCACCCCGACCGGGTCAGGCTGCAACGGCAGCTCCCGGCCGAAGACCTGTTCGGGGGCGCGCGGCGCCTCGACGCGATCGGCATCGGCCTGAACCTCCTGGTCCAGAACTTCTCCGGCCGCAGGCTGGTCCGCCTCGCCGAGTCCGGCTGCCGGGTCCGCCTCATCTTCCTCAACCCGGCGAGCAGCGCGGTGAAGCGGCGCGAGCGGGAACTGGGCCTCAAGAAGGGCGAGTTGAGCCGTACGGTGGAGATGAACATCCTCCATATGCGCCGGGTCCGCTCCAAGCTGCGGGACCCGGGGGCCTTCGAGATCCAGGTCTTCGACGAGACCCCCCGCTTCACGGCCTATCTGGTCGACGGCGACGGACCTGACGGCCTCGCCGTCATCCAGTCCTATCTGCGCCGGGCCCGTGGCATGGAGGCGCCGGTGCTGGTGCTGCGGGGTGGCGGGCGTGCGGTCGTGCGTGCGGGCCACGACAGCGAGCACGGGCTGTTTCAGACATATCGCGAGGAGTTCGAGTCCGTGTGGGCGGACTCGCGGCCGGTTTCCTGAGTTGTCAGTGGCGCGTGGGAGGGTGAACACCCACGGGGGATGCACCACGGGGAGCACCACAAGGGAGGGGGCCACGATGGCTTGGCACGGGGAACCGCTGGTCGGCTTCGATCTGGAGACGACGGGTACGGAGCCGCTGGAGGCGCGGATCGTGACGGCCGCGATCGTCGGGGTCCGGCCGGGGGAGCCGGTGCGGCGGCTCGGATGGCTGGCGGACCCGGGGATCCACATCCCGGCGCAGGCATCGGCGATCCACGGCATCAGCAGCGAACGCGCTTCGGCGGAGGGCCGTCCGGCGCGGGACGTGGCGGACGAGATCGCTCAGACGCTGACGGGGTACTGGGCGCAGGGCGTGCCGGTCGTGGCGTACAACGCGGCCTTCGATCTGACCCTGCTGACGGCCGAGTTGCAGCGACACGGCCTGCCGTCGCTGAGTGCCCGCCTGGGCGGCCGCGAGATCGGCCCGGTGATCGACCCCTACACGATCGACCGCGCAGTCGACCGCTACCGCAAGGGCAAGCGGACGCTGGAGGCGGTCTGCACGGAATACGGCGTAGTACTGGAGTCGGCCCACGACGCGAGCGCGGACGCCTTGGCAGCGGTCCGGGTGGCGTGTGCGATAGCGGAACGGCACGAGGTGGTGGCCGCGCTGACACCGGCGGAGCTGCATGAGCGCCAGATCTCGTGGTACGCGGAGTGGGCGACGGACTTCCAGCGCTTTCTGCGCCGCAAGGGCAGTGCGGACGCGGTGGTGGACGCGTCGTGGCCGGTGCGGGAGCTGGTGCCGTCGGCGGGCTGAGCCCGGGGCTCCGCCCCGGACCCTCCCCCTACGCCCTGCGGGCGTGGGGGACCCACACGCCTCAAACGCCGGCGGGGCTTGAATTGTGCGGCCGAGCCGCACAATTCAAGCCCGTCTGGGGTCCCCCCGGACGAAGTTTGGGGGAGATTGAGGACACGCGCGAAGCGCGTTCGGGGGTCCAGGGGGCGAAGCCCCTTGGTTACGGCGCGTCCGCCCCCGCACCGTCAGAACGCGTGCCAGCGCACCCCCTCCGCCCCCTCACGCAGTGACGCGACCCGCCGGGCGAACTCCTCCCGCGCCGCCGGGTTCGTCGGGGCGTGCTGCGCCACCCATGCGCAGCTCGCCGTTTCGCGTGCGCCCCGCAGGACCCCGCAGCCCTCCCACTCGCGCACATCCCACCCGTACGCCTCCGTGAACGACTCGTACGCGTCCGGCGCAAGGCCGTACCGGTCGCGCGTCAGCGCCATGACCACCAGGTCGTGCTCCCGGAAGTCCGACGAGAACGTCTCGAGGTCGACCAGGACAGGGCCGTCCGGGCCCACGTGAATGTTGCGGGGGAGCGCGTCGCCGTGGATCGGGCCCGGCGGGAGGTGCGGTGTCAGCGCGGACGCCGCCGCCGCGAAACCGTCGCGGCGGGCGCGCAGATACGCCGCGTCCGCCGGATCGATCGCGTCCCCCGCCAGCCGCAGCCACCGTTCCACACCTCCCAGCAACTCCCGCCGCGGAAGCGGGAAGGGAGGGGACGGCAGCGCATGAACCAGACGCAGCAGCCGCGCCAGGTCCGCCGGCTCCGCCACCCGCACCGCGTCCGGCAGCCGGTGCCACACCGTCACCGGGTGCCCCTCGACCAGGCGCGCCTTCGGCTCCGCGGGCCGGACCGCCGGCACACCCGCCTCCGCCAGCCACGCCCCGACCGCCAGCTCGCGGTCCGCCCGCGCCAGCAGCTCCGCGTCCCGGCCGACTTTGACGACGACCTCGCTCGCCCCGAACACCGCGTTCTCGCCGAGCGCCAGCAGCGTCGCGCCGGCAGGCAGTCCCGCAGCCGCCAGTACGTCGCGGGCCCGTGTCTCATCCATGGCGACAGAGTCTCGCATTCATGCAGGTTGCCTTGACGAACCGACGGACCGTCAGCACGATGACGGGGGCCGCCGGGGCCGGAACAGGATGAGCCGCCCGAAGGAGTCGAATCCGTGACATTGGCGAGCCTCACACCACGGTCCGGAAAGCCACGGTCCGCGAGGGCACGCTCCACACGGCCAGGGTCCACACGGCCACGGGCCGGAAGGCAGTCGGACCACGGAACCTGGTTCCTCGTACTTCCCGCCCTGATCCCGATCCTCGTCCTCAGCGTCGGCCCCCTGCTCTACGGCATCTCACTCGCCTTCACCGACTCCCAGGCCGGCCGCACCGAACCCACCGAATGGATCGGGACCCTCAACTTCCGGGACCTGGTCCACGACACCCTCTTCTGGGACTCGTTCAGGATCGGCCTGCTCTGGGCGCTCGGAGTGACCGTCCCCCAGTTCGCGCTGGCTCTCGGCCTCGCCCTGCTGCTCAACCAGAACCTCCGATTACGCTTTCTCGCCCGTGCCCTCGCGATCATTCCCTGGGCCATGCCGGAAGTCGTCGTCGGCATCATGTGGCGGCTCGTCTACAACCCGGACGCCGGCATCCTCAACGAGACCATCCGCGACCTCGGGCTCGGCGACGGACGCGACTGGCTCTCCGGACTTGCCACCGCCCTGCCCGCAGTCGTCCTCGTCGGCGTCTGGGCCGGTATGCCGCAGACCACCGTCGCCCTCCTCGCCGGGCTCCAGAACACCCCGCACGAACTCCACGAAGCCGCCGCCCTCGACGGCGCCGGGGCCTGGCGCCGCTTCCGCACGGTCACCTGGCCCGCCCTCAGACCCGTCGCCCTCGCCATCACCGCGCTCAACTTCATCTGGAACTTCAACTCCTTCGCCCTGGTCTACGTGCTCACGGGCGGCGGACCCGGCGGCCGCACCCGCCTGCCCATGCTCTTCGCCTACGAAGAGGCGTTCCGCTACGGCCAGTTCGGATACGCCGCCGCCATGGGCTGCGTCATGGTCGCGGTCATCTCGATGATGCTCGCCCTCTATCTCGCAGGACGGCTCAAGGGAGGCGACGAGAAGTGACGGCCCTCCGCACCAGCAGGTCCGCCCGCGCAGGCCAGTACCTCGCGCTCCTGTGCTATCTCGTCTTTCTCGCCTTTCCCTTCCTCTGGCTGCTGTCCACCGCCGTCAAGCCGCCGCGCGAACTGGGCTCGCTGCACCCCTCCTGGATCCCCGAGGACCCGACCCTCGACAACTTCCGGCAGGCCTTCGACGAACAGCCCCTTCTCCAGGCCGCCGCCAACAGCCTCGTCGCGGCCCTGGCCGCGGCCGTCGTCGCCGTGCTGATCGCGACCCCCATGGCCTATGTCATGGCCCGCAACCGCACGAGGCTCTCCACCGCCGCCACCGGCTGGGTCGTGGTCAGCCAGGCGTTCCCGTTCGTCCTGGTGATCATTCCGCTGTTCCTGGTCCTGAAGAACCTGCAGCTGATCAACACTCTGTCCGGCCTGATCATGGTGTATGTGGTGTGGGCGCTGCCGTTCGCGCTCTGGATGCTGGTCGGGTACGTACGGGCCGTGCCCCGCGAGTTGGAGGAGGCCGCGGCCGTCGACGGCGCGAGCCGGGTCCGCACCCTTGTCTCGGTCACCGCGCCGCTGCTCGCCCCCGGCATCGTCGCGACCGCGCTGTTCGCCTTCATCACCGCATGGAACGAGTTCTTCTTCGCGCTCGTCCTGCTCAAGACCCCGGAGAAGCAGACGCTGCCGGTCGTCCTCACCCACTTCCTCGGCGCGGAGGGCGTCGCCGACCTCGGGCCGCTCGCGGCGGCCGCGTTCCTTGCGACGCTGCCCTCGCTCGTCGTCTTCGCCGTCATCCAGCGGCGGATCACGGGCGGGATGCTGGCCGGGGCGGTGAAGAGCTGATGCGCGTACGACTGCTCGCAGCCGCGGCGACCGCGCTCGTCCTCCTGCTGACCGGCTGTTCGGACGACGGCAAGAACACCGAGGGGAGAGTCACGCTCCGCTTCCAGTCGCTGGCTTGGCAGAAGGAGTCCGTCGACGCCAACAAGGAGCTGGTGGCGGAGTGGAACGCGCGTCATCCCGACATCCGGGTGACGTACATCCAGGGCAGCTGGGACAGCGTCCATGACCAGTTGCTGACCGCCTTCGAGGGCGGCGAGGCGCCGGACATCATCCACGACGCCTCCGACGACCTCGCCGACTTCGCGTACGGCGGCTATCTCGCCGATATCGGGGAGCTGCTGCCCCAGCGCCTCAGGTCCGGCATCCCGCGGCAGAGCTGGCAGACCGCGACCTTCGGCGAGGGGATCTACGGCGTCCCCTTCCTCCAGGAGCCGCGCGTCCTCATCGCCAACAAGAGGCTTCTTCACTCCTCGGGGGTGCGCGTGCCGACTGCTCGGCAGCCGTGGAGCTGGGAGGAGTTCCGGCAGGTCACCAAGGCACTGACGCAGAAGATGGGGGAGGGGAAGTACGGCATCGCCTGGCCGCTCAAGGAGCCGGTCTCGGCCACTCTCAACCTCTCCCTCTCCACCGGCGGCCAGGTCTTCCACCGCGGCGCCGACGGCAAGGTCCAAGTCCGTTTCGACACGGCCGACCAGGTGGTGCCCCGAACCATCAACGCACAGGTCAACACCGACCGGAGCGCATCGCGCACCACTCTCGGCTCGGGTGGCTCCGACACCCTGCCCGGCTTCTTCGGCGGCAAGTACGCGATGGTCCCGCTCGGCTTCTCGTACCGGCAGCAGATCGTGCAGCAGGCGCCCAAGGGGCTCGAGTGGACGGTGCTGCCCGCCCCGGCCGGGGACGGGGGCCTGGCCCAGGGGGTGAGCCCGCAGACGCTCTCGATCGCCGAGGACAGTCCGTACAAGAAGGAGGCGGCGCGGTTCATCGACTTCATGCTGCAGCCGCAGAACATGGTGCGGCTCGCGAAGGGCGACTGGATGCTGCCGACCGGCACGCGGGCGCTGGCGGACCCCGCGCTGCACACGGAGAAGGACGGCTGGGCCACCGGCGCGGCGCTCGCACGGGATCTGCGGTCCGCGCCCACGCAGTCGGTGCGGGGCTATCCGGAATGGAAGGACAAGGTGGCCACGCCCGCGCTGCAGGAGTACTACAGCGGCGCGATCGACGAGAGCGAGCTGTGTAAACGGCTTGTGAAGGACGGGAATCAGGTGCTTGCGCGGTATCAGCGCTGACGAAGAGAGCCCCTCCGGCGATTGAGGAGCGGGGGTCCCCCTACGCCCGTAGGGCGTAGGGGGAGGGTTCGGGGCGGAGCCCCGACACCGGGCCCCGCCCGCTCACCCCTCGTCAGACCCGCACCGGGTCCGGGCGGTCGTCGTCGTGGCGTGGTCCCGCCACCGGGGCCGGAGCCGCCGCGGACTCGTCGTGCGTCAGATCCGGCAGCCACCGCAGCCACTTCGGGAAGTACCAGTTCTTGTCGCCCAGCAGCGCCATGATCGCCGGCAGCAGCACCCCGCGGATGACCGTCGCGTCGATCAGGACCGCCGCCGCGAGGCCGACGCCCATCTGCTTCATCGACTGCATCGACAGCGTGCCGAAGATCGCGAACACCGCGACCATGATGACCGCCGCGCTCGTCACCACGCCCGCCGTCGTCACCACGCCATGGGTGATCGCGTCCCGCGTGTCACGCCCCTGAACCTTCGCCTCGCGGATCCGGGACACCACGAACACGTGGTAGTCCATCGAGAGCCCGAACAGGATCACGAAGAGGAACAGCGGCAGCCACGTGATGATGGCGCCCACGCCCTCCGCGCCGACCAGCGACGCTCCCCAGCCGTGCTGGAAGACCGCGGTGAGAATGCCGTACGCCGCACCCACCGACAGCAGGTTGAGCACGATCGAGGTGATCGCGATCGTCAGCGACCGGAACGACAGCAGCATCAGGATGAAGGCGAACACCACCACAAAGGCGAAGACGGGTGTCACGGCCCCGGTGAGCTGGTCGTTGAAGTCCTTCGAGCCCGCGACCTGACCGGTGATCGGCGCCTGCAGCCCGTCGATCTTGCCGAGTGTCGCCGGACGAACCTCCTTGCGCAGGATGTCCAGGCTCTTCTCCGCCTTGTCCTGGTCGGAGCCGCCCACCAGCGGTACGTATACAAATGCGATGCCCTGCGCGTCGTGCCGGACCACTTCGACGGGCCCCCGGGACGCGCCCGAACTCACCGCCTGCTTACGGAAGTCGTCGATCCCCTGCTTCACCGGCCCCGCGTTGATGTCGTCCGCCTTGACGATGACCACCGCCGGGTCCGCACCGCCCGGGAACGCCTCATTGATCCGCCCGTAGGTCGCCACGATCGGCACCGAGTCGCCGAACTCCTGGTCCAGCGTGAGGTTCTGCGTCTTCATGCCGAGCGCGGGCAGCGCGATGGCGACCAGCGCTCCCGCGGCCACCACCAGCGACACCGCGGGACGCTTCAGTACGCCACCGAGGACCCGGGTCCACACGCGGCTGCCGCTGTCGGTGCCGTTCCCGGCGCGCTTCTTGCGGTTCAGGAAGGGGATGCGCCCCTTCTCCACCCGCTCGCCGAGCAGCGAAAGCAGCGCCGGCAGCACCGTTACCGAGCCCACCATCGCCACGGCCACCACGATCAGCGAGGCCAGGCCCATCGACTCGAAGGTGCCGATGCCGGTGAAGAGCATGCCGGCCATCGCCACGCACACCGTCACACCGGAGACGATGACGGCCCGGCCACTGGTCGCCGCGGCGATCTGCATCGCGGTGTGCGCGTCGTGACCCGCGGCCCGTTCCTCGCGCTCGCGCCGCAGATAGAACAGGCAGTAGTCGACGCCGACCGCCAGACCCACCAGCAGCATCACGGAGCTCGCGCTGTCGCTCATCGGCTGGAAGTGGCTGACGACGCCCATCAGCCCCGTCGTCGCCATGATCGCGGTGATGGCCAGAGCTACCGGCAGCAGTGCCGCCACCAGGGCGCCGAAGGCGATCAGCAGAATGCCGAGCGCGACCGGCACCGCCGAGAGCTCCGCCTGCTGGAAGTCGTCGCCGAACGCGTCGTCGAAGGTCTTTCGCATACTGGCGCCGCCGATCTCCTCGATCCGCAGCTCCTTGTGCCGGTCCTGGACCGTGGCAACGGCCTTGAGCACCGGCTCGATCCGGTCACCCGCCGTCTCGGGGTCCCCGCGCACATCGAACTGGACGAGCGCGCTGCGTCCGTCCTTCGAGATGCTCTTGGTGTCGTACGGAGACGTCACCGCGGTGACCGCACCCGTGTCGCCGACCGCCTTGACCACCTCGTCGACGGCCTTGCGGAATCCCGCGTCGGTGGCTTTCACCGAGCCGTTGCGCGCCTGGACGAGTACCGTCTCGCCGGCCGGCTCCTCGACTCCCGCCTTCGCTGTGATCTTCGCGGCCTGGGTGGTCTCACCCTTCAGCTGTTCGTCGTCCTTGAGCTTGACGGTGCCCACAGCCGAACCGGCCACCATGGCAAGAAGGACGAACAGCACCCAGATCCCCACGGCGGCCCAGCGGTGCTGCGCGCTCCATCCGCCTGCCCGCGCGGCTACTCCGCGCGGGCCCCCTCCTGCTTTCCCCATGACAGCCTTGCCCCTCGAGCGTGACGTCGGTCAGGCACCGTCGTCTCCGTTAAGAAACTAAGGGCACATTCAGGCCGTCTCCTCCTGCTCGCCGGTGACCTCTCAGGTGGGTCTCTACTCCTTTGGGACCGGTCGCATCCCCGAAAAGAAGGATGGAAGCCCCTTACATCTAAAGGTGGTTGGGGGGTGAAGTCGGATTTGTGGGGTCCTGGCCGATTTCTTATTACGAAACCTTGTTGAGTAAGTCACAGCTGTATGAAGGTCTTGATCTGCGCGCGTCAATCGGTCAGGGTTTCGAGTCGGCCCGCGGAATTTTTTCGTCCGCGAGCCATTCCCCCCACAAAAACTGAATGACGAGGAGTCCCCTCTTCATGGCAACTCACAAGCGCGCGAGCAGGATCAAGCTGACCGCGGCCATAACTGCCGTGGCTGCCGCAGCCGGAGTGACCGTACTCGGCACGTCCTTCGCGGGAGCCGCGACTCCCGCCGAGGGCACTGTCTACGGCGCGAACGCCGAAGGCGCCGTCGCCGGCAGCTACATCGTGATGCTGGACCAGAAGGCCGACAAGCAGGACCTGGCCGAGGAGTACGGCGGCAAGCTGCAGCGCAACTACAGCTCCGCCATCAACGGCTTCTCCGCCAGCGGCCTTTCGGAGACCGAGGCCAAGCGCCTCGCCGCCGACCCGGCCGTCGCCAAGGTCGTCCAGAACAAGAAGTTCTCGATCAACGAAACCCAGGACAACCCGCCGTCGTGGGGCCTGGACCGGATCGACCAGGCCGACACCGCAGGCGACAAGAAGTACACCTACCCGGACAGCGCCGGTGAGGGTGTGACGGCGTACGTCATCGACACCGGAGTCCGCATCTCGCACAAGGACTTCGGCGGCCGCGCGGCGCACGGCTTCGACGCCGTCGACAACGACGACTCCGCCGACGACGGCAACGGTCACGGCACCCATGTCGCGGGCACCATCGCCGGGTCCACGTACGGTGTCGCCAAGAAGGCGAAGATCGTCGCCGTCCGCGTCCTCGACGACAACGGCTCCGGCACCACGGAGCAGGTCGTCGCGGGCATCGACTGGGTCACCAAGAACCACAAGGGCCCGTCCGTCGCCAACATGAGCCTCGGCGGCGGTGCCGACGAGGCGCTCGACGAGGCCGTCCGCAAGGCGATCGCGTCCGGCGTCACCTTCGCCGTCGCGGCGGGCAACGAGTCCACGGACGCGAGCCAGGGCTCTCCGGCGCGCGTCAAGGAGGCCATCACCGTCGCCTCCTCCACCGAGGACGACAAGCAGTCGGACTTCTCCAACTTCGGCGAGATCGTGGACATCTACGCCCCGGGCTCGGAGATCACCTCGGCCTGGAACGACAGCGACGAGGGCACCAAGACCATCTCCGGCACCTCGATGGCGACGCCGCACGTCGTCGGCGCCGCGGCGGTCTACCTCGGCGCCCACCAGGACGCGACCCCGGAGCAGGTGTCCAAGGCGCTGACCGACGGCGCCACGCCCGACAAGATCAGCAACCCCAGCGCGGGCACGCCCAACAAGCTGCTGAAGGTCGTCGAGTAACCCAGGGAGCGAGTCGCTGAGCCGGCGGTCGCCGTGCCCTCCCCCACGGGGCACGGCGGCCGCCTTAAGGTGTGCCGATGACCACGAGGTATGCGGCACTCCTGCGCGGGATCAACGTCGGTGGCCACAAGAAGGTCCCGATGGCCGAACTCCGCGAACTGCTGAAGGAACTGGGCCACGGTGACGTGGCCACGTATCTGCAGAGCGGCAACGCCGTCTTCTCCAGCGAGTCGGACGACGAGAAGGCACTCGGCAAGGCTCTGGAGCGGGCCGTCGAGAAGCGCTTCGGCTTCGCCGTCGACACTCTGGTGCGCAGCCATGAGTATCTGAGCGCGGTGGCCGACGACTGCCCCTTCCCGGCCGCGTCGCTGGAGGGCAAGCAGCTGCATGTCATGTACTTCTCGGAGCCCGTCGGCCCCGAGCGGCTCGCGTCGATCGACGCGGCGGCATTTGTGCCGGAGGAGTTCCGGCTCGGCGACCGCGCGCTGTATCTGTACGCGCCGAACGGCCTCGGCCGCTCCAAACTCGCGGAGGCGCTGGGGAAGCCGAGCCTGTTCAAGGGCATCGTCGCGACCAGCCGCAACTGGAACACCGTGGTGAAACTGGTGGAGCTGACACGTGACTGACCCCACGGAAGCCGTCAGCGCCGCCATGGAGGCGGAACTGAGCCTCCTCGACCCGGCGGTGCGCCTGTCGCCGGAACGACTGGCCGGCCTGCTCCACCCGGACTACCGGGAGTTCGGCACCTCGGGCCGGATCTGGGACCGCGACTCGATCATCGCGGCCCTTACCGGGCTCGACTCACCCTCGCCGCGGCCGGTCACCACCTCAGGTATGAAAGGCGCCCAGCTGGCGCCCGATGTGGTGCATCTGACCTTCGACACCGACTCGGGCACGCATCGGGCCCACCGCAGCTCCCTGTGGCGGCTGACGATGGACGGCTGGCTGCTCTATTTCCACCAGGGCACGCGGTTCACTGGCGAGGCCGGCGTCATCCAAGGGCTGTGGCGTCCTCATCGGTGAGCCGGACCGACGCCGCCCGCAGGTTCTCCTCCAGGTGTCCGAGAGACCCGGTGCCCGGCGTCGGACACAGCACAGGTGAACGGTGCAGCCCGCTGTCGCGTTCCTTCAAGACCGGCCGGGACCCCCGGGCATAGCTTCCGTGGCATGAACAGCATCCACTCGCACCTGACCGTCTGTGCCGCCGAAGCGGCCCGTGTCGCCCGCGGCGTCCGCGCCGAGTCGCTGTCCGAGCCCTCCGTCTGTGCGGACTGGAAGGTCCGGGACCTCGTCAACCACCTCGTCCTGTACTCCTCGTACGGCCTGGAGCACCGCGCGCTGCGCAAGCAGCTCCCCGAAGAGCTCACCCAGCGCGACTTCACCACGGACTCCGACTGGGCCGAGCGGTACGCCACCCAGCTCGACCGTGCCCTCGCCGCCTGGCAGGACCCGGCGGCCTGGGAGGGCGAGGTGGACCTCGGCTTCACGAAGATGCCGGCCTCCGAGATCGCCTCGCTCATCGTCAAGGAACTCGCCCTGCACGGCTGGGATCTGGCCCGCTCCACGGGCCAGGACTTCAAGGTGCCGGACGGGACGGGCGAGTTCGTCCTCGCTGTCGTCGAGGAACATGCCGAGGTCTATCGCCAGTACGAAGGCTTCGCGGACCCGGTGGCGACGGCGGACGGCGCGACGGCCTTCGAACGGGCGCTGGCGACGAGCGGGCGTGACCCGCAGGCATGAAGCCCCAGGCCCGGGCCCAGGCCCAGCCCCAGGCCTAGGCCGACGCCGCGACGAGCGTCCGCGTCCGCGCCTCGTCGTAGCGCTCCAGCAGCAGCCGCGCCACCTCCGGGGCTGGACCGAGGACGTCGGCCAGCACATCGGCGTCCCGGGCGCCCTGCGCGATGCGGTCCGGGAGACGGCCCGGCGCGATGACGTACGGAGCCACCGCCACCCGCTCGCAGCCCTCGGCCCGCAGTTGCCGCACGGCGTCCTCGGTGCGCGGAAGAGATGCGGAGGCGAACGCAGGCCGCACGGCGCACCAACCGGTGTGCCGCAGCTCCCGCGCGATTTCAGCGATCACTGCGATCGCCTCCGGGTCTGTTGAGCCCGTCGAGGCCAGGACCAGCCCCGTCGAGCGCTTCTGGGCCGGGCCGAGCCCGGCTTCGTACAGCCGCCGCTCCAGAGCGGAAAGGAGAAGCGGGGACGGGCCGAGCACCTCGGCCTGATGGATGCGCAGGACCGGGGGAGCGGCCCGCAGCACCGCGGGGATGTCGGCCTTGGCGTGGAAGGCGCGGGTCAGCAGCAGCGGCAGCGCCACCACGTCCCGTACACCCTCGGCCGCAAGACGCTCCAGCACCCTCGGCACGAACGGTGCGTTGAAGTCCAGGAAGCCCGTCTCCACGCGCAGCCCCGGCCGCAGCGACCGGGCACGCTCCACCAGGGCGTGCACGGTCGCGGCGTGCCGCGGGTCGCGGCTGCCGTGAGCGATGACGAGGAGGACGGGGTTGTGCATGAGGCGTCTCAGCTCTTGACCAGGAGACCGCGGCTGCGCAGCACCGACCGCTCCACCGGACTGAAGATCAGCAGGTCGATCGCGACGCCGACGATCAGGATGAGGATGATGGCGAGCAGCACGCCGGGCATGTCGGCGTTGTTGCGCCCGTTCTCCAGCAACTGGCCGAGACCCAGGCCCAGATCGGGCGAGGACGCGATGATCTCGGCGGCCATCAGGGAGCGCCAGGAGAACGCCCAGCCCTGCTTGAGGCCCGCCAGATAGCCGGGCAGCGCGGCCGGCATGACCACATGGCGAATGCCACTCAGACCGGTCGCGCCCAAGGTCCGGCCGGCCCGCAGGAACAGCGGCGGCACCTGGTCCACTCCGGAGACCAGCCCGTTGGCGATCGAGGGGACCGCACCGAGCAGGATCACCGCATACATCATCGAGTCGTTGAGGCCGAGCCAGATCACCGCCGGAGCCACCCAGGCGACCGAGGGCAGCGCCTGGAGACCGGAGAGGATCGGCCCGATCGCCGCGCGGACGAACTTCACCCGGGCGACGAGCAGTCCGAGCGGGGTGCCGATGGCGAGTGCGAACAGAAAGCCGAGCAGGCCGCGCGAGACGCTGGTCCAGACGACGTCGAGCAGCGTGCCCTGCGCCCACTGTTCGGCCGCGCTGTCCCACACCGCCGACGGGGCGGGCAGCTTGTAGTCCTCGGTGATCTTCGCCTCGACCAGCAGCTGCCAGACGACCAGCACGAGGGCTATCGCCAGGACGGGCGGCAGCACCTTCTGCAGCAGCACATGGCGCACCGGGGTGCGACTGACCTGTACCGCGTCCAGCGCGTCCAGTCCTGCTTCGAGGCCGGCGAGGTCGTCGGCCTTCGTGCCTGCCTTTGCGACGTCGTCGCGAACCTCAGTGCTGGCCATGGCGGCGGATCTCCCCACGCAGTTGTTCGGTGATCTCGACGGACAGCTCCGCGACCTCGGCGTCCTCGATGCGGCGCGGCTGCGGAATGTCCACGGTCCATTCCTGCGCGATCCGGCCCGGCCGGGAGGACAGCAGCACCACACGCTCGGCGAGCCGCACGGCCTCGCGGACGTTGTGGGTGACGAACAGGACCGAGACGTTCGTCTCGCGCCAGATCCGGGTCAGCTCGTCGTGCAGCACGTCCCGGGTGATGGCGTCGAGCGCGGCGAACGGCTCGTCCATCAGCAGCAGTTCGCTGTCCTGGGCCAGCGCACGGGCCAGCGCCACGCGCTGGCGCATACCGCCCGACAGCTCGTGCACCCGCTTGCCGTACGCGCCCTTCAGCCGTACGAGCTCCAGCAGCCGCTCGGCCTCGGTTCGGCGCTCCGTCTTCGCGACGCCGCGCAGCCGCAGCGCCAGCTCGATGTTCTTGCCCGCGGTCAGCCACGGGAAGAGGGCGTGTTCCTGGAACATCAGGGCCGGGCGCCCGCCCGGGGTCTCAATGCTTCCGGAGGTCGGCCTGTCCAGTCCTGCGACCAGATTGAGCAGGGTGGACTTGCCGCACCCGGAGGCTCCCAGGAGGGTGACGAACTCGCCCGGAGCGACATCGAGCGTGATGTCGTCCAGTACGAGCTGCGCTCCGGCGGGTCCGGCGAAGGACTTCGAGACATGCTCGATACGGGCGGCGTGCGACACCGCCGTGCCGCCGTCGGCAGCCTTGACGATTGTGGATGCCATGGTCGTCACCTCCTGGGAACGGTCCGGATTCGCTGCTTACTTGACGCCGAGACCGGCGTCGGCGACCTCGGGCTGCCCTGCGGCCTTGAGCACCTTGTTGAGGAGCGTGAGGTCGTAGATGCCCTTCAGGTCGGGATCCTTGAGCAGACCGGAGGCGACCGAGTGCTGCGCCTGCGTGTTCAGCGTGGCGGCCAGCGGGTCATCGGTGATCTGGATGCTCGGCCAGGCCAGGTCGATGACCTTGGCAGGGAGCTCCTTGCCGGTCTCCTTCTTCAGGGCGGCGTTGGCCGAGGCCTTCGCCTTGTCCGGGTTGGCGTTGATCCACGCGTTGGTCTTCACCGTGCCGCGCAGTACGGCCTCGACGACGTCCGGGTGCTCCTTGAGGAAGCTCTGCTTGACGATGATGTTCGTGATCACGAACTTCTTGCCGGGCCACAGGGTGGACTCGTCGAGCAGCACCTTGCCGCCCTCGGCGACCAGCTTGGACGCGGTCGGCTCCGGCACCCAGGCGCCGTCGATGGAGCCGGACTTGTAGGCGTCCGGGGTCACCTTGTTGTCCGTGCGGACCACGGAGACGTCGCCCTTGCCGCTCTGGGCGTCGACCTTCCAGCCCTTCTCGGAGATCCAGTTGAGGAAGGCCACATCCTGGGTGTTGCCGAGCTGCGGGGTGGCGATCTTCTTGCCCTTGACGTCGTCCAGGGTCTTGATCTTGTCCGGGTTGACGACGAGCTTCACGCCGCCCGATGCGGAGCCGGAGATGATCCGCAGGTTCTGGCCCTTGGCCTTGGTGTAACCGTTGATGGACGGCGATGGGCCGATGAAGCCGATGTCGATGCTGCCCCCGTTGAGGGCCTCGATCTCGGACGGGCCGGCGTTGAACGCCTGGGGGGCCACCTTGGTGCCGCCCAGCTCCTTCGCGATGAGGCCCTCCTGGAGGCCCACCAGAGCCGTGGCGTGCGTGAGGTTCGGGAAGTAGCCGATCTTCACGGTGTCGGCGGAGAGCTTCTCACCCTTGGCGGCGGGAGCGACGTTGTCGTCCTTCTTGGCCTCGGAGCCGTAGCCGCAGGCGGTGAGCGCCACGGCGAGCAGCGGAAGGGCGGCGGCAGCGGCGAGACTGCGGCGCAGGTTCGTACGGTTGGCAGGCACGGGAGGCGTTTCCTCTCGGAGGCCCGGTTCTTGCGTCACGTCGGACGCGGCCGGGGTGTCGGCGGTCTTCGTTTGTGCAGGGTGCGGGGGGTGAGGGCGCGCAGGCAGTGCGCGTACGTCATCGCGCACATCGCGCCACCCCGCCCGTGCCCGCGCCGAGGGCGCCGCTGCCGACGCGGCCGCCCTCCTTCGCGAACGTCGCGTAGAAGTCCGTGGTCATCAAAAGTCCCAGCCGTCGTCGTCGGTCTCGTCCTTGACCGGCTCGGGGCTCGCGAAGGACTCGCCGACCATGCCCGCGGTGAGCGTGGTGCCGTCGGCCGGGTCGATCAGGATGAACGAGCCGGTGCGGCGGGAGTCGGCGTACGAGTCGAGCGGCAGCGGCTCGGCGGTACGGATCTTGACGCGGCCGATGTCGTTGGCGACCAGCTGCCCGGGGTGCGGGTGCAGGGACAGGTCGTCGAGGGTCAGCCGGGACGGGATGTCCTTGACGATCGCCTTGACCGTGCGGGTGCCGTGCTTGAGCAGCACCCGGTGGCCGACGGTGAGCGGCTGGTCGGCGACATGGCAGACGGTCGCCTCGACGTCCTGGGTGGTCGCGGGCGCGTCCTTGCTCGGCACGATCAGGTCGCCGCGCGAGATGTCGATGTCGTCCTCCAGCAGGAGAGTCACCGACTGCGGGGTCCAGGCGACGTCGACCCGCTTGCCCAGCAGGTCGATCCCGGCGAGCTTCGTGGTGCGGCCGGACGGCAGCACGGTCACGCTCTCGCCGACCCGGAACGTGCCGGCCGCGATCTGGCCTGCGTAGCCCCGGTAGTCGGGGTGCTCGGCGGTCTGCGGGCGGATTACGTACTGCACGGGAAGGCGCGCGTGGCAGTGGGCCAGGTCATGGCTGACCGGCACGGTCTCCAGGTGCTCCAGGACCGTGGGGCCGCCGTACCAGTCCATGTTCGCTGAGGCGTCCACCACGTTGTCACCGGCGAGCGCCGAGATCGGGATCGCGGTGATCTCAGGGACGCCGAGTTCGGAGGCGTACGCCGTGAACTCCTCGGCGATCGCGGCGAAGACGGACTCCTTGTAGTCGACGAGGTCCATCTTGTTCACGGCGAGGACGACGTGCGGGACGCGCAGCAGCGCGGCGACGGCGGCGTGGCGGCGGGTCTGCTCGATGACGCCGTTGCGGGCGTCCACGAGGACGACGGCCAGGTCGGCGGTCGAGGCGCCGGTGACCATGTTCCGCGTGTACTGCACATGGCCGGGGGTGTCGGCCAGGATGAACCGGCGTCGCGCGGTCGCGAAGTACCGGTACGCCACGTCGATGGTGATGCCCTGCTCGCGCTCTGCGCGCAGGCCGTCGGTGAGGAGAGCGAGGTCGGGGGCGTCCTGGCCGCGGCTCTGGGAGACGCGCTCGACGGCCTCCAGCTGGTCCGTCAGGACCGACTTGGAGTCGTGCAGCAGCCGCCCGACAAGGGTGGACTTGCCGTCGTCGACAGAGCCCGCGGTGGCGAAGCGCAGCAGGGTGGTCGCCGACAACTGCTCGACCGACAGCGGCTCGGTGGGTTCGGTGGTGCTCGTCATGACTAGAAGTACCCCTCGCGCTTGCGGTCTTCCATCGCGGCCTCGGACATCTTGTCGTCGGCGCGGGTCGCGCCCCGCTCGGTGAGACGCGACGCGGCGATCTCGGCGATGACGGCGTCCAGCGTGGTCGCGTCGGAGTCGACGGCACCGGTGCAGGACATGTCGCCGACCGTGCGGTAGCGGACGCGCCGCTTCTCGACGACCTCGTTCCCGCGCGGGCCGCCCCACTCACCGGCGGTCAGCCACATGTTGGCCCGCTTGAAGACCTCACGCTCGTGCGCGAAGTAGATCTGGGGCAGGTCGATGTTCTCGCGGGCGATGTACTGCCAGACGTCCAGCTCGGTCCAGTTGGACAGCGGGAAGACGCGCACA
This sequence comes from Streptomyces sp. NPDC019890, assembly GCF_044903445.1. Taxonomy (NCBI): domain Bacteria; kingdom Bacillati; phylum Actinomycetota; class Actinomycetes; order Kitasatosporales; family Streptomycetaceae; genus Streptomyces; species Streptomyces sp. NPDC019890. The sequence goes on along the minus strand of NZ_JBJDQK010000001.1, from coordinate 636,286 downwards.
TGCTCGCCCGGCGCGTGCCGGCCGTTGTAGAGCTGCCACAGCTCGGGGCGCTGGCGGCGCGGGTCCCACTGCGAGAACTCGTCCCGCAGCGAGAACACCCGCTCCTTGGCGCGCGCCTTCTCCTCGTCCCGGCGGCCGCCGCCGAACACCGCGTCGAAGCGGTGGTGCTGGATGGCCTCGGTCAGAGGCACGGTCTGCAGCGGGTTGCGGGTGCCGTCGGGACGCTCGCGCAGCTTTCCGCTGTCGATGTAGTCCTGCACGGAGGCCACATGGAGCCGCAGCCCATGTGCGGCCACCACGCGGTCGCGGTACTCCAGCACCTCGGGGAAGTTGTGCCCGGTGTCGACATGCAGCAGCGAGAAGGGGATCGCGGCGGGCGCGAACGCCTTCAGCGCGAGATGCAGCATGACGATCGAGTCCTTGCCGCCGGAGAAAAGGATCACCGGCCGCTCGAACTCGCCCGCCACCTCACGGAAGATGTGCACCGCCTCGGACTCCAGAGCGTCCAGGTGCGACAGGGCGTACGGGCTGTCGGTGCCTTCGCTCACTACGTTGACGCTGGTCGTCATGCCAGACCCCTCTCGGTGAGCAGCGCATGCAGCGCCGACGCGGACTCCTGAACGCTCTGCTGGTGCGACTCGATCCGCAGATCCGGGTTCTGCGGCTCCTCGTACGGGTCGTCGACACCGGTGAGACCGCTGATCTCGCCGGCCGCCTGCTTGGCGTACAGACCCTTCACATCGCGTACGGAGCAGACCTCCACCGGAGTCGCGACATGCACCTCCACATACGGCGTGCCCTCAGCGGCGTGGCGCTTGCGCACAGCCTCGCGGCTGTCCTCGTACGGGGCGATCACCGGGACCAGCGCCTTGACGCCGTTGGACGCCAGCAGTTCGGCCACGAAGCCGATCCGCTGCACATTGGTGTGCCGGTCCTCGCGGCTGAAGCCGAGGCCCGCGGACAGGAACTCGCGGATCTCGTCGCCGTCGAGCACCTCGGTGCGGTGGCCGTCGGCGCGCAGCCGCTCCGCCAGCTCGTAGGCGATGGTGGTCTTGCCCGCGCTCGGCAGACCGGTGAGCCAGATGGTGGCCCCAGTCACGTGCTTGTCTCCCAGAATCGTCATCCGTGCAGCCCGCATTCGGTCTTGCCGCGCCCGGCCCAGCGGCCGGCCCGGGCATCCTCGCCCTCCAGCACCCGGCGGGTGCAGGGCGCGCAGCCCACGGAGGCGTAACCGTCCATCAGCAGCGGGTTGGTGAGGACGCCGTGCTCGGCGACATACGCGTCCACGTCGTCCTGCGTCCAGCGGGCGATCGGCGAGATCTTGACCTTCTGACGCTTCTCGTCCCAGCCGACGACCGGGGTGTTCGCCCGGGTCGGGGACTCGTCACGGCGCAGACCCGTCGCCCATGCGTCGTACGCGGTCAGTCCCTCCTCAAGGGGCTTGACCTTGCGCAGGGCGCAGCACAGGTCGGGGTCGCGGTCGTGCAGCTTCGGGCCGTACTCGGCATCCTGCTCGGCCACCGACTGGCGGGGCGTGAGCGTGATGAGGTTGACGTCCATCACGGCCTCGACGGCGTCCCGGGTCCCGATGGTCTCGGGGAAGTGGTAGCCGGTGTCGAGGAAGACGACGTCCACGCCGGGCAGTACACGGGAGGCGAGATGGGCGACCACCGCGTCCTCCATCGAAGAGGTGACGCAGAAGCGCGGACCGAACGTGTCGGCCGCCCACTTCAGGATCTCCAGTGCGGAGGCGTCCTCGAGGTCCCGCCCTGCCTGCTCGGCGAGCTCCCGCAGATCTGTTGCCTGAGTGGTTGTCATGTCTCGTTCCCTCCACCGTCGGTGCGCTGAAGTCCCCGGGTCAGCAGCCCGAGGAACTTCAACTGGAAGGCTCGATTGCAGGCTGCGCATTCCCACGCGCCGTGGCCCTGCTCGTTGGGACGCAGGTCCTCGTCGCCGCAGTACGGGCAGTAAAAGGGCGCGGCACGCTCGCTCACGACAGCGCCTCCTCGGACGCGCGAGCGGCCCAGGTGGCGAAGCGCTCGCCGTCCTCGCGTTCCGCCTGGAAGCGCTTGAGCACCCGCTCGACGTAGTCCGGAAGCTCATCGGCGGTCACCTTCAGACCGCGGACCTTGCGTCCGAAGCCGGGCTCCAGGCCGAGCGCGCCCCCCAGGTGCACCTGGTAGCCCTCGACCTGCTCGCCCTTGTCGTCCAGGACCAGCTGGCCCTTGAGACCGATGTCCGCGACCTGGATACGGGCGCAGGCGTTGGGGCAGCCGTTGATGTTGATGGTGATCGGCTGGTCGAACTCGGGGATGCGGCGCTCGAGTTCGTCGATCAGCGAAGCGCCACGTGCCTTGGTCTCGACGATCGCCAGCTTGCAGAACTCGATACCGGTGCAGGCCATCGTGCCCCGGCGGAACGGCGACGGATTGACCTGAAGGTCCAGCGCCTCGAGACCGGAGACGAGCGAGTCGACCTGTGCCTCGTCGACATCCAGCACGATCATCTTCTGCTCGACGGTGGTGCGCAGCCGGCCCGAGCCGTGCGCGGCCGCCAGCTCGGCGATCTTGGTGAGCGTGGCGCCGTCCACCCGTCCGACGCGCGGCGCGAACCCGACGTAGAAACGTCCGTCCTTCTGCCGGTGCACACCGACGTGGTCGCGCCACTCCTGTACGGGCTGCTCCGGGGCGGGTCCGTCCACCAGCTTGCGCTGAAGGTACTCGTCCTCAAGGACCTGGCGGAACTTCTCCGCGCCCCAGTCGGCGACCAGGAACTTCAGCCGGGCGCGGGTGCGCAGCCGGCGGTAGCCGTAGTCGCGGAAGATGGAGATGACGCCCTCGTACACGTCGGGCACCTCGTCGAGAGGAACCCAGGCGCCCAGCCGCACACCGATCTTGGGGTTGGTGGAGAGCCCGCCACCCACCCACAGGTCGAAGCCGGGGCCGTGCTCGGGGTGGTTCACGCCGACGAAGGCGATGTCATTGATCTCGTGCGCGACATCCAGCAGCGGCGACCCGGAGATCGCGGACTTGAACTTGCGCGGCAGGTTGGAGAAGTCCTTGTTGCCGATGATGCGGCGGTGGATCTCGTCGACGGCGGGGGTGCCGTCGATGATCTCGTCCTCGGCGATCCCGGCGACGGGCGAGCCGAGGATGACGCGGGGAGTGTCACCGCAGGCCTCGGTCGTCGAGAGACCGACCTCTTCGAGCCGCCGCCAGATCTCCGGGACGTCCTCGATCCGGATCCAGTGGTACTGGACGTTCTGCCGGTCGGTGATGTCGGCGGTGCCGCGCGCGAACTCCTGCGAGATCTCGCCGATGACCCGCAGCTGCTCGGTGGTCAGCCGGCCACCGTCGATACGGACGCGCAGCATGAAGTACTTGTCGTCCAGCTCCTCCGGCTCCAGAATCGCCGTCTTGCCGCCGTCGATACCGGGCTTGCGCTGGGTGTAGAGCCCCCACCAGCGCATCCGGCCGCGCAGGTCGGCGCCGTCGATCGAGTCGAAGCCACGGTGCGCGTAGATCGTCTCAATGCGTGTCCGCACATTGAGACCGTCGTCGTCCTTCTTGGTCTGCTCGTTGGCGTTCAGCGGCGTCATATGGCCAACAGCCCACTGGCCCTCGCCGCGGTGGCGTCCGGCCTTGCGGCGGGGCGTGGCGAGGGCGGGCTTTTCGGTGGCGGCCATGGGTGTACGTCCTTCGAGACTGCAGGAGGGCGGCTCTGAGCTGCACACTCGCGCTGAGGCGCGGCGGTGCGCAGGGGGATTGGGGGGTGCAGAATGCTCGGCTGTGCTGGGCTGTCAGCAGGCCGGACAGATGGCGCTGGACATGCGGCCGAGATCGACGTGTCGCCGACTCACCAAGGCAATTCCAGTTCCAGACATGACGGAAGCGTGTCACGGCGATCCGATGACAGTCCACCGCTATCCACAATGTGGACAACACTGTCCCGCATCGCGAGACGGTGTGTTGTCCGTCACTCAGCTCCGCTTCAGCGGTGGGCGCCGGGCCAGGGTCCGGGCGTGGGAGTCTCGATCTCCTCTTCCACCTTGGTGTCGAAGACGGTGAAGCCGCGCCGCAGATAGTTGTCCATGGCGTGCGGGCCGTCCTTGGAGCAGGTGTGCAGCCAGACCCGCTTCGTCGGCGGCAGCGCCGGCCAGCGCTCCCCGAGGTCCCATGCCCTGGCGACTGAGTACGACAGGAGATGACCGCCGATCCGGCGGCCCCGGAAGGAGGGGATCAGCCCGAAGTAGACGATCTCGACAGAGCCCCCGTCCTGCGCCTGAAGCTCCACATAGCCCGCCGGGGTGCCCTTCTCGTACACCACCCAGGTCTCGGTGCCCGGCCTGGCGAGGTCCTGCTCCCACTGCGCGTAGGTCATGCCGAGCCGGTCGTTCCAGTGGATGTCGCCACCGACGGCCGTATACAGAAACCGGCTGAACTCGGGCGAGGGCAGCTCGGCGCGGACGATGCGCAGATCTCCGCCGGGCTCGGCGGCAGGCCGCTGATCCGCGGGCGAGGTCTGTTCCAGGGACCAGGTCGTGACAGTGATGCTCATGAGCCCCAGGGAATCATGACGTCACGATCCGGCCAATGCCGAGCCTCGGTTCACTCGGCGTCGGGGGCGAGTACCCGGCTTCCGGGTGCGGGCCGGCCGGGCCGGGCCGGGGTCATCGGCACCGGGTGCGGGCCGGGCGCCCACGGCATGCGGCGTGCCCGGCCCCTTGGGCGTCAGTGCGCGTCGGTGCGCGTCAGTCCGCTTCCCCGCGGGCGGTCCGTACCGCCGGGGCCATGGAGTCGGGGAGCAGGGCGGCAGGCTGTTCCGGACGGACCAGTTCCACCTCCACCTCCTCGGTGAAGCGGTACGGGCGGTGAGCGAGTACCTGGGCCAGATGACGCCGCAGGCGCGACATCTCGGCCCGTACCGTCACCGTCCGTGTCGGGTCCCCGAAGACGTCCTGCGCCAGTTGCGCGGCGCTGCGCCCGTCCCGGTGCACGGCCAGGACGTACAGCAGCTCGGCATGGCGGGGGCTGAGCTCCTTCACCCAGCTGCCCGCCTCGCCCGACACCGTGAGCGACGGAGGCCGCGGCCCGCTCAGATCGAGCACGACGCGGGTCGCGGTCGCGGAGTGCTCCGTCACCCGCAGCAGCCAGCCGCCGGGCAGTGGCTCGGCCGTGCACATGCCGAGCGTCGGCAGCCAGAGCAGGCCGGAGCCGATGGACTTCGGCAGCGCAAGACGCCCGGGCGGCTGCATGCCGATCACCGCGGCCGGCCAGCCGTTCACATCCACCGCCAGCGCCCGGCCGGTCAGCCGGCCGAGCAGCGGCGACGCCACGCTGCGCAGCCTGTCGAGCGCCGCGAAGTGCCGGTTGCGCAGCTCGGCCTCCGCGAGCCGGGTGACCGACGTGACGAGCGTGAGCGTCGCCGGGTGCATCGCGGACAGCGGCCCGCTGACGTCGACAACGCCGATCAGCCGCCCGTCGCGGGGGTCCGTGACCGGAGCCCCGGCGCAGGTCCAGGTGTGATGGCTGGAGACGAAGTGCTCGGCGGAGTGCACCTGCACCGGCCGCCGGGACACCAGCGGAGTGCCCACGCCGTTCGTGCCGACCTGACCCTCGTTCCAGTCGGCGCCGAGTACGAAGCCGTGCGAGTCGCCCTTGCGCAGCACGCTCGACTTGCCCTCGCGCCACAGCAGCCGCCCCTCGGGGTCGGCCACCACCATGATGTGCTGCGCCGAGTCCGCGATCGAGACCAGGCCGTCCCGCAGCACGGGCAGCAGCTCCCGCAGCGGCGAGGCGTGCCTGCGGCGCTCTATCTCCTCCAGCGGCAGCAGCCCTGCCCTGCGGTCCCGGTCCGGATCCATACCGCCGCGCAGCAACCGCTGCCACGACTCCTCGATGTCCGCGCGCGGGCCGACGCGCGAACGGCGGCCGCTGAGCGCCGCATCCCGTACCCCCTTCAGCAGGCGGGTTGCCTCCGCGGTGTCCATGGCGGCGAGCCTGGCCATGTCGAGCGTTGTGTTCTGCACTGGGGTCCTCCTGGCGACGCCAGCGTCCAAAGCGGGGGGGCTGGCTCAATCCTGCCCCTCTCCGCCTGCCTTGCGTGGTGATACGGCAGACAAGGCTGCAACCCTTTGCAACCCTCGCGAACGCGCGTGCGTGTGTACGAAAGTGACGGTGCGCCGGTTCGCCGGTGAGTCATGCGCCGCACTGCCCGCACTGCCGGGTGCATGACGGAGCGCGGGGTGGTGCCGTGTCGGCGCAGCACCACCCCGACATTCACCAGGGGTCTCGGGCGGATGTCTCAGACAGGGGTGTCAGACCTCCGCCCGCGCCCGCTCCACGACCGACGCCAGATCGAGCGTGTGCGGCAGCGTCCCGAAGGCCGTGCCCCAGTCACGCCCCAGCCGTGACGCGCAGAACGCGTCCGCGACCTCCGGCGGCGCCCAGCGCACCAGCAGCGAGCCCTGCAGTACCAGCGCCATCCGCTCCACCAGCCGGCGCGCCCGCGCCTCGATGCCGTTCAGATCGGCCAGCTCGGTCAGCAGGTCCTTGATCGCCCCGTCCAGCCGGTGATCGGCCCCGCGGGCCTTGCCGACCTCCTGGAGGAAGGCGTTCAGCGCCTGCGGCTCCCTCTGGAGCGCGCGCAGGACATCCAGCGCCTGGACATTGCCCGAGCCCTCCCAGATCGAGTTGAGCGGCGACTCACGCAGCAGCCGCGGCAGCCCCGACTCCTCGACGTAGCCATTGCCGCCCAGACACTCCAGGGCCTCCGCCACCGTCGGCGTACACCGTTTGGTCACCCAGTACTTGGCGGCGGGCACCGCGAGACGCAGAAAGGCCCGCTCCTCCTCCGTATCGGCGTCGTACGCGGCGGCGAGCCGCAGCCCCAGCGTCGTCGCGGCCTCCGACTCCAGCGCCAGATCGGCCAGTACGTTGCGCATCAGCGGCTTGTCGATCAGCAGCCCGCCGAACGCGCTGCGGTACGCACTGTGGTGGATCGCCTGCGCCACCGCCTGGCGCATCAGCGCGGCCGACCCGATGACACAGTCCAGCCGGGTCGCCGCCACCATCTCGATGATGGTGCGCACCCCACGCCCCTCGTCGCCGACCCGGCGCGCCCACGTCCCGTCGAACTCGACCTCGCTCGACGCGTTCGACTTGTTGCCCAGTTTGTCCTTGAGCCGCTGGATCCGGAACACGTTCCTGGTCTCGTCCTCCAGCACCCGCGGCACCAGGAAGCAGGTCAATCCTCCGGCCGCCTGGGCGAGTACCAGAAAACCGTCACTCATCGGAGCGGAACAGAACCACTTGTGACCGGTGAGCAGATACTCCTCGTCCCCGGCGAGCGGCTCGGCCCGCGTCGAGTTCGCCCTGACGTCGCTGCCGCCCTGCTTCTCCGTCATCCCCATCCCGAACAGGGACCCCGCCTTCACCGCGGCCGGCCGCAGCCCCTCCTCGTACACCTGCGAGGTCAGCCGCGGCTCCCACTCGGCCGCCAGCGCCGGGTCCGTACGCAGCGCGGGCACCGAGGCGTGCGTCATCGAGACCGGACAGCCGTGCCCGGCCTCCGCCTGCGTCCAGACCAGGAACCCGGCCGCACGCCGTACATGGCCGGCCGGCCGGCCCCAGGCGTTGGTCAGCCCGGAGGCGACGGCCTTGCCGAGGAGCCGGTGCCAGGCCGGATGGAAGTCCACCTCGTCGATCCGGTTGCCGTAGCGGTCGTGGGTCTTGAGTTGCGGCGGATTCTCATTGGCCTGCGTGCCCCACTCCTGGGCCTGGGCGGAGCCGGCGGTGGTGCCGAGCCCGGAGAGCTCCTGCTGTGCCTCGTCGAGGAGTTCGGGCGCGACATGCCGTTCCACGGCCTCCGTCAGAGCCCGGTCGCCGGAGTAGACGTCGTACCCCACCAGGGGCGGAGCCTGGTTGGTCACTGTGTGGGTGGTAGCTGCCATGCCGATACGGTAAGGAGGTGCAGGCAGCAAATGAAACACCCGAGCGGCCATCGGGCCGACTCCACCGGGCCCGAGTCCTCTACCGCAACGTCTCCAAGCGGAAGATGGCATGGCTGCTGCTGAAGGACACGGTCAACTCGTGCATCGAGTATCGCATCCTGGGCCTCGCGGCCGAGGCGGCGTTCTTCACGCTGCTGTCGTTGCCGCCACTGCTGCTCGGCATGATCGGCCTCCTCGGGTATGTCGACGGCTGGACGAACACCAACACCGTCGCCTCCATCGAGGAGAACATCCTCAACGCCGCCCGCACGGTCCTGTCCGACCGGGGCGTCCACGACATCGCCGAACCGCTCCTGACGGACGTCACCAAGGGCAAGCGGCCCGAGCTCATCTCCATCGGCTTCGCCATCGCGCTCTGGTCGGGATCGCGGGCGGTGAACGTCTTCATCGACACCATCACCGTGATGTACGGACTCGACGGGCAGCGGGGCATCGTCAAGACCCGGCTGCTCGCCTTCCTCCTCTACATCGTCGCGCTGCTGATCGGCGCGGTGGTGCTGCCGCTGGCGGTGGTCGGTCCCGACCGGGTGGTGGAGCTGCTTCCCTGGGGCACGGAAGTCGTCGCCGTCCTGTACTGGCCGGTGGTGATCCTGCTCTCGATCGCCTTCCTGACCACGCTGTATCACGTGTCGGTCCCCGTCCGGTCGCCGTGGATCGAGGACGTGCCGGGCGCGCTGGTGGCACTCGGCATGTGGGTCCTCGGCAGCTTCCTGCTGCGCATCTACCTCACCAGCACGGTCGAGGGCCCGACGATCTACGGCTCGCTGGCCGCGCCCATCGCCGTCCTGCTGTGGATCGGGATCTCCGCGTTCGCGGTCCTGGTGGGCGCGGCGGTCAACGCGGCGATCGACCGCGTCTGGCCGTCGGTGGCCACGGCGGCGGCACGCGCGGCGAATGAGCGCGCGCGGGCCGCGCATGCGGCGCTGCTCGTGGCACGGACCGAGGCGGTCAGGGTTTTCGGGGAAGGCGAGTCCGAGGACGAGGAGGGCGGCGGGGACATGCCGTCGGAGTTCCCGGAGCGGTGGTCGCGCTTCCTGCCGCCGGACGATGTGAAGTCGAGGCTGCACACGGGTCGGGAGCACGGCAAGGAGACGAAGGAGTAGGGGGCGGGGGAAGGGCCGGCGCAGGGCGGCCGATCCGGATCAATGCCGCGGTGTACGGAAGCGATTAGCCTCGCTGTCATGTACGAGGAACGGGCGTCGCTGCTCGAAGGCGCCGTCGTCTGGACCCGGACGGAGGACGCCACGGCCGCCCGCACAGGTGCGGTACGCCCGGTCCTGCCCGACGGCTGTATGGACCTGCTCTGGACCGACGGCCGCCTCCTCGTGGCCGGACCGGACACTCATGGGTACGTCCCCGATGTATGGGGCGTGCGGTATGTGGGCGTGCGTTTCGCGCCCGGCACCGCGCCCGCCTTCCTCGGCGTACCGGCGCACGAGCTGCGTGACCGGCGGGTGGACCTTTCCGATCTGTGGGGCGCGGCCGAGGCGCGCCGCCTCACCGAGCGCATCGACGAGGCCGCGGACCGGGTGGCGGGACTGGAGGCGCTGGCGCTGCACAGGGCGGCGGCGGCCGGACCGCCGGACCCGCTGCTGGCCGAGGTGGTCCGTCGCCTGGACGCGGGCGGCACGGTCGCAGGCGCGGCCGACGCGGTCGGTCTCGGCGCCCGCCAGCTGCACCGCCGTTCCCTGGACGCCTTCGGGTACGGGCCCAAGACGCTGGCCCGGGTGCTGCGGCTGCAGCGGGCGCTGACGCGCGTACGGGACGGTGTGCCGTACGCCGAGGCAGCGCTCGGCGCGGGCTGTGCCGACCAGGCGCATCTCGCCCGTGAAATGCGCGATCTGGCCGGAATCACGCTCGGGACCTATGCGGCGTTGGCGAACAGCGACACGGCGCAGCCGTCGGGGTCCAGAACGAGCGCGTAACGCTGTCCCCAGTCGGCGTCCCAGGGCTCGAGGTGCCCTTTGTATCCGGCGCCGGTCAGCTCGGCGTAGACCGAATCCACCTCGGCGGGGCTGTCGCAGAGGAAGGCGAGCCCCACACGTTCGCCACCGGTGGGCCTTGCCCACTCGGGGTCGAAGGAGCGGATGGTCTCCTCGGTGTCCCACAGCACGCGCAGCCCGCTGGGAAGCGTGGCCTCGGCGTGGGGCGCGGTGTCGGCGTCGGCCGGGATGTCCAGGCCGAGGCGGCGGTAGAAGGCGAGAGAGGTGGCCATGTCGGCGACGACGAGGCCGATCGCGTCGAGTCGTGGAGTCATGACCTCACCGTAGGCAGAGCCGGGACCTGCGGTCTTGAACGAATCGGACGTCCTCGGTCCTGCCGGATCCGGTTCTCGGGGGGCGTCACAGTTTCGTAAGGCGGTCCGGGCCGTGGACCGCGTGCCGTTCAGAGGACACTGGCGATATGCACAACATTCTGGTCGTCGACGACGATCCGACCGTCGCCGAAGTCGTCACCGGCTATCTGGAGCGCGCCGGCTTCAGCGTGGACCGGGCCGCCGACGGGCCCCAGGCGCTCCGCCTCGCCGCCGACCGCGCGCCGGATCTGGTCGTCCTCGATCTGATGCTGCCGGGCATGGACGGCCTTGAGGTGTGCCGCAGGCTCCGGGCGGGCACGCTCGCCGCCGTACCGGTGATCATGCTGACCGCGCGCGGCGACGAGGACGACCGGATCCTCGGGCTCGAAATCGGGGCGGACGACTATGTGACCAAGCCGTTCAGCCCGCGCGAGCTGGTGCTGCGTGTCGAGTCCGTGCTCCGCAGGGGCGGCGCGGCGGCCGAGCGGCGGGCCGGGCCACGGCTGGCCGCGGCGGGCATCGTGCTCGACCCGGCGGCGCGGCGGGCCACCAAGGACGGGCATGAACTGGGCCTGACCCTACGGGAGTTCGACCTGCTCGCGCATCTGATGCGGCACCCGGGGCAGGCGATCGGCCGGGAGCGGCTGATGCAGGACGTATGGGGCTGGGAGTTCGGCGATCTGTCCACCGTCACCGTCCATGTACGGCGGCTGCGCGGCAAGATCGAGGACGATCCGGCCAGGCCGCGGCTGATCCAGACGGTGTGGGGCGTGGGCTACCGCTTCGACGTGCCGCAGGACCGGAGCGCGCTGCCGCGGGAAGAGGCCTGATCATCGTGAGCGACATGCTTCTCATCGCCCTGTTCGCCTTCCTCGGGGCCGGCGCCGTCGGCCTCGTCGGCGCGCTGGTCCTGCGCCTGCTGCGCCACCGGTCCGTTGCCGTCTCCCTCACCGTCGTCGCCGCCGTCGCGGTCACCGCCATGCTCGCCGGAACCCTCGCCGTCGCCCAGGCCATGTTCCTGTCCGCGCACGACCTGACCGTGGTCACCACCGTCGTCGCGATGGCGGCGGTCGTATCGCTCGCCACCGCGCTGCTCCTCGGGCGCTGGGTCGTCGCGCGCAGCCGCGAACTCGCGCTGGCGGCACGCTCGTTCGGCGACGGCGGATCCTTCGCCGCCCCCGACGGCGCGTCCACCGCCGAACTGGCCGCCCTCAGCCGCGAACTCGCCGCCACCAGCGACCGGCTCGCCGAGTCCCGCGAACGTGAACGCGCCCTGGAGACTTCCCGCCGCGAGCTCGTCGCCTGGATCTCGCACGACCTGCGCACCCCGCTGGCGGGGCTGCGCGCGATGTCCGAGGCCCTGGAGGACGGCGTCGTCCAGGAGCCGGAGCGCTACTTCCGCCAGATCCGCACCGAGGTCGACCGCCTCAACTCCATGGTCGGCGACCTCTTCGAGCTCTCCCGCATCCACGCGGGCACCCTGGCTCTCACCCCGACCCGGATGTCGGTGTACGACCTGGTGGGGGAGGCGCTGGCAGGCGTGGACCCGCTCGCGCGCGAGCACGGCGTACGCCTCGTGGGCGACCGGGTGGAGCAGGTCCCGGTCGAGGTGGACGGCAAGGAGATGACCCGCGTCCTGGCGAACCTTCTGGTCAACGCGATCCGCCGAACGCCTGCCGACGGCACGGTCGCCGTCGCCGCGGAGCGCCGCGAGGACCGAGTGGTCCTCTCCGTCACGGACGGCTGCGGCGGCATCCCCGAGGACGACCTGCCGCGCGTCTTCGACACCGGCTGGCGCGGCACCCAGGCCCGTACGCCCCCGGCCGGCGCGGGTCTTGGCCTCGCCATCGTCCGCGGCATCGTCGAGGCGCACGCCGGGCACGCCGACGTACGCAATGTCACGGGCGGCTGCCGCTTCGAGGTGTCGCTGCCCGCCGCTGCTACCCAGAGCGGCTGAGATCGGCTGAGATCACATGCGAGAGCCCGCCGGGGATGCCCCGGCGGGCTCTCGCAGTGGTGGCGCTGTGCGTCAGCTCGCGGCAGCGGTCGTACGCGAGGCCGTGCCCGTCCCCTCGGCAGCCGTGTCCTTTCCTTCGGATGCCGTGGCGGCGCCCGGCGTCAGGAGCCGCTCGGCGAGGTGGCCGAAGGCCAGCCCGAACAGGGCCCAGAAGGTCACCTGGACGGCAAGCGTGGCCACCCGGAACTCCCAGATCACGGTGGCCGGGAAGTCCTTCGGCACCTCGTTGAACGACGGCAGGAAGGCGAAGGCAAGACCGGTGGCGACCACGAATGCGGCCGTGGCGGCGGCGGTCGCATTCCAGTTGCCGAGCCGGGGAGCCAGCCGCTTGCCGAGGATCACCGCGGCGACCGCCAGCAGGACGCTGAGCAGGATCATCAGGAAGTACAGCGTTGTCCGTTGGCCGATCGTCTCCGGGTCACCGACGGCAGGCGGGTTCGGCGGGTACTTCAGATACGGCACGACGTACACGCTCAGCAGCGCGCCGAGCGCGACCAGCGCGGCCGTGGCGCGCGGCCCGAACCGGCCGATGCGGCCGAGCGCGACACAGAACGCGAGGGCGGCGATGCCGCCGATCGCGAGACCGAAGACCAGCACACCGGTGGCGAGGCCGGCCGTGGACTGCATGGCACGGCTGACGAGTTCCTCGCCGCCGTGCTCATGGCTGTGGGACTCCTCGAAGGCAATGGCGGCGTCCACCGGGGACTCGCCGAGCGTGTATGCGACGGCCAGCGCGAAGACACCCGCGATCAGGCCCGCGATCATGCCGCGGACCAGCAGGGCTCTGACAGATATGGAGTTCATGAGTCTTCCCCAGGGGTGTATCAGTGGCAGGGGAAGCCGAGCAGGTGGCGTCCGTCGTGGACCCACTCGTGCACGTTCTCACCGGAGATGACGGAGACTGCGCCCTGCTCGGCGCCGACGAAGTAGAGCAGAACCAGCATCAGAATGCCGAAGAAAAGTGCCCACGGGGCGATTGCCTTCAGCGAGATGGGGGTGATGACAGGTGCGGCGGTGGCGGGCGCGGCAGACTGTGCCATGGCAGAACCTCCTGGGGGAACACGCGTCCCGATCGTGGTGCCTGAGACGAAGGTGCTGGGTCTGACTTCCCGCGTTTCCCACAGGGGAACCTTGGTTCACAGTGGCGCGACCGTGCCGGATTCTCACCGGACTTCCGTCACACCGTCGTCATGTCCACGAGACCGTACCGCTTGCGGGCCCGCACCGCTACGGCGCACGGGCGCACGCCTGGGCGCCTGAACGGCCGTGATGTGCTTGCGTCATGGCCCACTTGGGGAGAGGAACGTACGCGATGACGGTACGGGTGATGTTGATCTCACCTGCGACGACCGCGGCGCTGCGGGAGGTCCGCTTCGCGGGCGACGGCCCGCTGGACGAGGCGGGGGTGCGCCGCGCCCGCGCCGCGGCGGGGGCGTTGCCGCGCGCGGACCGGGTCCTGAGCGGCCCGTCCGCGCGCTGCCGCGAGACGGCGGCGGAGCTGGGCGCGCAGGCGCAGGTCGCGGAGGAACTGGGCGACTGGGACATGGGCCGTTGGCGTGGACGCCGCCTGGAGGAAGTGAGCGCGAGCGAGCCCGAGGCGGTGTCCGCCTGGCTCTCGGACCCGTCGGCCGCGCCGCACGGCGGCGAATCGCTGGTGGCGCTGTGCGCCCGGGTGGGCGACTGGCTGGACTCGCTGGACGCGGGGCGGGTGCTGGCGGTGGTGGAGCCGACGGTGGTCCGGGCGGCTGTGGTGCGGGGCCTGGGGTTGGCGCCGGAGGTGTTCTGGCGCCTGGATGTGGCTCCGCTGACGCTGACGGAGCTGAGCGGGAGGGCGGGACGGTGGAACCTGCGGTGCGGGCGGCGGCTGGCACCGGAGGCGGGGCCTTCCTCCACCCCGCCCCTTCCCTGAACCGGGGCTCCGCCCCGGACCCCGCCTTCCGGGGGCTCCGCCCCGGGGAACAAGCCCGCCGCAGATGTCCAGGACCGCACACCCACCCGCCCCATCTCGTGAATGATGGCCCCGGCATGCCGCGAACCCTCCCTCCCCCCACCCACAGCGCGCCGCGCGCCCGGTGGAGCGTGCGGAGCGCTCGAGCCGGTGTGTTCGCCGTCGCGAGCGCAGCTCTCGCCGCTGCCGGTCACCATGTCGCGTCGGGCGAAACCGTCCCCTGGCGGCTGTTGTTCCTCGCCGCCGCCACCGCCTTCCTCGGCGCACTGCCCTGGGCCGCGCGGCCGCGCTCCCTCGCCGCCGTCGTGACCGCGACGTGCGCCGCCCAACTGGCCCTCCACGAGGTGCTGGCGCAGGCCGGACCCGACCGGCACGGCGCCCTGCACGGCACCGGCCACCCCATTCCCGGCGAGCACGGCGTACACCCGGACGGGGCCGTGATGCTGCTCGCTCACACGCTGGCCGCCGTGGCCGTGGCGGTGCTGCTCCAGCAGGCGGACGACCAACTGGACTCGCTCCCACGGCTCCTGGACCAGCTCGCGGCCACCGTCCGCGCCACGGTGGCACGTTGGCTCGGCCGGCTGCGTACGCATCCCTGCCCCGGCCCTGACGCCACGCGCGCCGGGGGCCGGCCGCGCAAGGCCGCGGGGATGCCCGCGTACGCCGTCCTCGCGCATGTCGTGGTCCGCCGCGGTCCTCCCGGTCATGGGCAGTCGCCGTCCCACCCATGACAGTTCGCTTCGAGGAGTTGACCCACGACCATGAGTACCTTCCCCCTGCGCGCCGCCACCCGGCGGACAGCGTTCGCGGCCACCGCGGCCCTCGCCACCGTGCTCGCCGTAGCCGGACCGGCCGCGGCCCACGTCGAGGTGAATGCCTCAGACCCCCGCGCCCTGGCGAAGAACGTGACCCTGACGTTCACCTCCGAGGCCGAGTCGGACACCGCCGGCATCGCCAAGCTCCAGATCGTCCTGCCCGAGGGCATCACCCCGGACGCGGTGAGCCTGAAGGAGGCCCCGGCGGGCTGGAAGCTGACGCCGTCCAAGGATGGCTACACCGTCGGTGGCAAGGCGCTGGCCACCGGCACGGACGCCGTGCACAGCATCACCGTCACGCAGCTGCCCGATGCCAAGTCGCTTGCTTTCAAGACCATTGAGACCTATGGCGACGGCAAGATCGACCGCTGGATCGAGCTCCCCGGCGGCGGCGCGGAGCCGGAGAACCCGGCTCCGGTCCTGGCCCTGAAGCCCGCGGCCCCGGGCGCGACCGCGAGCACGGCCGCGCCCTCCACCTCGCCGACTCCCACGCCGCCGAAGGCCGCCCCGGCGCCGAGCGCGAAGACGGACGAGAAGGACGAGAAGGCCGAGAAGGACGACGACGCCGGCAACGGGGTCGTGATCGGGGTCGTCGCCGCCGCGGTGGTCGTCGCCGCGGGCTTCACCGTGTGGTGGTTCAGGCGCCGCTCGGGCACCGGCTCCGCCTGACGTGCAGGAACGGGGGCCGGGCGCGGCACACTCCATGCCCGGCCCTCTGCTACGGCAGCGGCTGTTCCGTCCAGATGACCTTGCCGTCGGACGTGTACCGGGTGCCCCAGCGTTCCGCGAACTGCGCGACCAGGAACAGGCCCCGGCCTCCCTCGTCCGTGATCGCCGCCTGGCGCAGATGCGGTGATGTGCTGCTGTGGTCCGAGACCTCGCAGATCAGGCTGCGGTCACGGATCAGCCGTACGCGGATCGGGCCCGTGGCGTACCGGATCGCGTTGGTGACCAGCTCGCTGAGGATCAGCTCCGTCGTGAACGCCTCTTCCTCCAGGCCCCACTCGGCCAGCCTGGCGGTCACGGCCGCCCGGACCTGGCCCACCGCCGACGGGTCCGACGGAACCTCCCATTCGGCCACCCGGCCGGAGTCGAGTATCTGCGTACGGCCCACGAGCAGCGCGATGTCGTCGCGCGGGTTGTCCGGCAGGAGCGCCTTGAGGACCGCCTCGCAGGTCTCCTCCGGGGTCCGGTCGGCGTTGTCCGCCAGAGTGCTGCGGAGCAGCGCCAGGCCGTCGTCTATGTCGCGGTCGCGGTCCTCGACGAGTCCGTCCGTGTACAGGACCAGGCGGCTGTCCTCGGCCAGGTGCAGATCGAGGGTCTCGAAGGGCAGCCCGCCGAGTCCCAGCGGCGGGCCGCCGGGCACATCGGCGAAGACCGCGGCGCCGTCCGGCTGGACGATCACCGGCTGGAGGTGGCCGGCCCGCGCCATCGAGCAGTGGCCGCTGACCGGGTCGTAGATCGCGTAGAGGCAGGTCGCCCCGGTCACTCCCGCGTCCGTGGCTTCCCAGCCGTCGTCCGCCTCGTCCTGGTCGATGCGGGTGACCAGCTCGTCGAGGTGCCACAGCAGCTCGTCGGGCGGCAGATCCAGGCTGGAGAAGTTGTGGACCGCGGTGCGCAGCCGGCCCATGGTCGCCGCGGCGTGCAGACCGTGGCCCACGACATCGCCGACCACCAGCGCCACCCGCGCGCCCGGCAGCGGGATGATGTCGAACCAGTCCCCGCCGACGCCGCCGAGACCGCCCAGAACGGCCTGCGCGGGCCGGTAGCGGTAGGCGACGTCGATGGCGCTCTGCTCGGGCAGCACGCGCGGCAGCAGGCTGCGCTGCAGGGTCACCGCCATGGTGTGCTCGCGGGTGTACCGGCGGGCGTTGTCGACGCTCACGGCCGCCCGGGCGACCAGCTCCTCCGCGAGCGACAGGTCCTCCTCGTCGAACGGCTCGGGCTTCTGGGCGCGCCAGAACATCGCCACGCCCAGAATCACGCCACGTGCCCTCAGCGGCACGGCGATCATCGAGTGGATTCCGTGCTCGACGAGTCTGCGGGCCCGCTTCGGGTCCTGCTCCTGCCAGCCGGAGAAGGCGGCCAGATCCGGCTCCAGGACCGCCTCGCCATTGCCGATGCCGAAGGTCAGCCGGGTGGACGGCGCAAAGCGGATCAGCCTGCCCAGCGGGTAGAGCGCGGTGTCCTCCCGCAGACCGCTGAAGGCCATACGACGCATCTCCGGGACGGCGTCCAAGGTCGGCGTCGGCTCCTCGCCGCGCAGCACCGCCTCCACCAGGTCGACGGTGACGAAGTCGGCGAACCGCGCTGCGGCGAACTCCGCCAGCTCCTCGCAGGTGCGCACCACATCGAGGGTGGTGCCGATCTCGGTGCCCGCGTCGTAGAGCAGCTTCAGCCGCGCCCGCGCCACATCCGCCCTGCCGCTCACTGCCTGCAGCTCGGTGGTGTCCCGCAGCGTCGCCACGCTGCCCGGCGGCCCGCCGTCCTGGTCGGTCGGACGCTGGTTCACGGCGAGCAGCCGGTCCCCGACCAGGTGCACCTCGTCGGTGACGACCCGTCCGGAGGCCATCAGCCGGGCCGTGGCCGGGTCGAGACCGAGATCGGTGACCGCGGTGCCCTCCACGTCCGCCGGCAGGTTCAGCAGCCTGCGCGCCTCGTCGTTGGCGAGCAGCAGCCGCCCGTCGCCACCGACGATGAGCACGCCTTCCCGTACGGCGTGGAGCACCGCGTCGTGGTGCTCGTACATCCGGGTCATCTCGGCGGGGCCGAGTCCGTGGGTCTGGCGGCGCAACCGCCGGCTCACCAGCGCCGTGCCGCCCGTGGTGACCAGCAGCACTGCCCCGGCGGCGCCGAACAGCAGCGGGAACTGGTCCTGGGCGACGCCGCTGACATGCTCGATGGTGATCCCGGCGGACACCAGGCCGACCACATCCCCGTTGCGGCCGATGACCGGCACGACGGCCTGCACGAGCGGCCCGATCGTCCCGTTGATCTTCTCGGTGACAATGCCGCCGCCCAGCGCGGGCTGCACATTGCCGACGAATTTCTTGCCGATGCGGTCGGGCTTGGGGTGGGTGTAGCGGATTGCATCGGTGTTGAGGACGACGATGAAGTCGACCTCGGAGCGTTTGCGGGCCTCCTCGGCGAGTGGCTGGAGCACCACGGTCGGGTGGGGACTCTTCAGCGCGGCCTCGATGCCGGGCGCATGGGCGAAGGTCTGGGCCACGGCGACCGACCGGTTGCGGGCCTCGCGCTCGCTGTCGGCCCGGGACTGCAGCACAAGGGCCACCATGGCGGCGGCGACCAGCAACACCACGATCGCCACCTGCAGGAGAAAGACCTGACCTGCGACGGTTCGCATTCTCAGAACCGAGCGCGGGCGGCCGTAGCGTGCGGCCATGTCCTCTTTCTACACCTCCCGCATACGCAGAGCTATCTGCGCACCGTAGAGCGCGGACGGCGTATGCGCGACGCGTTCGCGACAACTTTCGTCGCCCGGCCGGGTGTGTTGACCACATGAATGAGTCCCTTGCACCGCCAGAACGGCGCAAGGGACTCACCGGACCGGCTCCCGAAACCGGTTCATGAAACGGGCTCAGGCCAGGCGCAGCACCGTGCTCATGACCTCGTGGAGCTCCCGCTCCGGATCGGCGACGGCCTCCTGCGACCGCCATGCCACAAAGCCGTCCGGACGCACCAGCAGCGCGCCGTCGGCCGTCGTGCCGTGCAGCTCGGCCCAGTCGACATCGTCTTCGGGGACCAGGTCGGCGTCGCGGCCCGTACCGATCGCGTATGCGTCCATCCGTACCGACAGCCGTTCGGCGACTTTCCGTGCCGCCGTCCGCCACGCCGTGCCCTCCGCGCTGAGCAGCACGAACGACCGCTCGTAGAGGTCGAGCGTGGACATCCGCCCGCCCGCCCTCGTCACCCACATGTGCGGGGACCGGGTGCCCGGGGCGCCTGTCAGCTGCATCTGCTCCGGCACGACCGGCAGGCCGGGGTCGACGCCCAGGACCGCGCCGTGCGGATAGCCGTACCCCATCGCCACCGAGAGGATGCCGCCCGGGCGTCCCCCGCCGCCGGCGGGGGTGTTCGCGGGCGCGTAACCAGGGTGGCTGTGCTCGGCCGAGCGGACCGAGGCGCGCGCGCTCGTGGCCCTGGCCACCGGCTGCCGCTCCTCGCCGTACGTGTCGAGCAGCCCGGGCGCCGCCGAGCCGTTCAGCACCATCGCGAGTTTCCAGGCCAGGTTGTGCGCGTCCTGGATGCCGGTGTTGGAGCCGAACGCCCCGGTCGGGGACATCTCGTGGGCCGAGTCGCCGGCCAGGAAGACCCGGCCGCCGGAGTACCGCTGCGCGACCCGCTCGGCGGCGTGCCACGGAGCCTTGCCGGTGATCTCGACGTCCACGGGCGCGCCGACCGCCCTGCGGATGTGCTCCGCACAGCGCTCGTCCGTGAAGTCCTCCAGCGTCTCGCCACGGTCCGGGTGCCAGGGCGCGTGGAAGACCCACTGCTCCCGGTTGTCCACCGGCAGCAGCGCCCCGTCCGCGTCCGGCTTGGTCAGATAGCAGACGATGAAGCGCTTCTCGCCCAGCACGTCGATGAGCTGCCGGGAGCGGAAGGTGATGCTCACGTTGTGGAACAGGTCGCCGTGGCCACTCTGCCCGATCTGCAATTGCTCCCTGACGGGGCTGCGCGGCCCGTCGGCCGCGACCAGATAGTCCGCCCGAATGGTGGTGTGCTCGCCGGTGTCCCGGTTCTTCACGACTGCGGTGACACCCGTCGCGTCCTGGTCGAACGAGAGCAGTTCGGTGGAGAAGCGCAGGTCGGCACCCTGCTCGCGGGAGCGGGCCATCAGCACGGGCTCGATGTCGTTCTGGCTGCACAGACACCAGGTGGTCGGGCTGAAACGCTTGAGCGCGCCGCCCGGGTCGATCTCCTTGAACAGCCACTCCTGGTCGTCGCCGGTCAGCGAGCCCGCCTGGAGGATTCCGTGATTGTCCGCCAGCACCGCCGCGGCCTGCCGGATCTCCGACTCCACACCGGCGCCCCGGAACAGCTCCATCGTCCGTACGTTCATGCCCCGCCCGCGCGGGTGCGTCGAGGTGCCCGAATGCTTCTCGACCAGCAGAGGTCTGATGCCGTGGCGGCCCAGAAACACCGAGGTGGACAGGCCCACCAGGGACCCGCCCACGATGAGGACCGGTACGCGATCGGCACTTTCCGCGGATTCTCCGACGTGCTCTTCCATCCGTAGCTCCAGCTCCTGCCGCCCTTGGGGGATGAAACTTCCATGCCCTGTGCGGCACCGGTTGCCTCGCCCATTCACCCGCTTGGTTCTCAGCTCTCGCGCCAGTCGAAGTACCGGACCACGATCGTTTTCGTGAGCGCCCCCCGGTCTCGGGAGGCGGACCGTCCGTATCCGCAGGGCCGTTGACCCGCGCGGTGTCGCAAAGGAGTGTGAGAGATGACAACCCTGTCGGAACGGATATCGCAGTCCGCCTTCGACGGCTCCAGGCTTCGAGTCGTTCTGCTGCTGGACCTTCACGACGGTGCGCAGAAGGAGTTCCTCGAGGCTTACGAGCATCTGCGCAATCAGGTCGCCTCGGTCCCCGGCCACATCAGCGACCAGCTGTGCCAGTCGATCGAGAACCCCTCGCAGTGGCTCATCACCAGCGAATGGGAGAGCGCACCGCCCTTCCTCGCCTGGGTGAACAGCGAGGAGCACGTCGAGACGGTCCAGCCGCTGCACAGCTGCGTACGGGACACCCGCTCGCTGCGCTTCAGCGTTCTGCGCGAGACCGGAAAGGCCCATGTCTCCTCACCCGAGGAGCTCAAGGGCCGTCTCCAGGCATCGCCCCGGCTCGGCGACGGAGTCGTCCGGCACGCCCTCACCTTCACGGTCAAGCCGGGCAGCGAGAAGAAGGTCGCGAAGATCCTCTCCGGGTACACCTCGCCGGCGGCCCGCGTCGACGAGAACACCCGGCTGCGCCGCACCTCGCTCTTCATGCACGGCAACCGAGTGGTACGGGCCATCGAGGTGCAGGGCGACCTCCTTGCGGCACTGCGCCATGTGGCCAGGCAGCCCGAGGTCAGGGAGGTGGAGGAGGCCATCAACCCGTATCTGGAGCAGGACCGGGACCTGAACGACCCCAACTCCGCCCGGATGTTCTTCACCCGTGCCGCACTGCCCGCCGTGCACCATGTGGCGGCGGACGGGCCGCACTCGGCCGAGCTCAAGCGGCACGCGCTGTACTACCCGGCCAAGGAAGGCTGCGGCATGGCGCTGGCCCGGCTGCTTGCCAAGCAGGACGCTGCGGCGGCCGACAGCCCCGACAGCCCCATCGCGAGCAGCACGATCTTCCAGCGCGACGACATCGTCGTCCGGCTCATCGACGTGGACGGGCGGCTCGACGACCGGCCCGCCCTGGCGCTCGCGGTCTCCGGCCCCCGTAAGGCGGCCACCCTCGCACGGCTGCTCGAAGGCGGAGCGGACGGCGTGCTCGGCAACGAGAAGGAGATGTCGCGATTCCTCGCGGACTCCGACATGCAACTGATCACCGACCGGAGCGCGCCGCCCGAGTCCTGAACGAAACGTCCGGCCCGGCCGCGCGGCGAAGCCGTCGGGAGCACTGCACCAGGAGGAACCAGTCATGACCACGCATCCCCCACGCATCGTGGATCTCAGTGAGACACAGCCCAACCGCAGACGCGGCGGAGACCTGCGCGCCATGCTCACCCCCACCGCGGTGGGTGCAACCAGCGGATTCATGGGCCTTGCCATCGTGCAGCCCGGTGAATTCATCGGCGAGCACTACCACCCGTACTCCGAGGAGTTCGTGTATGTCGTGAGGGGGCTACTCGAGGTGGATCTGGATGGTGAGACGCACCCGATGCGGCCCGACCAGGGCCTCCTGATCCCCATCAATGTGCGCCACCGGTTCCGCAACGTCGGCGACGTGGAGGCCCGCATGGTCTTCCATCTCGGCCCGCTCGCCCCGCGCCCCGAGCTCGGGCACGTCGACACCGAGGTCACCGAGCCCTCAAAAAGCGCCGAGCAGGGCAGGCCGCCGGAACGGACTGGGGCCGTTTCGTGAACCGGCGGGTGGCGGTGACCGGGGTCGGTATCGTCGCCCCCGGAGGAGTAGGCGCCCCGGCGTTCTGGGATCTGCTCGCAGCCGGCCGTACGGCGACGCGCGGGATCACGCTCTTCAACCCGGAGGGCTTCCGCTCGCGCATCGCCGCCGAGGTCGACTTCGACCCCGCGGCCCACGGCCTCGACGAGGACCAGGTGGCGCGCCAGGACCGGTACATCCAGTTCGCGCTGGTGGCCGCCCGAGAAGCGATACGCGACGCCGGCATCGACCCGGAGAAGGAAGACCCCTGGCGGATCGGGGTGTCCCTGGGCACCGCGGTCGGCGGCACCACTCGCCTCGAGAACGACTACGTCAAGGTCAGCGCGTCCGGCGCCCGTTGGGACGTCGACCACCGCCCGGCGGGAGCGCATCTGCAGCGCGCGTTCTCGCCGAGCTCGCTGGCATCCGCAGTGGCCGAACAGGTCGGCGCACACGGCCCGGTGCAGACCGTCTCGACGGGCTGCACCTCGGGACTCGACGCGGTCGGCTACGCCTTCCACTCCATCGAGGAGGGCCGGGTCGACGTGTGCATAGCCGGCGCGTCGGACTCGCCCATCTCCCCGATCACGGTGGCGTGCTTCGACGCGATCAAGGCGACCTCGCCGAACAATGACGACCCCGCCCATGCCTCCAGGCCGTTCGACGCCAACCGGGACGGGTTCGTCATGGGAGAGGGCGGCGCCGTCCTGGTCCTGGAGGAGCTGGAACACGCCCTCGCCCGCGGCGCGCGGGTGTACTGCGAACTCGGGGGCTACGCCACCTTCGGCAACGCCTACCACATGACGGGACTGACCCCCGAGGGCCTGGAGATGGCCCGGGCCATCGACACCGCACTCGACCACGCCCGTATCGATCGTACGGAGATCGACTACGTCAACGCGCACGGCTCGGGCACCAAGCAGAACGACCGGCACGAGACGGCCGCGGTGAAACGCTCACTGGGCGACCACGCCTACAAGACGCCCATGAGCTCGATCAAGTCCATGGTGGGCCACTCGCTGGGCGCCATCGGAGCCATCGAACTCGTCGCCTGCGTCCTGGCGATGGCTCATCAGGTGGTGCCGCCGACAGCGAACTACGAGACCCCCGACCCCGAGTGCGACCTGGACTACGTGCCGCGCACCGCACGCCCCCGGAAGCTGAAGAGCGTGCTCTCCGTCGGCAGCGGCTTCGGCGGATTCCAGTCCGCGGTTGTCATGACCCGACCCCAAGGGAGGACATCATGAGCTCCCGACAATCCCGGCAGACGGTCGTCACAGGCATAGGTGTCATAGCCCCCAACGGGGCAGGCACCGAGGTCTTCTGGAAGTCGACACAGGGCGGCATCAGCGTCCTGGACCGGGTCACCCGTGAGGGATGCGAGCAGCTTCCCCTCAAGGTCGCGGGTGAGGTGCGCGACTTCGATCCCGGTGCGCTCATCGAGGAGCGCTATCTCGTCCAGACCGACCGGTTCACGCACTTCGCCATGGCCGCGGCCGATCTCGCACTCGACGACGCCCGGCTCAGCCGCGCGGACTGCGAGGAGTCACCGTTCGCGGTGGGTGTGGTGACCGCCGCCGGATCCGGCGGCGGCGAGTTCGGACAGCGCGAACTGCAGCGGCTGTGGGGTCAGGGCTCACGCTTCGTCGGCCCGTACCAGTCCATCGCCTGGTTCTACGCCGCGAGCACCGGCCAGATATCCATCCGGGCCGGCTTCAAGGGACCCTGCGGCGTGGTGGCCAGCGACGAAGCAGGCGGACTCGACGCGTTCGCCCATGCCGCGCGAGCGATACGGCGCGGCACCGACGCGGTTGTGGTCGGCTCGGCCGAAGCGCCGCTGGCGCCGTACTCGGTCGTCTGCCAGCTCGGTTACCAGGACCTGAGCACCTGTGAGGAGCCGGCGCGCGCATACCGGCCCTTCACCTCCGACGCCTGTGGCTTCGTGCCCGCCGAGGGCGGCGCGATGTTCGTGGTCGAGGAGGAGATGGCGGCGCGCAGGCGCGGCGCCCGGGTCCGTGCCCTGGTGGCGGGCCATGCCGCGACCTTCACCGGGCCCTCCCGGTGGGAGCAGTCCCGGGAGGGACTCGCCCAGGCGATCCGCGGGGCACTGGCCGAGGCCCACTGCGCGCCGGAGGAGATCGACGTGGTCTTCGCGGACGCGCTCGGCGTGCCGGAGGCCGACCGCGCCGAGGCGCTGGCGATCGCGGACGCGCTGGGGACTCACGGCAGGCGCGTACCGGTGACTGCGCCCAAGACCGGTACCGGACGGGCGTACTGCGGAGGGCCCGTGCTCGATACGGCAGCCGCGGTGCTGGCGATGGAACACGGCATCCTGCCGCCCACGCCCAACGTCTTCGACGTCTGCCACGACCTCAACGTCGTGACCGACCGGGCCCGTCCCGCGGAGCTGCGCACGGCACTGGTGCTCAGCCGCGGCCTCATGGGCTCCAACGCGGCGCTGGTGCTGCGCGGCACCACCGACACACCCGAGTAGAAGGAGAGTCCCTCATGTCCGACCGACTGACCATCGAAGAGCTGGCATCCCTGATGAAGAAGGGCGCCGGCCTGACCGTCGACCCCGTCGACCTCGCGAGCCGGCCCACCTCCCGCTTCGACGAGTTCGGCCTCGACTCGCTGGGCCTGCTCGGCATCGTCGGCGAGCTGGAGAACCGGCACGGCCGCCCGCTGCCCCCCGACGCGGACCGCTGCAAGACCCCACAGGAGTTCCTCGACCTCGTCAACAACACCCTCATGAGCGGAGCCTGACGTGCCCGGACACACCGAGAACGAGATCACCGTCGCAGCCCCCCTGGACCTCGTCTGGGACATCACCAACGACATCGAGAACTGGCCCAGCCTGTTCACCGAGTACGCGTCGCTGGAGATCCTTGAGCGCCGGGGAGAGACCACCACCTTCCGTCTCACCATGCACCCCGACGACAACGGCACGGTCTGGAGCTGGGTCTCGGAGCGTACGACCGACCGCGCGGGCCGGAGCGTACGCGCCCGCCGGGTCGAGACGGGCCCCTTCCAGCACATGGAGATCCACTGGGAGTACTCGGAGGTCCCGGGCGGCACGCGCATGCACTGGACGCAGGACTTCGCGATGAAGCCGGACGCCCCGGTCGACGACGACTGGATGACCGACAACATCAACCGCAACTCCAAGATCCAGATGGCGCTCATCCGCGACAAGATCGAGCAGCGCGACCGGGAGAGCCGCGCCGCCGGCGTCACCGCCAACTGAGCCGCTTAGGGAAAGGAAGGAAGCCCCACGATGCACCAAGCTCTGATCGTCGCCCGTATGGCGCCGGAGTCGGCCCCGGACATCGCCAAGCTGTTCGCGGCCTCCGACAGCGGCGAACTGCCGCACCTCGTCGGGGTCACCCGGCGCAGTCTCTTCCAGTTCGGCGATGTGTATCTGCATCTGATCGAGGCGGAGCAGCCAGCCGGCCCCGCGATCGCGAAGGTGACGGAGCATCCCGCGTTCAAGGACATCAGCGACCGGCTCCAGGCCTTCGTCAGCCCGTACGACCCGGAGACCTGGCGCAGCCCGAAGGACGCGATGGCCCGTCAGTTCTACAGCTGGAAGCGTGACTGACCCGCCTGACACCCTGACCGACGAACGCCCCGGGCCCGGCTCTTCAGCCGGGCCCGGGGCGTTCGCTCCCTTTCTTCGTACGTGCGCTCACTCCCGCTCAACCGCGCACGACGGCCTCGAAGGCGTGCAGATACGGGTTCACCGGACGGATGTCGCCGACCAGCAGACCCGCCTTCGTCATCCGGTCCACCATGCTCGCCCTGGAGTGCTTGGCACCGCCCACATTGAGCAGCAGAAGCAGGTCCATGGCCGTGGTGAACTTCATCGAGGGGGTGTCGTCGACGAGGTTCTCGATGACCACCACCCTGGCGCCGGGACGGGCCGCCGCGACGATGTTCGCCAGCGTCCTGCCGGTGGACTCGTCGTCCCACTCCAGGATGTTCTTGATGATGTACAGATCGGCCTCGACCGGGATGTCCTCGCGGCAGTCCCCGGGGACGATACGCACCCGCTCGGCCAGCGAGCCGCCGGTACGCAGCCGCGGGTCCGCCTTCGCCACCACGTCGGGCAGATCGAGCAGGGTGCCGCGGACGTCCGGATGCTTCTCCAGCAGGCTTGCCAGCACATGCCCCTGCCCGCCGCCGATGTCCGCGACCACGCGGACCCCGGTGAGGTCGAGGAGCTCGGCGACATCCAGCGCCGACTGCATGCTGGAGGTGGTCATGGCCCGGTTGAAGACATGGGCCGACTCATGGGCGTCCTGGTGCAGATACTCGAAGAAGCCCTTGCCGTACAGCTCCTGGAAGACGCTGCCGCCGGAACGTACCGCCTCGTCGAGACGCGGCCACGCGTCCCAGGTCCACGGTTCCGTGCACCACAGGGCGATGTAGCGCAGGCTGCCCGGATCGTCCTCGCGGAGCATGCGGGACATGTCCGTGTGGGCGAAGGTCCCGTCCTCGGTCTCGAGGAAGACGCCATAGCAGGACAGGGTGCGCAGCAGCCGGCGCAGGGGCTGGGGCTCGGTGTTCAGCGCGGCCGCGAGCTCCTCGGCCGTGGTGGGCGTCTCGCCGAGCGCGTCGGCGACGCCGAGCCGGGCGGCAGCCCGTACGGCGGCCGCGCAGGCCGCTCCGAAGACGAGCTCCCGCAGGCGCATGGCCGGCTGATGGGTGGCCACCGCCTCGGGGGGCGACCCGACGAGTGTCTCGGGTCTGGGACTTACGGTGGTCATACCGCCTCGATTCTCCTGGTGAAGGGGAACACCGGTCAGCACATCCCTGCGGGTGCGGAGGCCTCGCACATGTTGTCGACGAACGTGTTGCCCGTGCCGCCGCCCTGGTTGACCAGGTCCGCCGTCTTGTTGCCGCGCACGTCGTTGTGCCTGATGACGTTGTCGGTGTTCGTGGCGCCCACGAAGCTCTGGAACAGCACGATTCCGCCGGAGAGCGGGGAGGCGCCCACGTTGTTCAGGACCGTGTTGTCGCGCACGACGGTCGCCTCGGCACCGGTGAGGACGATGCCGGAGCCCTGAATGGCGGGGAGGCGGGGCGTAGCGGCACAGAACTTGTTGTTCTGGTTGATCGCGTTGCCCCGAACGGTCATGTCGCCGGCGGCGGGCTTCGACTCGTCGCCGACCACGAACATTCCGGCGCAGTTGCCGGTCATCTCGTTGCCGCGGACGGTGAGGTTGCGGACCCGCCTGACGGTGGCTCCGATCCGGTTGCCCGTCAGCAGGTTGTTCGCGACCGTGCTGCCGTGGGTGTCGGTGGCTCCGCCTTCCTCCTCGACCGTGTTCGCGATGAAGATGCCGGCGTCGCCATTGTCCCGGACGGCGTTGTTACGGAACATCGCGCGGGTGGAGTGCTGCTGGGCGATGCCCCAGACGCCGTTCTTCTCGGCGGTCACCTGCCGGACGGTCAGCCGGTCGGTGTAGGAGGACCAGACGGCCGTCTTCGTGAAGCCCGAGAGGGTGAGCGAGCGGATGGTGACGCCGTCGACGGTCTGCGCCGCCGTGCCCGTCACACAGATGCCGTTTCCGGCCTGGGCGCAGGTGTTCGCGGCGCCGGCCGTGGCGGCCTGCGCCGGCATGATGACGGTTGCCCCGCCGCCCGACCCGCGCAGCGTCAGATTCGCCTTGGTCACAAGGACACTTTCACGGTATGTGCCGGGCGAGATCACAATGGTGTCTCCCGGCTGTGCGGCGTTCACCGCTTCCTGGATCGATTCGCCCGGATGCACCGCGTGCCTGGCCGCGCCGTAGGACGGGGCGGCCACGCCCAGCCCGGAGACCATGACGACTGCGATGCAGGTGAGGCATCTGATCTGTCGTTTCGTCATGAGGCGAAGTTATGGGCGATCTTCGGCGCTCGCCACACGGGGTGAGCATATGGATACATCCCGTGCGCGAGTGGCCCAACCCGAGGCCGTGTCAAGGCCTCCTCTAGGGTTGCCTCCCATGTGGCCAGGTGAGCAGGGCCCCGGGGGCGGGCAGCAGATCAATCCGTACCAGCAGCAGGGGCAGGCGCCTTGGGGTGCCCCGACCGCCCCGATGGGTACGCCGCCAACTCCTCCCGGCGGCCGTGGGAGAACGACGCTCGTCGCCGTCGCCGCGGCCACCGTGGTCGTCATCGCCGCGGCTGTCACCGGCTTCCTGGTCCTGGGCGGCGACAAGGACGACACCGCTGACCCGGGCCCCGCCGAGTCCACTTCCGCCGCCCCGTCGACCGGCCCGACCGGCGACAACCCGCGCGGCGTCGACGACGCCAAGCCGCTCGTGCCCGGCTGGAAGGCCGTCGTGAACCCCAGGAGCGGCATCGCCTTCGACGTGCCCCCGGAATGGGGACTCAAGTCGCCCGACTGGGCCAGCTATGTCGCGGACGAGAAGGACCCGGAGGAGAAGCCCCTGGTCGGCTTCTCGGGCCCGGCGATGCTCAAGGAGAAGTGGTGCACGTCCGACGACAACAAGGACGGCAGTCCGGAGGACACGCCCCTTGCCAGCGCCGGGTCCAGGAGTGAGCGGGGCGCCAGGACCCTCGACGAGGCGGCCCGCAACAACGCGTCCCTGTGGATCTACGGCGAATACACCCAGCCGGACAAGGCGAAGGTGAGGACGGGCACGGTGGAGCCGTACACCACCACGTCCGGCATCACGGGCAGCCTTGCGTCGGCCGAGTCCTCCGGCGTGGCGAAGAAGGGCAAGTGCGACACCGACGGCAAGGCCACGACCTTCGCCTTCAAGGACCCCAAGGGGGACTTCAAGTCGTGGACCTTCCTCGGCGCGAAGGGCGTTCAGGGCGAGGTGCCGGAGGCGACGGTGCGACGGATCCTGAGCACGGTACGCCTGGCCGCCGGCTCGTCCACGCCTTAGCTCGTCCGTGCCATGAGCCCGTCCGTGAGCTCGCCTGTGCCGTGAGCTCGCGCAGGGCAGCACGGACGGCGGAAGAGATGTTGCCGCCCTGATCGCCCGGGGAGACGCTGACGAGGATGCCGCCCGGTCTCAGCGTGCGCGGGCTCCACCGCGCCGGTCGTGGTGTGCGGAAGGAGCCCGTGGGATGAGGGTCATGCTGAGAGCCATTCTGGATACTCCGGCGGCAAACGAAGCGATCAAGAACGGCACGATCACGCAGCTGCTGGACAAGGCGATCGAACAGCTCAAGCCCGAGGCCGCGTACTTCAACCCCAGCCATGGCTGCCGGTCGTGCACCCTCGTCTTCGACATGCAGGACAGCTCGCAGCTGCCGCTCATCACGGAGTCCCTGTTCATGGAGCTCGGTGCCGAGATCGAGATCCAGCCGGCGATGAACCGCGAAGACCTGAGGAAGGGTCTGGCGGCACTGCAACAACAGAGCTGACACCGGGGTCTGAGGCGGTGAGCTCGGCCCTCTGCCGGTGCGTGCCGGGGGCCGAGGCGGCCCTGAGTAAATGGGTGGCGTCCCGTCGCGGACGGGGTTACGGTTCCTTCGTTCCGGGACGCGGCCGTGTGTCGCTCTCAGGACAACCGCGTTGGTTCGTTGAGCAAGCAGGAGGTGAGCATTGATGACTGTCATTGCGCTGGGCGCTGCCCGCATTCAGGAGTTCATCATCGTTCCCACCCCTGTGGTTTCCGGCTGACACCCACTCACCTTCTGCGCACCGAGCGCGCCGCCGGGGCCACCCTTCGAAGGGTTTCCCTTGTTCCACGCTTCGCTCAACACCGCTTCCACTTCTGATGCCCGGCACGCCCTTGCCTCCTACGGCTGGGACGAGGACTGGGACGCCGCCTTCGCTCCGTACGCCGAGCAGGGGCTGCTGCCCGGCCGGGTTGTACGGGTCGACCGCGGTCAGTGTGATGTCGTCACCGCCGACGGGCTGATCCGCGCCGACACCACGTTTGTCACCCCGCACGATCCGCTGCGGGTCATCTGCACCGGGGACTGGGCAGCCGTCGACCCGGACGGCGACCCTCTTTTCGTGCGGACGTATCTGCCGCGCCGTACCGCCTTTGTTCGCTCCACCTCGTCGAACCGCTCCGAGGGGCAGATCCTCGCCGCCAACGTCGACCACGCGATCATCGCGGTCTCGCTCGCCGTGGAGCTGGACCTCGGCCGGATCGAGCGGTTCCTTGCGCTGGCGTGGGAGAGCGGTGCGCAGCCGGTCGTCGTGCTGACCAAGGCGGACCTTGTGCCGGACGCCACCGGACTCTCGTATCTCGTGCAGGACGTCGAGGCGACGGCGCCGGGAGTGCAGGTGCTGCCGGTCAGTTCGGCGACGGGCGAAGGCATCGACGTGCTCGCGGCGGTCGTCTCGGGCGGGACGAGTGTGCTGCTCGGCGTCTCCGGTGCGGGCAAGTCGACGCTCGCGAACGCGCTGCTCGGCGAGGACGTGATGGATGTGCAGGCCACACGCGACATGGACGGCAAGGGCCGGCACACCACGACGACCCGCAATCTCCTCGCCCTGCCGGGCGGAGGCGTGCTCATCGACACGCCCGGCCTGCGTGGGGTGGGCCTGTGGGACGCGGAGGCCGGCGTGGGCCAGGTCTTCTCGGAGATCGAGGAGCTCGCGGAGAAGTGCCGCTTCCAGGACTGCGCGCACGAGTCGGAGCCGGGGTGCGCGGTACTCGGCGCGATCGAGGACGGTTCGCTGCCGGAGCGCCGGCTGGAGAGCTACCGCAAGCTGCTGCGGGAGAACCAGCGGATCGTGGCGAAGACGGACGCGAGACTGCGGGCGGAGATCCGACGCGACTGGAAGCGCAAGGGTGCGGAGGGCCGGGCCGCGATGCAGGCCAAACGCGGCCGGGTGGGGTGATACGGGGGTAGCCCTTCAATCGCCGGACGGGCCGAGGTTCAGCGCGTCCGGCGATTGAGGCCGCTACTCCAGGCCCCAGCTGTGGATCTTCTTCGGATGGATGCGGATCAGCTCCTCGCTGAAATGCGGGCCCAGTTCGTGCGGGCCCGTCAGCAGTTCCGCCTCGCCACGGATGTCCACGCCGCGGACCTTCCACGGGCGCAGGCTCACGATGTCGTCGACCACCAGCGCCGCCTTCGGATTGGCCTGTAGGTTGCGCCATTTCTTCGTCGTGCCCAGGGCGTAGCCGCCGATCAGGATCGTCCCGTCGGCCTGCGGGAAGAACCCGACGGGGTTCGCCTGCGGCTGGCCGCTCGGGTCGACTGTCGCCAGCCTGCCCAGTCGCTGGGACGCGAGATACGCGCGCTCGGCCTCGCTGAATTCGGTCATGCGCCAAGCCAAACACGCCCACCCCGCGCCCCGCATCGGATCATCGCCCTAGGCCCGACGACCTACGGCAGCCCCCATGGCCGGCCCGGCTCGCTCTCGACCGGCGCGATCACGAGATCGGGGCACTCGCCCCCGTACACAAGCACCTCGCGCCCCTTGGGCACCTCGATCGCGAGCGTTCCCCCGCCCACGTCCTCGACGCGCGCAGGCGTGCCGTCGTCGAGCAGGGCCGTCGGCTCGACCCCGGCGGGCAGCCCGTGGCGCAGCCTGAGCGGTTCGCCCGCGAGGCTCTTCACCCGCACGAAGCGGGTGACCCCTCCCTCGCGGACCGCGCTGACGAGGAATGCGCCCTGGGTGCGGAAGTCGTGCAGCGTGACGTCCGCCCACGAGGACGGCACGGCCGGGAAGACACGTACGACACCGCCCCAGTTCTGGCAGAGCATGTCGTGCAGGGACTGGGACGCCGAGAGCGGCGTCTCGATGACCGGACCCGCCTCCGTGTAATGGGTGTTGGCGCGGCACGGGAAGCGGGAGGCCGGGTCGAAGAACTTCCTCAGATACGTCAGCGCCGTGTCGCCGCGGCCCATCATCGCGTACAGCGACGCCGCGCCCGTATAGCTGTAGCCGCGGTGCGCCCCGGTCAGCGCCTGCCAGTGCTCGACGGACTTCTCGATCAGCTCACGGCTCTGAGGCTGCTCCCAGTTGACGAGGCACAGCGGATACACCATCAGCAGGTGCGAGTAGTGCCGATGGGACTGCGCGTACGGAGTCTCTGCGCCGATCATGAAGCCGTTCGCGTCCACGGGGTACGGCACCAGCCGGGCCTGTACCTCCCGCCAGCGCGGCTTCAGAGGGTCGTCGACGCCGAGCAGCTCGGCCGCCTCCAGCAGCGTCATGCAGCCCCAACGGATCAGCGCCAGATCGTAGTTGGTGTCGCGCGGCGGTGTCACCGGGTACTCGGGGGAGAGCGTCTTGGGCAGATGCAGCTTTCCGTCGCTGTCCGGCGTGAGGAAGTGCAGGTAGTAGTTGATCGCGCGACGCAGCAGCGGGAAGACCGTGTCCCGCAGCAGCGTCTCGTCCATGGAGTGCCGGTAACTCAGCCACACATTGTGCAACGCCCAGGTCAGATCGCCCACTTCGGCGCCGCTGCCGGGGCTGCCGACACCTCGATCGGCGAACATGTCGGAGCTGCGCCCCACTCCCGCGCTGTCCGTACGGTACGCGGCGGGCACGTTGGCCGTCAGCTGCTCCTGACTCTGCCGCAAGGTGCTTGCCAGCGAGTCGAGTTCCAGATGGTTGGAGCCGTGGATCAGCCAGTACTCCAGCTGCACATTGAGGTTCCACCACACGGCCGGCCAGGGGGTCGGCTCCAGCCAGGGGCCGCTGGTCGCCATCACCGGGCCGCCCTCGCGGCTGGCCGAGGCGACTTTGTAGAGCTGGATCCAGTGGAAGCTCTGCAGCCGCTGGTCGGGGAAGGAGACGAAGCTCTTGCGGTAGAAGCCGTGCCACCAGCGGGTGTGCCGCTGCCGGAGGGTTCCGTACGACGCGGCGTCCTGGATCTTCCTGAGCGATACGGCTGCGGCCCGGCTGTCGGAAGGGAAGCTGTGCGCGACGCTCAGCAGCAGTACGTCCCCGGTGCGGCGGTAGGCCGTCGCGGTCTGGCCACCGCCGGTGAGCGGCTGGAGAACCTGTTCGACGTTGCCGGTGGTACGGATCGTCCAGGGCGGGTTGGCGGTGTAACCGGCGGGGGGCTGCTCGCTGATCTTCCGGGGGCTGATGGCCTCCTCGGGACGGAACACCCAGCGGACCCGCTCGTTCCCGCCCGCCGTCGCCCGCGCGGCCAGGATTCCGTCGTGGATGAAGGCGGAGAGGGTGATCGTGCCCTTGTCGGTGGTGACGGTTCCGGTGAGCTCGGCGTTCCACAGGCTCAGCCGCCAGTCGACGCCGGTGATCGTGCCGGCCGGGTCGAGGGTGAGATGGCCGACGGGCAGCCGGCATGTTCCCCATCCGCTGCCGAACTGGGGCCGGTGGTCCTGGACTTCGCCGTGCTGCACGGTGAACCGGATGCTGTTCGCGCCCGGCTCCCGGTAGACCATGCTGCCCAGTCGCCCGTCGCCCAGGAACGGGCCCTCGTGCCACAGAGCGGGAAGCCGGTGCCACACCAGGTCCTGGCGGCGCAGGAACGCGGACCAGGCGCCGTCGCTCTCCATGCGATTGCGGAGTTGCCAGCGGTTGCACGCGGGGCGGAGCGGGGCAGGGGCGGCTGCCTGGGCGAGCTCCGGCAGAGTCCCGAGAGTTGCGCCGGCCAGGGCCGAGCCGAGCACGGTTCTCCGTGAGGTCATGCGAGTGCCTCCAGATGGATGAGTGGTTGTCTGAGCCGTGCTGCCAATTCATCCGAGCTATCCATCGACGGAAGGTAGGCACGTGGCAGGACTCAGTCAATACAGCGGGAGAGATCCGATGTGTATCTGTCCATCTGGACGGCGTTCAGCGGGGCGGCAGCAACCGCTCAGCCCCGGAGGTCAGCCCCAGATCACCGCACCCACCCACGCCCCCACGACCAGCAGACAGGCGAACAGCTCCGCCAGCACACTCGTCCCCACGGCACGCATCACCGCCCGGGTGGAGGCCACCGCGGGCCCGTGCTCACCGAGCCGCCGCCGTTCGGAGCCGTAGATCCCCCCGATGAATCCCGGTATCGCCCCCACCACGGGCACCAGCAGAAAGCCGATCAGCGCCCCCGCGCCCGCGGACACCACCATCCGCCGGGTGATGCCGACGCCGCGCGGCCGGCGCGGCGGCAGCTCCCACACCACCACCTGATCGATCAGCAGCAGCACCGTCGAGCCCACCAACAGCGCCCAGGCGAGCCCGGACTTCTCGTGCAACGACCACCAGAGGGTTGCGGCCCACACCAGCCAGCGTCCGGGCACACCGGGAACGAGTACCCCGAACAGGCCCAGCAGCATCACCAGGCCCACCAGCAGGAGCTGCCACACGCCCATCTGCCAAGGGTGCAGGATCCGGCTCATTCCCGCAGGTCGCGAGCCACCCAACCCTGTGCGTAGGCATGCCAGCCGAGCTGCAGCCTGGTCGTCACACCGCTGAGTTCCATCAGCCCCTTCACCCGGCGCTGAACGGTCCGCAGCCCCACGTCCAGTTGCTTGGCCACGCTCGCGTCCGTCATCCCGGCGAGCAACAGCGAAAGGATCTCCAGATCGGTCGAGTCGGGCCCCGGTGCCGCCTCCTGGGACACGACGCCGCCCGCGCCGAGCCGCAGCGGCAGGGCATCCCGCCACACCGCCTCGAACAGGCCCGTCAGCGACTCGAGAAGCCCGCTCGCATGGACAACGAGAGCCGCGGGCTCGGCCCCGTGCCCGGTCAGCGGCACCATGGCGAGTGCCCGGTCCGCGACGACGAGCTTGGTCGGCACGCGGTCGACCACCCTCACCTGTTCGTCACGGCCCAGCGCCGCGGTCAGCTCGGTGATCCCGGCGGGCAGCGAGAGCACCTCGCGCTCGACCACCACGCGGTACGTCACGCCGCGCGTCGCCGCCTTCACCTCCGCCTCGTTGTCCGTCAGCGTGACCACGACCGGTTTGCCGGTGACGAGCGCGCAGACCTCCTCGGTCGCGCCCAGCTGAAGCTGTACGAAACGGTGCGCGACAGCACTCGCGCCGGTCACCAGCTCGACCAGGTCGTGCACGGCCGGCTCGGCGGCCTCCGCCCGGTACTCCTGCGCCAGCACAGCGGCCGCCAGCTCCGCCTGCTCCAGCTCATGCCGCTGCTGCTTCAGCAGCGCGCCCAGCGCCACGCCGGGCGGCGCGGCCACCCAGCGCCCGGTGCGTGCCGGGGACTGCGCGGCAAGTCCCTGCTGTTCCAGCCGGCGCAGCGCGCGCTCCGTGTCCGTCTCCGGCAGGGCGAGCCGGTGCGCGAGATCGGTGACCT
Organism: Streptomyces sp. NPDC019890; assembly: GCF_044903445.1. Classification (NCBI taxonomy): domain Bacteria; kingdom Bacillati; phylum Actinomycetota; class Actinomycetes; order Kitasatosporales; family Streptomycetaceae; genus Streptomyces; species Streptomyces sp. NPDC019890. The sequence goes on along the minus strand of NZ_JBJDQK010000001.1, from coordinate 600,883 downwards.
CGGCCGCCCCGAGCGCGACGAGCGCGCGGTACGCCGACTCCTGTCTCTCGTCGAGGCCAATCGCTCCGAGCATCTGACGCCACCCCTCCCCGGACGTGCGCTTCTCCGGCCGCAGCCGGCCGCACTGGCGGAAACCGGCCACGGCGCCTTTCCGCCGCGCACATCATCCCTGCCCCACCCGTCACTCTGCCAATGACCTGCACCCCCAAGACCGAACTGGCCTACACGAACGGCAATTCCGTCACCCGGCAGACCTCTTGCCGCACGTATGTCTTTTGGGTTGCCCCGTTTTCTTCCCGCGCGTGCGGTGGACAATAGGGGCATGAGTCAGCAGGGGGAGAGGCCGCCCACCGAGGACGACTGGTGGAACCGGCTGTATGACGAATCCGCCCCGGACACGGGTCCCGCGGCCACCGGGGGTGACACGCTGGACGACCGATTCGACTCCGCGTCAGACGCGGTGGCCCCGGACGACACGGCGGCCCCACCCAAACCGACCTTGGACGAGCGGCGTCCCCGGGCCTGGTGGGAGGCCTACCCGAAGGCTCCGCCGGGCGCTCCGAATACGCCGGACACCCCGGCGCCGGGCACGCAGGGCACTGCGAACAGGCCGGGCACGCCCCGCACTCCGGACGCGCCGGACCGGCAGGCCGCCTCCGGTGCCGCGAACGCCTCCGGCCGACGCCCCGCCCCGCCGCGGCAGCGTGCCCCCTGGGAGCCACCGGACGCCCCCGATCAGCCACCCGCCTTCCCGTCGGCTCCGCCGCGCCCCGCTGCCCCGCCCGCGCAAAGCCCCGCGCCGGACCCCGAGTCGGCACCGGCACCCGCGCGTCCCCACGTCGCGTACGTCGGCGACGGCCCGCCCACCTACGACGCCGAGCCCACCGCCCTGCCCCCGGCCCAGCCCCAGGAGTTGGACGAGCTCGTCGCCGACACCGTGCTCGACGGCGCCCGCTACGGCACATACACCCTGCGCGCCGCCTCCATCCGCGGCGACTCCGCCCGCTACCGCGGCCAGCCCCGCCGGGACGCACTGCTCACCGCCCGCTTCGGCACCGGCGACGCCGCCCTCGTCCTGGTCGCTGTCGCCAGCGGCGCCCGCGCCGCCGAAGGCGCCCATCTGGCCGCCGCCGACGCCTGCCGCTGGATCGGCGGAGCCGTCGGCCGCAGCCATGCCCGCCTCTCCGAGGACATAAGGGCGGGCCGCCGCGGCGATCTCAAGTCCGGGCTGAACCGGCTCACCGACCGCAGTCTCGGCAAACTGCGCGCCAGCGCCGCCGAGCTCGGCGTGGAGCCGGAGGAGTACACCGCCGATCTGCGCTGTCTGCTGCTCTCCGCCGACCCGGAGTGCCGCACCCGCGTGTTCTTCGGCGTCGGCCGTGGGGGTCTCTTCCGCCTCCGCGACGGCGCCTGGCAGGACCTGGAGCCCGCGGTCCCCGAGCCCGCGGCCGTCACCGGCGCCCCCGTCCTGGGGTTCGGGTCGCCGCCCGCCGAGACCCCCGAGGGCGACCACCTCACCATGGACCTGGGGATCGCGACGCCCCCGTCCCCGTACATCGAGGCGCCGCCCCCGCCACCCGCCGAAGCCTTCCGCTTCCGCGCCTCGGTGGCCCGTCCGTCAGACACCCTGCTGCTGTGCAGCACCGGCCTGGCCGAGCCGCTGCGGGGCGAGCCCGCCCTCGCCGACGAGCTGGCGGGGCGCTGGGCCACGAGCGAGCCGCCGGGCATGGCCGCGTTTCTCGCCGACACTCAGCTGCGGGTGAAGGGCTACGCCGACGACCGTACGGCCGTCGCAGTCTGGGAGGCGTAACCGCTCTGGCCATGGGTTGATGGATGCGCAGGCCCGGAAGCCGAGAAAGGGTACGCATTCCATGGCAAAGCAGAGTGTGGCGGAGCAGTTCGTCGACATCCTTGTCCGCGCCGGCGTCCAGCGGCTGTACGGAGTAGTCGGCGACAGCCTCAACCCCGTCGTCGACGCGATCCGGCGCAACTCCGCCATCGACTGGATCCAGGTCAGGCACGAGGAGGTCGCCGCCTTCGCGGCCGGCGCCGAGGCCCAGCTCACCGGAAAGCTCGCGGCCTGCGCCGGTTCCTGCGGCCCCGGCAACCTCCACCTCATCAACGGGCTGTACGACGCCCACCGCTCCATGGCGCCCGTGCTCGCTCTCGCCTCGCACATCCCCTCCAGCGAGATCGGCCTGGGCTACTTCCAGGAGACCCACCCCGACCAGCTGTTCCGGGAGTGCAGCCACTACTGCGAGCTGATCTCCAACCCACAGCAGATGCCGCGCCTGCTGCAGACCGCCATCCAGCACGCGATCGGCCAGGGGGGCGTCAGCGTCGTCTCGCTCCCGGGCGACATCGCATCGCGGTCCGCCCCCGAGAAGTCCATCGAGCACGCGCTTGTCACCTCCAGGCCGACGGTCCGGCCGGGCGACGCCGAGATCGACAAGCTGGTGCGCATGATCGACGAGGCGGACCGGGTCACGCTCTTCTGCGGCAGCGGCACGGCGGGCGCACACGCCGAGGTCATGGAGTTCGCCGAGCGCATCCAGTCCCCGGTCGGGCACGCGCTGCGCGGCAAGGAATGGATTCAGTACGACAACAGGTTCGACGTCGGCATGAGCGGTCTGCTCGGCTACGGCGCGGCCTACGAGGCCACCCACGAGTGTGATCTGCTGATCCTGCTGGGCACCGACTTCCCGTACAACGCCTTCCTCCCCGACGACGTCAAGATCGCCCAGGTCGACGTCAGGCCCGAGCACCTCGGCCGCCGCTCCAAGCTGGACCTCGCCGTCTGGGGCGACGTACGCGAGACGCTGCGCTGTCTGACCCCGCGCGTGCGCCCCAAGACGGACCGCAGGTTCCTCGACAAGATGCTGAAGAAGCACGCCGACGCACTGGAGGGCGTCATCAAGGCGTACACCCGCAAGGTGGAGAAGCACATCCCGATCCACCCCGAGTACGTGGCCTCCGTACTGGACGAACTCGCCGACGAGGACGCGGTGTTCACCGTGGACACCGGCATGTGCAATGTGTGGGCGGCTCGCTACATCTCACCGAACGGCCGCCGCCGGATCATCGGCTCCTTCAGCCATGGCTCGATGGCGAACGCCCTGCCGCAGGCGATCGGCGCGCAGTTCATCGACCGCAACCGCCAGGTCGTCTCGATGTCGGGCGACGGCGGCTTCACCATGCTGATGGGCGACTTCCTCACCCTCGTCCAGTACGACCTGCCGGTGAAGATCGTGCTGTTCAACAACTCCTCGCTGAGCATGGTGGAGCTGGAGATGCTGGTCGCGGGCCTTCCGTCGTACGGAACCAGCAACAAGAACCCGGACTTCGCGGCGATCGCGCGGGCGGCGGGGGCGTACGGGGTGCGCGTCGAGAAGCCCAAGCAACTCCCGGGCGCGCTCAAGGACGCCTTCCGGCACAAGGGCCCGGCCCTGGTGGATGTGGTCACCGACCCGAACGCGCTGTCCATCCCGCCCAGGATCAGCGCCGAGATGGTGACCGGATTCGCCCTCTCCGCCAGCAAGATCGTGCTGGACGGTGGCGTAGGCAGGATGGTCCAGTTGGCTCGCTCGAACCTGCGGAACGTGCCCAGGCCTTGACACCTCCCCCGTTGGTTCACATTTCGACATGAGTGACGCTCCGCGGTCGGGGCATGCATTTCTGTGAACGTGTTCTACATAAGGGGTCTTTCCGGAGAAGGGGCTGTTTCGACGTGCGGGTGGGGATGATGACTGGGCGTCAGGGAGGGGCCGGGCCTGACGCGAGCGCGCAGGGCGGGGAACCCGAGGCGGAGGGAGCACCGTGTGGTCAGCTGCGCCGCAGGCTGGGCTGCGCGGATCTCACGGCCGTTCCTGAAGTACGACGTGCTTTACGGGAGTTGTTACGGCACTGGGGGAAGCAGGACACGACGGACGTGGCGGAGCTGCTGGCCAGCGAGCTGGTGACCAACGCGCTGGTGCACACCGCTCATGGCGCGGTCGTCACGGCCACCGTCGCGGCCTCCACGCTGAGGGTGGAGGTACGGGACTTCGTGGCCGGGCTGCCGGTTCCGCATGTGCCGCCCGCGCATCTGGACACCCACGGCAGGGGGCTGATCCTGGTGCAGAGCCTCGCCGACGCGTGGGGCGTGCGAACGCATGGAGTGGGCAAGGTGGTCTGGTTCGAGCTGCACGAAAGGCCGGCCTGACAGTCGCAGGCCGGCCTTCGCGCGATTCGTGCTGACCGCGCGCCTTCGCGGGAATCTTCCTGACCGGAATCCTCCTGGCCGTGCGCTCAGCCGAACTGCCGCTCCAGATCCGTGAGCTTCTGCTCCAGCGAGTCCAGCCGTGGCAGCGCCTGGGTGTCGTCCTCGGCGGTGAGGTCGATCGTTCGCGGCTTGGCGTTGTCGCCCATCTTCACGGCCTGGAGGGAAGGCCGGGAACGAAGCGGCAGCTGTCCCGGCTCGGTTATGGCAGGCTCCGCGACGGACCCGACGCCACCGGATAGGGCCTGCGTCGAACCGCTTGCGGAGCCCAGGGCGGGAAGCTCCGAGGGCAGCTCGGTCATGCGGTGGCGCCCGCGCCCCCAGGCCCGGTGCTGCCGGTTGAGCGCCCTGATCTGCGCCCGTTCCATCTTCTCCCGGTCCCGCCTTCGCAGGCGGTTCTGCTCCTTCAGCTGCCGGTCCTCGCGGACCTCCTCAACCGCCTCGTCGAGGGTGCGTACGCCTTCAAGCAGCATCAGCGACCAGGCGCCGAAGGTCTCCCGGGGAGCGCGCAGCCAGCGCACGACGCGGATCTGCGGCAGCGGCCGGGGCACCAGGCCCTGCTCGCGCAGCGCCGCCCGGCGGGTCTGCTTGAGCGCCCGGTCGAACAGGACCGCGGCTGACAGCGACATCCCGGAGAAGAACTGCGGGGCGCCGTCATGTCCGAACCCCCGTGGGGCGTGCACCCAGTTGAACCACGCGGCCGCGCCCGCGAACAGCCACACCAGCAGCCGTGAGCCGAGCGCCGCGTCACCGTGGCTGGCCTCGCGCACCGCGAGCACCGAGCAGAACATGGCCGCGCCGTCGAGGCCGAAGGGGACCAGATACTCCCAGCCCCCGGTGAGGTTGAGATTCTGCTGGCCGAAGCCGACGAGGCCGTGGAACGAGAGTGCGGCGGCCACCGCGGCACAGCAGAACAGGAGCACATAGGAGGCCGTGCCGTAGATCGCCTCCTTGCGCCTTCGGCGCTCCTCGCTGCGTTCCCAGGAGTCCTCGGACGTGGACTTGTCGTCGGCGCGCTTGCCGCGCGCGAGCACCGTCACAGCGACCAGGCACCCCAGGAGCATCACGCCGCCAGGAAGCAGCCACAGCGATATGTCGGTCAGTCTCATGGGCGGTGTCCCTTGCATCGCTTGCGTCGCGGTAGAGCGTTTCGGCCGCCATAGTGGCCGAAGTCGTAGTGCGCTCAAGGGGTTTCGGGGCAAGAGAACGCCAATGGGGCCACATGGCATACGGATAGGTGCGATCTCGTCGAACTACCGCACGAGTAAAGGGAGTTAGTTCGATTTTCTCACCCGGTCGGGTGGCGTGACGCAGGCGTGCGGGAGATCAGTTGCCCGGCCGCAGCCGGCTCACCCGGTCGGCGTCGCAGGTGCGCGGACAGGTGAGGCAGGTGTCCTCGGGGCGCACGGTGTAGAAGAGGCAGCAGCCGGCCCGGTCCCGGGTCGGCAGCAGCTCGCCGTCCGGCCCGCGGAGCTCACGGAAGCCGGGCGTTCCGACGTACGGCTTGGTGGCTCCCGGCAGCAGCCGCTCAAGCTCCGCAATGGCCCGCTGCTCCTCGCCGAGGCGGTGTGCGATGTGCCACAGTCCCTCGACGACCTCGTCGGTCGCCATGCCCCACACCGCGCGCCTGCCGCGCCGCATCCGCGGGCCGAAGCCGCCCAGGACGGGCGCGATGTGCTCGGCGACGGCGCCTCGCACCTCGGCGCGCAGGGCATCCTCGTCCGGTACGACCCGGGCACCCGGCAGCTGAGCGGCGGGGTCGTCGGGCAGACAGGCGAACTCCTTCACCCGTACTGCCATCCGGCCGACTGCGCGCTGGACGGAAACGTCGTGGACGGGCAGGCGCGGAACCCGGCGGTGCAGAAACCAGGGGACCGTGAAGAGCAGGCAGGCGGGCCACGCATAGCGGTGCAGCCCCATACTGGCGATCACATCGGGGCGGGCCTGCCGGCCGTGGTCCCGCAGGATCTGAGCGTGGTCCCAGTCGAGAAAGGCATCGAGGGCGGGCCCGCCGTCCGCGAGCTCACCGGCGCTCACCCAGCCGCCGCCGACCGGGGCCGGCTCCCCGTCGCCGAGCTCCTGAATCCGCAGCCCAGGATGGACCTCGGCCAGGCGCGCATAGGCGTCCCCGACGGGCGAGGCAAGGGCGGGCAACAGGGCAGGAACGGTCATGCTGGGGACCACCGAATCGCGATCGTTAGCAGGTAAGCCTTACCTTACCCGACGCATTCCGTGTTTGAACTGCGGCCCCGCCCGCCTATGGTGCACAGGGGCCCCGCGCACGCGAGCCGGGCCCGGCACCTGGCCGGAGGAGGACCCGAGTGGAGCAGGCCCGAGCGCGCGATGCCGCGACGCCGCCGCCGTACGCATCCGCGCACGTCCCCGAACAAGGGGGCCGCGGGCAGCCCGACCGTCCCCTCATCCCGGAACAGGCCCGCGGCGAGCACACCCACAGCGAGCCACCCCCGCCCCGCACGGTTCAGCGCCACTCGGTCCGCGGTCAGATCCTCCAAGCCCTGCGCACCGCACTCGTCGACGGCGAGCTGATCCCGGGCGAGGTCTACTCGGCCCCGGTCCTCGGCGAGCGCTTCGGCGTCTCGGCGACTCCGGTACGCGAGGCGATGCAGCAGCTGGCGATCGAGGGCGCGGTCGAGGTGATCCCCAACCGCGGCTTCCGCGTGGCGGTACGCAGCGCCCGCGAACTGGCCGAGCTCGCCGAGGTCCGCGCCATGATCGAAGTCCCGGTCATGCTCCGCCTGGCTCGCACGGTCCCGGCCGCCCGCTGGGCGGCGCTGCGCCCCCTGGCCGACGCGACGGCAGCGGCGGCGGCGACGGGCGACCGCGCGGCGTACGCGGAGACGGACCGCGCCTTCCACCGCGCAGTGCTCACGCTGTCCGGCAACCAACAGCTGGTGATGGTCGCGGACGACCTGCACCGCCGCTCCCAGTGGCCGCTGACGAGCGCCCCGGTGATGCGGAGGGCGGACCTGGTGGCGGACGCGGCGGAACACATGGCGCTGCTGGAGGCGTTGGTGGCGCAGGACCTGGCGGTGGTGCAGTCGCTGGTGCGGGAGCACTTCACGGGCGCGGAAGCCTGACGGCCAACGTCACTGGCCCACCCTGCCGTCGATGCACTCGCGCAACAGGTCGGCGTGCCCGCAGTGACGGGCATACTCCTCGATCCTGTGCACCATCAGCTCCCGGACGGCGATCCCGTCCTTCCCCACACGCTCGCTCAGATCCGGGTGCTCGGCCAGCGCGGCGTCGGTCGCGGCCTGCTCGCGCTCCAGAGCGGAGTAAGCAGCGTCGACCTCGGCCTGCTCGGCGACAGCTCCGTCGAAGTCCGCGCCACCCTCGCCGTAGAGCTTCGGCAGCGGATCACCGTCGCTGATCCAGTTGTGCCAGTCGCGTTCCACCTCGACGAGGTGCCGAAGCAGGCCGAGCAGCGACATCGTCGACGGCGGAACCGACCGACGGGCCAGTTGCTCCGCATCCAGGCCCTCGCACTTCATCCGCAGGGTCATGCGGTAGTTCGTCAGGAAGTCCTGCAGCGTCGCAAGCTCGCCGTCCGGACTGACACCATCGCTGTTGCGGGGGTCGTCGTCCGGGTCGGCCCACATGTCGGGGTAGATGGTTGCCTGGCTCCATCGTGCGTGTTGGTCACTCATGCGCTGCATGTTCGTCCGTGAGGGCCCAAGCCCGCGAGTGAGTTTTGGTCCAGGGGCTCGGCTGGGGGCGGGTTCAGGCACCGGCGGTGTGGGTGATGAACTCGGTCCAGGCGGTGGGGGAGAGGGTGAGCTGGGGGCCGCGCGTGTTCTTGGAGTCGCGGATGTGGATCGTGGTGGGGCAGGTGGCGACCTCTACGCAGTCGCCGGAGTCGCCGCTGCTGTAACTCGACTTGTGCCAGGCGAGGGCGACTTCGACGCAGTCTCCGTCGCCGCCGCTGCTGTAGCTGCTTTTGAACCAGGCCAGTTCGGTGGTGTTCATAGCGCCCCTCGCAGTCGCTCCAGCAGACCCACGGAGTCCTCGGGGGTGAGGGCCTGCGAGCGCAGTTTCGCATACCGCATCTGGAGCACGCTGATCACTTTCGGGTCGGAGACGAACTGGCCGCTCTCCTGCCCCTCGCAGTAGCCGAACCACTGGTTGTCCGGGGTCTCCAGCAGCTGCATAGGGCCGTTCAACCCGGCGTGCACCTCCCGTACCAGCGGCATGAGCTGGATCTCGACGTTCCTCAGCGCGCCAAGAGCCAGCACATGGGCGATGAGGTCACGGGTGGCATCGACGCCACCCGTGCGGCGCAGGAAGAGATGCTCTTCGAGAATGAAACTGAACGCGGTGTTCGGCCTCTCCCTGAGTAGGCGCTGACGTTCCGCGCGTGCCTCCAGCTGGGCCTCGACCTGCTGGTCCGACAGCATTGGGACTCGATTCTCGAACAGCGTCCGTGCGTACGCCTCCGTCTGCAACAAGCCCGGAATCAACCGGCATTCGTACGTGTCCAGACTGATCGCCAACCCCTCAAGCCCCGCCCACTGCCGGAACCACGACGCCAGTCCCGGATTCCGCGACAGATGCCGTGCCATCGCCCGCAACACCCCGAACGCCTCCAGTTCGGCCTCCGCCCCGTCGATCAGCAGCTTCGGCGGAAAGCGTCTGCCCTGCTCCACCGAGCCGAGGAAGCTCGGCGAGTACCGGACCTTGGGGGCCAGTGACTCCTGCGTGTAGCCCGCGTGCTTGCGGAAGGTCTTGAACGCGGCGCCGAACGCCTTCAGGCTGTCGGACGGTTCGGGTTCGGTGTAGTCGGCCGTCATACGCCTTATGGTCACGGTCAGTTACCGGCCCTGTCCATACCGCGAACTCGTACGCTGACTCAGCGTACGAGTTGCGTCGCTGGTCATCCGGGGTGCGAGCCCGGCACCGTGACCGCATGCCTGCTCAGACGAAGCCTCAAGACCCTGTCACCGTACGTGTGTTCGCGCAACGGTTCAGCTCCACACGGCTCGGCGCCCGGCTCGCCCGGCATCTCGCCGTGCAGCGGCTCGACGCCTGGGGGATTCCGTACGACACCGACCTGTCGGACGCCGCCGCCCTCATCGTCGCCGAGCTCGCCGCGAACGCCGTGACCCATGGCCGCGTACCCGGGCGGGACTTCGAGGTGCGGCTGACGCTGACGGCGGACACGCTGCGGATCGAGGTCTCCGACGCCCGCGGTGAGAGGCGGCCGAGGGAGGTGCAGCCCGAGGGGGAGTCGGGGCGCGGGCTTCTCCTGGTCGCCGCCCTGGCCGACCGGTGGAGCGTGCACGATCGCCTGCCCGTCGGTAAGACCGTGCGCGCGGAAGTCAGCCTGCTGGACTAATCTGTACGGCCATTGACGAAGTCCGAACAAATGGGGGCCGTTCATGTCCGCGGAATTGCCGGAGTCGTCCATATCCGATGAGGCGTGGGAGAGGTTCCAGCGGGAGAGCGAGGGGCCCGCGCGGCTCGCGGCCCCCAAGGAGCCGTCTGCGCGGGCGCGGATGGTGGCCGAGCGGCTGCGGCGGGCGGACGAGGAAGCCGCGCGACAGCAGGGGAGGGCACGCGGTCGGGGGAAGAAGGCGCGCGTGCGGGCGGAGCCGGACGCCTGGCGGGCCTGGCAGACGCGGCATTCGCGGCACACGCGGCGGAGCAGGGTTCCGGGGATCGCCTGGGTGGTCGTGGCGGTCGTCGTCGTACTTCTCGTCATGAACCCGCAGCGGACGCTCTGGTGGCTGTACTGAGCCCGGTGCTCAGCTCGGCGGTGGCTCCAGGCCCGTCAGCAGCGAGGCGACGTCCAGCCCGGTCATGAGGTACTGCTCGAACGCCGGGTTGTGCAAGGCCCACGGCGAGCGCCGGAGCCTGACCCGGTCGATCGCCCCCTCGCTGTCGTGGCCCAGCTCGATCAGCGTCTGCGCGGCCACCAGGCCCGAGCGGTTGTAGCCGGAGTAGCAGCGTACGAGCACGGTGCGCCGGGCACGTACGGCATCGGCAGCCAGCACCGCCAGCCGGCGGACGCTGTCGATCTCATCGGCCGTCAGCCAGCTGTCGGGGATGGGCGCGATGTGGTGCTCGACGCCGCCGGGCGGGCCGTGGCCCTCGCGTGTGTACAGGCTGATCACCATGTCGAACTCGCGGTCCACGACGACATCCTGGTGCCGTTGGTCGCCGTCCGACCAGACGTGGCCGCCCATCCACAGACCGGTCGTGATCTCGTCCCAGCGTGAGCGCGGCTCCGGAACGTGACCTTCCCTGCGGCGCGTTCTCATGGTGCCTTCGTTCCGCTCATGCCGCCGGTTCCGGCTGCGCCGAGGACGTCTGGGCCTCCGCCGTCGGGGCCAGTTGGGCGCCCAGCCACACCGGTACGCCACCCAGCAGCCGGAACAGCCGGCCCGCCTCGGCCCGCAGGCGGCTCGCCTCGGGTTCTGGTTCGCAGTCGGCCAGCGCGGCGAGTGCAGGGGCCGTACCGATGAGATAGCCCAACTCCTCGCGGATCCGCAGCGACTCGGAGAAGCCGTGCCGGGCCTCTGCCAACTCCCCTTCCCGCAGGGCGAGTCCGGCCTGGTGGTGCCAGGTGAAGGAGAGCAGCAGCGCATCCCCCTGGGCGGTCGCCCCCTCGTGCGCGCGGCGGTAGGCGGCGCGGGCGGCCTGCGGGGAATCGGCGATGTGCTCGGCCACGAGGCCGCGGCGGAAGTCGAGCAGCGGGCGGCCGGGCGAGGTGGGGGCGAGAAGCGCGGCGGCGCGGCCGAGCGCGGCGCGGGCCTCGTCGGCGCGGTCGCGTACGCCGAGCCGGGTCGCGGCGTACGCCAGCCGCCCGCGCTCGCAGGCCGCGCCGCCGCGTTCGTCGTCGTCCCTCGCCACCGCCTCGGCGGTGCGCAGCGCGTCCTCGGCCTCCGCCCAGCCCTCGCCGGTGAACAGACAGCGCTCGACGAGCAGTCCGGCGCGTTCCAGCGCGGCGGCGGGATCTGGGGCATGGGGTTCGAGCAGGGCCGCTGCGTCGGTCCAACAGCCGCGCGAGCGCAGCCGCCATACCGCGGTCTGGAGGGGATCGTCACCTGCAGTGGTTCCGGAACCAGACATGGCGGTATGCGCCACTTGCCCTCCCCGAGCACGCCATTGAGCTGTTGAGTCTGTCGCATCTCAGCATGGATGGGCACGCCGGGCCAAGAGGTCAGGTGAATGAATTCACAATCGAGGGGCCGGGGGGACGCTTGTTCGGCCCGGCCGATGGCTTGGCGTGCGAGTGCTCCACCCGTCAGGCGTCGAAGCGATGCCGGGAGGCCTCGATGTGACCGAGGTACTGATGGGTCCAGTCGCACAGTCCGTCGATCGTCACCCGCAGGGCTTGGCCCGGCTCGGTGAGGGTGTACTCGACCCGCGGCGGCACGACGGGGTGCACCGTCCGCTCGACCAGACCGTTGCGCTCCAGCATGCGCAGGTTCTGGGTGAGCATCTTGTGGCTGACGCCCTCGATCTCGTTCCGCAACTCGCTGAAGCGCAGGGTGCGTTCACCAAGAGACTCGATGATCAGGAGCGCCCACTTGTTGGCGACGTCCGAGAAGATCTCCCGCGCCAGAGAGTCCGCACGCCTCAGGTCCGCATCCTCGGGCGAGCCGCTGAACTGCTTGGTCACCATCAGGTTCCCCAGTCACCGAAAAGTGCGTTCTTCCATGTCAGCAGCCACTCTCCTACGGTTCCTGAGTAACCACAAGAGACCAAGAGCGTCTTGGTTCGGTGGCAGAGCCCACGGGCTCACATGACAAGGAGGCAGGCAGCATGGCCATCACCCTGGTAAACCCCTGCGGATTGCCGGAGATCGACGCCTACCGGCAGGTGTCGATCGCGACCGGGTCGAAGCTGGTCTTCATCGCCGGGCAGGTCGCCTGGGACGCCGACGGTGTCACGGTCGGCGAAGGCGACCTCGCCGCTCAGGTCGAGCAGTGCTACCTCAACATCGGCACCGCCCTGACCGCGGCCGGCGGTTCCTTCGACGACGTGGCGAAACTGACCGTGTATGTCGTCGACTGGACCCCCGACAAAATGCCTCTGCTCTTTGAAGGGATCACCCGGGCGGCTGCGAAGCTGGGCGTCACCCCCGTACCGCCGGGCACGCTGCTGGGCGTTGCAGCACTGGACGTACCCGACCATCTGGTTGAGGTCGAAGCCACCGCGGTCATCGACTGAACAGGACGCTGTCGGCCCGGGCCGGCCGACGACGCCACCCCCTCAACTCATCCGCAGCGCCAGGAAGAAGTCCAGCTTGTCCTCCAGGCGCGACAAGTCGCGGCCGGTCAGCTGCTCGATCCGCCCCACCCGATACCGCAGCGTGTTCACATGCAGATGCAGCCGCGTCGCGCACCTCGTCCACGACCCGTCGCAGTCCAGGAACGCCTCCAGCGTCGGAATCAGCTCCGCCCGGTGCCGCCTGTCGTAGTCGCGCAGCGGGTCCAGCAGCCGGGCCGTGAATGCGCGCCGCACATCGTCCGGGACGAACGGCAGCAGCAGCACGTGCGAGGCCAGCTCATGGTGGCCGGCCGCGCAGACCCGGCCGGGGCGGGCCGCCGCCACCCGGCGGGCGTGGCGGGCCTCCTCCAGCGCGCCGCGCAGGCCCTCCGCCGAGCTGACGGCCGCGCTGACGCCCAGCGTGAGCCGCCCGTCGTCGGCGAGACCGGCCGAGAGCGGGGCGCGTACGGAGCCGAGCAGCGCGTCCGCGTGCAGCCCGGCCTCCGTGGACTCGACGTCGGGCGCGTCCGGGTCGGCGGGGTCGACGGGGATCGCGGGCAGCGGGACCAGCGCGATCGCCTCGTCGCCCGTGTGGGCCACCGCGATCCGGTCGCCGGAGTCGGTTCCGGGCGCCGCCGGGTCGACCAGGATCTCCTCGAGCAGTGACTGCGCGACCGGTCCGGCCTCGATCCCCGTGCCCGCCGTGGCTCCGGCGTTTGCGTCCTGGTCCCAGTCCACCCGGGCCACCACGACCTGCCAGTGCGGCGCGGTCCCGAGGCCGGGCAGCAGTACCGGGGCCGCGACCCGCAGCCGGGCCGCGATCTCGGCCGGCGCCGCGCCCGTCTGGACCAGTTCCAGGACCTCCTGTGCGAGCCGTCGCCGTACCGTACGGGCCGCCTCGCGCCGGTCCCGCTCGACGGCGATCAGCTGGGTGACGCCCTGCAGCAGATCGAGCCGGGCGGCCGGCCAGTCGCCCGCGTCCGCCTCCACCGCCAGCAGCCAGTCCGACAGGACGCTCTCGCGCACATCCCGGGCGGCCGGGGTGGCTCCACGGCCGGTGTTACGGATCGGGAAGAGGGAGTACGTGGTTGAGCCCACGGTCGCCCGGTGCGGTCCCCGGCGGCCCGTGCGGGTGGCGGCCAGATGCTCGCCCGCGAGCCTGGCGCCCACCCCGGCGGGCATCGGTTCGCCCGCGCCCGCGATCTGGCGTCCGGTGGGGGAGAGCACCCAGGCTCGAAGGTCCAGGTCGGAGCCGAGGAGGTCGAGCACGACCTCGGGGCCGCCGCCCGCCGGTCCTGACGTCATCAGCCGTCTGTGCCTGTCCACGACCGCCGCGAGATCCCCGGCCCGCTCGCCGCTGACCTGGCGCACGACATACTCTGTGATCGTCGCGAATGCAACGGATTCATTAACTGCAAAGAGTGGCAGTCGATGGCGCGAACACGCCTCGACCAGATCTCCGGGAATGTCTCCCAGCTCGGCCTCGCCGGCTGCCAGGCCGGCCACCCCGGCGCCCGCCAGGATCCGGACGAACGGCTCGGAGTCGTCGGCGCTGTGCCGCCAGGCGAGCCCGGTCAGCACCAGTTCGCCGCCCGAGAGATAGCGGCTCGGATCCCGCAGGTCGGTCGTCATCACGCCACGTACGCCGCGGTCCAGCTCGTCGTCGCCGCCGAGCAGCCGCAGTCCCAGCGCATCGGTTTCCAGAAGTGCGCGCAGCCGCATCTCGTCGCCGCCGATCTGTCTCGTTGTTGCCGGTGGCCGGTGGCCATGGTTTTCATGGGAAAACGGTGAGGTTACTGAGCCTCCCCTTTCGTTCGAATCTACAAGACAGGACAGGCGACCAGCCAACTCCTTCATGGTTTCGGTGACTGCACCGGGCGCGGCACGGCTTGTGTACTGAGGCCACACAGCGTTAACGGCACATGAATAACCAGTCGAGGGCCGACCGTCCGGGCCCGTTGCGACGAACGACCCCCGATTCAGAAGAAGTGAGAGCCACTCATGGACTTCCTTCGCCCCGCCAGCTGGGAGGAGGCGCTCGCCGCCAAGGCTGAGCACCCCACCGCTGTACCCATCGCGGGCGGCACCGATGTGATGGTCGAGATCAACTTCGACCATCGCCGGCCCGAGTACCTCCTGGACCTGAACCGCATCGGCGAGCTGAACGAGTGGCAGGTCGGTGAGGACACCGTCCGCCTGGGCGCCTCCGTTCCGTACACGCAGATCATGGAGAGCCTCCGGGCCGAGCTGCCCGGTCTGGCGCTGGCGTCGCACACCGTGGCCTCTCCGCAGATCCGCAACCGCGGCGGCGTCGGCGGCAACCTCGGCACCGCGTCCCCCGCCGGTGACGCCCACCCGGCGCTGCTCGCCGCAGGCGCCGAGGTCGAGGCCGAGTCCGTACGGGGCAGCCGTCTCATCCCCATCGACGAGTTCTACACCGGCGTGAAGCGCAACGCGCTCGCTGCGGACGAGCTGATCCGCGCCGTCCACATCAAGAAGGCCGACGGACCGCAGCAGTACTCCAAGGTCGGCACCCGCAACGCGATGGTCATCGCGGTCTGCGCCTTCGGCCTGGCCCTGCACCCCGAGACCCGCACGGTACGCACCGGCATCGGCTCCGCGGCACCGACCCCGGTCCGCGCGAAGGCGGCCGAGGAGTTCCTGAACGCCGCGCTCGAAGAGGGCGGCTTCTGGGACAGCAAGAAGATCATCACCCCGTCGATCGCCAAGCAGTTCGCGGAGCTCGCCTCCGGCGGCTGCAACCCGATCGACGACGTGCGCGGCACCGCGAGCTACCGCCGCCACGCGGTCGGCATCATGGCCCGCCGGACCCTCGGCTGGACCTGGGAGGCCTTCCGCGGCAACGAGAGGAGCGCACAGTGCGCGTGAACTTCACGGTCAACGGTCGTCAGCAGGAAGCCGACGACGTGTGGGAGGGCGAGAGCCTTCTCTACGTACTGCGCGAGCGCATGGGCCTGCCGGGCTCCAAGAACGCGTGCGAGCAGGGCGAGTGCGGTTCCTGCACGGTTCGCCTGGACGGTGTCCCGGTCTGCTCCTGCCTCGTTGCCGCGGGTCAGGTCGAGGGCCGCGAGGTCGTGACGGTCGAGGGCCTGGCGGACTTCGCGAAGCAGCGCGCCGAGCAAGCGGGTTGTGCGACCGGCGCCTGCGGCACCTCGCTCCAGGAGGCCCAGCAGTGGAGCGCGAAGGGCACCGACTCGCAGACCGGTGAGGGCACCGAACTCTCGCCGATCCAGCAGGCGTTCATCGACGCGGGCGCCGTCCAGTGCGGCTTCTGCACCCCCGGTCTCCTGGTCGCCGCCGACGAGCTGCTCGAGCGCAACGCCGAGCCGTCCGACGCGGACATCCGCGAGGCGCTCTCCGGCAACCTCTGCCGCTGCACCGGTTACGAGAAGATCCTCGACGCGGTCCGCCTCGCGGCCGCCCGTCAGGAAGAGGCGGTCTGACGATGGCGCAGCATCCACGAGTCGCCACCGTTCCGGCCGGCACTCCCACCAGCATCTCCCAGGGTTCCAAGACCAGGGGCGGCATCGGCGAGTCGACGCTCCGCCCCGACGGCACCCTCAAGGTCACCGGTGAGTTCGCGTACTCCTCGGACATGTGGCACGAGGACATGCTCTGGGGCCAGACGCTCCGCTCCACCGTGGCGCACGCCGAGATCAAGTCCATCGACATCACCGAGGCCGTGGCCATGCCCGGCGTGTACGCGGTGCTGACGTACGACGATCTGCCGGCCGCGATGAAGAACTACGGCCTGGAGATCCAGGACACCCCGGTTCTCGCGCACAAGAAGGTCCGCCACCACGGCGAGCCGGTGGCCCTGGTCGCCGCCGACCATCCGGAGACCGCGCGCCGGGCCGCCGCCAAGATCAAGATCGAGTACGTCGAGCTGCCCCTCATCACGGACGAGGCCTCGGCCACCGCGCCGGACGCGATCCTGGTTCACGAGGGCCGCGACGACCACCACATCGGTCATGTCCCGCACCCGAACATCGTCCACCGCCAGCCGATCGTCCGGGGCAACGCCGACGAGGCCGCCGAGCGCGCCGACGTGATCGTCAAGGGCGAGTACACCTTCGGCATGCAGGACCAGGCCTTCCTCGGCCCGGAGTCCGGCCTGGCCGTGCCCTCCGAGGACGGCGGCGTCGAGCTGTATGTCGCCACCCAGTGGCTGCACTCCGACCTCCGCCAGATCGCCCCGGTCCTCGGCCTGCCCGAGGAGAAGGTGCGGATGACGCTCTCCGGCGTCGGCGGCGCGTTCGGCGGCCGCGAGGACCTGTCGATGCAGATCCACGCCTGCCTCCTGGCGCTGCGTACGGGCAAGCCGGTCAAGATCGTCTACAACCGGTTCGAGTCCTTCTTCGGACACGTCCACCGGCACCCGGCGAAGCTCTACTACGAGCACGGCGCCACCAAGGACGGCAAGCTCACGCACATGAAGTGCAGGATCGTCCTGGACGGCGGCGCGTACGCGTCGGCCTCCCCGGCCGTCGTGGGCAACGCCGCGTCCCTGAGTGTCGGCCCGTACGTCCTCGACGACGTCGACATCGAGGCGATCGCGCTCTACACCAACAACCCGCCCTGCGGCGCCATGCGCGGCTTCGGCGCGGTCCAGGCGTGCTTCGCCTACGAGGCCCAGATGGACAAGCTCGCGGCGAAGCTGGGCATCGACCCGGTCGAGTTCCGCCGGCTGAACGCCATGGAGCAGGGCACGATCATGCCGACCGGACAGCCGGTCGACTCCCCGGCCCCCGTCGCCGAGTTGCTGCGCCGCGTCAAGGCCAGGCCGCTGCCGCCCGAGCAGCAGTGGCTGGCCGCCGGCGAGGAGGCGGACGTACGCGCGCTGCCGGGCGGGCTGTCCAACACCACGCACGGCGAAGGCGTCGTACGAGGCGTCGGCTACGCGGTGGGCATCAAGAACGTCGGCTTCTCCGAGGGCTTCGACGACTACTCCACCGCGCGGGTGCGCATGGAGGTCGTGGGCGGCCAGCCGGTCGCGACCGTGCACACCGCGATGGCGGAGGTCGGCCAGGGCGGTGTCACCGTCCATGCGCAGATTGCCCGCACCGAGCTCGGCGTCACGCAGGTGACGATCGCACCGGCCGACACCCAGGTCGGCTCCGCCGGTTCGACGTCGGCATCCCGCCAGACGTACGTCACGGGCGGCGCGGTGAAGCACACCTGCGAGAACGTCCGCGAGAAGGTCCTTGAGATCGGCCGCCGCAAGTTCGGCTCGTACCACCCCGCCTGGGCCACCGCCGAGCTGCTGCTCGAAGGCGGCAAGGTCGTCACCGACGGCGGCGAGGTTCTCGCCGACCTGGTGGACGTCCTGGAGGACGAGGCGGTCGACCTGGAACTCGAGTGGCGCCACCGCCCCACCGAGGCCTTCGACCTGGTCACCGGCCAGGGCCACGGCCACGTCCAGTACTCCTTCGCCGCACACCGCGCGGTGGTGGAGGTGGACACCGAGCTCGGCCTCGTCAAGGTCGTCGAGCTGGCCTGCGCCCAGGACGTCGGCAAGGCGCTCAACCCGCTGTCCGTCGTCGGCCAGATCCAGGGTGGCACCACCCAGGGCCTGGGCGTGGCGGTCATGGAGGAGATCATCGTCGACCCGAAGACCGCGAAGGTGCGCAACCCCTCCTTCACGGACTATCTGATCCCCACCATCCTCGACACGCCGACCATCCCCGTCGACGTGCTCGAACTGGCCGATGACCATGCGCCGTACGGACTGCGCGGCATCGGCGAGGCCCCGACCCTCTCCTCGACCCCGGCCGTCCTCGCGGCGATCCGGAACGCGACGGGTCTGGAGCTCAACAGGACGCCGGTACGCCCGGAGCACCTCACCGGCACCTGATCCCCAAGCTCTCCGGGCGGTGCGCCGTGCCGACGAACGTCACACTTCTTTGCCGTCCGCGCCGCCCGGAGAAACCAAGTACCGCACCGCTCGCGGTCCTTGCCGCAGTGCAGCGCAGTACCCCAGCACCACACCCAGTTCGTCTCGGGCCGTCCCCCGGGTCGTGCAGCAATGCAAGATCCCAAATCCCGCAGCCTCATTGCTCACGCGGGTGCCCCTGTGAACCTTGGGAGTAGGCACCATGACCCAGCAGTCCCTTGAGACCAAGACAACGGCGGAGGACGCCGGCGCAGGGGGTACCCCCACCTCGCTTCGCTCGCCCGCCGGCCGGTCTTGGCTCGACCGGTATTTCCACATAACCCAGCGCGGGTCGACCATCGGTCAGGAGGTGCGTGGCGGCATCACCACCTTCATGGCGATGGCGTACATCATCCTTCTCAACCCGGTGATTCTGTCGGTGCCTGATGCGACCGGCCACAAGCTCGACGGCGATCAGCTGACCACAGCCACCGTCTTCGCCGCGGCCGCCACCACCATCGTGATGGGCTTCATCGGCAATGTGCCGCTGGCCCTCGCCGCGGGACTGAGCGTCTCCGCCGTCATGGCATTCCAGGTCGCGCCCGAGATGACCTGGGAAAACGCGATGGGCATGTGCGTCATCTACGGCGCCGTCATCGTTCTGCTCGTCGTCACCGGCCTGCGCGAACTGATCATGAACGCCATCCCGCTGGCGCTGAAGCACGCCATCACGATGGGGATCGGCCTGTTCGTCTGCCTCATCGGTCTGGTGCAGGCCGGCTTCGTCACCTCCATGCCGGGACCCGGCGGCATCTCCGGCGCCAAGCCGATCCAGCTCGGCACGAGCGACATGCTCACCGGCTGGCCCGTGCTCTGCTTCGCGGTCACCGTCCTGCTGATCTTCCTGTTGCAGGTCCGCAAGGTCCCCGGCGCGATCCTCATCGGTATCGTCGGCGGCACGGTCTTCGCGGCGCTGGTCCACCAGTTCGCCGGTCTCGACAAGAAGGCCTGGGGCGGACTGAACGCCCCGGAGATCTCCGGCTCCATCGTCAGCACCCCTGACTTCGGCCTCTTCGGCAGCGTCTCCTTCGACGGCATCGGCAGCGTCGGTGGGATCACCGTCGGCGTCATCGTCTTCACCCTGGTGCTGGCCGGCTTCTTCGACGCCATGGGCACGATCATCGGCATCGGCCAGCAGGCCAACCTCGCCGACGACAAGGGCAAGATGCCCGGCCTCAGCAAGGCCCTGGCCATCGACGGTGCGGGCGGCGCGTTCGGCGGCCTGGCCGGCGCTTCCGGCCAGACCGTGTTCGTCGAGTCCACCGCGGGCGTCGGCGACGGTGCGCGCACCGGCTTCGCGAGCGTGATCACAGGCCTCGCCTTCACGCTCTGCCTGTTCTTCACCCCGCTGGCCCAGATCATCCCGACGCAGGTGGCCGCCGGTGCGCTCGTCGTCATCGGATCGATGATGCTGACGAATGCCAAGCACATCGACTGGAACGACCAGGCGACCTCGATCCCGGTCTTCCTGACCACCGTGCTGATGCCCTTCACGTACTCGATCACCGCGGGCATCGCGGCGGGTGTCATCGCCCACGTCCTGATCAAGACCGTGCAGGGCAAGGCGCGGGACGTCGGCTGGCTGATGTGGGTGCTGTCCATCGTGTTCCTGGCGTACTTCGCCCTTCACCCGATCGAGGGCTGGCTGGGAGTCAACTAGCTCCCTTCCGCAGCCTCACACACACCCTTGAGGAGACCGACATGCTGGACATCGCCGACGAGCTGAACCGGTGGGTCGAGCAGGGCCGTGAGTTCGCCGTGGCCACCGTGGTGGCCGTCGGCGGCAGCGCGCCCCGGCAGCCGGGCGCCGCACTCGCCGTGGACAGCGAGGGCACGGCGATCGGGTCGGTCTCCGGAGGGTGTGTGGAGGGGGCGGTGTACGAGTTGTGCCAACAGGCGCTCGAGGACGGCGAAACCGTCCTCGAGCGCTTCGGGTACAGCGACGAGGACGCCTTCGCGGTCGGCCTGACCTGCGGCGGCATCATCGACATCCTCGTCACGCCGGTACGCGGCGGAGTCTTCCCCGCCGCGCTGGTGGCAGCCGCAGGCGGGGAGGCGGCGGCCCTCGCCAGAATCACGGACGGTCCGTCCGATCTGATGGGCCGCGCCCTGCTGGTCCGCCCCGACGGTTCGTACGAGGGATCCTTGGGCGGCCACCCGGAACTGGACCGCACGGCGGCGGCCGAGGCGGGCGCGATGCTCGACGCGGGCCGCACGGGCACGCGGGTCATCGGCGAGGACGGCAGCCGCTGCGGTCAGCCGCTGACGCTCCTTGTGGAGTCCTCGGTGCCCGCCCCCCGGATGATCGTCTTCGGTGCGATCGACTTCGCGTCGGCGCTGGTACGGGTCGGGAAGTTCCTCGGATACCACGTCACCGTGTGCGACGCCCGTCCCGTCTTCGCGACGCGGACGCGCTTCCCGGAGGCGGACGAGATCGTCGTCGACTGGCCGCACCGTTATCTGGAGTCGACGGACGTGGACGGCCGTACGGTCCTGTGCGTTCTGACCCACGACGCGAAGTTCGACGTGCCGCTGCTCGAACGGGCGTTGAAGCTTCCCGTCGCCTATGTGGGAGCGATGGGCTCGCGCCGCACCCACGAGGACCGCAACAAGCGCCTGCGCGACGTCGGCGTCACCGAGCTGGAACTGGCCAGGCTGCGCAGCCCGATAGGCCTCGATCTGGGCGCGCGTACGCCGGAGGAGACGGCGCTGTCGATCGCGGCGGAGATCGTGGCACACCGCCGTGGTGGCTCCGGGGTCTCCCTGACGGGAGCGCACACCCCGATCCACCACGACGGCCAGGACCCGCCGACGGGCCGGATAGCCTCGGTGGCCTGATCCGCGTGAGCCGTGCACGAACCTGATTGCGCATGAACCCGGTTGCACGCGAACCCGATCCGCGTACGGCACCGGTCGCACCCCGAACTCAGGCGATCGGGAGATCCGCCAGCAGCCGCTCGCCAAGGTCCGTACGCGCGTACAGCACCACCCGTCCCACCCTCGACCGGCTCACCAGCCCCGTGCGGTGGAGGACCGCCAGATGGTGCGAGACGGCGCTCGGGGTGACGCCCGTGCGGCGGGCGAGTTCCGTCGTGGACGCAGGACTTGCCAGGAGTGTGAGCAGGTCCGCCTTCGGGCGGCCGATCAGGTCCGGCAGCGCACCGGACGGGCGCGGCGGGCGGGTCTCCCAGAGCGTGCCCACACCGCGGGCCGGATACGAGACCGTCGGCGGCTCGTCGGGGCCGACCGGGCTGATGGCGTGCCGGGCGAACAGCGTCGGCACGAGCCACAGCCCGCGCCCGGCCACCGACGTCGTCAGATGCAGATCCCGGTGGACGAACATGCTCAGTTCGCCGTCCCGCCACACCGCCGTCGCATCGAGCGAGGTGAGCACCGCCGCCGCGCCGTCGCGGGCCAGCATCTGGGCCCGGTGCAGCATGTCCGCCTCCAGGACGGCCCGCATCCGCCGCCAGTGCGGGGCGATCGCCAGCTGCCAGTACGCCTCGACCGTGTCCGCGATCGCATCGCGCAACCGGGCCGGGTCGTGTGCCAGTTCGGCGATACGGGGCGCCGGCGGGCGGTCCGCGTAGGCGGCGCGTACATCCGCCAGGGCCTTGCCGGAGTCGGTGGCGCGTACCCGGCGAAGTTCGTCGGCCACGTCGGGCAGTGGTGAGGTGGGACGGGGAGTGATGAAGTCCGGGATCCAGCCGCTGCCGCCGACCGCCAGTTCACCCAGCAGTTCTCTGTCGAGGCCGTCCGCAGCATCGAGCGCGGCGCGCGTCTGCCGCACCCAGGGCAGATGCAGCACGTACTTCTCGGGACGCCGCAGCGCCCACAGGCTGGTGGCCGTCTCCAGCAGTGGTGAGCACGCGAAACGCATGTCGGCGAGGTCGTCGACCTCCAGGCGGTAATTGAGCATTGAGCCCCAGCCTAAATGTGTGTCGGCGGCGGACCGGACCGCGTTGGGTGGGAGCCATGCCCTCGACACTCTCCCGGGCGGCGACCGTGCTGCCGCCCCGCGGTCCGCTGCGCCCCTACGCGGCCACGACCCTCGCCGACTGGTTCGGCAACGGCCTGTTCCTCACCAGCGCTGCCCTGTTCTTCACCCGCGTCGTCGGGCTCACCCCCGCCCAGGTCGGCATCGGTCTGACCACCGCCGCGCTGCTGGGCCCCGCCGTGTCCGTGCCGGCCGGACGGCTCGGCGACCGTTATGGTCACCGCCGCGTCTGGATCGCCACCGCCCTCGTCGAAGCGTGCTGCTTCGCCTGCTACATGGCCGTCGACTCCTTTCCCGGGTACCTCGCCGTCGTCTGCGTCATCGGGCTCGCTCAGAGCGCCTCACGCCCCGTCAAGAGCGCCTACCTCGCCCGGATCGCCGACACGGCGGCCCTGGTCGCGGCCAGCGCGTACAGCAGGGTGATGGTCAACATCGGATTCTCGCTGGGCAGTCTGAGCGCGGGCGTCGCACTCGTCCTCGACACCCGTGCCGCCTACGCCGCGCTGGTAGTGGGCAACAGCCTCTCGTACGTGGTCGTTGCCGCGGTACTCGCCCGGATGCCGGACGGCCATCCGGTCGCCACGGGGACGCCGGGCCCGCGCGGGCGGGCCGCCCTGCGCGACGGGCGCTACCTCGTCCTCGCCGCACTCTCCGGTCTGCTGTACATCCAGGCGGAGGTGCTCAACCTCGGCGTGCCGCTGTGGATCGCCGAGCACACCCGGGCGCCGCGCTGGTCCTTCGCCGCGCTCATGCTTCTCAACACGGCCCTCGCGATCCTGTTCCAGATCAGGGCGGCGCGCGGCTCCGACACCGTGGCGGGAGCCGCCCTCGCGGGCCGCCGGGCCGGATGGGCGCTGCTCGGGGCGTGCGCGGTGTTCGCCTGCACGGCGTCGCTGCCGCCCGGCTGGGCCGTGGCGGTACTCGCGGTCGGCGTCGTGCTGCTGACCGCCGGCGAACTCCTCTCCTCGGCGAGCGGTTGGGGGCTGTCGTACGGACTGGCCGACCCGGCACGCCAGGGGGAGTACCTCGGCGCCTGGAGCTTCGGCCAGGACCTGGCCAGGGCGACGGGCCCGCTGGTGGTGGCGGTGCTGGTCACGGGCGGCGGCCCGGCGGGCTGGCTGCTGATCGGTACGGCCTTCCTGGCGGTGGGCACCGCGATGGTCCCGATCGGCCGCCGGGCAGCTGCCGCACCCGTTGCCCTGCCCTGAATCAATTCGGATCTCGGTACGCGGTGACGGCGAGTGGGTGCTCGTCCACGTTCACCCGCGGCGGGTGGCGACCACCAGCCGGCAGCGAGGACTTCCGTCCGCCCGCCGTCCGAAGTCCTTCAGCGGCTCCAGCTCCACCGAGAACCCCGCCCGGCCGAGGTCGGCCAGCACGTCCCCAAGTCGCCATGTGCGGTAGTACATGACAAATTGTGGCCGCCACAGCAGATTCCGTACGCGCATCGCCGCGTCGAACCCCCAGAGCTCCCAGTACGGCAATGAGCCGATCCGCGGCGGTGCCGGGACGGGGAAGACGAACCGGCCGCCGGGCCGCAGCGCCCTGTGGACCTGGGCGAAGAGCTCCGGCCGCTCCTTGGGGAGGAAATGCCCGAACGCCCCGAAGCTCACGGCAAGGTCGAAGGCCCGCTCGAAGGGGAGGGCGCGGGCGTCGGCCCGTACCCAGCTCACCGCCACGCCGTCCGATACGTCCGGCAGGGACCGCGCGGCCTCGGCGAGCATGCCCGCGCTGAAGTCGACGCCGGTGACCTCCTCCTCGCACAGCTGCCGCAGGACACCCACCCCGGCGCCGGTGCCGCAGCAGACGTCGAGACCCGCCCGGAAGGGGCCCAGCGGCTCGACGGCACGTGCCACCGCGCCGAGAAGCCGGTCCGAGGTGCGGAAGGGAGTCTCGTCGAACTTCGGCGCCAGCAGGTCGTAACCATGCTCGGTGGAAGAGAGCGCCTGAGCGGCCAGTTCGCGGAAGGTGGGACCCGAGGGAGTGAACATCACTCCATCTTCCTCCGTATACGTGGGGGGTCCGTACGCATCCGGTACGGGGCCTTGGCAGGCAGGGGAGGCAGCTTCATGGCCGGCAGTAATGTCACCGCACTCTTTCGTGCATCCACCGCTCACAGCCCGTCGTACTTCACGCTGAACCGGGCGGGCGGCGGGGCGGCCGGCGAGATCACCGACTTCTGCATCCCCTGCAACCCGTACTTCCCGACCCCCGCGATGTTCGACCAGCTGGGCCGCAGTCTGCGCGAGATCCTCACCTACTACCCGAGCAGTGCGGACACCATCACCGCCGAGCTCTGCCAGGTCCTCGGACTCAATCCGCAGACCGTCGCCATGGGCAACGGCTCCACCGAACTGATCACCTGGATCGACCACTTGCTGGTCCGCGAGTCCCTGGCCGTGCCCGTGCCGACCTTCGGGCGATGGACCGACCAGCCGATGGAGACCGGCAAGCGCGTCGACATGCTGCTGCTGCCGGAGGCACACGGCTTCGGCCTGGACCCGGCATCTTTCGTGCAGTTCGTACGCAGCCGTGGCTCGCGGACCGCGGTCATCTGCAACCCCAACAACCCCGACGGCGGCCTGCTGCCCAAGCAGCAGGTGATCGCGCTGCTCGACTCCCTCCAGGATCTGGATCTGGTCGTCGTCGACGAGTCCTTCCTCGAGTTCGCGGACGCGGAGCAGGAGGCGAGCGTCGCCGCCGAGGCCGTCATGCGGACGAATGTGATCGTGCTGCGCAGTCTGGGCAAGAACTTCGGGCTGCACGGGGTGCGCTTCGGCTATCTCGTCTCCAATCCGACCCTCGCCGGGAAGATCCGGTCCGCGCTCCCCAAGTGGAACCTCAACTCCTTCGCCGAGACCGTGGTGTTCATGCTGAAGGAGCACCGCCAGGAGTATGCCGAGAGTCTGCACCAGGCACGCCGGGACCGGCAGGAGATGACCATGCGGCTCTCCCAGCTGCCGGGCCTGACCGTCTATCCCTCGCAGGGCAACTTCCTCTACGTACGCCTGCCGGAGGGGGTGGACGGGACCGTCCTGCGGGACCGGCTGCTCGCCGAGCACGGCGTGCTGGTGCGCGAGTGCAGCAACAAGGTGGGCAGCTCCAGCCGCTTCATGCGGCTGGTGGTGCGCCCGCAGCAGGACCAGATGCGGCTGATGTCGGCGATGGAGCAGGTGCTGTACGGGCGCGCCCCCGTGCCGGAGCCGCGGCCGGAGCCGCTGGCGCCGATGCTCGCGCAGGCGCCCGAGCCGCAGCCGCAGCCGCAACTGCGGGCACAGGTGCAGCAACCGGGGCCGATGCCGATGCTGGCGCTGGCCCAGGAGCCGGTCTCGGCGCGGGGGCTCGGCCCGGTCCCGGCAGCCGAGCGGCCCGCCGCGAGCGCGCTCATCGGGGCGCCGGCCGGTGGGATGGCCGGTGGGATGGTCGGCAGTGCGGGCGGCGGGATGGTCGGGGCGGCGAGGGCGGCGGCGGGGGGCTACACGTCGGGGACGGCGGCGGTGGACCGGCTGATCGCCGGAGCGTAGAAAATCAGCCCCTCCGGCGATTGAGGCGCTGGGGGTCCCCCCACGCCCCCAGGGCGTAGGGGGCGGGTCCGGGGCGGAGCCCCCGCCCGGGGTCCGGGGCGGAGCCCCGTGGGAGTGACCGGCCCCGTGGCTAGAGACGGAACGTCGGGTTCTGGGACCGGACCTTGTGCACAGTGGAGCAGGACCCGCCGCCCCGCCGCCCCTAGCCTCGCCGCATCAGCAGCCTTGGCAGCAACGAGGGGCGGTACCGGTGAACTGGCTCATCCACGACTACCGCGAGAGCGATCTCGCGGCAGTGGTCCACCTGATCGACACCACGGCCGAGCTCGGGCAGGAGTCGGTCTTCTCGCTCGCCGAGTGCATCGGCGCGCTCACCTCCCGGCAGCCCGCCGTCGTAGCCGTCCACCAGGGCGTCCCCATCGGCGCGGCGCTCGCCTGCGTGGCCGGCGAACGCGCCTGGGTGATGCGTATCGCCATCTCCTCCGCCTGGCGCGGCCGGGGACTTGCCAGCGCCCTCCTGGTCGAACTGGAGCGGCGGCTCGTCGCCGCCCGGGTCGGCCGTATCGCCTATGTGCTGCCCGAGGAGGAACTGCTCGGCGAGGGACTGCTCAACGCGGGCTACACCCGGCAGCCCGCCGTCGCCTACTTCGAGAAGGTCGAGCCGCTGCACGGACCCGCGGCCAGCCTGCTCGAAGACCTCGGCGGACGGTTCCTGCCGAGCGACCTGTGGGCCAAGGTGGCCGGCATGGAGGCGGAGAAGGACCTGATCGAACGGCGCGTCGTACTGCCGCTGGCGCAGCCGGAGCGGGCCGCCAGGCACGGGGTCAGGCCGCCGCGGGCCATCGCCCTGTTCGGTCCGCCCGGGACCGGGAAGACGACCTTCGCCCGGGGCATCGCCGCCAAGCTGGGCTGGCCGTTCGTCGAACTGCTCCCGTCCCGGCTGGCCGACGAGGGCAATCTCGCGGCCGCCCTGCGCAGCGCCTTCGCCAGGATCGCGGAGCTCGAGCGGGTCCTCGTCTTCATCGACGAGGTCGAGGAGATCGCACCGGTGCGCACCGAGCCCGCGCAGCCCGGCGGGATGCACGGGGTGACCAATGAACTGCTCAAGCTCATACCGGGTTTCCGGGAGCGCGACGAACGGCTGCTGGTGTGTGCCACGAACTCCGTACGCTCGCTCGACCCGGCGTTCCTGCGTCCCGGAAGATTCGACTATCTGATCCCGATTGGCACCCCGGACACGGAGGCGCGGGCGGCGATCTGGTCCCGGTACACCGATGGCAGGCCCGATGCGGATGTGTCGGTGCTGGTGGCGGCCAGTGAGCTGTTCACTCCGGCCGACATCGAGCATGCGGCCCGGATCGCGGCCCAGGCCTCCTTCGAGCGGGACCTGGAGACGCTCGGGACCTCGTCCCGGGCCACCGGCGAGGCACGGGCGCTCGGCGCGAGCACCGAGGACTATCTGGCGGCCATCGCCCAGTGCCGGCCGACGGTGACGCCCGCGATGATCGAGGAGTTCGGCGCGGACATCACGGCCCACGCCCGCTTCTGACGTAAGACTTCTGTCATCCGCCGGGCCGTCTTTCGCGGCGCGAAGTCCCGTTGAATGGACGGGCCCGGGCAGATCGCCCGGGCGGACATCGGGAGGACGTCGTGGCACGCGTGCGGTTGTTGCTGAAGAGGCCTGTGGTCATCTCGGTGCTGGTCGTCGGTGCGATGGCGCTGGGCCTCGGGCTCTACTGGTTCCAGCCGTGGAAGTTGTGGGTCGACGAGACGGTACGGGACGAACTCCCCGCTGCCGCCGCGACTCAGGCGGCCGGGGAGCCGGGGACCGCGGCGACCGCCGCCGCCGACCCGCAGACCCTGGCGTCCGGCACGCTCATCAGCCATGAGCACCACACCTCGGGCTCGGCCCGGATCGTCCGGCTGCCCGACGGCTCCCGCATTCTGCGGCTGGAGAACCTGGACACCAGCAACGGTCCTGATCTCCGGGTGTTGCTGACGGACGCCCGCGTGCGGCGGGGCACGGCGGGCTGGCGGGTCTTCGACGACGGCAAGCATGTCAGCCTCGGCAAGCTCAAGGGCAACAAGGGCGACCAGAACTACGTCCTGCCCCGGGACCTCGATCTGGCCGGCTACACCAGCGTCAGCATCTGGTGCGACCGCTTCGACGTCTCCTTCGGCGCCGCCGAGCTCGCCCCGCCCGCGTAGTACACGGTGACGATGTAGGGGGCGCGCGGCGCAGCATGAGCTGCACCGGGCTGCCGCCGAGAACGACGTCATCGTTCATGTGGACCTCGTCAACGAGACCGTCAGGCGGAATGCGGCACTGTCCAGCGCTCTGGCGGACCTGGGCGCATCCCAGACCTCCCAGCAGTTCGTACGCCTCCGCGACATCGAGGACTTCGTGCTGGGATTTTCCGCCAGGCCCTGTCCGGCGCGCGGTCCGCGCGCTCTCCTGAGGCGCACACGGCGGGCGTGAGTGACGATGGACCGGGAGGCCGCCATGGACCAGAGCTACGAACTTGTATTTCAGGCGCCCGCCGGGGAGGACGACGTGGTGATCGTCCGGAGCACCGGACGGTCGGGCGCGGGCGGATATCCGATCTACCAGGACGAGACGGGAATCGTACGCGCGGAGATCAGCGACCGGGGAGAGGTACGGATGCTGGCGAGCGGAGGCCACCAGGTGCCCGGGACGCCGGTGAAGGTGCGCTCACTCAGCTCGTGACCCGGAGCCGTCAAAGGCTCCAGCGCAGCACCGCCCCCAGCCCGCCCGCCGGGCCGGGCATGCCCTCGGGGACCAGCAGCACTTCGGCGTCGGCCGCCGCGGCGGACCGCAGCAGCGCGTCGTCCGCGCGTGCCTGCATGGGCTTGGCGACGCCCATCGCCTGCGCCTGGCCACGTTGTACGGCGACCTCGTCGACGCCGGGGCCGATCCACACGTCGCGGCCCGCGTCGGATGCGTCCTGCGCCAGGAGCAGCGTCGCCACCTGGTGGCTGCGGGCTGCGTCCACCACGGCGGGAATCCCTTCAGCGGCTTCGCCGCGACCGGTGTCCACAGAGGCCTCGCGGTGCTCGCCCGGCCTGCCGCGTCCGAAGCGGAAGCGGTCGAGCGCGTTCTGGAGCCGGTCGCGCGCGTAGTTCTCGCAGGCCTCGGCGATCTGCCGGTCGAGCACGTCCTGGGAGGCGCCGGGGGACCTGCTGCCGTTCTCGGCCTCGACGGTCACGGCCCGGATGCGCTCCGGCAGCCGGTTGTGCACGGCCCTGCGCTCGCGGGAGTCGCCGGTCAGGACCAGCAGCTGCGCGCCGCTCTCGGGCCACTGCCTGGCGAGCTCGCCCGCGATGACGTCGGCGGTCTCGTTCCAGCTGTTCTCGACCTTGTT
Source organism: Streptomyces sp. NPDC019890 (assembly GCF_044903445.1). Lineage (NCBI taxonomy): Bacteria > Bacillati > Actinomycetota > Actinomycetes > Kitasatosporales > Streptomycetaceae > Streptomyces > Streptomyces sp. NPDC019890. Next base: position 571,536 of record NZ_JBJDQK010000001.1, on the reverse strand, counting down.
CCGGTAGTGCCACTCGGATCGGTCCGCCGGGATGCTGCGGTGTCCTCGGCCCTGCCCCTCCTTGCCGTTCGCCTGGCCCACGCTCTCCCGGCCGTGCGCATCGCGCAGTTCCAGATCGGCGCCGGTGCGGTCGATGTACGCCACCAGGCACCGCGGCGCGTCACCCCGCAGGCCGGCCAGCGGTGCAACGTGCGGCAGGATCGACCAGGTCGCCTCGGTGCCCGTCGGCGACATGGCGAGCGGTACGTCGAGCACGACCTCGGCGCCTGCGGCGAAGACCGCGCGGCCGGGAGGTGCCCCGGAGACCGGCTGGTCGGCGAGCCTGCCGATCACGGCCCTGACGGTGTAGGGATCGGCACCGGCGTCGATGAGCTGCGATGCCACCGAGCGCTCGCGGAGCTTCTGCAGCTTCGCCGCGTCCTCGGTCGCGCGCGTGGTCTCAATGAAAACGGAGGCCCATGGGCCCGGACGATCGAAGAGCGGCTTGAGAAAACCGAGTTCCATGATCTCCCCCAAGCTCGGGGCTGGTGGGTACTACCAGATTACGGCGATGTGTCCGTAGTGCCCTGCTGTCGCCGAAGAGCGAGGTCTCCGTCCGCCAGGTCGAAGACGAGTCGGCCCGGGCGGGGTGCCTGCGCAGCGGCGACCGGTCGGCTCAGGTCCCGTCGGCCGGGGACGTGTCGAGTTCCGCCCAGATGATCTTGCCTTCGGTGGTGTAGCGGGTGCCCCAGCGTCGGGCCAACTGCGCAACGAGGAACAGTCCGCGGCCACCCTCATCGGTGGTGCGCGCATGACGCAGCCGCGGGGAGGTGCTGCTGCTGTCGAAGACCTCGCAGATCAGCACGTCCTGCCTGATCAGGCGCAGCCGGACGGGTCCCGGCGCGTAGCGGATGGCATTGGTGACCAGCTCGCTGACGATCAGCTCGGCGGTGAAGGCCAGGTCGCCGAGCCCCCACTCGTCGAGGCAGCGCATGGCCAGGACGCGGGCCTCGGCCACGACCGCGGGATCGGACGGCAGATCCCAGGAGGCCACCTGATCCGCGCCGAGAGCGTGCGTACGGGCGAGAAGCAGCGCGATGTCGTCGTCCGCAGGACCTTTGAGCATCGTGTCCAGGACGGCCGCGCACAGTCCGTCCAGTGGCAGGTCCGGACTGGCCAGCGCCGCGCTCAGGCGCGCAAGACCGACGTCCACGTCCCGGTCGCGGGCCTCGATCAGGCCGTCGGTGTACAGCGCGAGGACACTCCCCTCCGCCAACTCGAATTCGGCGGACTCGAACGGCAGACCTCCCAGTCCGAGCGGCGGCCCCGGCGGCAGGTCGGGGAAGGTCACCGCCCCCTCCGGAGAGACGACCGCGGGCGGAGGGTGGCCGGCCCGGGCCATCGTGCATCTGCGGGTGGCCGGATCGTAGACGGCGTACAGACAGGTGGCACCGAGCACGGCGGAGGCCGGACTGTCCTCCTGCGACGACTCCTCGCCGATGAGACTGAGCATCTGGTCGTCCAGATGGGCCAGCAGCTCCTCCGGCGGCACGTCCAGGTCGGCGAGGGTGCGGACGGCGGTGCGGAACGGGCCCATGGAGGCGGCGGCGTGGATTCCGTGCCCGACGACATCACCGACGACCAGGGCGACCCGCGCTCCGGACAGCGGGATCACATCGAACCAGTCGCCGCCCACCCCGCCGGCATGGGCAGGGAGGTAGCGCGATGCCACCTCCAGGCTGCTCCGCGTGGACAGTTTCCTTGGCAGCAGGAAGCGTTGGAGGGCCAGCGCCGTGTTGTGCTCCCGGGTGAACCGGCGTGCGTTGTCGATGCCGACGGCCGTTCGCGCGACGACATCCTCGGCGAGGAGCAGGTCATCCTGTTCAAAGGGGCCGCGGCTCGGCCCGCGGACGAAGGTGGCGACGCCCAGCGCGTGGCCACGGGCGTCGGCTCTGACCAGCATCAGCGAACACTGGCCGAGTCCGTGGTTCTCCCCGGCGGCGCGCGGGTCGCCGGCGAGCCATCCGCCGGTGTCGTCGTCCAGGGCGGGGCACAGGTACGACGTGCCGTCAACAAGGCAGCGTGCGCCGGGCGAAGACGGCGGAAAGGCCACGGTCTGCCCGGTCTGCGAGATCGGCCCCCGCAGGTCCGCGGTGGAAACGCGCCTGCCCGCCCGGCGCAGCGGTTGCGTGCCGGGAAGAGGTCCGCGGCGCAGGGACTCGCCCCACAGCACCGGGTCCAGCAGGTCCACGGCGACGAAGTCGGCGAGCCCGGGTACGCAGCTGTCCGCCAGCGCCTGCGCGATGTGGACGACATCCAGGCTCTTGCCGGTCTGTGTACTGACCTCGTTCACCAGGGCGAGCCGCTGCCGCGCCCGCCAGCGGTCGGTGACATCGATGACCATGTAGCAGACACCCCGTACCCGGCCGAGCGTGTCGTCGAGCCGGAAGAACGAGGTCGAATAGGCGTGCTCACGCTCCGGATCGGCCCGGGTACGCCCCCGGTACTCGATGTCCACCGCGGGCTTGCCCGTGTCCAGGACCTCCTGCATACAGGCTTCGATCGCCTCGGCGTCCAGTTTCGGCAGCACGTCGCGGAGCCGCTTCCCCAACCGCTCCTCACGAGCGACTCCGCCGATACGCTCCAGCGCGTCGTTGATCCAGACGTAGCGCAGCTCCGGACTCATCACGGCCATGCCCACCGGTGAACGGGCGAGGAACTGCCCTACGAGCGAATGGTCCACCTCCCACCACGGCTCCTCATCGGCGTTGTTGCCCTGGAGCGTGGCGAAGGGGGCCAGGCCGTCCTGCCCGGCGGTGTCGTCGGAGGTGTTCATCAGCCACCTCATCCATGAGAGGCCGGCGCCTGCGTAAGCGCATTCGTGCGACCCCTCCAGCATCTCACCGCGTTACGGGTCTCGGCCCGCACTGCGGACGCTCGTTCACGCCATGGCATCGCGTGAACTCTGACGGTCACCTCGTACAGGTCGGACTGCTTGGCCACTGGGCCGTTCCCACCCGGGATCACCCCGCCGTCCGCGCGAGAACGGGCGGTTCAGTGCCGAAAAATAGCCATAAACAGCGCTAAATTGCGGGTCCATGACGCAGCAGCAGACCGGCCTCGTCGGCGGCACCTCCGCCCCGGAGCGCGGCCCGGACACAGACGGCCCCCAGCGGCATGAACCTTCGCCCGTCGCGCCTCGCGCAAAAGCCCGCGCCCGCGCCTGGGCGGCACGCCACGCCGGCGCCTGGACGGCAAAGAAATCGATCGTGGTGCTCTACGCGGTCTGGACCCTCACCCGGCTCGGCATGCTGCATCTGCTCATCCAGGACAGCATCGGCGTCAGCAACGTCTCGGACGAGGCGAACTTCCTCTACCCGCACTGGTACCAGCAGCTGACCGACGGCTCCTTCCCCGTCAACGACGTCACCTGGCAGTATCCGCCGGGCGCGGGCCTGGTGTTCCTGTTCCCCGCACTGCTGCCGTTCCTCGGCTACTTCCAGGCGTTCCTCGTCCTCACGCTCGCCACCGACGCGATCGTCACCCTGGCCCTGGCACGCAAGGGCCGGAGCCTCGCCGGGGCCTGGCTGTGGACCGGCGGACTGCCACTTCTGCTGAATGTGCCGCACGGACGGTTCGACATCCAGGTCACGGCCCTCGCCGTGCTGGCCCTGCTCAGCGCCCGGCGCCGCCCACGCCTCGGCGGGGTGTTCGCCGCGCTCGGCGCCCTGGTCAAGGTCTGGCCGGTGCTCACCCTGATCGGCATGCAACGCGGGCGCACCAGCCGGGAGGTCTGGCTGTCCGCTGCCGCCGCTGCGGGCGCGCTGCTCGCCGTACTCGCCCTCGGCTTCCGGCACAGCCTCGGATTCCTGGAGCAACAGGGCGCCAGGGGTGTGCAGATCGAGTCGCTGGGCGGCACCGTGCTGTCACTGATGCGGGCATCGGGCATGCCGATCTGGATCGAATCCCGCTACGGCGCCCTGGAGTTCAACGGCTTGCACGTGGCGACCGTCGCCCAGCTGTCCATGATGCTCACCGCCGCCGCCTTCGGCTGGCTGATGCTCTGGCGGGGCAGGGCCGCGCGGTGGACCGCCGCGACACCGTTCGACGCCGCACTCGCCGCCGTCCTGCTGTTCACGGTCACCAGCAGGGTGATCAGCCCGCAGTATCTGGTCTGGCTGATCGGCCTGGCCGCGGTCTGCCTCACCTCCCGGCACACCACCCAGCGCCCGGTGGCGTTCGTGCTGCTGGCAGCGGCGTCCGTGACCGCGCTGGCCTTTCCGACCTACTACCTGGAGGTCATGGACGGCTCGGCGCTGGGCAACACGCTGATGGTCGTACGCAACGGACTGCTGGTCGGCGCGGCGTTGCTGTCCTGCCGCCGCTTGTGGAAGGCCACGACTGGCGCGAGCGGCACGACTCACGCGACCGGAACCAAAGACGTAGCTGTAGGTCTTCCTTCCGCCCGTGTTGACACTCGAAAAGAGTGAGTGGTTAAGTACTCACATGAAGACGGAACGGCAGCGCCACCTCTCCACAGCCGAGGAACGTCGCGAAACGGTGTTGCGCACCGCCATCGGGGCCTTCGCGGCACGGGGCTACTTCGGCACCACCACCACGGAAGTGGCCAAGGCGGCCGGCATCTCCCAGGCGTATGTCTACCGGCTCTTCCCCAACAAGGAGTCGCTGTTCACCGCGGTCGTCGACCACTGCTTCGTCAGGGTCAGGGCGGCACTGGAGGGCGGCGCCGCCGAAGCCAAAGGCAGTACACCCGAGGTGGTGCTCGCTGCCATGGGTGACGCGTACGCCCGCCTGATCAGCGACAACGACCTCATGCTGGTGCAGCTGCACGCCCAGGCCGCCGCAGTCTCCGAATCCGCGATCCGAGAGGCCGTACGAGCGGGATACGCCCGCACGGTCGAGTACGTCCGCGGGGCTTCGGGGGGCAGTGAGCAGCAGATCCAGGAGTTCTTCGCCATCGGCATGCTCTGTCACCTGATCGTTTCCCTTCATGTGGATGAAGTGGACGCGCCCTGGACGCGCACACTCGCGGCGGGGATCACGCACTACTGACAGTCGCCCTACAGGGCGGCCACCTGGCGGAGCGCGGCCCGGTGGCCGCCTGTTTTCGCACCCACAAGAGTGAGTGGTTAACCACACATAGGAGTCTTCGTGAAGTCGACCATCCCGGGCAGGCCCCACCAGGGGCCCGGCGCCCCGTCGGCCGCGCGCAGCGGAGCCGCCCTCGCGGTCCTGGCCGGTGCGCAGTTCGTGATCACGCTGAGCACGTCCGTCGTCAACGTCGCCCTGCCCCCGATCCGTGACGGCGTCGGCCTGTCCGACAGCGGCATGTCCTGGGTCGTCAACTCCTACGGACTCGCCTTCGGAGCACTACTTCTGCTGGGCGGGAGGGCCGCCGACCTGGTCGGCCGGCGCCGGGTCCTGCTCTCGGGCCTCGCGCTGTTCACCGTGGCCTCGTTCGCCGCGGGTCTGGCCACCACACCGTGGCTGCTGATCGGCGCCCGCACGCTCCAGGGCATCGGAGCTGCCGCCGTGGCGCCTGCCGCACTCGCCCTGGTCATGCAGCTCTTCCCACCCGGTCCTGGTCGCGGCAGAGCGCTCGGGGTGTGGGGCGCGGTCTCCGGCGCCGGCGGCGCGGCCGGAGTCCTGGCGGGCGGACTGCTCACCGAGAGCCTGGGCTGGCCCTGGATCTTCTACGTGTCCGGGCTCGGCGCGGCCGTTGTGCTCGTGGCGGCCGCTGTGCTGGTGCCCGCCACACGGATTCCCGCCCAGGCCGCCAGGCGCCTCGACCTCGCCGGAACGCTTGCCGTCACCATCGGGCTCGTCACCCTCGTCCACGGCCTCACCACCGCCCGGCGCGCCGGCTGGAGCGATCCCGTCGTGCTGGGCTCCCTCATGGCCGCAGTCGTTCTGCTCGCACTCTTCGTCCTGGTCGAACGGCGCCACCCCGCCCCCCTGATGCCGCCGCGTCTGCTCTCCGAAGGACTTGTCGCACCGGCCAATCTCGTCATGACGCTACTCGGCGCCGTGTGGGTCGGACTGTTCTTCTTCCTCCCCCTCTACCAGCAGCAAGTGCTCGGCGCCGGTCCGCTGGAGGCAGGACTGTCACAACTCCCGCTCGCGGCGGCGAACATGCTCGGCTCGTCCCTCGCACCACGCCTCGCCCGCCGGCTGGGACCACATGTCACCCTCGCCGCCGGCCTGCTGACTCAGGCCGCAGGGCTGCTGTGGCTGGCCCGTATCTCCGCGCAGGGCACCTTCGTCACCGATCTGCTCGGCCCCACCGTCGTGATCGGCCTCGGCCTGGGAATCGCCTTCGTCCAGCTCACCGGCGCCGCTGTCACCGGTGTGCGGCCCGCCGACGCGGGACTGGCCAGCGGCCTCGTCAACACCACTCGGCAGATCGGCGGCGCCGTGGGTCTGGCGGTGCTGAGCACCCTCGCCGCCTCGACCACAGCCACCGCCCGGCACCACCACCCCTACGCCCAGGCGCTCACCGAGGGCTACCGGACCGCGTTCCTCGTCTCGGCGGCCCTCATCGCCGCCGGGGCCGCACTCACCCCCCTCCTCGCACGCCGATCGGCCCGGCAGGCCGACGCGGACGAGAAGCCGGCCGCGGCCGGTCCCGCTCTGCCGCACTGCGAGCCCCGGGGCTCGCAGTGAACCACCGCGGACCCCGGACCACCGCAACAACACCTCCAAACACCGATGAAGGAGAACGCACCATGACCACGCGCACGCCCGGCGACAAGCCCGCCCACACCATCGACGAGAACGCCCCTGTCGTCGTCCGCCTCTCGACGACGATCAACGCCTCGCTCGCGGACGTCTGGGACCTGCACACGGACATCGGCTCCTGGGCCGAGTGGCACCCGGACATCGACCGGGCCGACTTCGAGGGCCCGCTCGTCCCCGGCGCGTCCTTCGCCTGGCTGACCGCAGGCCTCGACATCACTTCCACCGTCTACGAGGTCGTGCCCGGCCGGCGCATCGTCTGGGGCGGCCCGGCGCACGGCATCGACGGCGTCCACGTGTGGACCTTCGAGGAGACCGAAGGCGTCGTCACCGTCCGCACCGAGGAGTCCTGGAGCGGCGCACCGGTCGAAGCCCAGCCCCTCGCCCTGGAGCAGGCGCTCAGGCAGTCCCTGGAGAGCTGGCTCGGCCACCTGAAGGCCGAGGCCGAACGCCGGTAACCGCCCGGCGGCGTCGGTCCGGAGCGGTCCCGAGCGGTCCGGAGCGGCTCCGGCCGCGGTCGTCCCGCCCCCGCACAACACCCCACCACCATCACGGAGAGACGAGGTCTTCACGATGACCAGCAAGCCCTACCTGACCGGCCACTACACCCCTGTCACCGACGAGATCACCGCCACCGGACTCACCGTCGAGGGCAACCTGCCCCCCGAACTGACCGGACGGCTGATCCGCAACAGCCACAACCCGAAGCCGGGCATCACCCCGGCCCACTGGTTCAAGGGCAGCGGCATGGTCCACGGCATCCGGCTGCGCGAGGGCCGCGCCGAGTGGTACCGCAACCGCTGGGTGCACACCCCCGCCCTGGACGGCGCCCCGTACATGACGGACAAGGGCCCCGACCTGACCGCGAGCACGGCCGGAACGCACGTCATCGAGCACGGCGGACGACTGCTCGCGCTGTGCGAGTCGAACCTTCCCTTCGAGCTGACGGCCGATCTGGAGACCGTCGGAGCGTACGACTTCGGCGGCAAACTGACCTCCGCCATGACCGCGCACCCCAAGGAGGATCCGGCCACCGGTGAGCTCCACTTCTTCGCCTCCTCGCCGTTCCCGCCCTTCCTCATCCACCACGTCGCCTCGCCGGACGGCCAGGTCCTGCAGAGCCAGGAGGTCCCCGGGGCGAGCGCCGCGCTCAAGCACGACTTCGCCATCACGGAGCACTACGTCGTGTTCCTGGAGGGCTCGGTCACCTTCGACATGTCCGAGCACTCGGGCATCCCGTACAGCTGGAGCGACAGCCAGGAGGCGCGCATCGGCGTCATGCCGCGCGGCGCCGGCGGCGCGGACAAGGTCCGCTGGTTCGACATCCTCCCGGGGTACGGGATGCACTTCGCCAACGCCTACGAGGACGCGAACGGGCGCATCGTCGTCGAGGGCCCGACCGTGGGCCGCGAGGGCTGGCAGCGCTCCTGGAACTGGTGGGTCGGCGCCCCGGACCGCGGCGCCGAGCCCAACTCCCGCTCCCGCACCCGGCGCTGGACCGTCGACCTGACGGCGGGCCGGGTCGAGGAGGAGCAGATCGACGACCTGACCGTGGAGTTCCCGACCATCAACGAGGCGTACACCGGCCGCGAGCACCGCTACCAGTACGCACTCTCCTTCCCCGACGACCTCGGCATCGGCAACCACACCCTCGTCAAGTACGACCGCCGCACCGGAGTCCGCCAGCTGCTGCCCGTCGGCAACGGACAACTCCCCAGCGAGGCCGTCTTCGTCCAGGCCGCGGGCGCCACCGACGAGGACGCCGGCTACCTGCTGACGGTGGTCAGCGACCTGAACGCGAACGCGTCGAAGATGCTCGTCCTGGACGCCTCCGACCTGTCCGTACCGCCGGTCGCCACCATCCATCTGCCCCGCCGCGTCCCGGCCATGATCCACGGCTCGTGGATCCCCGACACCGCTGCCTGACCCGCCCGTCACCACGGCAGGCGCCGGACGCTGCGAAGCCTCCGGCGCCTGCTTCCTGTCGGCGCCAGGCCGCTACGGGCCCGTCGGCGGCCTGAGCGCGGCGTATGTTCCCGCGCCCGCCGCCAGCAGCATCACGCAGCCCGTGAAAATCAACCCGGCTTCGCGCAGCCCGAGCCATGTGGCCATGGCGCCGACACCGACCACCGGCAGCGAGATCCCGGCGTAGGCGACGACGAAGAACGCCGAAATGGTGCCGCCCCGATGCTGTGCCGGGGCCGCGCCGCTGATCAGGGTGAGTGCCGCGCGAAAGGCCAGTCCCTGGCCTGCGCCGCCGAACAGCGCGCCCAGGACGAGCAGAACCAAGGATTCGGCGAGCAGTGAGGACGCCACCAACATCAGGCCCACGACGAGGATGCCGCACCCCACGGGGAGCGCGAGGCGTGCGCCGATCCGCTGTGTCAGGGACTGCCCGACGGTCGAGGCGAGGAACACGGAGAACACCACCGCGCCCGAAACAGCCAGGTTGTGCACGCCCAGCGTCTGTTTGGCAAAGCTCGGTGCGACCGCCGTGAACAGCCCGAGAAGCGCGAAGCCGGCGAAGGCTGCCACCGCCGCGGGTGCGAACACACCCTTCACCTCCGGTGGCACCCTGACTCCCTGCGGCTGCAGAGGTGGCCATCGCTTCGGCTCCGCCACGGTCTCCGGCAGGAACCAGGTGATTGCGGAGGCCACCGCCACCAGCCCCAGGTGGACCCAGAACGGCAGCATCAGCGGCCACGGCGCGTACTGCGCGAGCAGCCCGGAGAGCAGTGGCCCGCAGCCCAGACCGCCCATGTTCGCGGCGGTGGCGGCGAACCCGGCCCGCGCCTTCTGTCCGGGACCGGCCAGCTCGATGACGGCCGCTGTCGCGGCGCCACTCAGCAGACCGGCCGCGAAGCCGGAAAACAGCCGCCCTGCGAAGAGCAGCGGCAGACCGCTCTGCAGGAGGAAGCATCCCGCGCTCGCGGCCGACGAGGCCATGGCGATCAGGAGCACCGGTCGGCGGCCGACCTCGTCCGAGTAGTTTCCCGCCACCAGCAGCACGGTGATGACCGCGACGGCGTACACGGCGAAGACAACGGTCACCATCAGCTCGGAGAAGCCGATCTGTTCCTGGTAGAGCCCGTACAGCGGTGTGGGCAGGGTGGTTCCGGCCATCCCGATGGCGAACACCACGGCCGCTGCCACATAGCCCGGTCGCCGACCACCGCCTGCGTTCACTGCGCCCTTGCGAACGATCACGCGCTCACCCTACGAGCGCCCCCTGGCTGCAGTCGCCATGCACGAGGCGGCGCGCGCCGGGGTGGAACAGCCCGGCCCCGGATCCGCCCAGCAGATCCGGGGCCGGGCCGTGTTCAGGCCGCCTCGGGGAAGTGGCAGGCGACCTCCCGAGGCTCGCCCGGTGCGGCGATCCGCAGCAGTGGCGCCTCGGTACGGCAGATGGCCTGGGCCTTGGCACAGCGCGGGTGGAAGGTGCAGCCCGGTGGGGGAGCAGCCGGGCTGGGCGGGTCGCCCAGGAGCGTGATGCGCTCACGGGCCCGCTCGGCCGCGGGGTCGGGCAGAGGCACCGCGGAGAGCAGTGCCCGGGTGTAGGGGTGGGCGGGGGCGGCGTACACCCGTTCCTTGTCGCCGATTTCGACGATCCGGCCGAGGTACATCACGGCGACCCGGTCGCAGACCCGCTTGACGACGGAGAGGTCGTGGGCGATGAAGAGGTAGGCCAGGCCGAGCTCCTGCTGGAGGCGTTCCATGAGGTTGACGATCTGGGCCTGTACGGAGACGTCGAGGGCGGATACGGGCTCGTCGGCGACCACCAGCCGGGGGCTGGTGGCGAGCGAGCGGGCGATGCCGATGCGCTGGGCCTGGCCGCCGGAGAACTCGTGCGGATAGCGGTCGATGTGCTCGGGGATGAGTCCGACCAGGTCCATCAGCTCGGCCGCCCGCTTGCGTGCGTCCGCCGATGAACTCCCTTGCGCCAGAAGGGGGTCGGAGATGATCCGGGCCACGGTCTGGCGCGGGTTGAGGGAGGAGTGCGGGTCCTGGAAGACCATCTGGAGTTCGCGGCGCAGTGGCTTGAGTTCGCGCTGGGACAGGTGGCTGATGTCGTGGCCGTCGAAGGTGATCGAGCCGGTGGTGGGTTCGAGGAGCCGTACGATCATGCGGCCGGTGGTGGACTTGCCGCAGCCGGACTCCCCGACCAGGCCCAGCGTTTCCCCGGCGGCCACATCGAAGCTGATGCCGTCCACGGCTCGGACGGGATCCCTGCCGCGGCGCTTTCCCGGGAAGGCCATCGTCACGTCCCGCACGCTGAGGAGTGGCCGCACGCCGAGGAGTGGCTGAGCTGTACTGGTCATGAGGCGACGCCTTCGTATGCGGGGAGGTGGCAGGCGGCCGGATGGTCGGCCGGTCCGGAGAGCAGGGGCCGTTCGGTCTCGCAGCGCAGCTGCTCGCTCTCCGAGGCGCCTGCCGCCCGGGCACAGCGGGGCGCGAACGCACAGCCGGGGGCGGGGGTCAGCAGGGACGGCGGGCTGCCGGGGATGGCCCGCAGCGGTTCGTCGTCGCTGTCGTCGAGCCGGGGCAGGGAGTCGAGCAGCCCGCGGGTGTAGGGGTGGGCGGGGGTTGCGAACAGGGCGTCCACCGGAGCCTGTTCGGCCGCCCGCCCGCCGTACATCACCAGCACCTCGTGGGCGACCCGGGCGACCACACCCAGATCGTGGGTGATCATGACGACGGCGAGCCCGCGCTCCTGCTGCAGCCGGGCGATCAGCTCCAGGATCTGGGCCTGGACGGTGACGTCGAGGGCGGTGGTCGGCTCGTCCGCGATGAGGAGTTCGGGCTCGCAGGCCAGCGCCATGGCGATCATCACGCGCTGGCGCATCCCGCCGGAGAACTGGTGCGGATACTCGCCCGCCCGGCGTTCCGGCTCAGGGATACCGACCTCGGCCAGCATCTCCACGGCCCGCCTGTGGGCCACCGCACGGCGGGAGTTGAAGTGGACCCGGTGGTGTTCGGCGATCTGCTCGCCGACCGTGTAGTACGGGTGGAGGCTGGAGAGCGGATCCTGGAAGATCATGGCCATCCGGCGGCCCCGCAGCCGGTTCAACTCCCGCTCCGGGAGCCCCAGCAGCTCCTGTCCTTCGAGGCTGATCGAGCCGGTGACCTCGGCGGCGGTGTGCAGCCCGAGCACCGCCATCGAGGTGACGGACTTGCCCGAACCGGACTCGCCGACGATGCCCAGGGTGCGGCCCCGGTGGACATCGAAGCTGAGCGAGTCCACGGCCCGCACCGGCCCCCGCTTGGTCGCAAAGGTGACGCTCAAGTCCCGTACGTTCAGCAGAGATTGGCTTCCGGTCATCAGAACCTCACCCTCGGGTCGACGACGGCGTACAGCAGGTCGACGGCCAGGTTGGCGACGACGATGAAGGTGGCGGCGAGCAGGGTGACCCCGAGGATGACCGGCTGGTCCCCGCTGGAGAGCGCGCCGTAGAAGAGCCGGCCGATGCCCGGGAGTCCGAAGATGGACTCGGTGATGACGGCGCCCGCGAGGAGTCCGCCCAGATCCATGCCGAAAATGGTGAGGATCGGCGTCATGCCGGCCCGCAACCCGTGCTTGACGACGACCGTGCGACGCGGCAGACCCTTGGCGCGGGCAGTGCGGATGAATGGCTCCGCCATCGTCTCGATCATCGAACTGCGGCTCTGGCGTGCGTACATGGCCGCGTACAGGATGGCGAGTGCCAGCCATGGCAGGAGCAGGTTGGTCGCCCAGTGGACGGGGTCGCTGCCGAAGGACACGTACTGCGGATAGGGGAACAGCCCCGCCACCCGGATCAGCCCGTAGATGAGCATCATCGAGGTGAAGTACACGGGCATCGAGGCGGCGCCGACCGCGCCGATCATCAGGACCCGGTCGAGCAGGGTGTCCTTGCGCAGGGCGGCGGTGACTCCCGCGGTCAGGCCGAGCAGCAGCCACAGCACCGCCGCGCCGAACGCGAGCGAGGCGGAGACCGGAAGCCGGTCCATCAGCAGGCCCCAGACGGACTCGCTGTTCTCGTACGAGTAGCCGAGGCACGGGAAGCCGCAGTGCAGCGTGTACTGGCCGCTGCCCAGGGTGCGGCCGGTGAAGATGCCGCTGAGGAAGTCCCAGAACTGCACCCAGATCGGCTGGTCCAGGCCCATGTGGGCGCGGATCGCCGTCAGGCGTTCGGCGCTGCACGACTTGCCGCAGGCCGCGGCGGCCGGGTCGGAGGGCAGGACGTAGAAGATGGTGAAGGTGACGGCGGCGATCGCGATCAGCACGCCGACCACGCCGAGCAGCCGGCGGCCGAGGTAGCGGGTCATGTGCGGCTTCCTCTCGGGTCGAGGATGTCCCGCAGCGCGTCTCCGAGGAGGGTGAAGGCGAGCACGGCGAGGAAGAGGCAGATGCTCGGGATGACGAAGTACATGGGATCCGTGTCGTAGAACGCGACGCTCTCGGCGATCATCTGGCCCCAGGACGGGGTGGGCGGGCGGACGCCGACCCCCAGATAGCTCAGGGCCGCTTCGGTGGCGATCATGCCCGGGATGATCAGGGTGGTGTACGCGATGACGGGCCCGGCGACGCCCGGGAGGATGTCGCGGGTGAGGATCCGCCAGGCCCCCGATCCGCCGACCCGTGCGGCGTCGACGTACTCGCGGTGCTTGAGCGAGAGCGTCTGGCCGCGGACCACGCGGGCGATGCCGGGCCAGCCGAACAGCCCGATCACCGCGGTCATCAGGACGATCCGGTTGACGTCCTTCGCCACCGACATCATCGCGATCATGAAGATGAGGGAGGGGAAGGACATGGTCAGGTCCATGATCCGGCTGAGGACCGCGTCGGTGCGGCCGCCGAAGTAGCCGGCCGCGATCCCGGCCGCCGTGCCCGCGACCACGACGATCGCGGTCGCGGTGAAGGCGATCAGGAGGGAGACCTGGGCGCCGTGCACGACCCGGGCGAACAGGTCGCGGCCGGTGACGGGTTCGACGCCCAGCCAGTGGTCGGCGGAGATCCCGCCGAGCGGTCCGAGTGGCAGCCCGCCCAGGTAGGGGTCGACGGCGGACTTGTCGAACTCCTCGGGCGACCAGCCGCCCAGTGCGCTCAGCAGGGGCGCGGCGGCGGCCATGACGACGAAGAGCGCGACAATGACGAGGGAGATCTTGACGGAGGTGCGGCGGCGTAGTTCCGCGCGGGCCAGCTGCCAGGGGCCGCTGCCCGCCGGAACCTCCACCGGTGCGATTGTGAGGGCCATGATCTTTACGAGCCCTCAGCCCTGGCTCTTGGACGGGTCCTTGAGGCCGACTGTGGCGTAGTCGAGCTGACCGCCGAAGGAGGTCTGACCGTAGGCGCCGGCGATGTTGCTGCCGAGCACCAGGGGCCAGCGGCGGACCAGGACCGGTACGGCGGGTGCCTTGGCGAGGATCTCGCCGTCCAGCTGCTGCCAGGCGGTGTTGGCCTGCTTGGCGTCGGTCATGGCGGCGATTTCGTCCATCCGCTTCATGGTCGGCTCGTCGCGGAAGAGCGAGTGGTTGCCGGAGTTGCCCTTCTCCTTGATGTAGCGGCCGTCGAAGACGAACGGCAGGAAGGTGGAGCCGGACGGGTAGTCGGGGCACCAGCCCGTGTACGCGATGTCGGTGCGGTTCTTGGTGTCGCCGATCGTCGCGTAGAACGCCGACGGGTCGACGGTCTCGATGGTGACCTTGATCCCGGCCTTGCCCAGCGACTGCTGGATCGCCTCGGCCCGCCCCTTGTCCCCGGTCGAGACGGTCATCTTCGTCTCGAACCCGTCCGGCTTGCCCGCCTCCTTCAGCAGTTGCTTCGCCTTCTCGACGTCACCGGTCGCGGGGATCTTGAGAGTGTCCGGTTCCTTGCCGTCGAAGAGGGTGGCCGGCATGTAGGCGGTGGACAGGTCGTTGAAGGCGGGGCCGCCCGAGGCGGTGAGTACCGAGTCCCTGTCGAGCGCGTACTGCACGGCCTGACGGATCTTCACATCGTTGAACGGGGCCCGCCCGGTGTGCATTTGGACCATGTCCGTGCAGTTGGTCGACTCCGCGATCAGCCGCTTCCGTACCTCCGCGTCGGGCAGCACCTTGGCCGCGCTCTCCGGCCGCAGCGCACCCCAGGAGACGGCGGAGGCGTCCGCGCCCTGGCTGGCGATCAGCCGGTCGTCGATCTGGTTCGCCTTCAGGCCCATCACCATGACCAGCTTGTCCGGGTACGCCTTGCGCACCTGGTCGGTCGAGGCGTCCCAGCCGGTGTTGCGCACCAGCACCAGCTTCTTGCCGCGCTCGTACGACTCGATCTTGTACGGGCCCGAGGAGAACGGCCGGTTGTCGTACTGAGGCCCCTTGTCCTTGTCCTTGGGTACCGGGGCGAAGGTCGGCATGACGGTGGCGTTGGGGAACTCCGCGAAGGGCTTGCGGAGTTCGAAGACGATCGTGTGGTCGTCGGGCGTCTTGATGGAGGCGAGGTGCTTGCCCTCGGCAGGCCCCTGGTAGCCCTCGGCGCCGGCCAGGTAGCGGGCGGCGTAGTCGGCGCCGCCGGGCAGGTCGGGGGAGAAGGACCGCTCCACGTTGTACTTGATGTCCTGCGCGGTGACGGGCGTGCCGTCCTCGTACTTGACTCCCTGCTTGAGGTGGAAGGTCCAGGTCTTGGCGCCGTTGGAGGAGCTGCCGAGGTCGGTCGCGAGGTCCGGGACGAGTTCACCGCCGGCCGTGCCGGGGGCTGCCTTGTAGGTGACCAGGGTGCGGTAGAGCAGCCGGGTCCCGAACTCCATGTCGCTCATCACCCAGTTGCGGGCCGGATCGAGATGGGTGAAGTCCTGGTTGGACAGGACCGTGAGGGTGCCGCCCTTCTGCGGAGTGCCGCCGACGACGGCGCCTTGGTTGGCGGTCGCCGGGTTCTTGCCGTCGGCGCCTTGGCCGCCGGCCGGGTGCTTGGAGCCGGAACAGCCGGCTGCGCCGAGTGTGACGGTCGCCGCCAGGGCGGTTGCGACGGCGGTAAGGGTGCGCTTGTTCATCTGGTCACTCCGGAGAACAGTCGGCCAGCCGAGAGCTGGAATGTGACCGGTAAAATAGTAATGTGAAATTGCACTGACAAGGTATTGGCGAGTCCGTTACGCACCTGTGTCCGAATTGGGGGCCGCTCGAGGGGTGGGTCCCCCGCGGGTCCAGGGTGGATCGCGGAAGCCCTTGGCAACGTCAGTGCAATGTGAAATATTACTGCTGGGCCCACGAGAAACACCTCCGGCGTCATCGTCGTCGGCGCGGGCGTGGTCGGCGCTGCCTGCGCCTACCGCGCGGCCCGCGAGGGTGTCGTGGAACCACCCGCCGAACGCCGACCGTTCGCCGTGCCTGTTCCGCTCTCGGCACTCGCGTCGCTCGACGAGTCCGCCGAGGCGGAGCCCGGAACCGCCCCGGCCGCCGGCCCCGCCCCGGCCGTCGGTCACTGGCCCGCGGTCCGCCCCTTGTGGGCGCCGCACGCCCACCAGTAAAATGTCACACATTACAGAAAGGCTGCTGGCATGACCGCCACCAAGTGGAACAGCACCCGTCCCTGGCGCGGGATCATGGTCGCCACCGCGCTGCCCCTGCGTGACGATCTGTCCGTCGACTACGACGCGTACGCCGAGCATGTCGCCTGGCTGATCGAGAACGGCTGCGACGGCGTCGTGCCGAACGGTTCCCTCGGCGAGTACCAGACCCTCACCGACGAGGAGCGGGCCCGGGTGGTCCGTACCGCTGTCGAGGCTGCGGGTGACGGTGCGCGGGTGATGCCCGGTGTCGCCGCCTACGGCAGCGCCGAGGCCCGCCGCTGGGCCGAGCAGGCCGCCGAAGCCGGCTGCGGCTCGGTCCTGCTGCTGCCCCCCAACGCCTACCGCGCCGACGAGCAGGCCGTACGCGCCCACTACGCCGAGGTCGCCAGGGCCGGGGTGCCGGTCGTCGCGTACAACAACCCCATCGACACCAAGGTGGACCTGACACCCGCGCTGCTGGCCGAGCTGTACGCCGACGGGCACATCGTCGCCGTCAAGGAGTTCACCGGCGATGTCCGCCGCGCCTACGAGATCGCCGAACTCGCCCCCGATCTCGACCTGCTGATCGGCGCGGACGAC
The DNA here is from genome assembly GCF_044903445.1 of Streptomyces sp. NPDC019890. Taxonomy (NCBI): domain Bacteria; kingdom Bacillati; phylum Actinomycetota; class Actinomycetes; order Kitasatosporales; family Streptomycetaceae; genus Streptomyces; species Streptomyces sp. NPDC019890. The sequence goes on along the minus strand of NZ_JBJDQK010000001.1, from coordinate 554,704 downwards.
GTCCTGCTGGAGCTTGCCCTGGCCGGTGCGGTCGGCTGGATCGCCGGCTACCCCAACGCCTTCCCCGCCAGCTGCGCAGAGCTCTACCACGCCGCCGTCGTCGGCGACCTCGACACCGCCCTGCCCCTCTACCGGTCCCTGCACTCACTGCTGCGCTGGGACTCCAAGGTCGAGTTCGTCCAGTCCATCAAGCTGTCCATGGACATCACCGGCCGCCGCGGCGGCCCGGTCCGCCCCCCGCGCTTCCCCCTCACCGGGGAGATCGAGGCCGGAGTCCGTGCCGCCACCGAGAAGGCCGTCGCCGACGGCCACCACTGACCACGGAAGCGCATACATGCGTACGCGACATGCCTTCCACGCCGTGGATGCGCACACCAACGATCCGGACGACCCCTTCCCCGGAGGTTTCCTCCTGTGACCAGCCTCGTCTCCCGTAACCCGGCCGACCCCACCGACGTACTCGTCAGCATCCCGACTCCCGGCGCGTTCGCGGCGGTTGACGCCGTCGAGCGGGCCCGTGCCGCCCAGCCCGGCTGGCTGATCGCCGGCGCGGCCGCTCGTTCGGCGGCGCTCACCGCGGTCGCCGCCGGCATCGAGGCCGCCGCGGACGAGCTTGCCGAACTCGCCGTGCGCGAGGTGGGCAAGCCGCTCGCCGAGGCCCGTGCCGAGGTCGCGCGGACCGCCGCGATCTGGCGGTACTACGCCCAGGCCCCGTACGAACCCACCGGCGCCGTCCACGAACCCGCTGCCGGCCTCGGACTCCTGCTCACCCGTCGGCGCCCGCACGGCGTCGCGGGCCTCATCACACCCTGGAACTTCCCCTTCGCCATCCCGAGCTGGAAGGCCGCCCCGGCACTCGCGGTGGGCAACGCGGTCGTCCTCAAGCCCGCTCCGGAAGCGACGGCGTGTGCCCAGCGTCTGGCCGAGATCGTCCAGCAGAGCCTGCCGGCAGGGGAGTTCACCGTGCTGCCCGGCGGGGCGACCGAGGGCAACGCCCTCGTCTCCGCCGCCGACGTCGTCTCCTTCACCGGCTCGACAGCCGTCGGCCAGGCAGTCGCACGCGGCGCCACGGCCCGGGGCATCCCGGTCCAGGCGGAGATGGGCGGCCTGAACGCGGCCATCGTCCTCCCGGACGCCGACATCGAGCAGGCCGCGGGCCACATCGCCGCCGCGATCGCCGGATACGCCGGCCAGAAGTGCACCGCCACCAGCCGCGTGATCGCGGTCGGCGCGGCCGTCGACCCCCTGCGCGAGGCACTCTCCGAGGCGCTGCGGACCGTCCCGGTCGGCGACCCTGCCGATCCGTCCACTGCGTGCGGACCACTCATCGACGAACGCGCTCGCGATCAGGTCAGCAGTGCCTGGGGCGGGCCCTCGGTCCTCGCGGGCGGCACCGTGCCCGACGGCCCGGGCTGGTACGCGGCCCCGACCCTGGTCGAGAAGGTGTCCCCGGGGCATCGGCTGCTGCGCGAGGAGGTCTTCGGGCCCATCGCGGCCCTGCTGCCCGCCGACGACCTCGCCCATGCGGTACGGATCACCAACTCGGTCCCGTACGGCCTGGTCACCTCGGTCCACACCGCGGACCTGGACACGGCCCTGAACGGACTGGACCAGCTCGACACCGGGATGATCCGGATCAACGCCCCGTCCACCGGCGTCGACTTCCACCTGCCTTTCGGCGGCGCCAAAGCCTCCAGCCACGGGCCGCGCGAACAGGGTCACGCGGCCCTGGAGTTCTACACTTCCAGCCGCACGTACACCCTGTCACCTGTGAAAACAACGTGACATTGTACGGTGGTGATCCGCTCCGGGATGAAGGGATCACCACCGTTATGGGGCACCTGAAGCAGCGCGACCTCAATGCCACCCGCGAGCGGCTGCGCGACCAGGTCGCCCACGCCCTGCGGGCCGCCCTGATCTCCGGCGAGCTGCGGCCGGGCGAGGTGTACTCGGCGCCGGTCCTTGCCGAGGACTTCGGGATCTCCGCGACGCCCGTGCGCGAGGCGATGCTCGACCTGGCCCGGGAGGGCCTGGTCGAGCCCGTTCGCAACAAGGGGTTCCGGGTCACCGAGGTCAACGAGCGCGATCTCGACCAGTACACCGAGATCCGTGCCCTGATCGAGATCCCCACGGTCGGCCGGATCACCCGGTCCGCCGCTCACGAGCAATTGGAGGCGCTGCGGCCGGTCGCCGAGGAGATTGTCCGGGCCGCGCGCGACCACGACCTCATCGGCTACCTGGAGGCCGACCGGCAGTTCCACCTCTCGCTCCTCGCCCTCTCCGGCAACGAGAGGCTCGTCGAAACCGTCGGCGACCTGCGCAAGCGAAGCCGCCTGTACGGGCTCACCGCCCTCGACGAGCGCGGCGGGCTGATCCCCTCGGCCGAGGAACACCTGGAACTCCTCGACCTGATGCTCGCCGGCGACGCGAAGGGAGCGGAGAAGTGCATGGCCAAGCACCTGGGCCATGTCCGCTCTCTGTGGGCCAAGAGCGAGACCGCGGCGAAATCCGCCCGCCGCGGCTGAGCCGAGGGCACAGCCCTCGGCTGAGTCGAGGGGTACAGAGCCCTCCATAACGTGGAGTTATGCGGACCTGGGGGCTCCCCGCCGACCGTGGGCCGACCCATCCTGATCCATGCAATGTCACACTTCATGCCGCAGCCCCTGGGCTGTGAAAGGGATCCATGAACCCCGCGTACGCGACCGTCGACCACGTCTTCACCGTCCCCCTGGACCACTCCGCCCCCCACGGGCCGGACATCCAGGTCTTCGCCCGTGAGGTCGTCGACCCGGGCCGCGCCGGCGAGGGACTTCCCTGGCTGCTTTACCTTCAGGGCGGCCCGGGCGGCAAATCGCCCCGCCCGTCGGCCGGTTCACCGAGTTGGCTGCCCCAGGCGCTCAAGACCCACCGGGTGCTCCTGCTGGACCAGCGCGGCACCGGCCGCTCCACCCCCGTCACCGCCCGGTCCGCCGCCCGGTTCGCTTCCCCCGCCCAACTCGCCGCGTATCTGGGCCACTTCCGGGCGGACTCCGTGGTTGCCGACGCGGAACTGATCCGCCGTCAACTCTGCGGTGAACAGCCCTGGGAGACGCTCGGCCAGAGCTACGGCGGCTTCCTCACCCTCACGTACCTCTCCCAGGCGCCCGAGGGACTGCGGGCCTGCTACGTGACCGGTGGCCTGCCCGGCCTCGCCGCCACCGCCGACGACGTGTACGCCCGCACCTACCCGCGGGTGCGGGACCGCGTTCTCGACTTCTACGCCCGCTACCCCGACGACGCCGCCCGCCTCCGCAAGATTGCCGATCTCCTCGCGACCACCGAGGTCCGCCTGCCCAATGGAGACCGCCTCACCACCCGCCGCCTGCGCACCCTCGGACTCGCCCTCGGCATGGGTGACGGCTTCGAACGGATCCACTGGCTGCTCGACGAATCCCTTGATGCCGATGGCGAGCCGAGCGACACCTTCCTCCACCAGGTGATGGCCCTCACCGGTTTCACCGACAATCCGCTGTTCGCCGTGATGCAGGAGACGCTCTACGGCCAGGGCGCGGGTTCGAGCGGCTGGGCCGCCTCGCGGGTGCTCGCGGACCTCCCCGAATTCGCCGAGGACGCGGATCCCCTCCTTCTCACCGGAGAAATGATCTACCCGTGGATGTTCCGCGACATCACGGGCCTGCGCCCCTTCGCGGACGCCGCCGACCTGCTGGCCGAACGCGCCGACTGGCCGCCGCTGTACGACCTCCATCGCCTCGCCGTCAATCAGGTCCCACTCGCCGCGATCGTCTACCACGACGACATGTATGTGGACGCCGCACTCTCCCTGCGCACCGCGCGCGAGGTCGGTGCCACCCGCGTCTGGGTCACCAATGAATGGGAGCACGACGGCGTCACCGCGTCGAGCGGCCGTGTGCTGGCCCGCCTGATGGACCTGGCCGGGGACCGCGCTTAGGGCCGTGCGGGTCGCTACGAAGCCGCTGAAGTGCGAGTCGGCCCTGGATGGTCGAGATTGGGCAGGGCGGCGCGCAGCGGGACCGTAAGGACGAGCGGGACCGTAAGGACGAAGGAGCGGTGGATGAGCCGGAACGCAACGGGCGCACAGTGGCAGATGCGCAACGGCGACCAGACTGCCGTCGTGGTCGAACTGGGCGGCGCGCTCCGCCACTACGCGGTGGGTGGGCGAACGGTGCTGGACGGGTTCGACGCCGACGCGCGGATTACCGGCGGCCGTGGACAACTCCTGGTGCCCTGGCCCAACAGGGTGGGCGGCGGCCGCTACACCTGGAAGGGACAGGACCTGCAACTTCCGCTGACCGAGCCGGACAGCGGCAACGCGATCCACGGTCTGCTCCGCTGGTCGGCATGGCGGCTGCTCGACCAGCAGGAGGACCGGGTGACGACGGGCACCACACTCTTCCCGCAGCCCGGCTACCCCTTCCCGCTGGACGTGTCCGCCGAGTACCGGCTGGGTCCCGAGGGGCTGGCTGTCGCCGTCACAGCGACGAACCTGGGGGAGGCGGTGGCACCCTACGGAGCAGGGCAACACCCCTACCTGACGGTGGGAACCGACCTGGTGGACGAAGCGCTGCTGACCGTGCCCGCACGCTACCGGCTGCGCACCGACGAGCAAGGTCTGCCGGTCGGCAGCGAACCGGTCCAGGGCACGGCCTACGACTTCCGGGCGCCCCGGCCCATTGGCGAGCAGCCGCTGGACACGGCGTTCACCGAACTCGACCGGGACCCTTCCGGTCGCGCCGTCGTCCGCCTGGCGCATCCCTCCGGACAACACGGGGTCGACGTATGGCTCGGCGAAGGCACCAAATTCGTACAGGTGTACACCGGCGACACGCTGCCCGAGCCCGAGCGGCGACGCCGTGGTATCGCCGTCGAAGCCATGTCCTGCCCGGCGGACGCCTTCCGCAGCGGCAGAGCGGTGACCGCTCTGGCCCCGGGCGCCCAGCACGTGCTCCGTTGGGGCATCACCCCCTGGGGGCCCACGACATGAGGCCGGCCGGTGCTCATCGCCATCCACCGCTACGGCCGGCGCAAGCCTGGGGGGTCGCCCAGCGCCACTACCTCCCAAGACGCCTGTGACTGACGACGAGATCCTCCTTGGCATCGGTTTGACCGTCGTCCTCGCCGTCGGCTCGCAGATCCTGGCGAGCCGGCTGCGCATCCCCGCCCTGATCGTGCTGCTGCCGACCGGATTCACCGCGGGCGCCCTGACCCACGTCATCCACCCGGACCAGTTGCTGGGGCCGGACTTCTCCGCCCTGGTGTCGCTTTCCGTGGCGGTGATCCTCTACGACGCCGGTCTCGGACTCGACCTACGACATCTCACCGGTCGCACCCGGGGGGTCGTGGTCAGGCTGCTGTTGCTCGGTGTGGTCATCACCTGGGCGGCCACCGCAGGAATCGCCCCGGTGATGTTCGGCATGCCGCTCGAGGTGGCTGTGATGCTGGGCGTGATCCTCGTCGTCTCAGGGACAGTGTCGTGCTCCTCGGGCCCGCGCCGGCGATGCCGGTGCACGGCGACCCGAGCACCGGCAAGTGACCGTCGGAGAAGGGCGCGGCTCCGCTACGTGGCACCCGGCGGAGCCGAAGCCCCGAGTGCTGTGGTGATGGGGGCGCGATCGCAAGTGCAACGCAGTTGGCGAGGGTTGCGGATGGGTTTTCCTGCATGTGAATGATCTGCTCATTCCCGAGTCGACGCTGCGCTCCGGGCTCATGGTGGAGTTCGAGATCGAGGACAGCGACCGCGGCCTCAAGGCGTCCAAGGTTCGGCTGGGCATTGACGCGGAGAGCCCGTCGGTCCAGGCGGCCGTCGCGGCTGCCCCCACGGCTCCCGACGGCCGACTCGTCCACCGCGGAAGGGCAGGAGCCGATGTGCGACGTGCTCAGCTCGGCGGAGTTCACGCGCGAGGTGACCGAGCTGCTGCTGACCTCCGGCTCTGAGCTGACGGGCCATCAAATTCAGGCCGTGCGCAAGCAGTGCACGTACGTGGCGGAGTGACGCGTCACCAACGCGACGCGTACGGGGGCAGAGCCGGCGCGGAAGAGCTGCGAGCTGAGATCGCCGTCAGCTTCAACCGGGAGCTGTGCCATGTCTGGCGGCTGCAGCGCCTCATGCACCGGGCTCGAGCCTGCCCGACCTCGTCCTGGCCGAGGTCGGGCACCGGCGCGTGCGTACCTCCTCGGCCCCTGGAAGTGTTGGCGTCGCACAGATTCAACTGACCAGAAGGGAAGTCATGAGTACCGAGACGCTGGAGTTTCAGGCTGAGGCGCGGCAGCTGCTGGAGTTGATGGTCCATTCGATCTACTCGAACAAGGACATCTTCCTGCGCGAACTCATCTCCAACGCCTCTGACGCCCTGGACAAGCGGCGCCTGGCCGGGCTGAAGGACGAGGGTCTCAGGGCGGATGACCTGCACATCGAGATCGACGCCGACAAGGAGGCCCGCACGCTGACCGTGCGGGACAACGGGATCGGTATGTCGCGCGACGAGGTGGTGGGGCTGATCGGCACCATCGCCAGATCCGGTACGTCCGAGACGCTGCGCCGGCTCAGGGAGAGCAAGGAATCGGCCGAGTTGATCGGCCAGTTCGGGGTCGGCTTCTACTCCGTGTTCATGGTTGCCGACAAGGTCACTCTGCTCACCCGCAAGGCCGGTGAGGCAACAGGGGTGCGCTGGGAGTCGGACGGCGACGGCACGTACACGATCGAGACCGTGGAGGAGGCGCCGGAGGGCACGTCGGTGCGTGTTCACCTGCGGCCCGCCGACGAGGAGGACGCGCTCTACGACTACACCGACGAAGGGAAGATCCGGGAGATCGTCAAGCGGTACTCGGACTTCATCTCGTTCCCGGTCCTGATGGGGGGCGACACCCTCAACTCGATGAAGGCGCTCTGGGCTCGCCCGCGCTCGGAGGTGAGTGACGAGGAGTACCGGGAGTTCTACCGGCACGTCAGCCATGACTGGACGGACCCGCTCGACATCATCCGGATGCGGGCGGAGGGCACCTTCGAGTACGAGGCCCTGCTGTTCTTGCCGGCGCGGGCCCCGCACGACCTCTATCAGCGTGATGCCCGCCACGGCCTCCAGCTGTATGTCAAGCGCGTGTTCATCCTGGACGACAGCCGCGAGCTCCTGCCCGACCACCTCCGCTTCGTCAAGGGAGTCGTGGACGCCGCCGACCTGTCGCTGAACATCTCCCGCGAGATCCTCCAGCAGGACCGGCACATCCAGCTGATCCGTCGCCGCCTGGCGAAGAAGGTCCTGGCGTCCATCAAGGACCTGATGAGCAAGGATGCCGAGAAGTACCGCACGTTCTGGGGCGAGTTCGGCCCCGTCGTCAAGGAGGGCCTCCTCGACGGAACCGAGGACCAGAAGGCGATTCTCGACATCGCCTCGTTCGCCTCCACCGCCGGCGAGGAGCCCACCACCCTGGCCGACTACCTCGCCCGGATGCCGGAGGGCCAGGACAAGATCTACTTCATGACCGGCGACAGCCGCGCACAGGTCGCGAACTCCCCGCACATGGAGGCGTTCCGGGCCAAGGGGTACGAGGTCCTGCTGCTCACCGATCCGGTGGACGAGATCTGGGCCGAGGCGGTCCGCGACTACGCGGGCACGGAGTTCCAGTCCATCGCCCGCGGCGCGGTTGACCTGCTCTCCGAGGAGGAGCCGTCACCGGAGCAGGCCGGGGCTTATGCGGCGGTGCTGACCTGGCTGAACGAAACCCTCAACGACGTCAAGGACGTACGCCTGACGACCCGGCTCACCGGCTCACCGGCGTGCCTGGTCAGCGATACCGACGGCCTCACGCCGGCCTTGGAGAAGATGTACAAGGCGATGGGTCAGGAGCTCCCGCCGGTCAAGCGCATTCTCGAGCTCAATCCACAGCACCCGCTGGTCAGCGCGCTGAAGACGGCGTACGACCAGCGCGCCGGTGACCCGGAGCTGACCGAGACGGCCGAGCTGCTGTACGGCACTGCCCTGCTCGCGGAAGGCGGCGATCTGGCCGACCCGGCACGCTTCGCCGCTCTGCTTGCCGACCGCCTCAGCAAGACGCTCTGAGCCGACGCCCGATGACGACGACTGCCGCGAGCACATCCGTGCTCGCGGCAGTCGTGCGAGAACACGCCGCAGGGGCGCCGGGGCGGCGGCTGTCAGCCGGCGGTGCGAGCGCCCTCGGTCCGGAAGTGCTGCTTCAGGACCTGCATGACCTCTGTGCTCTGCTCGCTGACGAAGAAGTGCCCACCGGTGAACACACGGAGATCGAGTGAACCGGTCGTGTGCTGTCCCCAGGCCTTGGCCTCGTCCAGCGTCGTCTTGGGGTCGCTGTCGCCGGAGCGCGTGAGCGGCGCGGTATGGGTCTGAACGTACGGGTGGGTGGGCCCAGACCCACCGCCGCCGACCATGCGTTTTCCCGTCGGTTTCGCCGCACGGTACGAGCGGGACTGGCGGGCCACGCAGGGTGAGCGTGGGGCCCCCGGCGAGAGCCGGAGCTGTACCCGCCGTGCCCCTCCTCGGGGGCGTCGGTCTCGCAGGCGCGCAGCTCGGGCGGGAACCCGGTCCAGCGCAGCTCCGCCGGCAGGTGCCGCATCTGGCACTGAGCGCAGTCGCAACGCCAGCCAAGCTGCGAGAAGAGCGCTCGATGAACGCCTGACTGCCCAGGTCGTGGCGGAACTGCCGTCTTTGGCTGCTGTGATGGAACGTCAGGGCATCAGCGTTGACGGGTTGCCCCATCCTTGAAAGCACTCGGGTGTCAGACGGCCTTCGGTGATCTGGGCCATGAAGAGGTACGTGCACCAGCTTGTGATGGAGCTCAAGCCTGGGGCGAAGCCGCTGTCAGCCCTCCCGGATGAAGCCCTCCCGCACCAGCCAGTCCTTCGCCACCTCGTGCGGGTCCTCCCCGTCCACGTCCACCCGCGCGTTCAGCCGCTGGGCCTCCGCCCCCGTCAGCCGCTTGGTGATCGGGGTGAGGACGTCGGCGATGGCGGGGTACTTTCTCATCGTGGCGCTGTTCATCTCGGGTGCCGCGTTGTAGTTGGGGAAGAAGTGCCGATCGTCCTCCAGCACCTTCAGCTCGAGTTCCGGAATGCGGCCGTCGGTCGTGGCCGCCACGCCGAGGGTGCAGGCTGCGCCCTTGGCGACCTGGGTGTAGACGACGCCGTCGTCCATCTTTTTGAAGTTCCCGCGCCGGAGGGCGAATCCGTACGTCTTCGCCACGCCCGGCAGGCCGTCCTCGCGCACCGAGAACTCGCTTCCGCCGCAGATCGTCGCCGCGCCCGGGTCCTTCTTCGTCAGACGTGCCACGTCGGAGAGAGTGCGCAGCCGGTACTTCTGCGCATTCGCCCGGTTCGCGACCAGCGCGTAGGTGTTGTTGAGCGCGGCGGCGGGCAGCCAGGTGATGCCGTTGCGGCGGTCCTCGTCGCGTACGGCCTCCCACTGCTCGTACGGGTCGACGACCGGCTTGGTGTGACCGAGGTAGGTGATCCAGGCCGTGCCCGTGTACTCGTACATCCCATCCGCCGCACCGGACTTGACCGCCTCGCGGGCACCGATCGAGCCCTGGATGTTCGTCCGGTCCAGGACTTCCGCGCCGGCCGCTTTGAAGACCAGCCCCATGATCTGGCCCAGGATGATCTGCTCGGTGAACTCCTTGGAGGTCACGGTCAGTTGGGCGCCCTCCAGCGGTCGCCCCTTCCCGATGGAGCCGGGCTGCACCGAGTCGGCCAGCGGGCTGCCGCTGGTCAGTCCGCAGCTGCTCAGCCCTGCGGCGGCGAGCAGCAGGGCGCCCGCGCCCGCGACGGCCGTCCGTACCCGGGTCAGGTGCATCAGCCCACCTCCAGGCCGCGTGGGCGCAGCAGCAACTCGACGAGCATCCCCAGCCAGTCCACGATCAGCGCCATGGCGACTGTCAGTACGGAGCCGAGCACCAGCACCGGCATGCGCTGGTTGGTGATGCCGGAGGAGATCAGGTCCCCGAGTCCTCCTCCGCCGCCGAAGGTGGCCAGCGTCGCGGTGCCGACGTTCAGCACGAGCGCGGTCCGTACGCCCGCCAGGATCAGCGGTACGGCCAGGGGCAGTTCGACCCGGAACAGCACCAGCGGCGGCGACATCCCGATGCCGCGCGCCGCCTCCACGAGTGCCGGGTCGGTGGCCCTCAGGCCGGCCACGGTGTTGCTCAGCACCGGCAGCACCGCGAATGCCACGATGCCGACCAAGGCGGCTCGTTGGCCGATGCCGAGCCAGATCACCAGCAGCGCCAGCAGGCCAAGGGCCGGGGTCGCCTGGCCGATGTTGGCCACCGCGACGAACGGCGGTGCGGCCCGGCGCAGGACCCCGCGCGTCAGCGCGATGCCCAGCGGGATCGCGATGATGAGCACGAAGAAGGTGGAGATGGCGACGAGTTCGGTCTGCTGGAGGAGTGCGGTGCGCACGGCGCCGTCTGCGAGGGCGTTCCTGGCGATCGAGTCCAGCTCGGTGGTGCGCAGATACAGCGCGGTGGCGCCGAGGACGACCGCGACGAAGGCCGGCAGCGTCACCAGCTTCTGCCAGGTGATACGGGGCGGGACCCGGTCCAGTGCGGCGAGCCGGGTCACGGGCTCGTCATGCCCCGGCCCTGGAGCCGGCCCCGGGGACCCGTAACCGGCCTCGGGAGCGGCTCCACCACCGGCCCCGACATCGACGTCGCTCCGGCTCACGCGGGCTCACCCCGGCCGGTCGGCCGAGCCTCCTCGGCTCCCCGCTCGCCCGGCGCCCCGTGCATCGCGTTCAGCAGTGTCGACATGTCCACCACGCCGGCGTACGCGCCGTCCTGTCCCGTGACCGCGACGCGGCCCGCACCGTCGGCCAGCAGCGCCTCCAGCGCGTCCCGCAGCGTCATGTCCACCCCGATCCGGCTCCGTACGGGGGTGCCCGCCGACAACGGCAGCGGCTCTCCGGCGGGTTGCGCACTCCGGGCGCGCGTCAGGTCCTCGCGTCGCAGCCAGGAGTGCGGGCGCCGCTCCCGGTCCAGTAGCAGCAGGTGGTCGGCGGAGGCGGAGCCCGCGTCCAGCAGGTGCAGGGCGGTCTCGAGCCTGTCGTCGACGGTGGCGGTCGGGACGTCGGCGAGCTCCACCTCCCGTACGCGCTTGAGGTGCAGCCGCTTCACCCCGGCTCCCGCGCCCACGAAACCGGCGACGAAGTCGTCCGCCGGACTGGCCAGGATCGCTTCCGGAGTGTCGAACTGGGCGATCTGCGACCGGTCGCGCAGCACCGCGATCCGGTCGCCGACCTTGATGGCCTCGTCGAAGTCGTGCGTGACGAAGACGATCGTCTTGCGCAACTCGCGCTGTAATCGGATGAGTTGGTCCTGCAGGCGCTCGCGGGTGATGGGGTCGACGGCCCCGAACGGCTCGTCCATCAGCAGCACGGGCGGGTCGGCCGCCAGCGCCCGCGCCACCCCGACCCGCTGCTGCTGGCCGCCGGAGAGCCGGCGCGGATAGCGGCCGTGGAACTCCCCGGGATCCAGCCCGACCAGTTCGAGCATCTCCTCGACCCGGTCCCGCACCTTCGCGCGGGGCCAGCCGGCCATCTTCGGTACGAGCGCGATGTTCTCGGCGACGGTCATGTGCGGGAAGAGGCCCGTGGCCTGGATGGCGTAGCCAATGGTGCGGCGGAGCGCCACGGGGTTGATGCCGGTGACGTCCTCGCCGCCGATGGTGATCCGCCCCGAGGTCGGCTCGATCAGCCGGTTGATCATCTTGAGGGTGGTGCTCTTGCCGCAGCCCGAGGGCCCCACAAGGATCACGGTTTCGCCGGCCGCGACGTCCAGGGTCACGTCCTCCACGGCCGGGGCTTGGCTGTCCGGATAGCGCTTGGTGAGGTTGTCCAGCCGGATACTCGCACCGGCGGCGGCCGACCGGTCGGGCCCGGCGGATCGGGCGGATCCGCCGGGGCCTGCGGCGCCGGACGTCGAGGAGGTCGGTTCGACGATATCGGCAGAGTCAGCCACGGATCCCCCGTGAGATGGTGAGCCGTCCGATCAGCACGTACCCGGCGTCGAACAGCAGGGCCAGGACGACGATTCCGAGCGTCCCCGACAGTACTTCGTTGAGCGCGTTCGCACTGCCCAGGCTGGAGATGCCACGGAAGATCTGGTTGCCGAGCCCGGGACCCGAGGCGAAGGCCGCGATCGCCGCAATGCCCATCAGCATCTGGGTCGACACCCGGACACCGGTGAGGATCGGCGGCCAGGCGAGGGGCAGTTCGACCTTTAGCAGCTGGGCGAACCGTGACATCCCCATGCCCTTGGCGGCCTCGACGAGGGCCGGGTCGACTCCGCGCAACCCGACGACCGCGTTACGGACCACGGGCAGCAGTCCGTACAGCGTCAGCGCGATGACGGTCGGCGCGACGCCGAGGCCGACGACCGGGACGAGCAGTCCGAGGAGAGCCAGGGAGGGGACGGTGAGGATGCTTGCGGTCGTGGTGATCGCCAGGTTTCCCGCCCACGCGGTGCGGTAGGTGAGGACGCCGATCAAGACCCCGAGCACCGTGGCGACGACCATGCACTGGAAGACGGCGCTGGCGTGCTGATAGGCGTCCACCAGCAGCTGCTGGTAGCGGGTGCCCAGGTACTCCCAGAAGCTCACTTCTCGGTCCCTCCCTCAAGGCCGGTCCTCCAGCGGTCAGCGGTCCATACGGCGCCTGCCGCGACGCCTGGCGCACCAGTGGAGTGATCCGGAGCGGCACCGGATTCTCCAACGTGATCGCCGTCGAGGCCCGCACGATGCCATCGAATCCCCCCATCCGGTCGATCACGCGCTGCAAGCCGGCATTCGAGCGTGCCACCGAACGGCACAGCATGTCACCACCCCGCCGGCGGCGAGGAGTACTTGGGCCGCACCCGACGGGAGCCGCATCACCGGCTCAGCAAACTCGCACTGCTCGCCAACTGCTGACCCACTCGGGCATCCGACACGACTCTCCCCGGTGGTGGGGGAGTAAGAACTCCTCACAGAATTGGACCGCCCTCCGATCCGCGCGCGGTAGGGCAAGGCGAGTGGGAAGGAAGATCACTACTCTGCACGAGTGCTCTCATACGACGAGTTGACTTCACCGGAGCGCGAGCTGTGGGATCTGTTCCCCGAGGGACGCCGCGTGGACCTGCGCATGGGTGTGCCCGAGGACGACCGTGTCGCCGAGGGTGGGCAGTGGGGCCCCGGGCGGACGGTTCGGGCCGCCGTGATCGTGGCGCTCCTCCAGGGCGCGAACACCACCCAGACGGGCGCCGTCGCGTGCCTGAGGCTCGCCGGGGCGCGGATATCCGGACACCTCAACCTGGCCGGCGCGCAGATCGCTCACGCCCTCTGGCTCGAGGACTGCTGGTTCGAGGAGGGCGTGGACCTCTCCGGAGCGTCGACCCAGTCGATTGCGATCGTGGGCAGCCGAGTGCCGGGCGTGGAAGCCGGCTTGATCCGTATCGAGGGACGCCTCGACCTGCGGCGCTCTCGCCTGGAAAGCGGCTATGCCTCGCCCTTCCACCGCAGGATCAGCGCCTTGTCGCTCATCAACGCCCACGTGAGCGGCGCCGTGAATCTCAGCGGCGCTGAGATCACCGCACCCGAGCAATGGGCGGTGTCCGCCGGCGGACTGGTTGCGGAGGGCGGCGTTTACTGCGTGGACGGATTCGTCGTGCACGGTGAAGTCCGTCTCATGGGGGCACAGTTGCCAGGCGGACTGCACATGCGGGGCGCACTACTGGAACGCCCCGGCCAGCGTGGGGTGGCGCTCGCCCTGGACAACGCCGTGGCCTCGAGGCTCGATGGGACCCGCAGGCGGCGGAACCAGTGCAGGTGCGCGAACGCGCGCTCGACGACCCAGCGTTGGGTGCCAAGTCCGGAGCCGTGCTCGGTGCCGCGGGCGATCAGTGGCTTCACGCCCAGATCCCAGACCAGTCGGCGGTACTTGTCGTGGTCGTAACCGCGGTCGCCCAGGACCACGGTGGGGCGGCGACGAGGTCGGCCGCGCTTGCCCCGTACCGGCGGGATCGCCTCCAGCAGTCCCGTCCTGCCCCGGTCGACGGGGCTTCGTCCGGTCTTGGAGCCAGCTGAAGGCGGCGGTGATGTGGAGGTTGACTACTACCGAGAGTGACTATGCCCTCGGCGAGCCGGAAGGGCTCCGGGGGCTGTAGTTGAGGGTCCAGCCGTTGCCGTCGGAAGGTGGAAGAGATCACGAGCGCTGAGTCTCCCCGGATTCTCCCAGCGGTTGCAGAGTGCCGTGGTCGCGTGTGCGCGATCGCAAATCCAGCTCCGCTGAGGAGGGCTGTGGTGATGGACTAAAGCCAGTCCCGTCGCTTGAAGATGAAGTACAAACTAACGCAAACTACGGCCATTAGGGCCACGGCGAAGGGGTATCCGAACGCCCAGCGCAGTTCCGGCATCGACTCGAAGTTCATGCCGTAAATCGTTCCCACGAGCGTGGGAGCAAAGAGGATGGCGGCCCACGAGGAGATCTTCTTGATCTCTTCGTTCTGCTCGAAGCCCGCCTCCGCCATCGCCCGCATCTCCTCGTTCTGCTGCTGCGTCACGAGCGTTGCGTTCACCGTGAGGATGTCCGCCAGTGCCTGGCGGAAGCCGTCCACGCGCTCGCTCGTGTGCGTCACGTGGTCGGCGACATCGCGGAGGTAGCTCTGGAGTTCCTCGTCCGTGCCGTACTTGGCGAAGCCCGCCATCAGGGCGTGGAGCATGCCGACCAGGGGGCGGGTCGCGCGCTGGAACTCGACCATTTCGCGGGCGAGTTCGTAGATGCGGCGCGAGACCGCCGGGTCGCCGCCGAAGACCTCGGTCTCGATTTCGTCGATGTCGTTCTGTACGCCCGCGACGACCGGGGCATAGCCGTCGACGACGGCGTCCAGGATCGCGTACAGCACCGCCTCCGGGCCGAGGGCCAGCAGCTCCGGGCTTTTCTCCATGCGGTGGCGGACCGCGGAGAGGTCGGGAGCCGCGCCGTGGCGGACCGTGATCAGGAAGTCCCTGCCGACGAAGACGTGCAGCTCGCCGAATTCGACCTCCTCCTGGGCGTCGAGATAGCGGGCGGCGCGCAGCACGACGAAGAGCGTGTCGCCGTAGCGTTCCAGCTTGGGGCGCTGGTGGGCCTCCAGCGCGTCCTCGACCGCGAGTTCATGCAGGTCGAACTCCGCGGCGAGGGACAGGACTTCGGCCTCGGTCGGGCGGTGCAGTCCGATCCACGCCATGCCGTCCGGGTACTCGCGCAGCTGGCGGAAGGTCTCGGCGAGCGAGTCGGGTGTCGAGACGCGGCGGCCGTCCCGGTACAGCGCGGCCTGGACGACGCTGCCCTGGTCCTTGTGTACGGGGGAGGGGGCGGCGGCGTCTCCGGACGCGGGTGCGGGTGGCGGCGAACCCCCGGGAGGCAGGGGACGACGGCGCCACTGGTTTCGCCTCGGCGACAGCGACATCGCGCGTCTCACCTCCCACCTCGAAGTGGATCGGAGCAGTTTCGGATCAGTACGACCCCGAAGCAGGATATCCGCGTCGAATTGGCCCGGCATGACGGGGCGGCAGCACGGGTTCCCCAGTAGTTGCGGACAGAGGTTGTCCGCAACGCTGGGTAGCGTGTGGACATGGCCTCGAAGACGACGTACCCCGTACTCGGCAACCGCGCCCTCAACCGCGCCACCCTGGACCGTCAGCTCCTGCTGCGCCGTGTCCCCCGTTCCGCGATGTCCGTCAAAGGCGCCGTCGAGCACCTCGTCGGTCTCCAGGCGCAGAACGTGAAGCCGCCGTACTACGCGCTCGCCGCCCGCCTGGAGGGCTTCGACCCTGAGGAACTGTCCGCGCTGATGGCATCGCGCGAGGTCGCGCGGCTGGTCACGATGCGTTCCACCATTCATACGCACTCCACCGACGACTGTCTGACCCTGCGGCCGCTCGTCCAGGCGGCGCGCGACCGGGAACTGGGGCAGTTCAGCACCGGCCTCGCCGGGGTCGATCTGGAGCGGCTCGGCGCCGTCGCCCGCGAGCTGGTCGAGGAGCGGCCCCGGACCATGAAGGAGCTGCGCGAGGCGCTGCTGAAGGAGTGGCCGGACGCCGATCCCTTCTCGCTGTCCGTCGCCGCCCGCTGCGTACTGCCGCTGGTGCAGGTCACCCCGCGCGGACTGTGGGGCCGCAGCGGCCAGGTCGCGCTCACCACCGCCGAGCACTGGTTCGGCCGCGCGGCGCAGCCCGCGCCCGACGCCACAGTGCTGCGCTACCTGGGGGCCTTCGGTCCCGCCTCGGTCAAGGACATGCAGAAGTGGTCCGGACTGACCCGGTTGCGGGAGGCCTTCGAGCGGTTGCGCCCGCAGCTGGCCGTCTTCCAGGACGAGAACGGCGTCGAGCTCTTCGACATCCCGGGTGCGCCCCGGCCCGACGCCGACACCCCGGCGCCGCCGCGCTTCCTGCCCGAGTTCGACAATCTGCTGCTCTCGCACGCCGACCGCACCCGCGTCGTGCCCGAGGAGTACAGAATGCGCATCTGGAAGGGCAACATGGCCTACTGCACCTTCCTCGTCGACGGCTACCTCGCCGGCATCTGGCGGCTGACCGAGTCAGACGCGACCGCGACCATGACCGTGCAGGCCTTCGGCACGCTGACCCGGGCTCAGCGTGACGCGCTGGCCGAGGAGGGGGACCGGATGCTCACCGTGCTGTCCTCGGCCACTGCGCACGACATCCGCTTCGGAACGGTGAGCGAGTAGACCTCAGTCCGCGCGGCCCGTCGCCGCCACCGTCACGCCCAGGCCGATCATCGCGAAACCGCCCGCGCCGCCCACCATGGAGAGCCGGCGCTCCGAGCGGGCGAACCAGTTGCGGGCCGCCGCCGCGCCCAGGCCCCAGAGCGTGTCCGTGACCAGGCCGATCGAGATCGGGACCAGGCCTAGGAGCAGCATCTGCGTGGGCAGGTTGCCCGCCGAGTGGTCCACGAACTGCGGCAGCACCGCAGCGAAGAAAACGATCCCCTTGGGGTTCGTGACGCCCACCAGGATGCCGTCCACGACCGTCCGGGCATCACCGCGCGCGGGCCCCGCGGGGGCCGCCATGTCCGAGACCTTCATGTCCTTCCGGTGCCGGAACGCCTGCACCCCCAGGAAGACCAGATATGCCGCGCCTGCCAGCTTCACCGCCATGAACACTGTCGCGGACCGCTCCACCAGCGAGCCGACGCCGAGCGCGACGGCCACCACCAGGACGTACGAGCCGAAGACATTGCCCAGGGCGGTGGCCACGGCGGTGCGGCGGCCGTGGGCGAGGGCGCGGCCGATCACGAAGAGCACGCTCGGGCCCGGGATCACGATCACCAGCAGTGACATCGCGGCGAATGCGAGGAAGCGGTCTGTCGACACCATGGGCTCATTCAACCTGACAGTTCGGGGCGCGCCCAGAGCTGGTCGGCGGTTTGTTCCCCTCCCCGTCAATCGCCGGAGGGGCTGAAAATTCAGCCCCTCCGGCGATTGACGGGGAGGGGGCACGGCGGTGGAGCCCCGAAAACAAGCCGCGCCGGCGTTGAGGCGTGGACGGGAGGGTCCGGGGCGGCGCCCCGGTTCAGGGAAGGGGCGGGGTGGGGGAAAGACCCCCCTCGCGCCCTACGGCAGCAGCCCCGCCCGCCGCGCCGCCACCACCGCCTCCAGCCGCGTGTGCGCCCCCAGCTTCCGCATCGCCGACCGCAGATACGCCTTCACCGTCTCCGGCTTCAGGCCCAGCCGCTCCGCCGCCACCGCGTTCGTCGAGCCCGCCGCGACACAGGCCAGGACATCCAGCTCGCGCGGCGCCAGCGCGACCGCCTGCCCGCGCGGCGGGCCGGCCGTCGCCGCCGCCAGCCGGCCGCAGACCGCGAGCAGCGTCTCGCGCAGCGAGTCGTCGGCGATGCGCGGGGCCAGCGCCCGCAGCTCGCCGTGCGCCTCGCGGACCTCCTCCCACGCCCCGCCGTCCGCCACCGGCTCCCGCGTCGCCGTCAGCAGCCGCTGCACCTCGTCCCGTACGACAAGCGCCTGCTCCACATCGCGCGCTGCCGCCACCGCCGCGTCGAAGGTCCGGTCGCCGACCGCCGTCGGTGACCGCAGCGCGCCGTACAGCACGCCCCGCACCCTGCGCTGTACGACCACCGGCACCGCGAGCACCGAGCGCAGCCCCTCCGTCGCCACCGCCGCGTCGTACTCGTGGCTGATGTGCCGCGCCGAGGGATAGTCCGTGACCGCGCACGGTCGCGACAGGGCGATGCACTTGCCCCCGAGGCCGTTCCCCGCGCTTATGGACAGCCCGCGCAGCGCCCCCGTCGCCGTCCCGCTCAGCTCGGCGATCCGCAGTTGCCGCGCATCGTGCAGCAGCCCGCCGAAGGCGACCGGCAGCCCGGTCGCGCGGCGCAGCCGCAGCAGCGCCGCTCGCATCTGAACCGTGTCGACGGGCTCGTGCACGCGCTCTTCCCTCTTGGGGTGTCACCCCCGTACGGGGGTAGTGAGACCTCGGTCACTGATTACACGATGTCAGTAGCCGGTCCCGCAATGAGGAGGACACATGACGTCAGGCAGTGCGACGGAGAAGTTCCGGGCAGCCCGGGACTTTCTGCTGCAGCACCGGGAGGACTACGCGACGGCCTACGAAGGCTTCGCCTGGCCGCGGCCGGAGCGCTTCAACTGGGCGCTGGACTGGTTCGACGTCATCGCCGAAGGTAACGGCAGCACCGCGTTGCACATCGTGGAGGAGGACGGCCGCGAGATCACCGTCTCGTACGGTGAGATGTCCGTCCGGTCCGGCCAGGTCGCCAACTGGCTGCGGGCACAGGGAGTCCGGGCGGGCGACCGTGTCGTCGTGATGCTCGGGAACCAGCAGGAACTGTGGATGATCGCACTGGCCGCGATGAAGCTGCGGGCGGTCGTCATCCCCGCCACCCCGCTGCTCGGCCCGGCGGACCTGCGGGACCGTATCGACCGCGGTCACGCCCGGCATGTGATCGTGCGGGACGCGGACACATCCAAGTTCGACGACGTGCCCGGCGACTACACCCGGATCGCGGTCAAGGCGCCCGGCGCCGACCCCGTACCGGGCTGGCTCGACTTCGACGATGCGTTCTCCGCATCCGCCGGCTTCGAGCCGGACGGGGTCACCCTGGCCGACGACCCGCTGATGCTGTACTTCACCTCCGGCACGACCGCCCGCCCCAAGCTCGTCGAGCACACCCATGTGTCGTACCCCGTCGGCCACTTGGCGACGATGTACTGGATCGGCCTCAAGCCCGGCGATGTGCATCTGAACATCTCCTCGCCCGGCTGGGCCAAGCACGCCTGGTCCAATCTCTTCGCGCCGTGGAACGCCGAGGCGACCGTCTTCATCCACAACTACACACGCTTCGACCCGGCCCGGCTGATGGCGGAGATGGACCGCGCGGGCGTCACCAGCTTCTGCGCCCCGCCCACCGTCTGGCGGATGCTGATCCAGGCGGACCTCGGTCAGCTGCGTACGCCACCGCGCGAGGTCGTCGCCGCCGGGGAGCCGCTCAATCCGGAGGTCATCGAGACCGTACGGCGCGAATGGGGCGTCACCATCCGGGACGGCTTCGGGCAGACCGAGACGGCTGTGCAGGTCGCCAACAGCCCGGGCCAGCTCCTCAAGGCTGGGTCGATGGGCCGTCCGAGCCCCGGCTACCGGGTGGTGCTCCTCGACCCGGTCACGGGAGAGCCGGGCGCCGCCGAGGGCGAGATCTCACTGGACCTGTCCGCCCACCCGGTCGGCCTGATGACCGGGTACCACGGGGACCCGGACCGTACGGCCGAGGCGATGGCCGGCGGCTACTACCGCACCGGCGACATCGGCGCGCGCGACGCGGACGGATACATCACCTACATCGGGCGCTCCGACGACGTCTTCAAGGCGTCCGACTACAAGATCTCGCCGTTCGAGCTGGAGAGCGCCCTCCTGGAGCACGACGCGGTGGCCGAGGCCGCGGTGGTGCCGGCGCCGGACCCGGTGCGGCTCGCCGTGCCGAAGGCGTACATCGTGCTCGCCGAGGGCTGGGAGCCCGGGCCCGACACGGCGAAGCTGCTCTTCGAGCACTCGCGCGCGGTCCTCGCCCCGTACAAGCGCATCCGGCGGCTGGAGTTCGGCGAGCTGCCGAAGACCGTCTCGGGGAAGATCCGCCGGATCGAGCTGCGCGAGGCTACGGCCGGGGGCTCGGCGGCCGAGTATGTCGAGGGGGATCTGCGATGACGCTCTCGTACGCGCACGGCACGGGCCGGGCCGCGCTGCTCGGCGAGACCATCGGCCGCAATCTCGACCGGGCGATCGCCGCGTATCCCGACCGTGAGGCGCTGGTCGACGTGCCCGCCGGCACCCGCTGGACGTATGCCGAGTTCGGCGCGGCGGTGGATCAGCTGGCGCGCGGGCTGCTCGGGACCGGCGTCGCCAAGGGCGACCGGGTGGGGATCTGGGCGATCAACTGCGCCGAGTGGGTGCTCGTCCAGTACGCCACCGCCCGGATCGGCGCGATCATGGTGAACATCAACCCCGCGTACCGGGCGCACGAGCTGGAGTATGTACTCAAACAGGCCGGGATCTCGGTGCTGTGTGCCTCGCAGCGGCACAAGACGAGCGACTACCGGGCGCTGGTGGAGCAGGTGCGCCCGGGCTGCCCCGACCTGCGGTCCGTCCACTACATCGAGGACGGCTCCTGGGACGTGCTCCTGGACGCGGCCCAGGCCGTCACGGACGAGGAACTGGCCGCCCGCGAGGCACAGTTGTCCTGCGACGACCCGGTCAACATCCAGTACACCTCCGGCACCACCGGCTTCCCCAAGGGAGCCACCCTCTCCCACCACAACATCCTCAACAACGGCTATTTCGTGGGGGAGTCGATCGCCTACACCGAGCGGGACCGGATCTGTCTGCCGGTGCCCTTCTACCACTGCTTCGGCATGGTCATGGGCAACCTCGCCGCCACCTCGCACGGCGCGTGCATGGTCATCCCGGCGCCGTCCTTCGACCCGGCGGCGACGCTGCGCGCGGTCGAGGACGAACGCTGCACCTCCCTGTACGGCGTTCCGACGATGTTCATCGCCGAGCTGAACCTCCCCGACTTCGCCTCGTACGACCTGTCCACACTGCGCACCGGCATCATGGCGGGCTCGCCCTGTCCGGTGGAGGTGATGAAGCGGGTCGTCGCCGAGATGCACATGGCGCAGGTGTCGATCTGCTACGGAATGACGGAGACCTCGCCGGTCTCCACGCAGACGCGGCGGGACGACGATCTGGAGCGGCGTACCGGCACGGTGGGCCGGGTGCTGCCGCATATCGAGGTGAAGATCACGGACCCGGTCTCGAAGGTCACCGTCCCGCGCGGCGAGGCGGGTGAGCTGTGCACCCGCGGATACAGCGTGATGCTCGGGTACTGGGACGAGCCGGCGAAGACAGCGGACGCGATCGACGCCGGCCGCTGGATGCACACGGGCGATCTGGCGGTGATGCGCGAGGACGGCTACGTCCAGATCGTCGGCCGGATCAAGGACATGATCATCAGGGGCGGCGAGAACGTCTATCCGCGGGAGATCGAGGAGTTTCTCTACACCCACCCCAAGATTGCGGATGTGCAGGTGGTCGGTGTCCCCGACGATCGGTACGGGGAGGAGATCCTGGCCTGTGTCATCCCCCGCGACCCGGCCGAACCGCCGAGCCTGGAGGACATCGCCGCGTTCTGCCGCGAGCAGCTGGCGCACTACAAGATCCCGCGTCGCGTCGAGATCCTCGCGGACTTCCCGATGACGGTGAGCGGCAAGGTCAGAAAGGTGGAGCTGCGGCGGCGCTACGGCTCCGAGGACACGCTCTAGCTAGGCCCCGGTGGAGATGAGCTCGTCGGCCGGTCCGTTGACCGGCTTCGGGCGGCCCGTGAGGTCCATGACGAAGAGCGGGATACCCAGGTCGTCCGCGCGGGAGCGGGCGTCGTCCGCGTATCCCGCGAGCGAGAAGAAGACACTCGATGCCGACGTGGTCAGCCCGTTCAGCCACAGGCATTCGACGTCGCGCAGGGTGGCGGGGCGGGTGGACGGGTCGACCTGGGCGATCAGGCCCGGGCCGCGCAGATCTATTCCGGACGGGGGCCGGACCTCGGTCTTGACGATGTCCTGGAACCCCAGCCACGAGAGATAGAGCGCCGCCGCGGTCACCGCGTCGCGCTCGGTGCGGATCGTGACCGGGCGGAACGAGGGGCGTGGCACGGTCGCCGTGCGCGGCAGTGGGATGCGCGCCGGGCGAGCGGGGGAGGGCGGCGCCTCGGGCGGGGTGGGGGCGCTCACCGGGCGCACGGGGATACGGAGCACCGCGCCGCAGGGGCAGCCGAGCTCCGGCTGCGGCCAGTGGTCCTGGCGGCCGCAATGAAAACAACGGACCGTGACCCAGTCGTCCGTCCAGGTGCGGTGGGTGATCGGCTCCGGCCGGGCGGCGCGCAGCAGCGGCGGGGCCAGCGGGGCTCCGCAGGCGCAGGGATAGACCGGCGACGCGAACAGATGATCGCGACGGCAGGCCGGACAGCGCACCGGCACGGTATCGGCCATCGCTCTCCCCCATTTCCTTTCGTACTGCCGTCTTTCCTTTCGTACTGCCGTCCATCGTCCACGAAGCGGGATGCCTTGGGGGCCACTTCTGCCATCCCTTGACGCCGTAGAGCACGCGTCCTACATTGCTTCCGTATAGCAGAACTATACTTCCGCATTACGGAATCGACGCTCTGGAGTGACGTGAAGGAGCCCGACTCCGCCCGGCCGAAGCAGGAGCACCCATGCCTCGTATGACCGCTGCCAGAGCGGCAGTTGAGATCCTCAAGCGCGAAGGCGTCACGCACGCGTTCGGTGTGCCCGGCGCGGCGATCAACCCCTTCTACAAGGCCCTCCAGGCCGGCGGCGGCATCGACCACACCCTCGCCCGGCACGTCGAAGGCGCCTCCCACATGGCGGAGGGCTACACCCGCTCCGCCCCAGGCAACATCGGTGTCTGCATCGGCACCTCGGGCCCGGCGGGCACCGACATGATCACCGGCCTGTACTCGGCCATCGGCGATTCCATTCCGATCCTGTGCATCACCGGCCAGGCGCCGACCTCGGTGATCCACAAGGAGGACTTCCAGGCCGTCGACATCGCCTCGATCGCCAAGCCGGTCACCAAGGCCGCGACGACCGTCCTGGAGGCCGCACAGGTCCCGGGCGTCTTCCAGCAGGCCTTCCACCTGATGCGCTCGGGGCGCCCGGGCCCGGTCCTGATCGACCTGCCCATCGACGTCCAGCTCACCGAGATCGACTTCGACCCGGAGACGTACGAGCCGCTGGGCGTCTTCAAGCCCGCGGCCACCCGCGCCCAGGTGGAGAAGGCCCTCTCGCTGCTCCTGGAGTCGGAGCGCCCGCTGATCGTCGCGGGCGGCGGCATCATCAACGCCGACGCGTCCGATCTGCTCGTCGAGTTCGCCGAGCTGACCGGCATCCCCGTCATCCCCACCCTGATGGGCTGGGGCACCATCGCCGACGACCACGAGCTGAACGCCGGCATGGTCGGCCTCCAGACCTCGCACCGCTACGGCAACGCGACCTTCCTGGAGTCCGACTTCGTCCTCGGCATCGGCAACCGCTGGGCCAACCGCCACACCGGCGGCCTGGACGTCTACACCAGGGGCCGCACCTTCGTGCACGTCGACATCGAGCCCACCCAGATCGGCAAGATCTTCGCCCCGGACTACGGCATCGTCTCCGACGCCGGGGCGGCGCTGGAGCTGTTCGTCGAGGTCGCGAAGGAACTGAAGGCCGCGGGCAGGCTCCCCGACCGCTCGCAGTGGGCTGCGTCCGCGCAGGAGCGCAAGGCGAGCCTGCTGCGCCGCACGCACTTCGACAACGTCCCGCTGAAGCCGCAGCGCGTGTACGAGGAGATGAACAAGGCGTTCGGCCCCGAGACGCGGTACGTCACCACCATTGGCCTCTCGCAGATCGCCGGCGCGCAGATGCTGCACGTCTACAAGCCGCGCCACTGGATCAACTGCGGCCAGGCGGGCCCGCTGGGCTGGACCATCCCGGCGGCGCTCGGCGTCGCGACCGCCGACCCCGAGACCCCGGTGGTCGCGCTCTCCGGCGACTACGACTTCCAGTTCATGCTGGAGGAACTGGCGGTCGGCGCACAGCACCGGATTCCGTACGTCCATGTCCTGGTCAACAACGCCTATCTGGGCCTGATCCGCCAGGCCCAGCGCAATCTCGACATCAACTTCCAGGTCAACCTGGAGTTCGAGAACATCAACTCGCCGGAGCTGGGCGTGTACGGCGTCGACCACGTCAAGGTCGTCGAGGGCCTGGGCTGCAAGGCGATCCGGGTCACCGAGCCGGACCAGCTGTTGCCCGCCTTCGAGGAGGCGAAGAAGCTGGCGGCGGAGTACCGGGTGCCGGTGGTCGTCGAGGCGATCCTGGAGCGCGTCACGAACATCTCGATGGGCGTCCAGATCGACGGCGTGAACGAGTGGGAGGACCTGGCGACGGAGCCGGACCACGCGCCGACGGCGATCAGGACTCTCCAGGTCTGAGCGCGCAGCCGCTGACGCGGGGTGAAGGCCCCCGGTGCTCCGCGCGGAGCACCGGGGGCCCTGCCGTGTTCCCACGGCGGCCTGAGCCTGGAACCCTTGAACCACTGGGACCACGAGGGGAGTTCCGCTGTGGCGCGAACGGGTCGGTGGGCAGTGGCTGTGATGGCACCGGTCGTGGCCTTCGGAGTCGGTCTGTGGCTGGCCGGAGATGTGTTCTCCGGCTGGCTGCCGCGTGGGGAGGCTGAACGATGGGCGGTCGCCGCCGCGTTCGCAACGATCGCCGCAGGCGCGGTCGGCGCGCCGCTCGGCTGGTGGGCCGGGCGCGAGACGCGGGGCGGCGGCCGGGTGGTCCAGCGGGCGACGGCGACGGAGGCCTCACGGACCACACAGATCGGCGGCAGCCGAGGTGGCACGGCCTCCGCGCCCGCTGGTGATGTGGAGCAGCAGGCCGAATCGTCCGGCACTGCGCGCATTACGCAGATCGGCGGCGATCAGCACACCGGCGGGCGGTAGTCGGATGGCGGGGGAGAAGCGGAGTACCCACCGCGCAGAGCAGCACGCGCGCGCCCAGGGAGCGGGACGCGTGGAGCAGTTCGCCGGCGACCAGTACAACATCATCGCCACGGGCACCGGTCCCGTACCGCAGGCAACGGCCGCGCTTCCGGCCCCACCGGCCCACCTGGTCGGCCGCACGTCCGAGGCCGAACAGCTGCTGGAACTCCTCGATCCCGAAGGGCAGGGCCCCTCGGCCGTCGTGGTCTCCGCCGTCTCCGGACTCGCGGGGATCGGCAAGACCGCACTGGCGCTGCATGCAGCCCACGAGGCGGCGGTCGTACGCAACTGGTACCCCGGCGGCGTGCTGTTCGTGAATCTGCGCGGTTACGACCCCGAGGGCCAGGTCACGGGCGGGCAGGCACTTGCCGCGCTGCTGCGGGCACTCGGCGTGCGGGACGAGGACCTGCCGTCCACGACCGACGAACAGGCGGCCGTCTACCGCTCCGAGCTGGCCCGCATGGCCGACCAGGGCCGACGCGTGCTGCTGGTGGCGGACAACGCCTCAACGGCTGCGCAGGTGAGCCCTCTGATCCCCGCGCGTCGCGAACACCGGTTGGTGGTGACCTCCCGGGACATCCTCGCGGCCCTCCCCGCGCGCCAGCTCGGCCTCTACGAACTGGCGCCCGGCCCGGCCCGCGAACTCATCAGCGACAGCCTCACCCGCGCACGTCCCGACGACACCCGTCCTTCGCGCCAGCGTGAGGCACTGGACGAGGTCGTGCGCCACTGCGGCAGGCTGCCGCTCGCCCTGGAGATCGCCGCGGCCCGCCTCACCGGCGACCCGGGCCTCTCCCTTGCCGCTTTTGCCGCCGAACTGGCGGACACCCGAGGCCGCCTGGAGCAGCTGCGCTACGACGACGGCGGCCACTCCCTCGCCGTACGGGCCGCCTTCGAGGGCTCGTACCGTCGCTTGGACCCCGAACCGGCCCTGCTCTTCCGCCTGTTGTCCCTCAACCCCGGCCCGGACCTGGCCACGGACGCGGCGGAAGCACTGATCGGCCGCCCGGCCCGGGGCCTGCTGGCGAACCTCGCCCGCACGGCGTTGCTGAGCGAGCAGCCGGTCGGCGCAGGGCGGTGGCGGATGCACGACCTGATCCGGCTGTACGCGGCGGAACTGGCGGAAGGGGACGACGCGGCGGCCCGGGCGGAGGCGGCGGACCGGCTGCTGGAGCACTACTCCACGACGTTCGAAGCCGCGACCGCGCTCCTGGCGGACCTGCCGGAGGAGCGTAACCGTCAGCGGTTCGGCAGCCGCAGTGAAGCGCTCGGCTGGCTCAAGGGCGAACGCGCGAACCTCACCGCGGCCGCCCGGACCTTCTCCGGGAGCCATCCGGACGTCGTGGTACGCATCGCTTTCGACCTCGTCTATCGCCTCTTCCAGTGGCGCTACTTCGACGACGGAACCGCTGTGGCGGAGGCGGCGCTGGCAGTGGTCGACGGTCACGGAACGGCGAGCGACAGGGGCGGGCTGCACACCATCCTCGGCATGGCTCTGTTCGGGGCCGGGCGGCGGGCGGAGGCTGTCGCCGCGACACAGGAGTCCATCAGGATCTACCGGGAACTCGCCCGGGACCAGCCTGAGGTCGAACCCCTGGTGGGGCGCTCCCTTGCGAACCTCGGCATCCAGGAGCGCGATCCGGAAAGGCGCCGGGTGGCCGCCGAGGAGGCCGTGTCCATCGGACGCCGATGGGCACGCGGGGACGACCCCGCACTTCCCGATGTGGAACTCGCGGGAGCACTGCACAACCTCAGCGTTGCGCTCGCGGACCTGGGCCGGCACGCGGAGGCCGTCGCCCCCGCGCAGGAAGCCATGGAGATCCGCAGACGCCAGGCACAGGCGGCCCCGGGGGCCTTCCAGAGGTACTTCGCCGACCTGTTGATCCATCTCAGTGCGAAGCTGTTGGAGGCGGGCCGACCGGAAGACGCCGTGTTGCGGGCCGCTGAGGGCGTGGATGTCTTCAGGCAGCTGGCCGCAGAGGATCTCAGGGCGCACGAGCACGCCCTGTGCGACGCGCTGAGCAGGCTTGGTCTCGCGCTCGCCGCGGTGGGGCGCCGGGAGGAAGCGTGCGAACTCCACGCGGACGCTGTTGCGGTGGCTGCGCATCTGGGCGAGAACGCCGAGGAAGCCCAGGTGCTGGCAGAACTCGCCGATGTCCTGGCGCGTAGCGCTGCGGGACGCGGAATGTGGCGGCGCATCAGAAGGCGCCGGAGCCCGGGTGGTTCGTAGGGACATGGCCGCCCGACGGCGCGAGGCTGGCGCGACAGGACATTCGTGCCGCCGGGCGGGGATTGTGGGCCGGAGTACGTCCCGGCGGACGGAGTCTGTGCATGCGGCTGGGACCGCGGCGGCGGCGATTGGTTCCCGGAGCCGCTTCCTTCAGGTCAAGAAGCGGGTCCCGTAGCCTTCACCACCGCACTGGCATCGCACTGCCGCCGCGGTCTCGGCCTGCCCGTACCGCGTGACCACCCCTCATGCGGGTCCACGGCGCGGGCTCGGCGCCCGGCTCCTGACCCCACGTCAGATACCCGGGCGCAGCCTGTTGCTGTCAGTCCTCGCGCAGAGCGCGGACCGCCTCTTCGACGCGCTTGCCGTAGTCGGCGTCGGCGGCGTGGAAGTGGGCGAGGTTCTTCTCGATCACGTCGTCGCGGGTGACCTGGGACAGGCCGCCCGCGATGTTCGCGACGAGGCGGGACTTCTCCTCCGCCGACATCAGGCGGTACAGCTCGCCCGCCTGGAAGAAGTCGTCGTCCTTGGTGTGCAGCGGGGCCTCGTGCGTGCCCGTGTGGCCGTGGACGGCCAGCGGGGCGGAGAGCGCGGAGTCCGTCTGAGCCGGACCGGCGTACGAGTTGGGCTCGTAGTTCTTCTCGTGACGCGAGCCGTTGCGCGTGGCCATGAAGCCGTCGCGGCCGTAGTTCTGCGCGGTCGTCGCCTTCGGCGCGTTCACCGGCAGCTGGGTGTGGTTGACGCCCAGGCGGTAGCGGTGCGCGTCCGCGTAGGCGAACAGCCGGCCCTGGAGCATCTTGTCCGGCGAAGGACCTATGCCCGGCACGAAGTTGTTGGGCGAGAACGCGGCCTGCTCGACCTCGGCGAAGACGTTCTCTGGGTTGCGGTCCAGGACCAGCCGGCCCACGCGCTGCAGCGGGTAGTCGCTGTGCGGCCACACCTTGGTGAGGTCGAACGGGTTGAAGCGGTAGTCCGCGGCCTCCGCGGCCGGCATGAGCTGGACGTACAGCGTCCAGGACGGGTTCACGCCGCGCTCGATCGCCTGCAGCAGGTCCGTCTGGTGCGAGTTCGCGTCCTTGCCGACCAGCTCGGCGGCCTGCTCCGAGGACAGCGAACGGACACCCTGGTTCGTCTTGAAGTGGTACTTGACGAAGAAGGCCTCGCCCGCGGCGTTGGTCCACTGGTAGGTGTGCGAGCCGTAGCCGTTCATGTGGCGGTACGACGCGGGGATGCCGCGGTCACCCATCAGCCAGGTGATCTGGTGCGTCGCCTCCGGGGCGTGCGCCCAGAAGTCCCAGACGTTGTCCGGCTCCTGGCGGCCCGTGAACGGGTCGCGCTTCTGCGAGTGGATGAAGTCGGGGAACTTGACCGGGTCCTTGATGAAGAACACCGGGGTGTTGTTGCCGACGAGGTCGTAGTTGCCCTCTTCGGTGTAGAACTTCAGCGCAAAGCCGCGCGGGTCGCGGACCGCGTCCGCGCCGCCGAGCGAGTCGGCGACCGTGGAGAAGCGGATGAACGTCTGCGTGCGCCTGCCGACCTCGGACAGGAAGTCCGCCCTGGTGAAGCCGCTGACGTCGTCGGTCACTTCGAAGTAGCCGTACGCGCCGCTGCCGCGGGCGTGCACGACGCGCTCCGGGA
This sequence comes from Streptomyces sp. NPDC019890, assembly GCF_044903445.1. Lineage (NCBI taxonomy): Bacteria > Bacillati > Actinomycetota > Actinomycetes > Kitasatosporales > Streptomycetaceae > Streptomyces > Streptomyces sp. NPDC019890. The sequence continues at coordinate 525,700 of NZ_JBJDQK010000001.1, read as the reverse complement.
TGCGCTCCCGGTTGAAGCGGGCGAGCTTCTCCAGCAGGTGCTGGTCCTGCAGGAGGAGCGGGCCACCGACGCCGGCGGTGGCGGAGTTCTGGTTGTCGGCGACCGGGGCGCCTGACTCGGTCGTAAGCACACGCTGCGTCATGGTGGCGGGATTGACCTTCCGTGCTGAAGCTGCTGAAAGCTGCTGGCGGTGCGAGGAGCGTAAATACGCCTCGAACGTCACGTCAACAGTTTGTTGAAATCGAAGGTGGTGTTCCGGACGGCGCCGGCGCCTGGGCGCGACAGGACAGGTGTCAGCGCCGGCGCCGCCCGGAAATCTGGGGCCCGGTCCGGGCCGGGGTCAGGCCTGCCGGCCGGAGAGGCGCTCGACGGAACGCAGCAGGGCGGAGTGGTCCAGGCCGCCGTCGCCCTGCGCACGCAGCGAGGCGACCAGCTGGGCCACGACCGCGCCGACGGGCAGCGCGGCACCGACATTGCGGGCGGCGTCGGTGACGATGCCCATGTCCTTGTGGTGCAGATCGATCCGGAAGCCGGGCTTGAAGTCCCGGTTCAGGAAGTTGTCCTTCTTGCGGGTCAGCACGGTCGAACCGGCCAGACCGCCGTTCAGGACGTCCAGCGCCGCCTGGAGGTTCACGCCGGACCTCTCCAGGAAGACCACGGCCTCGGCGCATGCCTGGATGTTGACCGCGACGATCAGCTGGTTGGCGGCCTTCACCGTCTGGCCGGAGCCGTGCGGGCCGCACAGGACGATGGTCTTGCCCAGCGCCTCGAGGATCGGCCTGGCGGTCTCGAAGTCGGCCTGTTCGCCGCCGACCATGATCGACAGTACGGCCTCGATCGCGCCGGCCTCGCCGCCGGAGACCGGGGCGTCCAGCACGCGGATGCCCTTGTCGGCCGCGGCCTTCGCGAGGTCCACGGAGGTCTGCGGGGTGATCGAGGACATGTCGATCAGGAGGGCGCCGGACCCGGCGTTCTCCAGGATGCCCTCGGGGCCGTAGGCGATGGCCTCGACCTGGGGGGAGGCGGGCACCATCGTGATGACCACGTCGGCGTCCCTGACGGCCTCGGCGATCGAGGGCGCGACGGTGCCGCCGGCGGCCGCGAGGCGGTCCAGCTTGTCCTGCTCCAGGGTGAAGCCGGTGACCTGGTAACCCGCCTTGATCAGGTTCTCGGACATGGGGGAGCCCATGATGCCGAGGCCGATCCAGGCGATCCTGGGCAGGGCCGGGCGGGAAGAATCTGCGAGGTTGCTCATGGGGGTGCCTCTCTAACTGCTGTGTTACGTCAGTGGGTTACCGCTCACCGCGGTCAGCGCGCCGCGCGGGCCCCGGCCGGCAGCCAGTCGAACGACTCGGCGCTCGGGCGGTCGCCGGCCTTGTACTCCAGGCCGACCCAGCCGTCGTAACCGGCCTTCGTCAGCTCGTCGAGGAGCTGCTCCAGCGGCAGTGCGCCGGTGCCCGGCGCGCCGCGGCCCGGGTTGTCCGCGATCTGGACGTGGCCGGTCTTGTCGGCGTACGCCGCGATGACCTGGCTGACGTCCTCGCCGTTCATCGACAGGTGGTAGATGTCGAGCAGGAACTTGGCGTTGTCGAGGCCGGTGGCCGCATTGACCTTGTCGACGACCTCGATCGCGGCCGGGGCACTCACCAGCGGGTAGCGCGGGGACTCCGGCTCGTTGAGGGTCTCGACGAGCAGGATCGCGCCCACCCGGTCGGCCGCGCGCGCGGCAAGCACCAGGTTCTCCAGGGCGATGCCGTCCTGGACCTGCGGGTCGACGCCGTCTACGCGGTTGCCGTAGAGCGCGTTGAGCGCCTTGCAGCCGACCGAGGCGGCGAACTGGGCGGCCACCTCGATGTTGGCGCGGAAGCGGTCCGACTCCTGGCCGGGCACGGAGAGTGCGCCGCGGTCTGGACCCGGCAGCCGGCCGGCGTAGAAGTTCAGTCCCACCAGCTGGGTGCCGGCGTCGTCGAGCGCCTTCTTGAGGGCGTCGAGCTCGGCCTGCGGCGGGGTGGGGGTCTCGATCCAGGGCCACCACAGCTCGACCGCGGTGAAGCCCGCCGCGGCGGCGGCCGCGGGGCGCTCCAGGAGCGGGAGTTCCGTGAAGAGGATCGAAAGGTTCACATCGAAGCGCTGGTCCGTGACTGCGCCTTCCGGGAAGCGGGCCATAAGGGGCGGCGCTCCTTCCGTATTGCGGAAGTTAGTTTCTGCTTAACGGAAGACTGCCTGGCGTGGGGTTGAGCTGTCAAGACCGGCAAACAAAAAAGCGCCCCCCGCGCCGGGAGACAGAGGGCCTGTTCAGGCTTCTGTCACCGCGGCGCCGGAGGCGCTTCGGACTGCGTTGGGGCGCAATCCTGGTGATATGGCTACAGCGCGTCCACCGCGCTCACTTTCCAGCCGGCGTCGGTACGCGTCAGCGTCATCCGTACCCGGTTCAGGTCGACGCGTGGCCCCGTCACCTGGGTGCTCGTGGTCACCTGATTGACGAAGAGCAGCACGACCGCCTTGTCCGGCGAGGCCGAAACCACCGAGGCGGCCGGTGCGCCGCCGGCGGGCGGCTTCACCACCGACGCCTTGACCACGCCGTGGTACTTCGCCGCGGTCGGCGCCACCACGGTCGTCGTGGTCCTGCGGTACTCGTCACGGAACTTGCCGGTCAGATGGTCGCGCGCCGCCGCGAAATCCTTCTCCAGCCGCCGGTAGTCGTACGACAGCACGATCGGCGCCGCCTGCGTCGCCGCGGCGAGCGCCTGCACCCGTGCGCCGTCCGCGCGCCTGCCGTCCGCGTACGTGGATCCGAGCACGCCGACCGCGACCAGCATCGCCGCCACCAGCACCGCCAGCACGGCGCAGATCCGGCCACGCCGCCGCCCGCGTGCGGCGACGGCCACCGCGTCGTCGGCGCACAGGACCGGGCCGGCCTGCTGATCGTCGGGCCGCCGCGCCTGGCTCGCGTCGTCCGGCGCCTCCGGCTTGATCACGTCCGGCGCCCCGGCGTCCGTCTCGTCCGGCGCCACAGTCTCGTCCGGCGCCGCAGTCTCGTCCGGCGCCGCAGTGCCCGCTCCAGGGCCGACCCGCTCCGTGCGCCTGGCCGCCGCGCGGGCGGCCGCGGCCATCGAGCGGCGGCCGGGGGATGCGACGCCGGGGCCTCGTACAGTCGAGTTCGCCACGGTCCTGCTCCTCACTGCTGGTATTACGGGTGTGTGCTCTGGCGTGCTCAGCCGACGAACTCGACATCGGACGTCAGCCAGCGGCCGTGCTCGAGTACGAGATCGAGCTGCAGCCGGTAGGTGCGGGCCTGTCCGCCCGGGGCGGCGGAATTGGTCACCTTGCTGTCGGCGACCACCAGCACGCGGGCGGTCCGCTCGTCGGAACGCGTGATGCCCGCTTCGAGCACCTGCCCCTGCGACACCGACTTGTTCGCCGCGACCAGCTTCGTCAACTCGGCGGTCTGCGCGGAGAACTGGTCCTTGAAATCACCGGTCGCGCCCTTCAGGACGTTTGCGCTGTCCTGCTTGTAGTGCCGGTAGTCGAGCGAGGTGAAGTTCAGCGCGGACTGCCGGGCCGCGGCCAGGATGTCCTGCCGCCGGTGCTCCTCGGTGCGCTGTTCGTACACCTGGAGGCAGAGCCAGCCGCTCAGCGCCGTCGTCACGAGCGTCAGGGCCACCAGCGTGGCCGGCAGTGCCCTGCCGCGCCGGGCCGCGGCCACTGTTCTGGTGCCGACCAGGCGCAGCGACCGGGTCAGGCCCGCGAGGATGCCCCCGTTCATGCCATGGGTCCAACGAGCAGCCATTGCCACGAGTCCTTTCCGAGCAGGCTCTGTTCGCCGCCCGTCGAGCCGATCTCGACGAGCGTTCCGTCCGGTCCCGCGGCGAGGCCGGTCTCCGGGTCGTACGGGGTGACATACGCGGCGCGGCCCGCCCCGGAGGATGCCGAGGAGCCGGGCGCGTTCTGGGCGCCGCGGACCGAGGTGGCGCTGCCGCGCGGGGCCGAGCAGTGCGCGCCCGTGTTCGCGGAGCGCTGGGAGGTGTCCGCGGGATCGCGCCGCTGGGTGCCGTAACCCTGGCGGCACGGCGGCGGGTCGTCGGCACCGGCGACCATGCCGAAGTGGGTGGTGCCGTCGCCCGGGATCACGGTGAAGCTACCGGCGACGACCAGCGGGAAGGTCACCAGGGCCTGCTCCACGCCGGGCAGCCGGGCCACCGTGATCTGGCCGCCGCTGATCAGATTCCCGAGCAGTACGGGCAGATGGGTCTCGTTCGCCTTCAGCAGCGAGTTCACCTCCTGCGCGGCCGGCGTGGACGAGCCGATCAGCCTGCGCAGGTCCGTGTCACTGGACTTCAGCTGAGCGGTCAGGGAGGCAAGGTCACGCGAGAACGACTTGATCGCCGAACCCTTGTCGACCTGCGTCTTGAGGACCGTGCGTGAGTCCTCGATCAGCGAGACGGTCTGCGGCAGTGACGCGGATGCCGACTCCACCAGGTTGTTGCCCGAGTCCACCAGACGGCTCAGATGCGGGCCGGTCCCGGCGAAGGCCTTGCCGAGTTCGTCGATGGTGATCCGCAGATCGTCCTTGCCCACGGAGTTGACCAGCCGGTCCAGGCTCAGCACCAGATCAGTGGTGGGCAGCGGCACCCGGGTGTCACCGCGGGCGATCACACTGCCGTCCTTCAGATACGGGCCACTGCTGCCCCGTGGCTGCAGATCGACGTACTGCTCACCGACTGCCGAACGGTTCGCCACCACCGCCAGCGTGTCCGCCGGGATCTGCGCCCCGTCCTCGATGTCCAGCCCCACCGACACTCCGTCGCCGCCCCCGAGACGCAGCTCACCGACCCGGCCCACCGGCACCCCGCGATAGGTGACCTCGGCACCCGGGAAGATGCCGCCGGATTCGGCGAACTCGGCGCGCACGGTGTAACCGCGGTCGAGAAGAAGATCCGCCAGGCCCGTGTAGCGGGCGCCGACGTAGGACACGCCGACGGCGGTGACCGCGGCGAAGGCGAGCAACTGGGCTCGGACCGCACGAGTGATCACGGTTGCATCCCCTTCAGCATGAGCTCGGCGAGGGCGAGAGACACCCCGGGCGCAAAGCGGTCCCCGGCGCCGCCCCTGCCTCCGTAGGCGGCGTAACTGCCGGTACACACCGGCGGACACAGCGGGTCCCCGGCGTCCGGTGGGGCAGACGGAGCGCTGGGCGCGTTCGGCGCGCCCGGGTGCGGCAGCGAGGTGGGCAGTGGTACGCCGGGTACCTCGGGCAGCTTGGGCAACCCGGGCTTGTCCGGCGCGCCCGGCTTCTTGGGCTTCTCGGCGAGATTGCCGTAGATGCTCGCCAGGTCGAGATCGGCGGTGATCTTGAGGTTGACGTAGTCGCCCTTGATCGCATCCGTCACATTGCGCGGGAACGGATAGGTCGTCAGCAGCTCAAGGGCGTTGGGCAGATCACTGCCCGCCTTGTTCAACTGCGCCAGAATCGGCTGCAGATTGCGCAGATTGGCGACCAGGTCGGCCCGCGAGGCATTGACCACCTTGGTGCCCGCCGTGCCGAGCTTCGAGAGCGAGGTGAGCATCGCGGTGAGGTTGCGGCGCTGGTCGGCCAGCACCTTCAAGGCGTCCGGCATGGTGTCGAGCGCCGTGGCGATGGTCTTCTTCTCGCCGGCGAGCCGCTTGGCCAGCCGGTCGACGCCTTCGAGAGCGCGGACGATCTCCTTGCGCTGCCCGTCCAGACCGCCCATGAACGTGTCCAGCTCGCCGAGCAGCGACTTCACCCGGTTCTCGCGGCCTTCCAGGGCCTTGTTGAGCTCCGTGGTGATCGTCTTCAGCTGCGCGACCCCGCCGCCGTTGAGCAACGCCGACAGCGCGGAGAGCACTTCCTCGATCTCCGGGTTGCGCCCGCTGCGGGACAGCGGGATCCGGTCGCCGTCGCGGAGGCTGCCTGTGGGGGCGGAGTCCACCGGCGCGGACAGCGCCACGTACTTCTCGCCGAGCATGCTGGTCTGCCGAATTCCGGCGATCGCGTTGCCGGGCAGCTTCACCGAGCGGTCGACCCGCAGCCGCACCCGGGCGTGCCAGCCGACCAGCTCCACCTTCTCGACGGCGCCCACCGTGACGTTGTTGACCTTCACGGCCGACTGCGGCACCAGATCGAGTACGTCCTTGAACTCGACGGTGACCCGATAGGCGTTGCCGTCGTTGGCGGCGCCGCCCGGCAGCCCCACGTCGTACAGACCGTTGAACTCGCAGCCGGTGAGCACGACCGAGCCCATCGCCGTCCACACGGCCGCAGCCCTGCCCCTGCGCAGCACTGAATTGATCCTCATGCACCGGCCTCCAGGATTCCGCCGAGCGTCCGGTCCACCGGGCCCGTGCCCGACACCGGTGCGATGCGCGACAGTTTCGGCAGCGTGTCGAAGAGCTCCTGGAGCTCCTTGCAGTCGGGGTTCTTGCCACCTGCGTCCCCGGTCGTCCGCAGCAGCGAGCACAGCAGCGCAGCCGGATCCTGCGGCTGGTCGGTGTTGTTGCGGGTGTCGAGGGTGCCGGATACGGGGTTGTAGGCGTTCTGCAGATTGGAGATTCCGGTCGGCGCGACCTCGAGCAGTTCCGCGAGGGCCGCACGCTGGGTGACCAGAACCTTGGTGACCTTGCTGAGTCCTTTCACATCTGAGGTCAGCGTCTTCTTGTTGTTCCGTACGAACGCCGACACATCACCGAGGGCCACGCCCAGATTCTTCAGAGCTGCCGCCAGGTCCTTGCGCTCGCCGGAGAGCTGGGCGGCGACCTGGGAGAGGCTGTCGTTGAACGACCGCACATTCTTGTCGTCCGCGGCCAGCGCCGCGGTGAACACCTGGAGATTCCGGATGGTGCCGAACAGGTCCTTCCGGCCGTCGGAGAGGGTGGTGACCGCCAGCGACAGGTCCTCGACCGTCTGGTGCATCTGTGCGCCCTGGCCCTCGAGGTTGTCCGCGCTCACCCCCAGCAGCCGCGACAGGGCCCCGTCCGCGTTGGCTCCGCGCGGTCCGAACGCCTCTGCCGTCGTGTGCAGACTGTCGAAGATCCGGTCCAGCTCGACCGGCACGGCCGTACGGCTTTCGGGTATGACCGCGCCGTCCCGCATCGCGGGACCGCCGCGATAGACCGGCAGCAGCTGTACGTAACGGTCGCTGACGACCGAGGAGTTGATGATCGCGGCCTGGGCGCCGGCGGGGATACGGCGTCCGGAGTCGTACTCCAGCTCCACCCGCACCCGGCGGCCCTCCGGCGTGATCTTTCTGACCTCGCCGACGCGGACGCCCAGTACCCGTACGTCCGAACCGGGGTGGATGCCGACCGTGCGCGGGAAATACGCGGTGACATGGACCGGGGACTCCCGGGGCCACAGGACGACCGCGGTCGTGCCCGCCACGAGCGCCGTCGCGAGGACCAGCGCCAGACGCCGGGCAACTCGTCCCCTCGGTATGACGAGTCGTCCCCTCGGTATGAAACGGGCGTTCATCGCGAGTCTCCCGTCCGCGGAACCACCGGAGTGGCGACCAAGTTCTGGATGTAGCTGTCGAACCACCGCCCGTTGCCGAGGGTGTTGGTGAAGACCCGGACATAGGGCGCGAGCAGCTTGATGCTCCGGTCGAGGCTCGCCTGATTGCGTTCGAGCATCGCGACCACGGAGCCAAGGCCCTTCAGCGCCGGACCGATCTCCTTGCGGTTGTCCGCCACCAGACCGGAGAGCTGGACGCCGAGCGCGGCCGAGCTCTTGAGCAGCGAGTGGATGGCCTCCCGCCGTGCGGCGATCTCCTTGAACAGCTTGTCGCCGTCCTTGACCAGTACGGAGAACTCCTTGGAGCGGTCCGACAGCACACCGGTGACCCCATTGGCGTGGTCCAGCAGGTCCCGCAGCGCCTGGTCGCGGGAGGCGACGCTCCGGGAGATCTTCGACAGGCCCTTGATGGAGGCCCGCACCTCGGCCGGTGAATCCTGGAAGGTGGTGGAGATGGTGTCCATGGCCTTGGCCAACTGGGCCGTGTCGACCTTCTCCGAGGTGGTCGTCAGATCGCTGAACGCCGCCACGACGTCGTACGCGGGAGTCGTCCGGTTCAGCGGGATCTCAGTCCCGGGCCGCAGCTGCCCCGGCCCCTTCGGCTGCAGCGCCAGGTACTTGGCCCCCAGGATCGTCTTGACCCTGATGGCCGCCCCGGTCCTGGTGCCGAAGTCCGGCTCACCCTTGACCCGGAAGGTCACCTTCACATGGTCACCGTCCAGGTCGACCTCGTCGACCTTGCCGACCTTGACCCCGGCGATCCGTACCTCGTCGCCCGGCTTGAGTCCGCCCGCCTCGGAGAAGGCCGCGCTGTAGGTGTCGCCGTCGCCGATCAACGGCAGGCTGTCGGCGTTGAACGCGGCCACCGCGAACAGCGCGAGCGTGGAGATGCCCACGGCTCCGATGAGCACGGGATTGCGGTCGCGGAAGGGAATCATGCGCACCTCGCTCGTGCGACGTGCAGCTCCGGGCTGATGACCTGCCGTGTCTTCGGCAGCACGATCCGGCCGTCGAAGTCGCAGAGGTAGAAGTTGAACCAGGAGCCGTACGAGGCGGTACCCGTCAGCTTGTTGAGCTTGTTCGGCAGCCGTTTCAGCACGCCCTCCACGGTCTTTTCGTTGTCGTTGAGCGTTCCGGTGAGCTCGGCAAGACCGGCGATGTCGTCGCGCAGCGCGGGCCGGGCGTCCTGGAGCAGACCCGAGGTGGCCTCGGTCAGTCCGTCGATGCCCGCGAGCGACGCGCCGATGGGCTTGCGGTCCGCGGACAGACCGGAGATCAGCCGCTGCAACTGCTTGAGCAGGCCGGAGAAGCGGGCGTCCCGCTTGTCCAGGGTCCCCAGCACCGTGTTGAGGTTGTCGATCACCGACCCGATCAGCTCGTCACGGTCGGCGAGCGTCGTGGTGAGCGAGGCGGTGTGCGCGAGCAGGCTGTTGACCGTCCCGCCCTCACCCTGCAGGGTCTTGATGATCTCCGTGGCGAGCTGGTTGACGTCGTTCGGGCTGAGTGCGGCGAACAGGGGCTTGAACCCGCCGAGGAGCGCGTTGAGATCGAGCGCCGGCTTGGTCCTGGACAGCGGGATCGTCCCGCCGGGCGCAAGGCGCGTGCCGTCGCCCACGCCCTCGGTCAGGGCGACATAGCGCGACCCCACCAGGCTGCGGTAGCGGACGACCGCGCCGGTGCTGGTCAGCAGCGGGCGGTCATGGGCGACGGTGAACGTGACCTCGGCGAGCGTACGGTCCTTGATCGCGATGTCCTTGACCTCGCCGACCCGCACGCCGGCCACCCTGATGTCGTCGCCCTCCTCCAGGCTGGTGACATCGCTGAAGACCGCCCGGTAGGTGTCCTCGGGGGTGAAGGTGATATTGACGATGGTCGCCGCGAGCAGCGTGGTCGCCAGCACGGTCACCACCGCGAACAGGCTGAACTTGACCAGCGGCGCCGCGGTTTCGGTGGCTCGGGTCCCCTTCATGCGACACTCACCGCCGTTCCGCGGGCCATCGGACCGAACAGCAGCGTCGCGACCGCGGGCACCCGGTCGGCCGGCATCCCGAGGACGGGGGCCACCAGCGTGCCGATGGCCCGCTGCTCGGCCGCGGTGGCCGACACGCCGGCTCCGCCGGGCAGACCGCTCGCAGCACTCCGCGACGTTCCGTCGTTGAGATGGACGTCCGGTGCGGGGACATGGGGGTTGGGCAGGCCTCTGCAGTCGGGCCCTGAGCGCTCTGCATAGCGCGGTTCCTCACCGGGTCGGTACGCGGGTCGGGGATGGATGAATTCGAGGGTGATCCGCATCTCCCCGCCCCTGAAGGCTTTTTCGGATGCCGCTTCCTGCTTCACCAGGCCGTCCAGGACGCACGGGTATTCGGGCGCGTAGCGGGCGAACAGCGCCAGCGTGGGCCGCGAGACACGGCCGAGCGTGATCATCCGGTCGCCGTTGTCGTCGAAGAACTTCTCCGCGGTGCCGGCGACCGACGTGGTCGCCTTGAGGGCTTCGGCCAGCTGGTCCTTCTTCTCGACGAGGGTGCGGCTGGTGGTGACGGAGTTGCGCAGCACCCGCATCAGATCGGGCGCGGCGTCCCCGTACACCTTCGCCACATCGGCGAAGCGCGTGATGTCCTCCTTGATGGAGGGCATATGGGGGTTGAGCTCGCGCAGATACTTCTCGACGCGGGTCAGATTGGAGCCGATGCGGTCGCCGCGCCCCTCGAGGGCGGTGGAGAACGCCGAGAGTGTGGCGCCCAGATCCGCGGGCCGCACGGTGCGCAGCAGCGGCAGCAGGTCGTTCATCAGCTGCTGCACCTCGATGCCGACCTTGGTGCGGTCCTGGGTGATGACATCACCGGCCCGGATGTGCCGGGTCCGGCTCCCGCGCGGCGGCACCAGATCGACGAACTTCTCGCCGAACAGCGTCTTGGGCAGCAGCCGGGCCTCCACATCGGCCGGGATACGGGAGACATGCTGCGGCTTGAGCGCGATGTCGACCGTCGCCGTGCGGCCGTCGGCCCGCACCGCGCGCACCTCGCCGACCAGCAGCCCGCGCAGCTTGACGTCGGCCCGCGGATCCAGCTGGTTGCCGATCGTGTCGGCCTCCAGAGTGATCCGTACGACCGAGGTGAACATCTGCTGGTACACGGCCACGGACAGCGACAGCAGCAGCGCCATGACGACGAGGAAGGCGATGCCGTACAGCCGCAGCCTGGTGCTTCGTGCCAGGACAGGTCCTGGAATGCGCATCGGCGCTACCCCGCAATCCGTACGGTCGTGTTGGCGCCCCAGATCGCGAGACTGAGGAAGAAGTCGAGGATGTTGATGGCGACGATGGAGGTGCGCACCGCGCGGCCGACCGCGACGCCGACGCCCGCCGGACCGCCGCTCGCGTAGTAGCCGTAGTAGCAGTGCACGAGAATGATCACGACGGCGAAGACGATCACCTTGCCGAAGGACCAGAACACGTCGACCGGCGGCAGATACTGGTGGAAGTAGTGGTCGTAGGTGCCGGTGGACTGTCCGTAGTAGCCGGTGGTGATGGTGCGCGCGGCGAAGTACGAGGACAGCAGCCCGATCACATAGAGCGGGATCACGGCCACAAAGCCGGCGATCATCCGGGTGGTCACCAGGAACGGCAGCGAGGGAACGCCCATGACCTCCAGCGCATCGGTCTCCTCGCTGATCCGCATCGCGCCCAGCTGGGCGGTGAATCCGGCGCCGACCGTTGCGGACAGAGCCAGGCCCGCCACCAGCGGTGCGATCTCACGGGTGTTGAAGTACGCCGAGAGGAACGCCACGAAGTTCGAGGTGCCCAGCTGGTTCAGCGCCGCATAGCCCTGCAGGCCCACCTCGGTGCCGGTGAAGAAGGACAGGAAGGCGATGACGCCGACGGTGCCGCCGATGACGGCCAGCGCCCCGCGGCCGAAGCTCACCTCCGCGAGCAGCCGCAGAGTCTCCTTCTTGTAGCGGCGCAGCGTCCGCCCGGTCCATGCCAGCGAGCGTCCGTAGAAGGTCAGTTGGGTGCCCAGCTCCTCGAGCCGGTCCAGCACCAGACGATTCATCAGTGCCATCCGTCAACCCCTCTGCGGAACGACTTGGAAGTACACCGCCGTCATCACGAAGTTCGTCACGAACAGCAACATGAAAGTGATCACCACCGACTGGTTCACCGCGTCGCCGACGCCCTTCGGCCCGCCCTTGGCGGTCAGCCCCTTGTAGGAGGCGACGATCGCGGCGATCGCGCCGAACACCAGGGCCTTGAGCTCGGCCGCCCACAGATCCGACAGCTGGGCGAGCGTGGTGAAGGAGGCGAGATACGCGCCGGGCGTGCCGTTCTGCAGGATCACGTTGAAGAAGTAGCCGCCGGCCACGCCGACCACCGACACAAGGCCGTTGAGCAGCACCGCCACCACCATGGTGGCCAGCACCCTCGGAACCACGAGCCGGTGGATCGGGTCGATGCCCAGCACCTGCATCGCGTCGATCTCCTCGCGGATCTTGCGCGCTCCGAGATCCGCGCAGATCGCCGTGCCGCCCGCGCCCGCGATCAGCAGCGCGGTGACGATCGGCGAGGCCTCCCTGAGGACCGCGAGCACCGAGGCCGCACCCGAGAACGACTGGGCGCCCAGCTGCCGCGTCAGGCTGCCGATCTGCAGGGCGATGACCGCCCCGAAGGGGATGGAGACCAGCGCGGTGGGCAGGATCGTGACACTGGCGACGAACCAGGCCTGCTGGATGAACTCACGTGCCTGAAAAGGGCGTTTGGGTATCGTCCGCAGGACGTCGAGTCCCATGGCGAACAGGCTGCCGGTATGCCTCAGCGCTCCGACGGGGGACAGGCTCATTTGCCCCACACCTCCTCGCCGCGCAGCGCCCGGACCCCGCGCAGCGACTCCCGGTCGGCGATGGCCTCCCAGCGCGGTGGCCGGGTGATGCCCGGGGACGGCAGCAGCCGCGGAGTCACCTCCTGTACGGCCTCGGTGCCGGCGCGTTCCCCGTCGCCGAGCTGCGCCAGCTCCTGCTCGACCTGGGCCGCGTCCTTCTCCTCGGCCATCCCGATCGGACCCTGCATACGGCCGTTGAGGAACTGCCGTACCACCGGCTCCTCGCTGGTCAGCAGCTTCTCCCGGGGACCGAACATCACCAGCTCGCGGCGGAACAGCAGCCCGATGTTGTCCGGGACCTGCCGCGCCGATGCGATGTCGTGGGTGACGATCAGGAAGGTGGCGTCGATCTGTGCGTTGAGGTCGACGATCAGCTGGTTGAGATAGGCCACCCGGACCGGATCGAGCCCGGAGTCCGGCTCGTCGAAGAGAATGATCTCCGGGTCGAGCACCAGGGCACGCGCGAGACCGGCCCGTTTGCGCATACCTCCGGATATCTCGCCGGGCAGCTTGTCCTCGGCGCCGATCAGCCCGACCATGTCCATCTTCTCGAGCACGATCCGTCTGATCTCGCTCTCCGACTTGCGGGTGTGCTCCCGCAGCGGGAAGGCGATGTTGTCGTAGAGATTCATCGACCCGAACAGCGCGCCGTCCTGGAACAGCACGCCGAACAGCTTCCGTACCTCGTACAGGTCGTGTTCGCGCAGGGAGGTGATGTCCGTGCCGTCGATCCGGATCGACCCGCGCTCGGGCTTGAGCAGCCCGACGAGCGTCTTGAGGAACACCGACTTGCCCGTGCCCGAGGGGCCGAGCATCACGGAGACCTCCCCGGCCGGCAACGTCAGAGAGACGTCCTGCCAGATGACCTGGTGGCCGAAGGACTTGGTCAGTCCTTCCACACAGATCTCGACACCCATACGGTTCACCCTTCGCCGTGGAGCGGTCCGACATCTGCTCTACGGGGAGGGCGGCCCCGTCCGTCGCTGAGAGGGGAAGATTTTTTTACGGGCCTGGAATGGGGCTGGAATCAGGGTGGAACAGGAGATGCACGCTGGTCCGCCAGGTCCTGTCCGCCGGTGTCAGCGGGGGTGGAGGTCACGGCGGTCACCCGTTCCGCGGCCGACCCGAGCCCTCGTCCCTGCCACGATCTCCCTGTCACGGACGGTGGAGACCGTGGTGTGATGGCGCCGTGAGCCGCGCTGCAGAAGAGAGCAACCGCCGCATGCTTCGGGCGCGGGACGCGATGGACCGCGCCTACGCGCAGCCGCTGGACGTCCCGGCCCTGGCCCGGATCGCCCATGTGTCTCCGGCGCACTTCACGCGCACCTTCCGGGCCACGTTCGGCGAGACGCCGCACCGCTACCTGCAGCGCCGCCGTGTCGAGCGTGCGATGTTCCTGTTGCGGGAGACCGACCGCAGTGTGACGGACATCTGCTTCCAGGTCGGCTTCGGCAGCCCGGGAACCTTCAGCCGCACGTTCCGCGACATCGTCGGCCGGTCACCGAGGACGTACCGCAAGGAGGCGACGGCCACGGGCGTGCCGACGTGCTTCACGATGGCGTGGACGCGCCCGAGCGTCTGACCGTCCGCAGTGCCCGTACCGTCCGTCGGCTGAGCAGTTTTGGATAAGTTTTCGTCCGGCTTGCGCAGTAGCGTGATGCACATGTTCAACGCCATCACGCACTCACAGATTTACGTCCTCGACCAGGACGAGGCCCTCGACTTCTACGTCGGCAAGCTTGGCCTGGAGGTCAACGCCGACGTCGACATGGGCTTCATGCGCTGGCTGACCGTCAGCGTCCCCGGTCACCCCGAACGCCAGATCCTGCTGGAGAAGCCGGGCGCTCCGGCGATGTCCGAGGCGACGGCGCAGCAGGTCCGCGAACTGGTGACCAAGGGGGTGATGGGTGGCCATCTCATCTTCAGCACGGACGACTGCCGCAAGACGTACGAGACGCTGCTGGGCCGGGGCGTCGAGTTCACCGAGGAACCCACCGATCGCCCGTACGGAACCGACTGCGGCCTCCGCGATCCCTTCGGCAACCACATCCGCTTCACCCAGCCGAAGGCCTGAGGACTGTTCTACGGGTTCTCCGGAAGGTGCCTACGGCTGGCTCGGCACCTGCGGTACGGACGTGTTCGCCTCCGGCGCGTCCGTGGAGAGCGGCGGCTTCGGCAGGGGCGTGGACGACAGGTCCGACGCCGTCGGCAGGTCGGGTACGGCCGGAACGTCCGGTACGGCGGGAAGGTCCGGCGCCGACGAGAGGCGGGGCACGGTCAGGTCCGGGACGGGGACCTTCGGCACGGGCGACACGTCCGGAATGTCGGGTGTGGGCAGCGGCAGTTCCGGCAGCGCGGGCAGCGAGGGCACGGTGAGCCCCGGGCCGCCGTACCGCTTGGTCCCGGTCGGGCCGGCATCCTCCCCGGCATCCGTGCTGGGGGCCGGCGTCTCACCACCCGCCGTCGGCGACGGCACCTCCGCGGATCCCGAGACGGCGGGGACCGCCGGCCGCGAGCGGTCCGGCCCGTCCCAGTCGTGGGCGTACGGCAGGATCAGCCCCGCGACTGCCAGCGTCGCCGCCGTCGAGGCCACCGCCACCGCGTGGGTGTTCCCGCCCCGCGGACGGCCACGCCCGATCAGCCACAGCGCAAGACCGAGGGTGGCGGCCAGCGAGTTGCGCAGTGTCCGACGAGCCCGTGCCAGCAGCGACTCGACGGTCCGGTAGCTCAGCCCCATCTTCACGGCGACCTGGCCGACGTCCAGGTCCTCGGACTTCAGCCACAGGGCCTCGGCCTGTCGGGCGGGCAGCTCCCCGCTGCGGCGCGCCAGCCACCTCGCCTCGGCCCGGTCGCAGACCGCCTCCTCGACCGGCACCGGGACAGGGGTGAGCAGCGGGGGACTGCTGCGCACCTCGGTCTCGCGGTTGACCTGCCGGTATCGGTCCACGCACAGCCGCATCGTGACCGTCGTCAGCCAGGCGCCCAGCCGCTCGTCGTCCAGCTGCGGGTTCTCGGCGGCGCGCACCATCGCCTCGTGCACCGCGTCCTCGGCGTCCTCCAGGCTCATGGACCTGCGCCGGGCCACCTTGAGCAGCTGCTCGCGGTGGCTCCATGCCCGCTGCCACCGTTCGTAGGCCGCTTCCGCGTCCGTCGTCATGAGGGCCCCTTCGCGCTCACCCGGCCGGACAGAGTGCAGGCCCGGCGCGGGGGAGATTACCGCTCAGTATCCGGGCTTGTGGAGGGGGAGGCCCGGATCGATTCCTTTCCGTTGCTGGTCAGCGGATCGACCTTGGGCAGCTCGGGAAGGGCGCTCGGGACCGGAATCAGCGGCGCCGCAGGCTCGGAGCCACCGCTCCCATTCTGGGAGGGCGAGGGTGAAGGGGCGGGCGTGGGCGAGGACTTGGACCCGCCGCCGTGGTCGGCCGGGTGGGAAGGAGCCGCGGAGGACACGCGCGGCCGTGGCGTGCCCGACGGCTTCGACTTCGGGCGGACGGCCGGTCCGGAGCCCTGGTCCGGCACGACCCGGTGACCCTCCAGGTAGTACGCGAACCATGCCCTGACCGTGTGCAGATACGCAGAGGAGTGGTTGTAGCCCAGGATCGCGCGGTCCAGGTCCGCCCCTTCGGAGAGATCCCGCCCGCCCGCGCACAGATAGTTCCCGGCCGCGAGGGCCGCGTCGTAGATGTTGCCGGGATCGCTGCGTCCGTCACCGTTGCCGTCGGCGCCCCACCTGGCCCAGGTCGACGGGATGAACTGCATCGGGCCGACGGCACGGTCGTACACGGTGTCCCCGTCGTACAGTCCGCCGTCGGTGTCCCCGATGGCGGCGAACCCGTTGCCGTCCAGCCGCGGGCCCAGGATCGGTGAGAGCGTCGTGCCGTCCGCGCTCACTCGGCCGCCGCGTGCCTGCCCGGACTCCACCTGGCCGATGGCGGCAAGCAGCTGCCAGCGCAGCCGGCAGCCCGGCCTGCTGTCCGTGAGACCGTCCTCGGCCCTGCGGTACGCGGCCAGCACGGTGGCCGGCAGCGCGCCGCCGACCGAGGCGCCGGAGCCCTGCGCACCCTCCCTGCCCGCCGTACCGGCTTCCGCTCCGGGCGCCCGCAGCGGTGGAAGCTCCGTGCGGTACGCGGTGTCGCCGGAGACGCTCGGCCCCGCGGGGGCCGGCCGGCGCTTCGCCGGGGCCTGTGCTGTCGCCCCCGGTGCTTGCGAAGCGGTCAGTGCCGCCATGGCCGCCGTAATGACCACCGTCGCCTTGACACCCCTGCGCGTGCGCCCTGTCATGATGCAGACCCCTCCCAGTGCCGCTGTTCGCGGTGTTCTTCACCTGCTCTACGCGGCACCGGCGCAGTTCCGTCGCAAGGAGTCGCAACTTTCTCGGGTCTTTTTCCGGGTCTGTTCCGGGCGGGGAGGGGCAGAGAGGGCCGACGACGGCGCCGGAGGGCGCGGCTAACGTGGGGGCATGGTGCGACTGAGAGTGGAGTTCACGACCGAGCCGTTCGACCTGGACGAGCCGCCGGCGCACGCGCTGGCCGTCCGCGAGGTCGTCCAGAGCGCGGAACTGGACAAGGTGGATGTCGGCCCGTTCGGCAACACCGCCGAGGGAGGCGCCGACGAGGTGCTGAACGCGGTCGACGCGCTGCTGCGCAAGGCCCTCGCGACCGGTGCCACCCGGGTCTCCCTGCAGCTCAATGTCCTGGAGGGCGAGGAATGAGCGCGCCCGCCGACCACGCACTCGCCCAGGCGGTCAAGCCGCTCGTGGACGCCATGGGCGGCGTCCTGCTCGCACCCGGCGAGGCACGCGAGGACGACGTCATACTCAGCTGGGAGGGCGAGGAGGTCGTCGCCGTACGCCTCCCGCAGCTCGCGGACTCACTCGAGCACATCCTGGCGGCGCTGGAGCGGCAGCACGGCAAGCCGCTCGCCGAGCTGGACCGCAAGACCAAGCAATCGGTCGTCAGAACGCTCGAGGCGCGCGGCGCGTTCTCCGTACGGCACGGCGTGGAGACGGTGGCCGGCGCGCTCGGCGTCAGCCGCTTCACCGTCTACAACTACCTCAACCGGGAAAAAGCTACCTGAACAGGGGAAACGCCGCCAAGAGCGGCTGAGAGCCCGCGGTCGTGCGCCGCCGTGCGGATGCCCGGACGGCGGCTTGAGCGTTGCCGAGTTTTCAACAAAGTGTTGACGTTATGTTGCCCGAGGGCGTTAGCTGTTCGCAGACCTTCCATGCACAGCGAAAACAGCCACGGAGGCTCCCGTGACTTCGAGTCCACAGCGCTTGCCGGGGGAGGCCCCCGGACCCCCGGCGGGTCTCACCCGGTTCAACACCTCACAGGACAGCGCGGCCCTGGCCGCACTTCAGAAGGTGTGCGCCAGTTCGGCGTGGGGGAGCAAGCTGCTCGCCCAGCGTCCGTTCGCCACCGTGGAGGCTCTCTTCGACGCCGGCGACGCCGCCATGGCAGAGCTGAGCGCCGAGGATCTGGCCGAGGCGATGGCCGGGCACCCGCCGATCGGCCGGCCGAAGCCCGGGGACCAGACGTCGTCGCGCGAACAGAGCGGGATGGCCGGTGCCTCCGAGCAGCTCAAGGCCGAAATGCTCGAACTGAACCTGTCCTACCAGGACAAGTTCGGACACGTCTTTCTGATCTGTGCCACCGGCCGGACCGGTGAGCAGATGCGTGATGCGGTCCGCGAGCGGATCGGGAACTCGCCCGAGCAGGAGCGGGAAATCGTCCGCGCCGAACTGGGCAAGATCAACCGCATCCGGCTGACCCGGCTCGCAGAGCTCGTGGAGGAAGAGAGCGCATGAGCACGGAAACCACCGCGTCAGTGTCCACGCACATCCTGGACACCAGCATCGGACGCCCCGCCGAGGGCGTGGCCATCTCGCTCGCGGCCCGCAGTGGCTTCGATGCGCAGTGGGTCGCGCTCGGCGGCTCCACGACCGATGCGGACGGGCGCTGCAAGGACCTGCCGGCGCTGCCGGAAGGAACGACCCATGTACGTCTCGACTTCGAGACCGAGGCGTACTTCTCAGACAAGCACGGTGCCAACAAGCAAGCCGAGGCGCAGCAGGACGCCCCCCGCGTAAGGGACAGCGGTGCGTTCTTCCCGGAGGTGGCGATCACGTTCGCCGTCACACCGGGCGAGCACTACCACGTACCGCTGCTGCTCAACCCGTTCGGCTACTCCGTTTACCGAGGGAGCTAGCAGACATGCCCACGATTCTCGGCCAGAACCAGTACGGCAAAGCAGAGAACCGCGTCGTCAAGATCACGCGGGACGGCGACACCCACCACATCAAGGACCTGAACGTCTCGGTCGCCCTCTCCGGCGACATGGACGACGTCCACTACTCCGGCTCCAACGCCAACGTCCTGCCGACCGACACCACCAAGAACACGGTGTACGCGTTCGCCAAGGAGTACGGCATCGAGTCGGCCGAGCAGTTCGGCATCCACCTGGCCCGTCACTTCGTGACCAGCCAGGAGCCGATCCACCGGGCGCGTATCCGCATCGAGGAGTACGCCTGGGAGCGCATCGAGACCTCGGACAACAACTCCCGGTTCATCGGGGCCGACGAGGTCAAGCACTCCTTCGTACGCAAGGGCCAGGAGACCCGCGTCACCCAGATCACCTTCGACGGCGAGACGTGGCAGGTCATCTCCGGCCTCAAGGACCTCGTCGTGATGAACTCGACGAACTCCGAGTTCTGGGGCTACGTCAAGGACAAGTACACGACGCTCCCGGAGGCGTACGACCGTATCCTCGCGACCCAGGTGTCCGCCAAGTGGCGCTACAGCTGGTCCTCGGACGAGGAGCGGATGCCGAACTGGGAGAAGTCCTACGAGCAGGCCAGGAAGCACATGCTCCAGGCCTTCGCCGAGACGTACTCCCTCTCGCTCCAGCAGACCCTGTACCAAATGGGTTCGCGCATCATCAACAGCCGCAGCGAGATCGACGAGATCCGCTTCTCGCTGCCGAACAAGCACCACTTCCTGGTGGACCTCGAGCCGTTCGGGCTCAAGAACGACAACGAGGTCTACTTCGCTGCCGACCGTCCGTACGGCCTGATCGAGGCCACCGTCCTGCGGGACGGCATCGAGCCGCAGATCCCGGTCGACATGACCAACCTCTAGCAGTTCTGCCGTACCCCCGACGTGCGCGCCGGCGTCAGGTCCCAGGGGGAGAGCGGGGGCATCTGCGCAACAACAGCACCGCGGACCCGGTCGTCACCCCGCTCGACCCCCGGGTCCGTTCCACCAAAGGGAAGAACTGAGGACCCACCATGGCGGCTTCGCGCATCGTCATCGAGAACTGTTCCATCGCGACCGTGGACGCGAACGACACCGAGTACGCCACCGGCCACATCGTCGTCGCGGACAACCGGATCGAGTCGGTCGGACCGGGCAAGGCCCCCGCCGGCCTGGAGAACGTGGTCCGCCGCATCGACGGCACCGGCCATCTCGCCACCCCCGGCCTGATCAACACGCACCACCACTTCTACCAGTGGATCACCAGGGGCCTCGCCACCGACCACAACCTCTTCAACTGGCTGGTCGCGCTCTACCCGACATGGGCGCGCATCGACGAACCGATGGCCCGCGCGGCGGCCCAGGGCTCCCTCGCCATGATGGCCCGCGGCGGTGTCACCACCGCGATGGACCACCACTACGTCTACCCGCAGGGCTCCGGCGACCTGTCCGGCGCGATCATCGGTGCCGCTTCGGACATGGGTGTGCGGTTCACCCTCGCCCGCGGCTCCATGGACCGCGGAAAGTCGGACGGCGGCCTGCCGCCGGACTTCGCCGTCGAGTCGCTCGAAGGCGCGCTGGCCGCCACCGAGGCGACCGTCGACAAGCACCACGACGCCTCCTTCGACGCGATGACCCAGATCGCCGTCGCGCCCTGCTCGCCCTTCTCCGTATCCACCGAACTGATGCGCCAGGGAGCCGAGCTGGCGCGCCGCAAGGGCGTACGCCTGCACACCCACGGCTCGGAGACCGTCGAGGAGGAGGAGTTCTGCAAGGAGCTCTTCGGGATGGGGCCGACCGACTACTTCGAGTCGACCGGCTGGCTCGGCTCTGACGTGTGGATGGCGCACTGCGTCCACATGAACGACTCGGACATCGCCGCCTTCGCCCGTACGGGCACGGGCGTCGCGCACTGCCCGTCCTCCAACGCCCGCCTGGCCGCGGGCATCGCCCGCGTCCCCGACATGCTGAAGGCGGGCGTCCCGGTCGGCCTCGGCGTCGACGGCACCGCCTCCAACGAGTCGGGCGAGCTGCACACCGAGTTGCGCAACGCCCTCCTCATCAACCGGCTCGGGGCCCACCGCGAAGCCGCCCTGAACGCGCGACAGGCGCTGCGCCTCGGTACGTACGGCGGTGCCCAGGTCCTCGGCCGCGCCGAGCAGATCGGCTCCCTGGAGGCCGGCAAGCTCGCCGACCTGGTGCTGTGGAAGCTGGACACGCTCGCCCACTCCTCCATCGCCGACCCGGTGATCGCGCTCGTCTTCGGCGCGGCCGCCCCGGTCTCGCTCTCCCTGGTCAACGGCAAGGCCGTCGTCGAGGCGGGCCGTCTGACCACGGTGGACGAGGACGCCATCGCCCGCTCCGCGCGGGACGAGGCACAGCGACTGGCGCGCATCGCCGCGCAGGCCTGATTCAAGGGAAGTCCGGTCGAGGGGGACGGCCCTCGACCGGCGGCCGTGGACCCGAGCGGGGTCCATGGCAGCCGTGACCGGGGGGTGGGGGGGCCCCCCCCCGGGGGGGCCCGGGTTTATTTTTGGGGGCGTAATTGGGGTAACGACCCCGGGGGTTTAAATGTGGACCCCCATGGGGATGGGGACAAAAGGGTTTTTT